>CAUJCT010000053.1 GCA_963169345.1 Bacteroidota bacterium
CAATATGGGTTTCAGAGAGGATATTGAACATATTCTTTCTCATGCCACTTCACGTGAAGCTGCATGGTTGTTTAGTGCAACTATGCCAAAAGAGGTAAGAAGAATTGCCGAAACTTTCATGGAAAAACCTTTTGAAATTAAGGTGAATTCCAATGAAACAGCTAAAAACATCCGTCACGTCTATTACCAGTGTCAGTCTTCTCATAAATATGAAACACTGAAACGTTTGATTGATTTCAATCCTGGTATGTATGGTATCATCTTTACCCGTACAAAAATGGAAGCTCAGGATATTGCTGAAAAATTAATGAAAGAAGGCTATGAAATTGATGCTTTGCACGGTGACTTAAGTCAGCAACAGCGCGACAAAGTAATGGGTAGATTCAGAGAAAAGACTTTAAATTTACTGATTGCAACCGACGTAGCTGCCAGAGGAATCGACGTAGATAGCATCACACACGTTATCAATTATGCATTACCAGATGAACCTGAAGTGTATACCCACAGAAGCGGAAGAACTGCCAGAGCAGGTAAATCCGGTGTTTGCATGAGTATATTGCACAGCAGGGAAACCGGCAGACTGAGAGATATTGAGCATTTGACAAAATCTAAATTTGAAAAGCTCGAAATTCCTAGTGGCAGAGAAGTATGTGAAAAGCAATTTTACGCCTTTATTGAAAGACTGCATAATGCAGATATTTCTCACGGTGATTATGAAAATTATCTCCCATATCTGAAAGAACAATTCGCAGATATGAGTAAAGATGAGATTCTGCAAAGAGTTGCTTCACTTGAGTTCAACAGATTCCTGAAATACTACGAAAAGGCATCTGACCTCAACTCATCCAATGACAGACAAAGATCGAATGGCAATTACACCAGATTGTTCATCAGCTTAGGTGAAAAAGATGGATTTTATAAAGCTGCCTTCCTCGAATTTTTGCTGGATACCACAGGCCATAAAAAAGCACAGCTCGGCAAAATCGAATTGATGGATTCTTACAGTTTTATTGAAGTTGACCATGACATTGCTGAAGAATTTATAGCTGCTTTCAATGGTAAAAAATTCAGAGGTCGTCCAATCAGAATTGAAGCTTCATCCGACCGTACAAACGGTGGTAAAGGAAGAAAAGGCCGTAACGACCGTTATGGAAGAGGTGGTGAATCACGTGGTTCAAGAGATTCCAGAGGTCCAAGAAGTGGTTCAGGTGACCGCGGCTCAGCCAGAAAAAAAGAAAAGAAAAAGTTTTGGGTCGATTGATCTGAAACAATCACTTTCTGATTTCAAAAGGTATACTTACCGACTTCATTTTTATTCCTATTTTTAAATCCAGGCAGGTCACTGCCGGATTGTGGAAGTCAAGTGCTTTATTACAAGGGAATAAACTTACTCTTTACTGTTTTGTTTTAGTAACAAAAATCACATCATTCTGCTCGAAAATAATTGTATTTTTGCGCCTCTAAATATTCAGAATAACATGAATGGATTTTTTAAAGTGCCAATGGCCATCAACGAACCTGTGCTCGACTATGCACCGGGAAGCAAAGAAAAAGCTGCATTGAAAAATGCACTAAAGGAAGCCAGATCAAAAGTCATAGATATTCCAATGTACATCAATGGAAAGGAAGTAAGAACAGGTAACACCAAAGATATCTTTCCTCCACACGATTTACAACACAAAATAGGCACATTTCACAAAGGTGAAGCCGAACATGTACATCAGGCCATAGAGGCCGCCCTTGCCGCTAAAAGTCAATGGGAAAACATGCCATGGGAACAACGTGCCGCTATCTTTTTGAAAGCTGCCGATCTTATTGCAGGTCCTTACAGAGCCAAGTTAAATGCCGCTACTATGCTGGCTCAGTCTAAAAATGCATTTCAGGCTGAAATTGATGCTGCATGTGAACTGATTGATTTTTTCAGATTCAATGTTCAGTACATGTCTGAAATATACAGCGACCAGCCAAGTGCGAATAGCAAAGGCATCTGGAACAGATTGGAGCATCGTCCTCTGGAAGGATTTACTTTTGCTGTAACCCCATTTAACTTTACTGCTATTGCTGGCAACCTGCCAACCAGTATGGCCATGATGGGCAATGTGGTTGTGTGGAAAGCGGCATTTACTCAGATATATTCTGCAAATGTGATTATGGAAATTCTGATAGAAGCAGGTTTGCCTGCAGGTGTCATTAACCTGATTTATACAGATGGACCGGTTACAGGTGATATCGTCTTTAATCATCCTGATTTTGCAGGATTGCATTTTACAGGTTCAACAGGCGTCTTTAGAAACATGTGGAATGCCATTGGTACCAATATTGCCAAATACAAAACCTATCCTCGAATTGTAGGTGAAACAGGAGGAAAAGATTTTGTTTTGGTACATAAAAGCGCAGATGTCGACACAGCAGTTGCAGCATTAGCTCGCGGTGCATTCGAATACCAGGGTCAAAAATGTTCTGCAGCTTCTCGTGCATACATTCCTTCTAATCTTTGGGAAGAACTTAAAACCAAATTGGTTGCTGAAGTTAAAACCATGAAAGTTGGACCAACTGAAGATTTCAGAAATTTTGTCAATGCCGTAATAGATGAAAAATCATTTGACAAACTGGCTTCATACATTACTAATGCAAAAAGTGATTCAAATGCAGAAATCATTGTGGGTGGTGGTTTTGATAAAACTAAAGGATACTTTATAGAACCTACCATTATTGTTACAATGGATGCGCATTACGTCACCATGTGCGAAGAATTATTTGGACCAGTATTAACCATATACGTGTACAATGAGAATGAATTTGAAAATGCGCTTGAATTGGTTAATACAACCAGCGAATATGCACTGACAGGTGCTGTTATTGCGCAGGACAGATATGCGATTACACAAGCAACCGAATATTTAAGACACGCAGCCGGCAATTTCTATATCAATGATAAGCCTACAGGAGCTGTTGTTGGTCAGCAACCATTTGGAGGCAGCAGAGCCAGCGGCACAAATGACAAAGCCGGTAGCAAAGCCAATCTTTTGAGATGGACCAGCACACGCACCATAAAAGAAACAATGGTACCTGTAAAGGATTACAGATATCCGTTTCTTTCTGAAGAATAAAATCTAAAAAATTCAAGTCCTTTTAGACAGTTTTTTCTGTTTTCAGGACTTGAATTTAAATTTAACATTTTCCCTAATTAAACTCTAAGTTTAATTTTTCAACTTTTTCTCAAATTTAGAATTGTTTTATTGTTTTTGTCAATACGAAAATAGAGGGATACTTTTACATTAAACTACACAATAAAAACAAATTTATACTGAATGATAACAATGGTTTCAGGCAATTTGATACTGATTTATTTTACCATTATCCACATTCATTAATTGAGCTTATTAACACTTGTAGATAACTGATAAAAATTATGTTTTGAAAATGATAATTTAATATTATACTTGCATTGTGTTTTCATAGTTTTAGTTTTTAGAATGGGTTAGGATTAATTTCCTAGCCCTTTTCTATTTTTAGTGAAATTCTCTCTTAAAATCCATGCATGAAACATTATCCGATATAACCAATTTGAGCAAAGAAGAGCGCTACAAAGAGGTATTGATTTCTGCCCGGGGACTAATAGACCCCAATTGTTCGGATACAGCCAATTTAGCCAATATTTCTGCATTACTTAAAACGTATTTTAACTTCTGGTGGTGTGGTTTTTATTTGGTGAATGACAAGCAGCAATTAGAATTGGGGCCATTTCAAGGACCTGTTGCCTGTACATTAATACAATACGGCAAAGGTGTATGTGGCACATCCTGGCAAAGGGGTGAAACCATCATTGTCCCGAATGTGCACGAGTTTGAAGGACATATTGCCTGTTCTTCTGCTAGCAATTCAGAAATTGTAGTACCACTCTTCAGAGACAATAAAGTTATTGGCGTTTTAGATATAGACAGTGAGCATTTCAACCATTTCGATGAAATGGATAAGCATTATTTAGAGGCACTTGTTAAGTTATTTTAGTCTTTACTGCTTGACCGTATCTACAGAACTTCCCCTGATATACTCCCCATTTTCATAATAAACTTCAGAGAGTTTCAAATTACCTCCAAACATCATCACCCAGGCCATAAATTCTTCGCTGCTCATAAAGCAAATATTCTCACTTAGATTTAATCCACTTAAATCCCCAACAAGCCATCTTCCCTCTTTCTTTCCATTGACATACCGACCAATTTCAGTTGGCAATCCATACCGGTTGTAATATATCCATACTCCCGTCTTTTTGCCATTGACCATATTACCTTCTTTCAGCTTATAGCCATTAACCTGATATTCTATTACAAAACAACTGTCCTGTATAGACATAGGCTTACCCAGGGTATCATAAAATTCAAGATAATAATCTTCTTCGGTAGGCAACTCCGTCTCACTTTCACATGAATATTTGCTGGATCTGTCGGTTGCCCAACCTGTATACATCAATTTACCATCTTCATAATAAGCTTTTACAAAGGCATACGCAAAGAAACTGTCAGTTGAACTCAATTTTATAATTGTATCATGAAATTCGATTGTTTTGTAAAGTGATTTACCGTTCTCTCTGTAAAACTTCCATAAACCATTTGGCTCTTCTTCTTTCTTTTCACCTTCCGAAAAGAGTGTCCCGTTTTTATAGTAGTAACGGTAATACCCCCGCTTAAATGAATTGGTTGAAAAAATATAACTAATGAAATCATCAGGAAAGTATACGGTTGATGGTTTCAACTTGTAATCGGCATAGCGGCTATTGACAATTTTAGTGTCTTCCAAAGTCGATCTATATGTATTGTATGATCTTATATTAAACACATCTTTGTACATACTGTCTTTAATATCGAAATCAATGGTCATCTTTAAGCCTGCACTATCGCGGTTCTCTATTAATTGTCCATCAAGAATTCCTTTGCTAAAATGCATACGCTGTTTATAATTCCCATTCGTAGAATCGCCTTTGTACCAATAAAAATAACCGTCAGGAACACCCATATTAAATTTGCCGTAATAATCCGGGAAACCATACATATTCAAATTCCATACTTCACCATTGACTGTATCATTTGTCATGTTGTACTCAGAATTTAAATATGTATAACTCTGGTCCATGTCTGACGATGTCGTATAATAAGTATAATTCTTACCATTTCTCTTCCCCTTATGGTAAGTAAATGTATAAATATAATCATCGATTGGCATATACCACTGGCCTTCTTTCTCTCCCTTTGCATACATCATACTCGGGGATTGCTTTTTATGTAAACCAACTGAAGAGTAATGCTCATAGCTTGTATAAACATAGCCTCTGTAAAAATCAATTTCTTCCTCAAATTCCGAATACCTTCTGTAAGAACTACGACTGTAATTTGTGTATTTATCTAAAGACACATCAGATGACAATTTATTCTCTTCATAAATTAACTGATAGGTGAAATTATCATTTTTATTTCTAATACCCGAATAACCTGTAAAATGACCATGGTCTAAATAGACAAAGAACCTGGATGCAGGTATAACAAATGCATCATGAGTGTTAACTTTCAGATAATTTTTATCTATGTCCAAATCAATTTCTATAAATTCCTCTTTGGTAATTTGTGCTAAAAGTGATTTCACCAAATAAACACCTCCTTTTACTTCTTTGGCTTTTTTCTCATAATTCAGATTGATATTGAACCAACCGGTAAAAGGTTTATTTCCAACCAATATAGATGTATGTCTTACAGGAGAAGGCTGGAAGAAATTGTAAAACTGAGCAGTAAACAGTCTGGAACTGCGACTTTTCTTATGAACACTTCTTGTAGTATCCATTTCTAAATAATCACTGATTTCGGATTCGAACCAATAATCTTTTGTATAAAGAAATTTCCCTTTGTTCATCAGTGTGTCCATACAATACAAAGTATCGCCATTCAAAGGCATTTGAAAACAATGTATTATTCTGCCGGAAGCAGGACCTCCTTTAAATTTATAATATTCTTTACAACCAGCCATTTTACCGGAATGATATTGAATGTCCCAGAAAGAAAAATTAAATACAGGATGATAGAATTTTTTAATATCTACTTCCTTATCTTTTATATGATCTATCAAAACTGGATTAGCGCTGTCTTTATAATCACTAAAATATTGTGGTAAATAAATGGTTTTTATAAGTTTGTCTTCAGAAAAATACTGTTCAAATTTTAAATTCTTACAGAACTGTTTTACTAACTTTCTTTCCTTTGAGTCATTGTAAACGGAGCATGTATCCAGACTATAATATATAACTTTATATTTAATCTTTTCTTTTGATGCACTACCTCTGTAACTAAAACTCTTCTCATAAATAAAAAAATTGCCGTTGATGACTGTATCTTTTAAATAGCTATAGAACTTATAGTAATTATCTCTTACATAATTTCCTTTTGCAAAGGTGATATAAGCGTAATTAGGATTTCTATAGTTAGCATATACGAAACCTTCATCTTCATCAAACCCTCCTGCTCTTGGCAGCATTTTTACTTCTTTATAATTTTTGATATAATTTGAAATTGAATCAATATGCTCTACCCTTACTACCATTAACTTTCCATTTTCATAAATTCTGTATTCCTTTTCATCTCCATGTTCATATTTGCTTATGGTAATACTTTCCTTTCCTCTATAAACAGATAAACCATGTTCAAGTCCTTCAACATAGTGACTAGAGTCAATCCCAATCTGTATGACTTTTTTGTTTTTTTTATCCAGGGTGCGTGAAATTGTCCAGCCGGATTTTGCGCCTTTCAACATCTGGGTTGTTTTATACAAAACTGTATCATTATTTTCCAGCAGGTAATACATGTATTGAGTGCCATTTGCCAATCCTTCTTTATAATTTACTTTAAAAAAATCATACACTGCACCTACTCTGGCTCTGTTAGAGTTAGGGTTTTTTTTATAATACCTTTTGCTATAGTTTTTTTCTTTGTAATAAATCACTCCTTCAATCATATCATCGACATAAGGCAATGTGAAATAGGGCTTCGATTGTTCAGTCCTTTTAAAGAGATTGAGGTAGCCATTTTTAAGATTGTTTTTAATTGTAAAAGTGGCATATACTGAATAAATGGTATCATATATCCGGTATTTGCCTTCTTTTCTTTTAAATTTTAAATCATAGACTGTTGAATACAGAATGTAATCTCCATCTTCGTATTGACCAATTGTAGGAGGAATATGCAGGTTTTCAATTTTAAAATTAGAATTATCTATATCTGCTTTGCCTATTTGCCCGCTGTATAAATCTACATAGTGCGGGTAAACTTTATAGGGTTTACCATTGAAATAAACCGTTTTTAGAGCAAAACCTTGTGAAGAAATTAATAAAAATAGGAGTAGGTAGATTCTAGCTTTCATTATGGAAAAATAGGTAAATAATTAAAACCTAACGTTAATTAACTCATTTTATTTTCATTAGAACCAGAAAATCTAACTGGTCTTTTTAAACATTACGATAGTCAACCTGAATTTCGAAGTTTGAAAAGGCCTTATAAAACCTTACCTTTGCAGGTCAAATGTCTAGAATTGTTGCCATAGTAGGTCGCCCTAACGTAGGAAAATCAACACTTTTCAACCGATTGGTAGGAGAGCGAAAAGCCATAGTGGACGATTTTAGCGGAGTTACACGCGACAGACACTATGGGGATTGTGATTGGAACGGAGAAACGTTTACAGTCATAGATACCGGTGGATACGTCAGAGATAGCAAAGATATTTTTGAATCTGCCATCAGAGATCAGGTCAATATTGCAGTTGAAGAAGCTGGTTTGCTGATTTTTATGGTGGATGTTCATACCGAAGTAACCAATCTGGACACTCAATTTGCTGAAATTTTAAGAAAATCAAAAAAGCCTGTACTGATTGCAGTCAATAAAGTAGACAACTACGACCAAATCAATGATACTGCAGAATTTTACAGATTAGGTTTTGGCGAATTATTCCCAATTTCGGCTATTACCGGGTCTGGTACCGGTGAACTACTTGACAAAGTTGTAGAGCTTTTACCACCGGATGATGGGAAGGATTATATAGACGACGAAATTTCTAAACTGCCTAAAATTGCTATTGTCGGAAGGCCAAACGTTGGGAAATCCTCATTTGTAAATGCTTTACTGGGTTACAATAGAAATATAGTTACAGATATTGCCGGCACAACACGCGACTCTATTCACACTAGATACAATGCTTTTGGTAAAGATCTGGTTTTAGTGGACACAGCTGGTATAAGAAAAAAATCGAAAGTCGAAGAGAACATCGAATTTTATTCTGTCATGCGCAGTTTGCGTGCTATTGAAAACTGCGATGTATGTATTCTGATGCTGGATGCTATGAACGGTATCGAATCGCAGGATTTGAATCTGTTATACCTTGCCCAAAAACACGGTAAAGGTATCATCATTCTGGTCAACAAGTGGGATCTATACGAAAAAAGCACCAACACTGCTAAAGAATACGAGGAACATATCAAGAAAAGAACCGCACCGTTTGTAGATTATCCAGTTATTTTCATCAGTGCTTTAAACAAACAAAGAATATTTCAGGCCATTGAAACTGTCTGCGAAGTTTACGACAGATTGTCTACTAGAATAAAAACATCGGCATTAAATGAAGTGCTTTTACCGCTTATTCATGCGACTCCTCCTCCTAATATCAAAGGAAAATCAGTCTCAATTAAGTACATACAGCAATTGCCTTCTAAATCAGTTTGTTTTGCCTATTTCTGCAATCTTCCGCAATACATCAACGATTCTTATAAAAGATTTTTGGAAAACAAACTGCGCGAGAATTTCAAACTGACAGGCATACCTGTTAAAATTTTCTTCAGAAAAAAATAACAAGAACACTATTCCTCTGAATAGTTACATCTTCCTGTATCTTCTTTTTTCTTAAATCCAAGACTTACTGAATTGATGCAGTAACGCATTCCAGTGGGAGTTCCATATCCATCATCAAATACATGCCCCAGGTGACCCTGGCAATTGGCACACACTACTTCGGTCCTTATCATACCATGACTTTTATCTATGATCTCAAGAACATGGTTTTTATCGATTGTTTCATAAAAACTAGGCCAACCGCAGCCTGCATCAAATTTAGTTTTTGATTCAAACAATTCGGCCCCACATCCCTTACACACATATACACCTGGTTCCCAAAAGCGTTCGTACTCACCAGTGAATGGGCGTTCAGTTCCTTTCTTTCTAAGTACTCGGTACGACTCTTCACCAAGCAATTCCAACCATTCTTCCTCCGTTTTATTGATCATATCTTTTGCAAAATTAAATCTATTAACTTGATTGTGTGACTTTTCATTCTGAAATATAAGACACATGAAAATAACCTCTCAGACTCAAATTTGTTTGTTAAAAGGGTAGCTTCTATTTTTGGTCTTTGTTAAATAGTCAATATTTCAAACAACATCCATGTCGGCACTTCTGTTTTTAACTGTCATCATTTGCTATTTTGCTTCGCTCATCATAATTAGCAAAATTACTTCACGTAAAGCTGATGATGCCTCCTACTTTATTGGCAATAAACAATCTCCCTGGTACCTTGTCGCGTTTGGCATGCTGAGTGATTCACTGAGCGGAGTAACCTACATTTCTGTTCCTGGAGCGGTTCACAAAGTTTCACTTACATATTTTCAGGTTGTAATTGGCTATTTTCTGGGATACTTCCTGATTGTGTTTATTTTACTTCCCTTGTATTACCGACTCAATCTGATATCCATATACACTTATCTGCGCCAAAGATTTGGGCAAAATGCTCAAAAAACCGGTTCCTTTTATTTTCTTATTTCGCGATTATTTGGTGCAGGAGGTCGATTAATGCTTGCAATAGGCGTCATGCAGATTTTCATTTTTGATGCATGGAACATTCATTTTGCTCTTACAACCTCCATCTTCATCAGTCTAATGCTCATTTATACCTACAAAGGAGGCATTAAAACACTGGTATACACAGATGCCTTTCAATCTTTGTTTTTAATAGCTGGAGTGGTTCTTTCCATTGTAGCTATTGCCAGTCAACTTGACCTGGGTTTGTCGGACATTTCAAATATAGTTAGTACAGGACCCTATAGTAAAGTTATTGAAAGTAATCCGTATAAGGCGAGCTTTTGGGCAAAAAACATCATTGGTGGCGCTTTATTTACAGTTGCCATGACCGGTTTGGATCAAAATATGATGCAAAAAAATCTTAGTATGAAGAGCCTGAGAGATGCTCAAAAAAATATGATTTGGTTCAGTTTCGTCATGGTCTTGGTTAATATCTTCTTTCTAACATTAGGTATCTTGCTTTACCATTATGCGACTGTCAATTCTATTGGCCTTCCTTTAAATGAAGAGGGTAAAATTATAACTGACAAAGTCTTTCCAACATTGGCCATGAATCATTTCGGCACATTTACCTCATTGGCATTTATTATTGGACTTACTGCTGCAACATTTAGTTCTGCAGATTCTGTTCTGGCAACGTTGACGACTTCTTTCTGTATAGATTTCTTAGGTTTTGAGTCAGACAGCCAGTTGACACATGAAAAGAAAGTGAAGGCAAGACATCTAGTTCATATTGGTTTTGCTGTAGCACTTCTAATTGTCATACTATTTCTGAAGTTTATCCTTAAAGGAGACTCCGCTATAGATTTAATATTATGGCTGGCAACACTAACCTACGGTCCTCTCATTGGATTATTTGCTATGGGATTATTTACAAAATGGCAATTTAACGATCGATTAATCCCTCTGATATGCATGATTTCACCAGTTTTAAGCTATTTTATTTCCAAGAACAGCAAACAATATTTGGGCGGCTATGAGTTTGGAAATGAATTAATTTTACTAAATGGTGCTTTGACATTTATTTTTTTGCTATTATTGAAAACGAAAAAACTTCCAGTTTCAAATTAAAGATTATGAAAAGATTTCCATTGATGGTCGCCATCATTCTTTTGTGGTCGTGTTCAGGAACAAAGATCCACATCCCATCACCTTACGAAACCAAACCGCTTTTTAAGCATGATTACACTTTAAGTGTTGGACCAAACAGCATTGGAGAGGCTGGCGATCTGGCTGAAGAGTTCCCTGATGAGAACATCGTCAACAGAGATGTCACCATCACTATTGATTTTGCATTCAATGAAAAATACGATTCTTCACTCTACTATAAACAATATCTGACAGAGAACAGAATTGCTGATAGTATTGCTCGTACTAAACGCAATAAGCCTTCTTTTTCAAAGAATCCTGAGCTGACTGAACATCCAATTCCGGATGGACAGGTGTTTATGAATACCAAATATGAATACGATTTCATGAACATCAAGGATTTCACTGAAGAATCCGTTGTACTGCATTACAACTCGACAACTTCTTTGAAAAACATCCATTTTTCAATAGACAACAATGATGCTACTCCTGAAAAACACGACGAGAGCAACGATGGCTATATGTATTTCAAGACAGACAGTCGTTATAAAATTTATGATCTGGTATTGCCTTTAAGAGGTTCCAGAGTGAATTATGAATATGTAGAAGAGTGCCGCGACGCTAAATTTAACAGTGTGTTTTATATACCTGAAGACCACTTTACTCAGAAAAAAGTCATCAAAATTGCTATGCCGGAATTCCTTGAATTCGACATCATTGAAAAGAATTTTGAAGGCTTAAAGTATACCCGCGATACCATTGAAGTATCTTCTAAAGGTGGCAATTACAAAAACAAAGTAAAATATCTGGTTTATACTTTCAAACGCATTCCAGCTTACAAAAACAATTTTGCAGACCGCGGACCATCTTACGATTACCCTTTTCTGTATTTCCACTTTAAAACCGCCTCTGATAATGGCAAAAAGCACAATATCATGCGCAATACAGATGACCTTTACAATTGGTACAAACTGGTATCCTCGAACTTAACCAACGATACAACTCAGATTGCGCCATTTACCAGAAATTTGGTAAAAGGATTAAAAACTGATGAAGAAAAAATTAAAGCGGTTTTTTACTGGATACAGGACAACATTCGATACATAGCGTTTGAAGATGGAACTGCAGGTTTCAGACCGGATGAATGTGCCGATGTTTTCAGAAAAAGATATGGCGATTGTAAGGGTATGGCTAATCTGACC
This sequence comes from Bacteroidota bacterium, assembly GCA_963169345.1. GTDB lineage: Bacteria > Bacteroidota > Bacteroidia > NS11-12g > UBA955 > JABMMZ01. Next base: position 12,176 of record CAUJCT010000053.1, read on the forward strand.
AAAAACATGCTAAAAGTTTTAGGCTTCGATGCCCGCATGGTTTGGATTGGAACTAAACACCAAAACTTTAGCTACGATATTCCAGGTATGCCGGTTGATAACCATGCCATTTGTGCAGTTAAACTCAATGGTAAATTTGTGTTTCTGGATGGCACCGAAAACTATTGCGCTTATAACGATTACGCTAATAGAATTCAAGGCAGAAGATGCATCGTAGAAAATGGTGACTCCTACATCATAGAACGCATTCCGGAATGGGGATACGAACACAATGAGGAAGCTTCAACAGAAGTACTCTCCATTTCAGGAAACAAAATTGAAGCTCAAATCAGGAAAACTTTTATGGGTGAGAGCAAACTCGATTTAATTCGTCAATATAATTACTTACGTTCTGAGAACAGAGAAAGAGTCATGTACTTATATCTTTCAGACGATAATCCTTCCATGAAAGTAACTAATCTTATAACTACTGACATGGGCAACAGGGATATTAATCCTGAGCTGAAATACAACATGTCTGTAAGCGATCAGATATTCAAATCCAACAATAAGTTGCTGGTAAATATCGAATGGGATAGAGAATTTGATGGATTCTGGTTAGACAGCACCAGGACGGTTGACCTGGATTTGCAGCACAAAATGTACATCAAACGCAATGTAACTTTTAACCTGGCCAGCGGTCAGAAAGTCCTTAAATTGCCTAAGCCGGTCATCATCGATAACGAATATTACAGTTTCAGACTGGAAATGAAAGTTGTTGGCAATACTATAGTTTACACCAAATCTATCATTGGCAAAAAAGACTATATCCCTGCTAAAATGCTGGGCCAATTCAGAAGAGATTGTGGTCAACTTTCGAAATTTTACAACACCTTTATAGAACTAAGCATCGTCAACAGCTAAGAATTTTAAAACCATGAAAAAGTTATTTTCAATTATAATCTGTGCTATATTTGTTTCCTATACACAGGCACAGTCAGAAATAGAAAAGAAGTATTTCGCACAGGAGTTCAATGATACCTTCAAAAAAGAATCCATTGTTATATCCCGTTATCTTAAAGAATACACCTATACAAAAGCGGGAATAAACGATTACAAAATAAATGTTGTAGTACGTATTCAATATAAACTGAATGATATCTCAGCTTTGTCTACTTTTAGTACTATGGTTAAAAAGAATGACCTTAAAAGGTACGAATTGAAGCAAATCAAACCAAACGGAAAGGTCAATGTCATTTATGAGTACTTCGACAAAAAATACCCGGATGATGGATATGACCCTGCTGATGTGGATGAGAAAAAAAACAAGGAAGAAAATATCCCATTGGAAGACCTCGAAATAGGTGATATCATCGATTACAAATACGAATTTACCTACACCACAAAAATTGAAAATCCGCGTTCAGTTAAAGCTCAAAATGGCAAGGTTGATGATGAATACATAAAGGTACCCAATCACAACCAATATCGCTTTCTGCCTTTCTCTGATGAGTATTTGATTGAATCCTATCCTGTTGTTAGCCGATTGATGGTATATTCAGTTCCTTCCGAATTGAAAATGCTGCAAAGGCCAATCAATACCAGTTTCAAATTCGAAGAAAGAAAGCAGTCAGATCTCACCATTTACGAATGTCTTGCAACCAATATACCGGCTTATGTTGAAGAAAATTTCTCTTACAACATGAAATACAATCCGGTATTGAAGTTTCATTTGATTCAAACCAATACAGCTAAACAAGCCTTCTATCCTTATCAATTCGAATCCACTAATGTTACTCAAGAAGAGATTGTAGCTTTGGGAAGAAAACTATTTAAGGATAAAACTTATATATCCCATATACTGGCTTACAAGAAAGTGAGCAATTTGGAGGATTACCAATATACTCAAAACGATATCTATCAGGATTTGGAGATCAATAAGTTTTTCAAAGCCTTTGTTAAAACCTTCTGTAAGAAAGATAAAAACAAGTATGAGTCATTAAATAAAATGCACGAGTACTTAACCAATGAAGACAAGCTGAACAATTACAGATTCAGTGACATGGCTTATGCGGTGATACTTGGCAGATTCTCTAAATTTTTAGGATTGAAGTTCAAAATGATTGCAACCCTTCCAAAATATGAAGGTGAATGGAATCAGGTTATATCACCTTATGAAATCACCTGGGGTATTTATTTACCAAGACCACAAGGCGATATTTATATCACAGATTACAGCGAGAAGAGCAATATTTTCCTGAAAGATGGTTCACTTATCAATACAGATGTTATAGTATTTGACCCACTTAAATTAGATCCGCACACTACAGTTAAATATCAGGATGTTCCTGCCAGCGAAAACTTATATGAAACCTATACAAAAGCAACACTTTCAAGCGAGCCGGGTTATGAGTATGAATTTGTGAACACCTACATGATTCACGGCTCTCATAAGTATTCCATCTCTCCGAATATTGCCAATCAGTTCAGCACCAAACAACTCAGAACTGCAGGTTTCTATGGATTACTAAAATACAGTGAAGTGTATAATTTCAGGGAGTTTACATCAGATAAACAGTTTTACGAAGAATTTGCAAGACTGGATTCTTTCTGGAGATTGTATTACAAAACCTATTACAATTCACAAATGCATGCTGATGTCTATGAAGATTACAGTTTCCCTGACATCCAATTTGACAGTACTGTTCAGATAAATGATGATGATTATGAAGACAACGATACTGCTGTTTACAGATTTAAAAATTATTTCAGAGCAGCCGGCATACTCATGTCATCCGATAATGACTCTTTGAAAATTCTCAATCTTGGCAACTTAATTACTACGCAATACCACATCAGTAATTATTTCAAAACTGAAAGGCAGTGCGATGTTTATAACACCAATCTGCGTCAGATTAACTACAACATTGAGATAGAAATTCCAAACGGCTATAAACCCGTTAATTTGTCTGATTTTAATGTTGATTTTACAAATGAAGCAGGGAGTTTTAAGGCAGAAGCTGTATTTGAAAATGGTAAAATTATTCTTAAAGTCACCAAGATTTATAGTTTTCATTATTTGCCTAAAGACAAATGGCCAGTACTGGTAGATTTCCTTCAGATGACTGAAAAATACTATCAAAAGGTCCTCATCCTGAGCATTTAAGGCAATCCGCAATATTCGGTATAAGGTTTGCGTTAGATATGTGTATGAGATTACTTATCGGCATAATATTGATAATGGGATTGATGCTGGTAAATTTGAGTTTTACTTTTCAATCTGGTCCCGGACCTAAAAAGAAAATCTATAGAGACACCATCTATAGATACAAAACAAAAGCTGAACCAGACAATAAGCCCAAACCGGTTGTTGTTGCCAGTCCAAAACCTGCAACTCCTGCTCCTAAACCCAAGTTACCTGAAGTAGCTGAAGAGAACAGGAAAATTAATATCACCTCTGAAATAAAGCGTTTCGTGGTTAAAAAATCACTGCAGAAACTCTATGTTTATTTCGCCGATACCTTTAAAGTATTCAGAATTTCTTTGGGAGCCAATCCAATTGGGCACAAAATGAAACAAGGTGATAACAAAACTCCGGAAGGTAAATACACCATTTCATTTAAGAATCCGAATAGCAGAGGTCACCGCTCACTTAAGATTTCATATCCAAATGAAGCGGATAAAGCCAGAGCCAGAAACGCTGGAGTGAATCCAGGAGGAGATATTTTTATTCATGGATTGTGGTGGAATACTCAAGACCCTGCCAATCACTGGAAAGATAACTGGACCAGAGGCTGCATAGCAGTTAATAATTCAGAAATCGAGGAAATCTTTGATCACACAGCTGTTAGTACCGAAATTACTATTTTGCCTTAAGTTATTATACACTTTTGATTAATCATAGTTTCCAGCATTTCAGCATCTTTCGGGTCATCCAAATACGATTTTTGCATTGAAATAACTTCTCCGGTATCCTTTATCTTAAAATTGATTTCGTACAACTGGTGATTGACTTTTTCAACTTGTTCCCATCTCAAAAACTTGGGTTTTTGAAACAAATGAAAACAGTAGCGAATACCATCATCATCCAATACTAAAAAACACTGCTTTGAGAATAAACCAACTCTGTTAGAACTCAGCAACCAGTATGAAACAGCCAACATTGGGAAGATGGTGAAACTGTACCACAATATCAAAGGATAAAAAGCTAAGCTAACCATCAATCCAAAAATTCCGAAAACCGCCATCATTGGTGCCTCCGCTTTCATTCTGTTTATCTTGAATACCTGCATCGCGGCAAAATTAACTTAATTTCGGGGATTATCCGACCTTTCTGTTTATCCTTGCAAATCGCTCTTTTCCGCTCATGTCCACTCCAATTTCCATTTCAAGTTGACGCTCTTCGCAAAATTTCAACAAATCCACAGCTGTTAAAGGATTCATCTCAAAATAAATTTCAGGCATTTTCTCTCCGGTAAACAGTTCAATAATCCGTTTATAAAAAATCAATGGGTCCTTACCTTTTGCAAATAAAGCTATATGTGGCTCGTAATCTAAAACTACACGACTCATTTGTTCTGATTCAGATTCCAAAATATAGGGAGGGTTACTGATTACCACATCCGGCCTTTGTCTTGACCAACTTTCATTCAAAATATTCATTTGAAACCATTCTATTGAGTTCGAAATAAAATTATACCTTTCACTCAGGATAGACTTTTCGAGTGCATCATAACTGATATCACATGCTAAAATATGCGCCTCCTGAAAATGCGCTCTTGCTGCTATAGCCAAACATCCGCTTCCGGTACAGATATCCGCAATTACCTGTGTTTTTAGATTTGCTCTTCTCTCCTTCATCCAATAAAACAATTCTTCCGTTTCGGGACGCGGAATTAAAACGGACTTGGAGACCAGAATTTTTTTATCGCAAAACCTAGCATAACCTACTATATGCTGATAGGGTTCACTTTTAGTCAATCTCAACAACAACTGATCAAGGTGTTGCTGTTCATTGAATGGAAGCTGACCATTGGTAATCCGTTTCAATTTGGATATTCCAAAAATATCTTCAAAAAGCAACTCTGTAATTCGTGCAGCCTCCTCCTTTTCGTGAATGTCCTTCAGTGTTTTTATTGAATATCGGTATGCTTCTTCCAGTGTCAAAATAGTATGCAAAGTTTTGAGTATTTTTGCAGAATACCAACCGAATCTGAAAAATATATCTCAAGATGTATCACCCTTGCAAAAAAGGGATTGGGGCAGGTTTCTCCAAATCCATTAGTAGGGTGCGTGATAGTACATAACGGACGAATAATTTCTGAATCTTACCATAAAATTTACGGTGGTCCACACGCTGAAGTAAATGCTATCAATGCGCTTGATGACCATGAAATCTTAAAAGACTGCACCGTATATGTCAATCTTGAACCTTGTGCTCATTATGGCAAAACACCACCATGTGCTCAATTACTCATTGAAAAACAAGTTAAAAAAGTGGTTATAGGTATGCAAGACCCCTATCCTGAAGTCGCTGGCAAAGGTATCCAAATGCTTAAACAAGCAGGCATAAAAGTTGAAGTTGGCGTTCTCGAAAAAAACTGTCAGGAAGTCAACAAACGATTTTTATGCAACCTGAATCATCAAAGGCCCTATGTTATTTTAAAATGGGCCGAGAGTGCAGATGGGTTTATTGGTCAGTCAAAACCTATACAGATTTCAGGAGAAAAAGCCAGACAAATCGTGCATGAATGGCGCACTCAGGAAGATGCTTTTTTGGTTGGCACCAATACGCTTTTAATCGATAACCCACAGCTCAATGTGCGTTTTGCAAAAGGTAGAAATCCCATCCGGATTGCTTTGGATTTTCATCTGAAGTCTGAAGCACAACAGCTTCACTTCAAAGACAATTCCCAAAGAAGTCTGATATTAAACGGCATAAAAAATGAAATCTCCGGTCAGCTTGAATATCAACTAATAAACAACACTCAAGTCTCTACAATTTTAAAAAAATTATGGGAACTTAAAATAGGCAGTATTGTTGTTGAAGGCGGAGCTGCCATCCTGAACAGCTTTATACAATCCGGACTTTATGATGAAATAAAAATATTTAAATCGAAACAACTACAGTTGAATAACGGTGTTAAAGCTCCATTTATTGAAACTGATCCTAAAAGTGAACTGGATCTTGGCGACGATATTCTGATTAGTTATTGATGGTACACCTCAGCTTATCCATATTGCTAAGCGCAGGCTTGTTTGTGCTATTTAAAGTTTTTGCACAAAAAGGCATTTCCTTAATATCTGCCATTGTCGGCAATTATGTCGCCTGCATTATAGTCGGTTTGATAAGCGCACCTTCCAATAGTTTTATAAACTATAATTTATCAGCCATATTGATGCACTACTTATTGGGATTCTTATTTTTTGGCACTTTCTTATTAATGGGAAAATCTACTGCCATCAATGGAATTGGAATAACTGGTATGGCTGGAAAAATGTCTTTATTACTCACTGTTTTCATTCTTGGAGCTTTTGCGAATGAACAAATAGCTTGGGTTGAGATACTGGCTTTAGTGCTCGGACTATTGGCATTGATAATAATGGGTATGGATGATTCTAAAAATTTGAAATTATCCAAAATCTGGATGCCGTTATTAATATTAATAGGTTCTGCTGTTATTGATGCCTGCCTGGCCTTGCTAAAACAATATCAGCTTAAAATGAACCTCGATCAGTCGCTGGGAATAGTCTACACTTTTGCTGGTGCATTGACATTGGCTATACTTACAAATATCAGAGTATTGAAATCCGAAATACTGAACAAAAATGGGCTGTTATTAGGTTTAATACTTGGTTGTATCAATTACTATTCCGTCCACTTTTTATTATTGGGGATTGAACATCGGGCATCCTTAACTTTAAATCAGTTTTATTTAATCAATAATATTGGCGTTGTTATTGTAACATTTCTGATTGGCGTAATGGCATTTAGAGAAAGTACAAATTGGAAAAGACTTTTAGGACTGATGCTTGCCATTTTATCCATTTACATAGTGTTGAACCATTGAGTCTGTTTAAGAGCACATACCGAAGTATTATCAACGATGCCTATTGTCTTTACAAATCAAAAGGAAGCAAGTTTCATGCATACGCTTATTTAGTCAAAAACGAGGCAGAAATAAAAGTCAAACTAGCTGAATTGAAAATGCTATATCCGGATGCCACGCACCACTGCTATGCCTATGTTTTAAATCCGGATGCCTCCGTTTTCAGGGCTAATGACGATGGTGAGCCTTCCGGAACAGCAGGAAGACCTATTCTGAGACAGATTCAAAAACTTGAACTTACCAACACACTTGTAGTAGTTGTCAGATATTTCGGAGGAACACTTCTAGGTGTACCCGGTCTTATAGAAGCTTATGGTGAGTCGGCAGCTGAATGTCTTGCAAATTGTAAGGTTTCCGAATTTGATATCAGCGAAATTTATAAATTATCTGCACCTTTCGGGCTTGAAAACGAAGTCTATAAAATCTGCAAACAACACCGGTTATCCCCTTTGCTCAAAAATGACAACGAGTGTTTTTCTGTAGAAATCACTGTACCTTTGCGTATAGTGGAGTCTTTTAAATCCGCAGTGACACAACATTATCAACTTAAATTAAAATACATAGGAGTAGGATGAAATTGTCAAGACTTCTAATTGTCATATTACTTAATGCTTGTCCGGCTCTCTACGGACAAATCAACGATTATTTTAAAATAAAGGACGTTAAATCTTATCGTTTCGACCACCTGATGCTGGAAAATGATAAGGATATTAGTAATTTCACTAAAAACGTTTCTGAATTTAATTACATAGAGGCATTAAAAGTTGGCCATACCGGTCAATTAGACTACTTATTAAAGGTCCTGCATCAATGCTATGCCCTCAAAGAACTTAATCTTATTGATTACAGAGGCGACTTTAATGAACATACGTTTGATTCCGCAACAGATATTGAGATACTTCATATAACCATCTCCGAAGAAAAACTCGAACAGATTAAATATCTGACTGATCTTACAAAGCTACAAACTCTATACATTTACATACTTGGAAAGCCCGAAAATACTGAAGCAATCAAATATCTGCCACAACTAAAAGAACTGCATATTATTGGAGATTTTTTGCCTAAAGACCTTGCATCGATTGTTGGTTATGCTTCTCAACAAAGGTTATTAAATGTATTCGGTCTAAGTCTCGACAGAATTACTGATTTACCTGAATCTATCACTAAATACCGCCTGTTAAGCAAACTGGTATTGTATGATAATTTGTCTGTTTTTACCAATCAGGGTATAGAAGATTTAAGCGAAGATAAAGTCAGCATTATGTTCGACTTATTCACAGATGCCATCAGTGCAATTGCTATTTCGTATTATTCAAACTCAGGCAGTTTAAGTGATTTTGAAGTTGAATTTTTACAAAAACTATACAAAGGTGAAATCGTGCCTCAGCAGTTTGATCAGCCCGAACAAGTTTCTGAAGATGGATTTACTATTCCATTTAAAAAGGAATTTCAACCCGACTTCCCAAAGTCGCCTGAATTTAATTCACCTTATACATCCATACAACCAAACGAAGAACAATTCACTATTGACCCAACACAGAGCAATGTCTTACACTCACAAACAGGGATGAAACTGACAATTGCAGCTAATAGTTTTGTCAATGAAAAAGGAGAAATCATCAAGGACCCCGTCTACATAAAATTAATGCAAATAGTGACGCCACAGGAAATTTTGTTTGCAGGATTAAGCATGAATCAGGGGGGATTGCAATTCAACAATAAATTTATATTTAATATTCAGGCAAGTGCCGAAAAGGGTTCTGCAAAGCTTAAAGATGGTTATCAAATCAAAGTTCATATGCCAGTAGCGGTTGATTCATCAAGAGCTCACTTTTACGATTACGAATCAAATACATGGCAGGATTTAGGATTCTATTATCAGGTATTTGAAAACAATTTTGAACCAATAGATTTTTACAAAATTGAAAACTCCATCAGCAGCAATCAAGTGTACTTATTTGATACTTCGAGTTTCCATACAAGATTTGCCAGTCAGCATGCCTTGTTCTTAAATGATAAAGACAACTTCAGTCAATTGGTATTCAAGAAAAAATCCTTTTATACCGATTTGGACCGGACCTGGACCAGAAATTACAACGCATCCGGCAAAATGACCGGTATCAAAATAAAAAAGGGTAAATCTCTGGTAAAAATACAGAAGGTAATCCCTAAAGTCAGAAACAGATCCCGTCAGTATTTCAAACTCATTGACCGCACCGGTATAAACCTTTTCAGTGAATTGAAAGCGCTTAAAAACACCAATTTCAATGTTGCTATAAATCCTGAAAACAAAAGAGAATTCAACGATAATTTTATTAAAAACATCAAATACACGGATGTCCGTGTTAAATATGATAAAGGCCGCGATTACTGCGAAATTTTATTGAAAACTTATGATGGTTACAGAAAAATTAAAGCTTATATAACCGATTCTGATGACAAGGAAATCATAAAAAAGCAATTGAAAAAATTTGAAAAAGCCTACTCTAAATATTTGAGATTGATGTCAAAGAGACAATCTGAGTTCGATTTTTTAAATGGTCAGAGGTACAATGAATACAAACAGTATACAGCAGATAGAATTAAAAATCTGGAGAAAAACGGACAATTTCCCGAATTGAAAATTCATCAGCTTGGCACTTTTGGCTATTTTTATAATTGTATCCCGGAGTTTAACACCAATCTGATTGCTCAATACACTGATTTAAGAGGACTTCCAATTGATATAAAGTCTATTTATATGATTGATATCCGTTATAACACCTTGTTTAAAATCAATGTTGGGAATCTGAGCATCGACCCATCCAACAGTGCCTATATCATTGCAACAGATTATTCGGGCAATCTGTATTATGCCAACAAAGACGATATTGTGAGCACCAATCTCAGCAATAATTCGCTCACCTATATCAAACTTAAGAAAGTGCCTGGGAATATTACAACGATTTCTGCTTTCAGCAATTTGATTAAAAACTAGGCATTAAGAGACTTAGTTAAATCAACTAAATTTTACTGCGTAATGGTAATTCGAATCTGATCGGAAGAAACACCTTTATATTCAATTCTAATCATGTACGAACCTGATGGTACATCCTCCAGCAGCACTTTTGCCTCACCCCTCAAATCATCCAGCTGCAAGGTATAAACTACTCTCCCGGCATTATCAAGTACTTTTACAACAGGCATTTCCTCAGTATAATTTTCGCTGCTTACACTATAATAAAAATAGAAAACATTCTTCGCTGGATTTGGAAACGCTTGTCCTAACTCAATCTTACACATCTCAGCTCCTTTGGTATTAATAACTTCCTTCTTTAATACCGGATTGGCTATGGTTGGTTTCTGAATCAATGTATTTGGCATAACAGTACCTTGATTAAAGCTTGCCCTGAATGCTCTCTCGTCAAAAATTCCATATTGGGTGCTGCTGTCTTTCATTTGAAAATCCATGAAAAATATATCATTTCTATTCCAAAAAATATCACTGAGCACCATTACCATCTTATCTGCCGATTCGGCCATTCGCAATTGAGTAACACGCAAGTGTCTTTCAAATTCTTTCACTTTGTAAACCGTAGCTCCAAACTCTTCCTTAACATCGTTACGCACTTTGCAAAACAGCACATAAGGAAAGTCGTCGTCCGTAAAATAATAAGTCAGACCATCCATGCTCAGCATACCCATTTCGCGTTTATAAACAGAAACAGAACCGTTAAAGGCATAAGTATTATCACCGGTTTTAACATACTTACACATATTTGAATGCTCTTCTCTGTTATTGACATAAGCGTACATAATACTCTTATCGCTATTAAAGCTTAAATAAGACAGCGGACCGGAAATTGAATTGTCAATTGTGTTGACTATCTGAATCTCTTCCACATCTGTCCATTTTGTTTTGGATTTCTCTTCTGTTTGCACACATTTATACAATTTTGACCCACTAACAAAATAGAGTTCATCCATTTCTTTACTTAACCAGCATGAGCGGATAGGTTCCTTAAACCCTGCAATACTTAAAGGAACCGGCACAGTCCATTTACCGGTACTTTGCTCCTTCTGGCAGTAAAACAACCAGTCGTAACTCTGATTATTGGTATAAAAAAGGTGCTGCCCATCGTTTGAAATAAAGGGATAAGATTCAGTTTTACATCTTTCATTAAATTCAAAAGGTGATAACTCGACAGTATTAAAAATTAAGTTTTCGCAGTCTCCCAAACTGCTGGAGTTGTTATTTTGATTCTGTGCTGATAGCGTCAGAACCGAACTAATAAGGCAGACAAGAACAGTAGAGCTTATCTTCATAAGTACAAAGATAACGCATATTGTATTCGAAAATTATATGCTTGTTATTTGCAAATGTTCATATCTCTATTTAGAAGGCGTTTCATAGAGTTTTTCCTTGTCAACCACCTGAACATTTGTCCCATCACTAATTTTCATATTAATGGCTTCGTATGGTGCAGAAATCACTTGCTCATCTTTTTTCAAACCTTCTAAAACTTTGATATATCTGGTATCCTGAATACCGGTTTTTATGGCCTTTTTAACAGCTTTACCATTCGCAAAAACAAAAACCACCTCTTCCTTCTCAGCAGCATTGTCTTTTTTCTCTTTTAAAGTGACTGATGACACCGGAATTGCCAGAACATTTGATTCCTGATTGGTGTATATGTGAACCGTTGAGCTCATACCAGGGCGAAAAGGCATTTTACCTCCGTTTTCTTTCATAACCTCTTCATAGGATGATTGTAAAATAAGAATTTTAACTTCATACTTAGTCACTTGCTCTGTTGAAACCAATGAGTTGCTTGACTTTGAACTATTAGCCACTTCAGTTACGATACCTTTAAATTTCTTGCCATTATAAGCATCAACCTCAATACCTGCCGAATCTCCCACACTCACTCTGACAATGTCATTTTCGTTAACTTCCACTCTTACTTCCATTCGGCTTAAATCTGAAATTCTCATCATTTCTGTACCTGCCATCTGTGCTGTACCAACTACCCTCTCTCCTTTCTTTGATACTAAACCTGTAACGACACCATCAGTTGGTGCCACAACTGTAGTTCTCTGATAATTTTTTCCTGCCTGAGCTACATTTGCTTCAACTGATCTGGTATTGTAAATAGAAGCCATAGCCTGTTTCTCTGCAGCCTGCAAATCAGCCTTTGCCATTTCATACTGCGTCTGGGCATTGTTAAACTCCTGCTGACTGATCACTTTATCTTTATAAAGCTTCTCCTGCATTTCGAAGTTTTTCTTTTGATTTTCTACATTGGCCTTGGTTCTTAGCAACTGTGCCTGAATATTCTCAGATGTTGCTTTGGCATTGTTTAATCCGGCTTTTGCCTGCTCCAGCTGTGTTTGATAAATATCCGGATTGATACGAACCAGTAATTGCCCTTTACGCACTGTGTCACCTTCTTTAACGTATAACTCAGTGATTTCACCAGATACGTCGGGACTAATCTTAACCTCATTCTCAGGATATATAGTACCACTTGCAGTTACTTCCTCAACTATGTTCCTGTAACTTACTTTTTCGACTGCTACTTGTATCCCTTTTTTATCCTTCTTTCCAAAGATGGCTAAAAGTATGAGCAAAAGAAGAATTGCTCCGATGGAAATAAATATTTTTTTCTTAGTCATTTGCTGATTATTAGAATTGAATTGGTTTTCCTTTATAGTATTCCAGAATTAATGCTCTGAACAGTAATTCAAATCTGGCTTGTGTCTCGCTCGACTGAGCCTGTAAATAACTGTTCTTTGCCTGAATAAAATCGAATGAAGTTGAAGCTCCGGCATCATAGCGTTTTTGCACATAATCCAAACTCAGTTTCTGTGCCTCGATATTATTTTTAGCAGCCTTATAACGCGCCAAAGCTGAGTTATAGTTGGTAACAGCTATCTGAATATCGTTCAACAACGTATTCTTTATTTTTAACAGGTTGATTTCACTCGATTGTATCTGAATCTTTGCTTTTTGGTATTGATTGTGCACCTGGAAACCATTGAACAAAGTCCATGACATACTTACACCCAAACTTTGACCTAAGTTGTCCTTCAACTGCTTTCCAAAATCTATAGTTTGAGTATTGTAACTAAAAGTTGGCTGCAATACTATATCATTGGTGTTTTGAGTGACACCAATTGCTTGAGTGCCTGTTTGTGTTGCTCCTGTAATTGTTTTGGCACTTTGAGAATACACAGTGCTGATATTACCATAAAGTGATATACTTGGCGCCATAAATCCACGCGCATATTTGGATTGGAATACGGAGGACTGATATTGCATCTCAGCAGCTTTAACCTGGGGCATATTGCCTAAAGCCAACTGATAAATCTCAGTTGCAGAAAATTCATTACCAGGAATCTCTTCTGCAATTTCAGGAATAGATATATTTAACTCACTTTCAACCGGCATCTGCATTAAGGTTTTGAGATTAATAATGGCTGATGACTTAGAGCTTTCGGCTGTTACAAGATTCAGCTCCTCATTGGCCAATTGTGCCTTCAGACTCAGCAAAGCACTCAAATCGCTAGTTCCTGCATCTACCATTTTTTGAGCTCTTTCAATTCTGGTCTTGGTACTTTCAATCTGAAATCTGGCATTCTTAATATTTTCTTCTGCTTGAATAGCTTGTAAGAAAGCTGCAGAAATACTTAATGCAATTTGATTTTTTATTGTCTGAATACTCTCATTACTGGCAGAATTCAACAAATCTTTAGACTTAATGTTATTGATATTTTGCATACCACTGTACAACATGACACTGGCATTCAAACTAAAGTTATTTGTCCGGATGGTTTGATTGATAAACGTATTTGTAAACCTGTCAATTGTACGTCCGAACTGATAGTTCTGACCGGCACTGGTACTTACTGAAGGCAACATAGCCAATCTGGCTTGGGTTGCATCAAGTTCAGAACTTCTGGCATTCAGCATGTATTGTCTGACATCCAGATTGTTCATCCAGGCATATTCTATACACTGTTTTAGAGTAAATCCATCTGTTTGGGCATTAATCTGTCCAAAAGTCAGACTTAATAACAGTAAGATTGCGTTTTTCAACATAGGCCGATAATTTAAGGGTCGAAAATAGGCCTAATTTTCCAACCCAAAAAAATGACTTCGATAAAATCAGTAAGGCGGCGATAAAAATTTTAGAATGAATTCAAGTAGAAGAGTCTTTAAATGTCAAGCAATCGACTCAATGAACCAGTTTGGAGACTATCTCAGCACTTCTCAGACAAAGAGGTATTCCTCCTCCCGGATGCACACTTCCTCCGCATAAATAGAGTCCTTCGAGGTCCGATTTAAAATTAGGATGTCTGAAAAAAGCTGCCATTCTCGAATTGCTGCTGCCTCCATACAATGCCCCTTTAAAAGATGAAGTCTTTAATTCTATTAACCTTGGATCCAAAACCTCCTCAACCTGAATCAACTTTTCAATGTCTTTGCCAAGATGTTTACTAAGTTTCCTTAAAATATCTGTTCTGCATGTTTTAATCAGCTCATCCCAATTCTGTCCATTGTTGGCTGGTGCATTTACCATGACAAACCAATTCTCATGTCCTCTCGGAGCATCGTCAGGTTTATGCTTTGAGGTAACATTGATATAAACAGTGGGGTCATTAAATAAATCACCGGATTTAAAAATATGCTTGAACTCCATCTCGTAATCAGCACTGAAGAAAATATTATGTAATCCAAGCTGCTCGAAAGTATCTGAAATGCCCCAATAAAAGATCAATGCACTGCTGCTGGGTTCTCTGTGCCTCACTTTTTCAGGCATTGTAAAGTCTTTCAACAACTTGTCGTATGTGTGATAAATATCCATATTACTGACCACATTGTCACAATAATAATTGCCAGTCTTTGTGCGGACACCTTTAATTTTATTGCCTTCTGTAATAATGGATTCCACTTTGGTATTGAATAGAAAAACGATTCCTTGTCGTATCGCCAAATCGTAGAGAACATTGGAAATATCAGCCATACCTTTTTCAGGAAAATAGGTTCCGACTCCGAATTCCAAATGCGGAATGACGCTCAGAGTTGCCGGGGCTACATAAGGATTACTACCATTATAAGTTGCGAACCTGTTAAATAACTGCACAGTGCGGGGATGTTTAAAGTAGCGGGCATGATGCCTGTGCATACTTCTAAACATATTCAGTTTCCAAAGATTCAATATACCTCTGATGCCACTCTGACTGGTATAAGTAGAGACTTTATGTAATGAATTTTCAAGAAAAACCGGGGAAGTGATGTTATACAAATACTCACTTTTCCGGAGATAGCTTTTTATTTTACTGCTGCTTTCACCGTTTTGTCTTGCGAGTTCTTCAGATAATTGGTCTCTGTCGGAAGGACAAATAAACCGTGCACCATCTTCATAAAAGTAGTGACAACTTTCATTTAGTTTTTTATAATTGAAGTATTGTCGCGGGTTCTCTCCAAATAAATGAAACAATTCATCCACTAAAGAAGGCATAGTGAACAATGAAGGACCGGCATCAAAACGATATCCGCCTTTTTCAAATTCCGTTAGTTTACCCCCGGGATAGGCATTGGATTCAAACACATGAACCTCATGTCCTTTGGCTCTCAACCTCAATGCAGTCGCTATTCCGGCAATTCCCGATCCTATGACGATTGTCTTAGCCATTAAGTCTATAGCAATCTAAATCGAAAATTGTTTGCGATGTGAATAAAATTTTAATTCTAAATTCATAAAATATTCGCTCAGGTCTTGAGTTAAAATGAAATAGCTTTCCTCATTTTTTAGTCATGCTGACAACTTGAAGAAGAAAATCATTTAAATTTGCCTAAAATGCAGTTGCTGATTTCCAGTCCATGGTGGTTCATCCTCCTTTGTCTCCTAACAGGGTTTGTATATGCGTGGCTGCTGTACAAACCTACATTTAAAGATACTCCACATAAAATAATGGCTGCTTTGAGATTTTTGAGCATTACATTATTGTGTTTCTTTTTATTGGGACCTATCCTGGTACGCACCATTACTGAAGTTGAAAAACCAAAAATCCTCATGGTACTGGATAATTCTCAATCCATACAAGCCTCCGGAAATAATGGTTTTATTAAAAATACTTTCCTTAAAGAATGGTACAATGTAAAGTCTAAATTAGGTGACGACTTTCAGGTTGAATATCTTAATATCGGCGGGGAAATAACGCCTTCTGATTCTTCTGACTTTTCAGCAAAACGAACCGATTTGGGCAAAATTTTCGATTATGTAAATAATACGTATGCCAAGCAAAATATCGGTGCAGTTATTTTAGCCAGTGATGGTATCTACAACAGGGGTGCCAGTCCTCTTTTTAAAACGCTCGATGCTCAGGCTCAATTTTATACCATCGGTTTGGGGGATAGCAGCATTAAAAAAGATTTGATTTTAAAATCTGCCAACACCAATTCAATTGCCTATCTCAACAACGAATTTCCAATTGAAATCAATCTGATTGCAAATGAATGCCAATCTCAAAGCACAACATTAAGCATCAGTGCGGAAGGTAAAATACTTCATTCGCAAAATATTCAAATTGACAAAAAGGATTTCTTTAAGTCCATCCTCGTCAACATTCCTGCCGACAAACCAGGCAACAGACACCTCATTGTTACTCTTTCCAGTGTTTCCACCGAACATTCTGTCATCAATAATCGTAAAGATATCTTTATAGACATCATCGACGGAAGGGAAAAAATATTGTTAGCATACAACGGGCCACATCCGGATATTGGTGCATTAAAAGAAGCCATCATGTCGAATAAGAATTATGAAGTCATTAGTTTACCGTATAATTCAATTGCCACAAAGGATATTGTAAACTTCTCTGTCGCCATTCTTCATCAGTTGCCTTCAAAAACTCAAAATGCCAAACCATTGATTTCAGCTTTGAGAGCTGCTAAAGTTCCAATTTGGATGATTACAGGTTCTCAATCAGCCATCGAACTTCTGTCTTTGGTTTCTCCACTTTCGAGAATTGATAGAAGCCAGGGTCGAACAAATGAAGCACAGGCAGTTTATAATGAACAATTCAACGCCTTTACATTAGAGGACAATACAAGAAAAACTTTAATGGACTGGCCACCATTGATAACGCCTTATGGACAATATGCCGCAAGCAATTCAACTGAAATACTTGCCTACCAAAAAATTGGTTCAGTTGTCACCAATTACCCAATGTGGACCTTCAGCAATCAAAATGGGGAGAAAACAGCTTATTTATTTGGTGAAGGTTTTTGGAAATGGCGAATGCTCGACTATGTCGAAAATGAATCGCATACTGCCAGTAACGAACTGGTGGGCAAAACCATTCAATATTTAACAGTCAAAGAAGACAAACGAAAATTCAGAGTTTATCCGTTAAAACCTGTATTTGAAGAAGATGAAAATGTCAAATTTATAGCAGAAGTTTACAATGCTTCTTATGAACTTGTCAATACATCTGAAGTAAAACTCAAAATTAAAAATGAAGCCGGACAAGTTTATGATTACAATTTCAGTAAAAATAACAAGAGCTACGGCCTTGAAATAGGTTTGCTTAACCCTGGAATCTATACTTATACAGCTAATATTTTAGGGTCAAATGAAAGTATTACGGGGAAAGTTATGGTGACTGCACTTCAAACCGAACTCATCAATACCAAAGCCGATTTTGGTCTGTTGCGTGATTTAAGTAAAAAATATGGAGGGCAGTTTATTCACGCTGAAAATATCACATCTCTCTCTGAGCTTTTAAAGAAAAATGATAAGGTAACTGAGTTGACTTATTTCGAAAAAAGGCCTGACGACCTGATAAATCTTAAATGGGTATTTTTCCTTTTGGCAGGACTAATTGCCGCTGAATGGTTTATACGTAAATACGAAGGAGGCTATTGATGGGACTGGTTATACAAAATAAGCCTGTATTGTGTAACTATTATGTGACTTACAGATGTAATGCCAAATGCAGTTTCTGTGATATCTGGGAGAAACCCTCTCCTTATGTGACCATAGAAAATGCCGAAGCCAATATGAAAGACCTCAAACGTTTGGGCGTCAAAATAATTGACTTTACAGGTGGTGAACCTTTATTGCACAGAGGATTGCCTGAACTATTAAAAATGGCGAAATCACTGGGGTTCATTACAACAGTTACTACCAATACCTTATTGTATCCAAAAATGGCGGAACGTTTAAAAGGGCTGATTGATATGCTACATTTTTCTCTTGATTCATCAGATCCTGAAAAACACAATGCCAGCAGAGGTGTTCAACTTTTCGACCATTTTGAATCGTCGATTGAAATTGCAAAACAGCTGGGAGAAAGGCCTGATATCTTGTTTACAGTATTTAGCGACAATATAGATGAGATTGAAAGTGTTTACCAAAAGTATTGTCTGCCAAACAATCTGATGCTGATTCTAAACCCTGTTTTTGAATACAATGACGTAGGTTCAGAACTTAGTGCCGATGACCTGGCTAAACTTGAGAAATGGTCAAGCAAGCGACTGGTATATCTCAACAAAGCATTTCTTGAACTCAGGAAGAAAGGGGGCAATCAAATAGAACAACCGGTTTGCCGAGCAGCAGATACAACCATTGTCATTTCACCTGAAAACAAGCTGATGATGCCTTGCTATCATCTGGGATTAGAATCGCTGGATATAGACAACCAACTTTACGAATTAAGACAAAGTAAAAAAGTAAAAGAGATGGCTAAAATGCAGGGCAGACATGAGGCTTGCAAAGGTTGTACGGTCAATTGTTATATGCAACCAAGCTTTGCGACTGAACTAAGCAAATACTGGCTCCTTTCCTTACCTTCTACACTCAAATACAACCTGGCAAAGGGCACCTGGAAGGAACTGATTTAGACAAAACGAGGGTCTGTCTCCATAACATGACCGCAAGACTTACAAGTGCGGAGCTCTTCATTACCATAATATTCTTTAAATCTTGGCAGGAAGTCCTTCTCAATATCATGCAATTCAAAGTACGCTGCATGCAAAGGATGGTTACATTTTTCGCAGAACCAAAGCAATCCGTCGGTAAAGCCCTTACCAGCCCTAACACGTTCAAATACCAATCCTAATGAGCCTTCAGACCTTACAGGTGAATGTGGAACTTTAGCCGGAAGCAAGAACATATCTCCCGCAGTTAACGGCACATCCACAGCTTTTCCTTCCTGTTGAATACGCACGGTTATATCACCCTCCAGCTGATAGAAAAACTCTTCCGTTTCATTGTAATGATAATCTTTGCGGGCATTTGGTCCTGCTACAATCATAACAATAAAATCACCTGCACCTACCGTCAGATTTTTATTCCCAACAGGAGGTTTTAAAAGATGACGGTTGTCTTCTATCCATTTATTAAAATTGAAAGGTGGTTTGATATCAGTCATGAGTCAAAAGTAGCAAAAAACTAATAAAATGAAAAGCTATTTCAACCCGATAGTACTGAAAATTCGATGCTAATACTTCTAATGCTCGTTTTTAATTGCGGTTTTAATAACAACTTAACAATTTCTCTATATTCGCAGAATGAATGAAGAAAGTCAGGATTTACCCTTGATTAATGTCAGAAAGGTGTTTCACGATAAAAACCCCGGGCTGGCCAAATGGATTCCGGGGTTCATGTACCGATTTTTTGAAAAATTAATACGGCAGGAAGAAATGAACCGTATGCTGGTAAAGGCTAAAGGCCTGAAAGGTGTTGATTTTGCACGCTCTTGCTTCAATGAAATTGGAGTTAAAATTGAATCTAAAAACCAGCATTATGTTCCTGCAAGCGGAAGAGTTATTATAGCTGCCAATCACCCATTGGGCGGACTGGATGGCATGGGGTTCATCAGCGAAGTACATAAAATTCGCCCGGATGTTAAATTCCTGGTAAACGATATTTTAATGAATGTCAAACCACTTCAGGATGTCTTTCTGGGTGTTAATAAACATGGTGCCAATGCCAAACGCTCACTTATACAGGTAGAAAGACAATTTGCCTCTGATTCGGCTACACTTATATTTCCGGCCGGTATGGTATCACGACTTCAAAACGGACGCATTTTCGATTTATCCTGGCATAAAAGTTACATCACTAAATCTGTCAAATACCAAACAGATATTATCCCGGCATTTGTCGAAGGCACCAACAGTCCGAAGTTTTACAGAGTAGCCAAATGGCGCAAAAGGTTAGGCATCAAACTCAATATTGAAATGCTATTATTGCCTCAGGAAATGTTTTTTCAGAAAGGCAAAACCATAACCATTCATTTTGGAAAGCCAATTCCGGCTTATATAATTAAGAATATAGGTGAACACCATAGAATTTCTAATGCGATGAGGCATTTTGTCTATACATTAAAGGACAATCCAGATGGAGATTTTGTCCAATTTTATGAGAGTTTTAAGCAGAAATAAATTTTTTCCTATATTTACCACTAGAAATCGACAAGCATGCAGGAGATTATAGCCCCTATAGACAGACAAATACTAGAAGAAGAACTCAATGACAGCGTTTTTGTTAGACCTACCAATAACGGAGGCAATAAGCTGTATATAATTGATTGCCATAACGCTCCAAATACTTTAAAAGAAATTGGCCGACTCCGCGAATTGTCTTTCAGAATGGCCGGAGGAGGAACAGGCAAGGATTGCGATTTGGATGAGTTCGATTTTGGACCATCTGCCTATAAGCAACTCATTGTTTGGCACCCGGAGGATAAAGAGATTATTGGTGGTTACAGGTTTATTCTTACCAAAGATGCGCGACAATCGGATGGTAATTATCATTTAGCTACAACCGAGATCTATGAGTTCAGTGAGCGCATGAAGAACTTCTATTTTTTAAAGACCATCGAACTAGGTCGCTCATTTGTGCAGCCAAAATACCAGCCGAGTGCCGAAAACAGAAAGGGATTATTTAGTTTGGACAATCTTTGGGACGGCTTGGGTGCATTGATCATCAATTACCCTGAAGTTGAGTATTTCTTTGGCAAAGTCACCATGTATACTCATTTCAACAGAGAGGCCAGAGATTTGATTTTAACTTTCATGCATCATTATTTCCCTGACCATGAGAATTTGATCAAAGTTGAAAATCCGATAGGTATAGAACATGATACCAGTGAATTTAAGCAATCGCTGGAGGGCCTGGATTATAAAGCGGGTCATGTGGTATTAAATACAAGAGTAAGGGCATTAGGCGAAAACATACCACCCTTATTCAATTCATATATGAATACGAGTCCTACGATGAAAACCTTTCCAACCTGTGTGAACACCCACTTTGGAGACGTCGAGGAGACGGGTATAATGGTAACAATTGCCGACATTTATGAGTCAAAAAAGGACAGGCATGTCAGCAGTTATTTAAAATATCTGGAGGCCAAATCACACTCCTAAGCCTTGTAAATCAAGGAAAGGAGTAAGATTAAAATTTTTTTTTGCAAAAAAGAATTTATGGCTATATTTGCACTCCTTTTTAGGAAAAAGACTCCTCAATAGCTCAGCTGGTTAGAGCGAGTGACTGTTAATCACTAGGTCCCTGGTTCGAGCCCAGGTTGGGGAGCAACAAAAAGCCGCAAGTCTGCGGCTTTTTTTATGCCCCCAACCTGGGCGAGAAGTGCAGCGCAGCGAAATCCCGAATTAGAGATTGTGCGAGGTACGAGCGACAAGCTCTTATTTCGGGAAGCCCATAAATACTAAAACTTATAATATGTTTTACATTTATATCCTATTTTCAGAAACAATAAACAAATACTACATAGGTCAATCGCAGGACCCATGGAATAGATTGGAACAACACAACGAAAATACACCGGATAAATACACCGGCAAATCAAAAGACTGGACACTAAAAGCCGTATTTGAAATAAAAGGCAACAGAAGTGATGCAGTAAAAATTGAACAATTCATCAAGAGTCAAAAATCCAAAAAACTCACTGAGAAACTGATAGAACCTTCAACTGAATTGGATGGGAAATTAGCTCAGCTGGTCAGAGTCCCGCACGTGCGGGATTAATCACTAGGTCCCTTCCCGTAGGTACGGGATAGGTTGGGGAGCAAAAGATCAATGAACAACATCACTTCAAAAAACAATTCTCAAAGTTCATTCGTTATCCTTATATTTACACTTGAATTGAACCCTATATTTATATATATCATTAGGCCAAGACTCAATTTTATCCTGATCCTTCTCCTTAGTTTATTAAGTCATATAAATTACTTATCCGCTCAATCCAACTCCTTCTCCTCTGCCCTCAAATCTAAAAAAGAATTCATTTACGGCATCGATAACCGCCGTACACATATCAAAGACCACAATGCGCTCATCTATGGCGCCTATTTAGGTATTGGATTTGGTGGCAGAGTTAAATTTAAATTTGGTATCAGTGGCACTCCCTTCGAAAAAGGTAAATTTGTAGATGCACAAGGCCATATTAAACGCAACAGGCTCATCTTTGGTACTATTGGCGAAGAATATGATTTTTACATCAAAAACAAATTCAGACTCACTTCTTATGTCCAATTTGGAGCCGGTTATAACTACTACCGCATCATCGATTCTTTAGATACTGAAAAATCCAAAGGTAGCAATCTTATTCTTCCGCTCGAACTGGGTATACATGCCAATTACGATGTTCTCCCGTGGTTAAGAGCTAAATTGGGCGGAGGATGGCGCTTTGTGTTTCCAGATTATTCCTCTGACTTAAGTGGTTATTATATTAAAATCGGGTTTAGTGTAAATACGCGACTACTGATGGCTAAATATCGCAGTTGCAGAGAAAACAGGAAAGCAGAAAGATTGAGTTTTAGTCTGTAATATTTCTGACATCTTAGTGTCACTGCTAAGTAAGAATTTTTCATGCACTTCATTTGTAACCCTAATTATTCATATTTTTGAATATTGCATGAACCAAAACTTACGAAATTGTCTCTTTCTATTCTCATTTCTAATTCAATTCTCTATTGTATTAGCACAAGATACCATAGCTCCGGTTATTACACTCAATCCTCATAATTTAGGCTGTATTGAACTCAATTGCACTAATCCTGATTGGGTCGATCCAGGTTGTAAAGCTATTGACAATGTTGATGGCGATATCACCAATACTGTGATGATATATGGAAACGTAAACACCCGAAGAATTAATAAGTACACTATAACCTATATAGCTAAAGACAAAGCAGGAAATGCTGATACGGCCTATCGTTATGTCTGTGTCGAAAATACAAAGGGTCCCTTTATGCCTCCCTATTCTTTTAAACCCAATGTCTATAGAAATGGTGATGAATTTCTATTTACAACATATCAATTATCCCCAACTCGGTTTTACCATAAATGGTTACTGGATGGTGACACTCTACAATCAAAAACCAATGAAATAGCCTTAACATATAAATTAAAAGACAACAATCAACATGAAATTTGTATTTTGGAGAACTATTGCAATTCTGATACTCTAATCCGCTATTGTTCCCAATTCTCTGATACGACAAGTCAACACACCTCCAGATGGATATATGCAGATGCATTTCGCGATAATGACAAGAACTGTAAAATTGACAAAGGGGATGAACAGATGTTTGTTTTTAGCGGCATAATTATACATGATGACACAGGACATTATATACCCTTAATTAGCTCGTTTGAAGGAAAAAGCAGTTTTGGGTTTATTGATACAGGCAAATACTATTTCATCAAATTAAAAGATAATTATATTAATGATACATTAAATGATATTTGTCTAGCCAGAAGTAAAACTATATTACCTCAGACTTATCTTGATACTGCATTAAAACTAACATTTGCGTTCAATTGTAAATCAAATGTCGGCGATTACAATCTGGACAAGTTGAATTTGTATGGAAAAAATTTCCCGGGTCAAAAGTCGACATTATATGCCTGGGTCAACAATTTAAACAACAACAGTGCTTCAAACTGTGGGCATCCCGATACAGGTCGGGTAATCTTCACAATTGATGGTCCCGCCAGGTTTATAGATTATTATCGGAATGGTTATACCCATGATACCATAAGTGATAAAAGATTTTCTTTTAAACCTTTACAATTAAGCAATATCCCCCATTTTAAAGGTTTGTGCCCAATCATTCAAGTAGATACAAATGCTCAGATGACTGACTCTATTTTAGTAACAGCTTATATTGAGACCAATGCCATTGAAAGTAATAAAAATAACAATTCCTATTCAAAATACTTTAAAGTAAACAATTCGTATGACCCAAATATGAAAGAAGTTGATAAGGAAATTGTAAGTCCAGGCTTCAAAGAACCACTTCATTACACTATATATTTTCAAAACACGGGCAATGCAGAAGCTATTAATATTAAATTACTGGATACGCTCAGTCAATCGTTAGATACTTCAAGTTTTGAATTTATTTCATCAAGTCATGATGTGAATGTGTATCAGAATGGTCATTATCTGAAATTTGATTTTAAAGATATTTACCTGCCCGACAGCAATTCGGATGAAGTGGGTTCTCATGGTTATGTGTCTTATGTAATTAAGCCGCTTCAAGGCATGATTAAAGCAAGTTCAATTAAAAATACAGCCTATATCTATTTTGATTTTAATCCACCGGTCGTCACTAATACTGCCATTACTACTGCAGTTGAAGACATAACAGACCTCAAACTTCAGCTTTACGAAAATCTGAGAATTTACCCTAATCCGACTACTGGTATTTTATATATAGATGATCCAATAGCAATCTCCAGAAATTATATTGTGAGGGACTTCTCAGGACGAGTGATTCATAATGGAACCTGTAACGGCAATACGATTGATTTGGGAACTTTAAGCACTGGTATTTATACAATTTCTTTGCAAACAACCCTTGGTACCATACATTTCAAAATAGTTAAAATGTAATTACCCATTTTCTACTATCTGCCTCAAATCATTCATTTGTTGACGCATAAGTTTGAAAAACTGAGCCCTCTGCTTCTCACCCACCTTTGATATCAAGGTCGATTTACTTATCAGATTTTTTTGCCAACTATCAACTTGCTCATTGAAAAAACGATTTCCTGTACGCATATAGTTAAAGGTGTTATAACCTATATAACTGGCTTCTTTGTGCTCTCCTTTTATATAAACGGTATTGTTGCCAATCATGAGTTCGCTGGCATACAACACATATTCAGCCTGACTGATTTGACCTGTACGGTTGTTTATTTTTTTACCTTCTTCTGCCTGCAGTTGAATTGTATCAACCAGTTTATCCATCTCATCAAGAAGTTCAATAGCCGTTACTTTCTCACGAAAAAATCCTGACTCCCAATAAAATCTAAATTGTTCAATCGTACTCTTCATAGTATCACTGTTCCAGATTTCAATGGATCGGACATTCAAAAAAAGTTGAGAAATTTTAGCTGCTGTATCATGCCAGGATTCTGGTAAATGAACATCTTCAATCTTCAATCTTTGCATTTCGGGAACATTCAATATCGATTTCGACCAATAGCTCATTTTAAACCTGGCTATGGCCGGAAATAGCAAACTATAAAATACCGGCAAATCTTCAGCAGCATATACAATCTCCGATTCTTCAAATTGATGTAACCAGCTTAAGTCTCTGTACAGACCATCGAGATACTGAGTAAAACTATTGATTTCACTACTAAGTTTATTGGTCCTGAACGTAACTGCCTCTGTAAAATTGGCAGATAACGATTCCAATGGCACATCAAAATGATTGCATAAAGTGAGTGTCTCACTCAATGTAAACTCCGTTTCACATCTCAATCGTCGGTACGAACTATCGGCACTAATCCCTAAAACCTCCGATACTTCATCTGCAAGATTGTAATTAGACGGAATGGCTTTACGAAGTGTTTCGACAAAAAATGCCTGCACACTTTGTTTATCAGTTTGCATAAATTTAATTTTAGTTCCCCCTTATGTTCAAACAAATATAGTACTTTTGTCTATTTAGCAACCATGAAGTACATTATTTGTGTTATGCTATTGTTTTGCAAGCAGTTGTATTCAGGTACTGATAGCACAACCAGAAACTGGAGTATTAAAGGATATGATTTCAAGTTTGGAGGTATCTTTATATATGGCAATAGTTCTCAATTTGTTAATGCATTGAAACTCGGCATTCAGGGTGATAATATCAATAAATTCAACTTTGATAATACTTACCTGGATTCCAGCCATGACGGTATTTATTCGCCTGTAAGAATTCGTTTAAACACCGTTTTTAGCAATAACAAGACTTATCAATCATGGTTATTTAATAAAATGGAAATAGGTGTTGGTTTGGCCTTTGAAATTCAAAATTCAGGTAATATTTATAATAAATATAAAAACATACAGTACTCAAATTATCCAAATTCAAATCTTGAAGGTTCTGCAAGTTATTCTTATCAATGCGAAGGCTTGGAAGTCAATTATCAATTTTCGAGCAAACCATTCTTGAAACGCCTTGCAATTATTGGTGGTTTGAATACATCGATTGGACTGAACACCTACAAAAGATATGATGATATTATCATTAACTCATCAGATGTAACCTCCGAATTAAATCAAAGTTTTAGTGTTCCTTACATAAATATTTTTGCCAATCTTGGCTTTAAATATAATTTCACCTGCGAGTTAAATTTTTTCTCTCAAGCTGAATCCGGCCTTATTATGTACGGCAGACAGATTGGCGGTAAATCACGTTTTGATGGATTTTGCTTTGGTTTGAGATATAAAATCATAGACGAACAAGACAGAGCTCAATTCAGACAAAGCTCTTTCTGGTAAACACAAATAAAAAAGCCCGACATCCATCGGGCTTTTTTTATATTAGAAAACCTTAATTAAAACACTATCTGTGCAAATCGAATCTGTCTAAGTTCATCACCTTTACCCAGGCTGCAATGAAATCTCTTACAAATTTTTCTTTAGCATCGTTGCTGGCATATACTTCAGCCAGTGCTCTTAATTCAGAATTAGATCCAAAGATTAAATCCACTCTCGATGCTGTCCATATCAAATTTCCATTAGTTCTGTTGCGCCCTTCGAAAGTTTCATTGCTCGAATCCATTGGCTTCCACACCACATTCATGTCCAATAAATTGACAAAGAAATCGTTGCTTAAAACGCCTACTCTATTGGTAAATACACCCATTTTACTTCTGTCGTAATTAGCTCCCAGTACGCGCATCCCCCCTACCAGAACAGTCATTTCAGGTGCTGTCAGATTGAGCAATTGCGCTTTGTCAACCAAAAGTTGTTCTGTAGCTATAGTGTATTGTGTCTTCAGATAATTTCTGAATCCATCTGCCATTGGCTCCAGCATATTTTGTCCGTTGATATCCGTTTGGTCTTGACTTGCATCCATACGTCCCGGAGTAAATGGCACCGGTATTGCAAAACCTGCATCCTTAGCAGCTTTCTCAACTGCTGCACTTCCGGCCAATACAATCATATCAGCCATAGATATTTTCTTAGCTTTAGATTTTGAATTAAAATCAGTTTGAATCTTGCTTAGAGTCTTTAATACCTGCTCCAAAATTTGAGGATTATTGACTGCCCAGGTTCTTTGAGGTGATAATTGTAAACGGGCTCCATTGGCACCACCTCTGTTATCCGAGCCTCTGAATGTTGAAGCCGAAGCCCATGCAACGCTCACCAAATCACTTACAGAAATACCAGAAGCTAAAATTTGTATCTTTAATTCTTCAATATCTTTTGCATCTACCAAAGGATGATTTACGGCTGGAATTGGATCTTGCCAGATAAACTGTTGTTTTGGCGCTTCAGGACCCAGATATAAACTACTTGGACCAAAATCTCTGTGTGTTAACTTGAACCAGGCTCTGGCAAACGCATCTTCAAATGCTTTTGGATCATTTAAAAATTTACGTGAAATAACTGCATAAGCCGAATCATATCTCAAAGATAAATCGGTAGTCAACATAGTTGGCTTGTGATAGGTATTTGTATCGAACGCATCAGGTATAATATTATCAGTTGTTTTGGCCACCCACTGATGGGCTCCTGCCGGACTCTTGGTGAGTTCCCATTCGTATCTGAATAAAATTTTGAAGAACGAATGTCCCCATTCAGCAGGTGTGGTAGTCCAGGTAACTTCCAGACCTGATGATATCGCATCCTTGCCTTTACCCGATTTATAAGTGCTGTTCCAACCCATTCCTTGCATCTCTATAGGTGCAGCTTCGGGTTCAGCTCCGACATTAGAAGCAGGACCGGCACCATGTGTTTTACCAAACGTATGTCCACCTGCAATCAATGCCACGGTCTCTTCATCATTCATACCCATTCTAGCAAATGTTTCTCTGATGTCCTTAGCTGCTAAAATTGGGTCAGGGTTGCCATTAGGTCCTTCAGGATTCACATATATTAAACCCATTTGAACAGCAGCCAGTGGATTTTCCAATTGTCTGCCTTCAGCATAACGCTTGTCATCTAACCACTTCTTTTCTTTTCCCCAATAAACATCTGTTTCAGGTTCCCAAACATCTTCTCTGCCACCGGCAAATCCTATAGTTTTAAAACCCATAGATTCTAAAGCTACATTCCCTGCCAAAACCATCAAATCAGCCCAGGATATTTTGTTGCCATATTTTTGTTTGATTGGCCAAAGCAAACGTCTTGCCTTATCCAAATTGACATTATCCGGCCAGCTGTTCAGTGGTGCAAAACGTTGTTGACCAGCGCTTGCTCCTCCTCTTCCATCACCAGTTCTGTATGTACCGGCGCTGTGCCAGGCCATTCGGATAAACAGAGGACCATAATTACCAAAATCTGCAGGCCACCAAACCTGAGATTGAGTCAAAACAGCTTTGATATCATTTTTTAATGCAAAATAATCCAAACTCATGAATGCTTTGGCGTAATTAAATCCGGGATCCATTGGATTAGAAAGAGTAGAATTTTGTCTCAACACCTGTAAATTCAATTGGTTTGGCCACCAATCGTTATTACTGGTACCTAAAGACATCTTTTGAGGTTCCTTGCTTTGCTCTTTGCTGGCAACGGTATCGGTTTTAGCCATACCAGCATGGAAAGGACACTGGGAAATGTCGCTCCCTCCAAACTGTGCATTGACATTCACAAATACAGTCATTGCCATTGCAGGCAATAAAGATCTGACTAATTTCATATTCATAAGCTTATATATTGATTATGGCAAATTTAGAGTAGTAAGCTCCCCCGTGAACATCAATAATAGCAATATGATATTACTTTTATTTATAAAACATTAAAATAATATTTGTTTTAACAATAATACTTACAACTTTGTTTGTTGATACATAATCACTGAATCATTTAATAAATATGTAATTACATTAAGAATTTCCTATTTTTGAATGTCAATGCGGGATAACAAATACTTGAAATTTCTTATTTACTTCATTTCTGTGATAAGCAGTTTTAAATATAGTCATGCTGCTGAAATTCCTTCTGACAGAATTATCAAGCTCGATTTGGCATCAGTCTACAACACTTTTTTTGATATCAGGAGACAATTAAGAGTTGGTCTTGAGTATCAGATAGAATTCAAAAATAATTTACAACACACCTTTCATTTAGATTTTGGACAGTACGATCACTATAGTTTTAACAAATATCACGACTTCTTTAACCAAAACTCCGGCTTTTATGCAATCCGTCAAGATGTTAGAACTTTTGGAGCTCATTGTCTATATGGCTTAAAATATACTTTTAAAAAAAGTGAAAGTCGAAAATTTCATTACTTTTCCTGTTTAGTTTCTGACTTCAACTTTTTTAAAAAACATATCAAAACTTTTAATGAGTTAAATTCTGAGAAAAGTATAGAAAATAATCATCAGTTCAGAATAGGTCTGGGACCTGAAATAGGTATTGAAACCAGATTATACAAAAGATTTAGTTTAGAAATTAAAACAGCAATTCTATTCAATCTGATAACTGTTAAATCAAAAGAAGACTCTCCTAATATTAAACCATACAAGGCCTTATGGTATGATGTTCAGCATACTTACTGGCTTATCCCAAGAATCAATCTTTGTTATGCATTATAAGATAATATTTTCCATCTTGCTATCATTAATAATTGCTTGTAAAAAGAGTGAAGTTATAAATGATGATTCAAGATATGGAACAAAAATTATGATTCTGGGTCATGCAGGAATGGGTATGTATTACAACTGGCCATCTAACTCAAAAGAGTCGATAGAAGCGTGTATAGATATTGGTTGTGATGGATCCGAAATAGATGTACAAATGACACTCGATTCTGTACTGGCTGCATACCATGATCAGGATTTAAGCACTCAAAGCAATTGCTTCGGTCAGATTTACAATCATCATTGGAGTGAAATTGAAAATTGTGAACTAAATAAAGCTTTATATAAAGGCAAATTCATAAAACTGGAGGCACTTTTTGAATCACTTAATAATGTACAGGATTTGTATTTCAGTTTCGATTGTAAACTAAATGCCAATGTCAGTAATTTTAATGCATATCAATTGCAATTTATAAGAGCGATAAAGCGACTTGGGGATAAATTCAACAACAGTAATCATTGTTTTATAGAAGGACCAAAAGAATTCTTAAATCTTGCCATAATAAATGGACTAAAGAATCCATTGTTCCTTATATCCAATAATGATGATCATCCATCTGATACTTCTAAAATAAATCAATTCTTCGGTGTTTCAATTCCTGATGAAAGCAGCGATGCAGACTTAAACTATGCCTATACGCTCGGAATAAGAACAATGGTTTGGGCGCCTCTTAACTATACTCAAAACAAAGATGTACTGTCAAAAAAACCTGATATCATTCAAACTGATGACCCTATAAGTCTACTAAAATTATGTAACAGATTTAATTACGAATCAGTTAGACCATAAATTATATTATTGAATATCTGCATCTTATAAATTTTATAAAACTTTATTTTCAGTAATTATTGAAAGTTTGAAAACTTATTGTATGTTTGTACCGTGAAACTCGAAGAAGCAAAAGCGAAATTTATTGAAGCATGGGGTACTTTAGGTTCTCAATGGGGCATTAATCGCACCATGTCACAAATACATGCTTTGTTGTTGGTTTCACCCGAAGCTCTGTCTACAGAAACTATAATGGAGCAGCTCAACATCAGCAGAGGCAATGCCAATATGAATATCCGGGCGCTTATGGATTGGGGCTTAGTCAATAAAGAATTAAGACCTGGCGACAGAAAGGAATACTTCAAAGCCGGGAAAGATATGTGGGAAACAGCAAGAAAAATTGTAGCGGAAAGAAGACGACGCGAAATTGCACCAGTGCTTGACTTACTGAGTCAATTAAATACCGATAAAATTAGTGGCGACAATCAGGCTGAATTGGATGCATTTAAATCAGGCGTCAAAGAAATAAGCGATTTTACAGGCAAAGCTAATGACCTCGTTGAAAAATTTGTAAAGTCTGATCAAAACTGGTTCTATAAAACATTATTGAAGTTGGTGAAGTAAAATTTTTTTGGCTATTATGTTTCATTAATTACTGAAAATACAAAAACAAAGAAAACCATGAACTATAATATACTCTCCTATTCGATTTATCTTCCGGTGACATTTTACCTCACTTTCGTTGTTGGTAAAATATGCTTCACTAATGGAGAAATCTATCTGCATCGAATAATGAACGACCACCCCGACAATGTCAAATCCATTAACAGGTTATTGCTAATCGCCTATTATCTTTTTAATCTAGGCTATGCAGCCATTATGCTAAGTCACTGGCCAGTCATTGACAACATATCACAAAGTATATTAATAGCTTTTAATAAAATCGGACTGATATTATTTATCCTGGGCATTTTACATTACAACAACATGCTGATGACTTACTATCTCAGCAAAATCATTCATAAACAAAAATCATTAACTAAATCCCAATCATTATGAACCATTCAATCACCCTTCAGGCTTATGGCATCTACCTTCCAGTTTCTATCCTTTTAACTTTATATGTTGCGCATCATTTATTTAAAAATGGAAGAGTTTTTATGTTGGACATTTTCAACGGCAGAGAGGAAATTGCATTCGCAACCAACAGATTGTTTAAAGTTGGATTCTATCTGCTGAATATAGGATTTGCTCTTCTAATCCTTCAGTTCTCCGTCGAGCTTAGCAATCGCCAGATTATGATCGAAAAACTCAGTTATAAGTTAGGTGGTTTCTCGATTTATCTTGGCATCATGCTCTTCCTAAATCTCTATTTGTTTTTCAGAGGCAAACGCAAAGCTAAAGAAGCACGCAATGTTCACATCAACCTTAATGCATAATTATGAAAACTTATTCTAAAATCCTGTTGGTGCTGATACTCATTATGGATATATGCACCATAATTGGAATCTTAAATTACAATACAAGTTACCATGACGCAACATTTGTAGTTTTTTGGGCTAACTTAATACTTGGACCAGCACAATTCATCCCCGCTCTGGTCCTTTTATTCACTGCACAAATCAGATCGGCTTTACTAGTTGCTTATATCCTTATTTCGATTGCTTTAATAAGTTTAACTTTCTATTTCATTTACCAAATGAACATAAACGATTATTTTAGAGACGATCTAATGATGTCTATGTTTACTTGCTATGGATTAGCCCATTTCTACCCAATTATTATTCACAGTGTATATCCAAAAAAGATCAGCTTTCTAATTTAAGTGTTGTATAAAAAAAAGGGAACAGATATCTACATCTGTTCCCTTTTTTTATATCATTTAAAACTTATTCAATTAAGATAGAAATCAAACGTGTATGAGTTTTCGAGTTAATACGTATCCAATAAATACCTTTACTCATACCCTGCAAATTCACATCCATAGTATTGCCTTTCAAGTGCCCAGAATACACCAGTTGTCCTATACCATCATATATTTCAATTATAAGTGCCTCATCAGCTATTGTTCGGCTGATTTGGAAAACACCAGTATTTGGATTTGGATAAACTGAGATATAATCTAAACCAGATTCCATCTCGATATTGGTATTCTTCACTTCAATACATGCAGAAGTGCTGTCACAACCATATTTCCCTATTCTGACTGCATATTGTCCCGGGCTTGTTGCGGTAAATACTTTTGAATTCGCACCCTGAATATCTGTACCATTGCAATCTATCCATTGATAAGTACAACTATCCGATACTGCAGTTAATTTCTTACCCGATTTAATTACTTTCACATCTATAAATTGACGAGTGAAATCTAAAACAACTGTAGAATCGCAGTTGAGGTACGAAACGAAGTTAGAATAATACAATCCTGAAGTAGTATAAACCTGTCCATTGAAAACTCTGGGTTTACAATCACTTACTTTAATAGTATTCGACCAGGTTGGATTGACAATTAAAGTTATATTTATCACACTATCACAACCATCATAGGTAGTAGTCAATTGTTTGTATTGGCCTGCCTGAGTATATTGTTGTCCATTATATTTAAATGGCAAATTATTGTCACAAACCTTAAATATCACTTTAGAAGAGTCGCTGGTAGCCACTTTCAAATTAAGTAAAATCGTACTATCACAACCAAATCTGTTTGTATAACTCAATTCGTATTTACCACTCGTTTTATAAGTTTGACCTCCAATAACAAATGAATCGCATGAATTGACATTTAAATGAATGGTGTCTTCAGGCACATGTAAACTTAAAACTATAGTACTGTCACAACCTAAATAATTAGTTTGTTTCTGATAATAAACACCTCCTTTTGAATAGCTTTGTCCATTTAAAACATAAGGATTACAATTACCTTGAAATACCTGAATGAATTTCATCGAAGTATCTTTGATCGTTAAATCCAGCTTTACAATACTGTCACAACCTTTATAATTAGTCAACAGCACCTGGTAATAACCACTTTTTGTATAGGTAAATCCATTAATGGTATAACTGCCACATGAACTGACTTTCATTTCAGAACTCGTAATAGAAGTACAAGGTTTCCTGAACGCAGCTAAATATTGATGCTTTTCTGAATTGATCACTTTAAACTGTCCGGACGCAAATACATGATTACCGGTATTATTGATATAATTGACCGAATTATCAAAAGCAGGATTCCAGTAACCAAGCTTATTAGAATTTCTGTAATAAGAAGCCAGGTATTTTCTGCTTTCTGAATTGACGTAAGTAAATGTACCACCGAACAATGCAAAACTATCATATATAGTCAACCCTTTGACATTAGCACCTGAGGTATTTATTACAGGTTGCCATGCATCCAGGCTCAGGTCACTAATTTTAAATCTGACTATTTGTGATCTGGAAACAGAAGAAATAGTCGTGAAATCACCTGCCACATAAATATATGCGCTATCCTTTGCTATTCTTCTGATATCATAATTGGCTACGGGTGCGAAAGCTCTTGCAGTTGCATTATTATCCAAACTAACTGCTCCCAATCTGAATCTTCTCTTACCTACAAGACTATCAAAACTGCCTCCTACATATACCGAACTATCATTAAAGAGCATTGCATTTACAAAGTCATTAGGAGATGGATTCCATGGCCTGACTGCTCCGGTAACAGGATGCACTGCAGCTAAATTCCTTCTTAAAGTACCTTTGATATCTTTAAATTCACCAGCTATATATAAACTCGAATCTCTGTATTTTAAGTCATAAACATAGGCTTTGTGTAAATTATACAAATCTATTTGAGGATTGAAAGCTAATGGCAGAGAACTTTTCGTCGAGATAGCCATCACTCCGTCTCTGAAAGTAATATCTCCCTTGTAATAGATAGTGGAGAATTTACCACCTATATACAAAGTTGTATCCATAAGTTCCATAGTATAAACACCCGGTGTATAGATATCCAGATCTTTGCCCCAATCTGATAAAACACCTTGTTGATTTAACACTGCAAATCCCCGTCTGTACTGACCACCAATTAAGGAAAAATCGCCACAAACATAAAAGCCTTTTTTATCGTCACTCAGACTTAAATTAAATACTTCATTATTGGGAAAAGTACACCATTCCGTATGATCATTTTTTACTCTGTCCCATTCAAAAATATTTGGAGTATTTAACCTTCGTGATTTAGTGAATTTACCACCAGCGTATATTTTATCTCCAACAACTGCAAAACTGTTTATATAGCCATCACAAGTAGGCTGAGCATATAAATACTGAGGATTTTTATAATTGATAATAGCACAGGCTTGTTGATTCACGGAACCAACCTTTGTAAAGTTTCCACCAACCAGTAAGACCGAATCTGTTCTCAAAACTGTATACACATTTTTATCAAAAACAGGTGTCACAAAATTAGTTGCTAATCCTGTACTGGTGTCTATCTCAGCAACCTTGTCTCTTACATCCAGACCTATCTTTCTGAAACTGCCTCCAATAAATAACCTTCCATTATACACATGCATATCCTCAACTACAGAATCAGGAAAAATAATATAATGTTCAACTTGGGCTGATTCAAAATACACTTTGCTTAGATATACTGTCTTTTTGTAACCCATATATTCGATATTTCCACTGACATAGAATCTTTTGTCATCCATCACTTCCATATCAGTAATATCAGTAAAACCTTTGATATTAGGCTCCCATTTAGTTAACTTATTTGTCTTTATATTGATGGCGGCCAATCCATTTCTGTTATCTTCACAAACCGACCCATAAATCGAAATATGGAGTTTATTCCCACCCAACACCATTTTATAAGTTTCGCCGGTAGGGCCAATTTCCCAGGGCATCATTTTCTGATTGGCCCAGTCATAAACAGCAAAATTTCTCCTCCAGAAAGTATCAACTGTTCTAAAAATACCTCCCAGATAGAGCTTACCATCTACAACATAACTCGATGAGATGCTGCCTTCAACTTTTGGATACTTGCTCGACAACTGTAGGCTGGCTGTATCAAAAAAGACCAAAGACCCGGTATATACATTGTTTAAATTGTCAAAATATCCGCCAACCATTAACTGCGAACCATAAGTTTGCATAGTTAACACAGCATAATCCGGTTTTGGATTCCAGGAATTTGCGGCTCCATTTATTAAACTTACACAAGCCAGTTTTTGCCTTGAAACACCTCCTACATTTGTAAAATCACCCCCTAGATAAAGGTTATTACCTAAAACAAGCATTGTATTGACCTTTCCTGTCAGTCCGGGATTCCAGTTAGTGGCCAATCCTGATACTATATCAATCGCAGCAATATTGGCTCTTGATTTTCCTCCAATCGAAGAAAAAGACCCTGTTACAATGATTGTATTGCCTCTGAAACACATAGCACTGACAGATCCACCACTGCTAATAGCAGGATTCCAGCTGCTTGCGTTTCCAGTCGCTAAAATTATGGAAGCTAATGAACTGCGGACATAACCCCCTATTGCAGAAAATTTACCTGCTACATACAGGTAATTTGCATCAATTAAAATATCACTAACATTACCAACAGGTTCAGGATTCCATGCATCCACAACACCATTTGAATCAATATGTGCCAGATTGGTTCTTAAACTATCCCCAATTTTTGTAAAAGTTCCGCAAACATACCAACCGCCCTTGCCATCACTCAGCATCTTCGAAACAAGTCCATTACCCAATGTAACATTCGAAACAGAAGCTTTCTTAACAGTATCAAAAACTACTAATCCTGTCCTTCTCGCTCCATAAGATTTGAATTCACCTCCTATGTATAAGATGCTGTCTTTAATGATCATTTTTCTGACAGGCTGATCGAATCCCATACCACTAAACAAATGGGTCACCTCGCCTTTGTTATTGATATGTGCTATCTTGCTTCTGAGACTATCCCCTACTTTAGAAAAATTTCCTCCTATATACCAACCTCCTTTGCCATCACTAATTGAACAAAAAATCTGATTATCTGGAATTGGCATATTGGCATCTCTTTCTTGTGTGGAAATATCAACAAATGCTCCGAAAGGTGCAAATGGCGCCATAGAAGTAAAACTGCCTCCTACATAAAACCTTTGATGTATAGAGTCATATACAACAGATCTAACTTCAGCATCAGGTTGCCAGAAATTCTTGTTAAGTTGCAATTTCTGGGCACTCATCTCTGTACCATAAAGTAATAGTCCAAAGAAAATGAATAGATTACTTAGTTTTAGCATAAAATATCATTAAAGAGAACTTCAAAGTTATCGAAAATTTGCCTTAAAAGCCCATAAGAAGCTTTTTAAATTCTATTTCTTCAGCAATCGCTTGATAATACTAACAATGGTGGTAGCTATTATAGCCCCTGAAAACGCAAGAAATATATCCTTCTGTGCATCCCAGATGTCACCCTGAGTACCTAGATAGGCATCGCCCTGAGCCTCAAAAAATATATCCGCAACTGCCCATTCTATCAATTCATAAAATCCACTGATGGATAAGGTAATTTCAATTGGTAAAACCCATGCAACCATCCTGGGATATTTCATCCAAACTAAAAAGAGCTCTCTCATTGGATAGGCAAGTAAAAATCCAAAACTAAAATGCACTATTCTGTCGTAATGGTTCCTCTCAGTATGAAATATATCCTGTAACCAATATCCTAAAGGGTTCTCTGCATAAGTATATTTTGAGCCATAAACATGTAAACACAGATAAATGAAAATAAGCAAATAGGACAAATCACTAAACTGAAAACGTTTAAATGTAGCGACAATAAATATCAAACTTAAAAACGTTAATGCGTTTTCCAAAAACCAATTGTTCAAATCAGTAGTACCTATAAAAGTCGATACCCAAACAGCCGAAAACAAAACTATAAATATCCACAACCATTTATTGTCTTTAAAGGGTGTGCGATATGCAGAAATTGCAGTAGAAAATTTCATATTTACTTAAGCTGACCTCAAATATAAGATTTAGAGCCAAAATTGAGTATTTTTTATTCAGACAAGGCGAATTTAGAAGCACATAACAACGGTGATGAGATATAAATATAAAGCACTGTTGGATTAAATATCCTCAAATACCAGTTTTGTCAAAAAGGTTATTTTTGAGACCAGCCTTAGTAATAATGGTCAAATGACTATCCTACTCTTACACGCTGCTTCTCTGTACCTATTTCTTCATTTTTATACCTGTTTAACGACTGTCCTCTGTTAAACTTATAACTAAATCCCAAAGTAACAATGCGAGTATCCAATATACTGTTCCATGACGCTTCAGAGTTATTTAAACTCAAAATATTACCACCTGGACGCATGCTGTGCATTATATCATTCAGACTGAATCTTAAAACTCCATCCTTGTTAAACTGCCAGGACACACCTGTTCTTATTGAACCAACCGGTACAAAAACAAACTGTGATGATGCAACTGCGCTTTGATAGGTTCCGCTGACTTCCGCATTCCATTTCGTGTGTAATTTAAACTGCAGATTTGGCGCAACATACCAATAAGACCCTGCATTTCGTAAACTCTGTCCATATAATTCACCTGAAAATACATTGTGATTCAACTCTGCATATAAATTCATTCTGATGAATTTTCCAATATTGGTATTCCCACTTAAATTTAATCCATAATTCAACTGTTTGCCAATATTTCCGGGACGACTGTAAAATATGCCATTCACTTGTTCTATAGTTTCAGAAATCAAATTATTCGTAATGCCATAAACAGCATTCAATCTCCACTTACTATTATAAAAATAACTCAGTTCAATTTCATTTGAAAATGTGGGTTGAATAAATGGATTACCTGCATAAAGCGTGTATCTGTCTAATGGATAAATGAAAGGATTCATATCGCTGTAGTTCGGTCTGTTGATGCGTCTTCCGTAGTTGATTCCCAGCAAGTGCTTTGATAAAGAATCGAATGTATAGGAAATAAATACAGTTGGAAACCAGGAATGATAATGCCTGCTAAACGATGAGTCATTCCCACTTCCATTGCCTTTTTGATTTCCAATTGAATTGGTTTGTTCGTATCTGAGTCCGGATTGAATAGAAAGGTGACTCAATTTTTTACTCCAGTTGATGTAACCTGCGTTGATATTTTCGGTATAATCAAAATCATTTGTGTATAGATTATTGACATTTCTAATGCCATTGATTTCATCAAAAAAACCAGCATAATTATCGGCATCAACATATGAAATTCTAATCCCCGATTCAAATCTGCCCATCATTGAAGACTCTTTGTGATAATCCACCCCATTTGCAGATACCCAAATATAGGATGGCAAATCACCAATAAGCAATGTTTCTGTAATTGGCACACCATTGGCATCTTTCAAACTATTAAATGTGCTTTGAGTATTTCTGGAATGATAACGGGTAACATCAGAATACAAGGTCCAACCCGCCCGACCTGAATCCAACTGTATATCATAATTGATATTACCTCCTAAATTTCTGAATCTGGTATCCAAAGGAATATTGGCATCTACGAGGTTGAGCAATTGTCCATTTCCATCTTTGATTTCCGCATGATTGGTGGTACGTCTGCCTGCTTGTAAATCAAACCCTGAAAAGCTAAAACTTAATGTTTTATTATCAGTTACATACATGTCGGCGCCAACATTAGCCTGGTATTGCAAATTATTAATATCTATAAATGTATTCTGTACAAAAGTGGAATTCAATGCTCCTGAATGCTGATAATATGCTCTTCTGATTGTTAAATCCTGATAATTGTTATTCCATCCAAAAGTCCCGTTACCGAAAAAATTAACTTTATTAATCCTGTAATTTAAATTTAAACTCTGATTATGTCTTACTAATTTTCCGGTGCCAAGACTATTGCCATATCTGCCATTAAAACCCTTTGTAATTGATTTTTTCATTCTGATGACAATGACACCACCGCTGCCTGCTGCCGGATACTTAGAGCTGGGATTGGTCATAACAGTAATCGATTGAATATTATCCGCAGGTATGGATTTCAAATATTGATTTAAATCGTCTCCGCTCATGTTAAGTAGTTGCTCATTAACATAAACGCTAACACCCATCATACCCTGAATTCGAATACCGC
Source organism: Bacteroidota bacterium (assembly GCA_963169345.1). Classification (GTDB taxonomy): domain Bacteria; phylum Bacteroidota; class Bacteroidia; order NS11-12g; family UBA955; genus JABMMZ01. Next base: position 52,279 of record CAUJCT010000053.1, read on the forward strand.
CAAGTTCCTCAACTATTACTCCCGGAGCCCTCTCTATCATATCAAGTGCACTCTGACCGGCTGCAGTTACAAGACCATCCGGATAGACAACTGTTTTGTCTATATCTTGCACAATAAATTTCTGTTTACCTGTAATTTTTACCGAAACATAATCGCCTACAACAGGCAACAATCCAATAGTCAGCTCAGTAGTACCTGCTTTAATCGCCATATTCAGTGTCTTATAACCAGTCTTCTCTGCATAGACTATGCAATTAATAAGTACGGGTAAATTCGAAACAAATATGCCGGATGTGTCCGTAAAGCCTGTTTGAGTGGATGTCGAATCCAAAGATGATTGCACCTTAACTTTAACATTTGCAAGTGGTACACCACTCAGATTATCTACTACCTTAATACTTGTAAATGCTATTTGACAATCAGCGTTTATTGAGTAGGCAATTAAAATTGAAAGTAATATATGTCTCATACCAGCTAAAATTATACAATGCAGCAATGTATATATCAGCTTTTAAATTGAAGTTTAACTTTAGTTAAAAATTCAAAAGTATCAGACAGAAGTTCCTTAAAAGGGTTCTTCTAACACATTCATCTTAATATTTAACAAATTGTAACATATCAAATGGCTTCAAACCAAATTGATAGGTGTTCGTAAACAATCCAGAGAAAAACGCAAAAAAACAATATCTCTACAATTCTTGTCTTCATACCTATATAGACGTATAAAAGAGCAAAAGGATGCGTGAAATCATAATTTTGAACAAAAAATGACATTTTACAGAATGCCAAAAAACAGCTTCTCTTAATTTAGAAATACAAATAACTTATTGTTAAATTTGCAGCAATGAATAAGCAAATCGTAGAGTGCGTCCCAAATTTTAGTGAAGGAAACAATCCTGAAATTATCCGTCAGATAACCCAAGCCATAGAAAGTGTTGAAGGTGTTATGTTGCTTCATGTGGATATGGGTAAAGCAACCAATCGAACTGTTGTAACCTTTGCCGGAGAACCTGCAAAAGTTGTAGAAGCTGCATTTTTAGGTATTTCAAAAGCTGCAGAATTGATTGATATGAGACACCATAAAGGTGAGCATCCTCGTATGGGCGCAACCGATGTATGTCCTTTGGTACCGGTTTCTGGAATAAGCATGGAAGAGTGTGCTGACTGGTCGCGCAAACTTGGCGAAAAAGTTGGTAAAGAACTCGGTATTCCTGTTTATCTCTACGAAGAGGCACAACCTAACAAAAGCAGATCAAATCTTTCAGTCATCCGCGGTGGTGAATACGAAGGATTTGCTGAAAAAATAAAATTACCTGAATGGAAACCTGATTTTGGTCCGGCAGAATTGCCATTAAAACATGGTGCTACGGTTATAGGTGCCCGCGACTTTCTGATTGCTTATAACATCAATCTTAACACTAAATCAACCAGAATTGCCAATCGCATTGCCTTTGATGTGCGTGAAGCCGGTCGTGTCAAACGTGAGGGCAACCCAATTACAGGAAAAGTAGTAACTGACGAGAATGGTGAACCTGTTAGAATCCCGGGAACTTTAAAAGCCGTGAAAGCTATTGGATGGTATATCGAGGAATATGGTATGGCTCAAATTTCCATGAACCTTATCAATTATAAAATCACTTCCGTGCATAAGGCGTTTGATGAAGTTTGCAGTAAAGCTGATGAACGTGGGGTAAGAGTAACTGGTAGCGAATTGGTAGGACTCGTACCTTTGCAACCTTTATTAGATGCTGGTAAACACTACCTCAGCAAACAAGGACGAAGTATTGGAGTGAGTGACGAAGAATTAATTGAGATTGCAGTTCAATCATTGGGATTAAATCAGCTTGGCATCTTTAAACCTGAAGAGCGTATCATAGAATACGTTCTTAGAGATAAATCTAAAAAACGTTTAATCGACCTCACCGTAAAAGGTTTTATCAATGAAACAGCTGCTGATAGCCCTGCTCCTGGTGGAGGCTCTGTAAGTGCATTGTGTGCAGCTTTGGGGGTTAGTTTAGGCGCGATGGTGGCCAATTTAAGTGCTGATAAACGCGGATGGGAAAACAAAACTGAGTTCTTCAGCAATTGGGCAGAAAAGGCTCAAAAAATAAAAGAAGAATTGATGTATCTTATCGATGAAGACACCAATGCTTTCAATGCTATTATGAACGCTCTTCAAATGCCTAAAACAACAGCAGAAGAAAAGAGTGCCAGATCTGCAGCTTTAGAATCTGCATCCATTTATGCTACAGAAATTCCGTTAAAAACTATGCAGGTCGCTTACAGCAGTATTGATATGCTCGAGGCAATGATTGTGAATGGCAATCCAAACAGTATAACCGATGCAGGTGTAGGTTTACTTTGTATCAAAACAGCTGTAAGAGGTGCTTATTTCAATGTTTTGGTCAATGCAAAAGGACTCAACACTAAAGATAAAGCTGCTGCTATGGCAAATGAAGCTAAAGCTTTATTGAAAGATAACCATTCGAAGATCGATGCTATTCTCCAAAAGGTTGAAGAAGCAATAGCCTTTTAACAATGCCAGGACTAATTTTAAAGTCAATTGAAGGTGAGTTTGGAACATCTTTAATGGACATGGATTTTAAGGATGGATTTTTTGTCAATATCGAAATAGAAATTGGAGAAAAGGATAAAAATGGTGCTGATATATTTTCCTTCAATGTATGCGATGAAAAAGGCTTATTAAAAACCATCTGGACTGATACTGAATTTAAAGAAAAACAAATCACTTCTCTTTCAGGGTACCATGTTTTTGTCATGAAAAAATACGACCTGGAATCTCTGCTGAAGTATATTGAAGATATATTAAATTCAATTCCTGAAAATATAAGTTGGAAGCAAAAGGGATTGTTGTTGAGTCAATATTTTAACTGGGAGTATTATAAAGAAACCATCGAGAAGATATAATATTCTTTATTTTCAAACATATTTACAATTGGATTGTCATTAAGTATATATGGCTATCTATCAGATTAAAACTTCACAAAAACTTCCAATAAGTCTTGAAAAAGCATGGGATTTTTTGTCTTCACCTTATAACCTTAAAACCATCACACCTCCCCAAATGGGCTTCAACATTACCAATGGAGTGAAAGAAAATGACAAAATGTTTGCCGGGCAAGTAATTGTATATAAACTCTCTCCACTCCCTGGATATAAAACCGAATGGGTAACAGAGATAACTCATGTTAAAGAAGGGGAGTATTTTATAGATGAACAACGATTCGGGCCTTATGCACTTTGGCATCATAAGCACCATTTAACATCAATAGATGGAGGTGTGTTGATGGAAGATACAATTCACTACAAATTGCCTTTGGGAATATTGGGAAGAATAGCCCACAGTATTTTTGTAAAAAAACAATTGAAACAAATTTTCGAATACAGACATAGGACCCTGGAAACCTTATTTGGGAAGATGTAAATCATCCCCTAAATTTGCCCTGAATCCAGTCATGAACATTGAAGAATTCAGGGAATATTGTCTTCACTTTCCGGCTGTCACGGAAGAAACACCTTTCGGACCGGATAATCTTGTTTACAAAGTGAAAGGAAAGATGTTTGCTCTCTGTGGAATTGATGATTTCGGCAGTGTTAATTTAAAAGTGGATCCTGAACATGGCGACTTGTTGAAAGAACAATATCCTCAAATAACGGGTGCATATCACATGAATAAAAAACACTGGATTAGCGTCGAACTGGAGGGACTATCACATTCGTTTATCCGTGAATTAATTCGTAACAGTTATGAATTGGTAAGAAAGGGCTTAACCAAAAAACTTCAGAATGAAATTGAACTTGGTATTTAAAAACTATTGAATTAAAATTGAATATTAATATTTGAAAGTCATGAGTAAAAAAGCATATATATTTCCGGGTCAGGGTGCCCAGTTTGTAGGCATGGGTAAAGACCTTTATGATCAACATGAAATAGCCAGAAACCTGTTTTCAAAAGCAGATGAAATTCTTGGTTTTAGCATCAGCAATGAAATGTTCAATGGCACAGATGAAAGTTTAAGACAGACTAAAATAACACAACCTGCTATTTTTATTCACTCTGTAGTTGCTGCTAAATGCCTGGGTTCTGAATTCGAACCGGATATGGTGGCTGGGCATAGTTTAGGTGAATTTTCAGCTTTGGTTGCCAATGGTACACTTAGTTTTGAAGATGGCCTGAAACTGGTATATCAAAGAGCTATGGCGATGCAAGAGGCTTGTGAAATGAAACCAAGTACTATGGCTGCTGTTTTAGGTCTTGACGACGCAAAAGTTGAAGAAATTTGTGCTTCAATCACTTCTGGTGTTGTTGTACCTGCAAATTATAATTGCCCGGGACAACTTGTTATTTCCGGAGATGTTGATGCTATTAATGAAGCTTGTGAAAAACTGAAAGCAGCAGGCGCTAAAAGAGCATTGGTGCTTCAGGTTGGTGGTGCCTTCCACTCTCCCTTAATGAAACCGGCAGAGGACAAATTAGCCAAAGCTATTGAAAATACACATTTCAATGCACCTTCTTGCCCTGTTTATCAAAATGTATCTGCTAAAGCTGAAACTGACCCTCAGGTAATCAAAGATAATCTTTTAAAGCAATTGACAGCTCCTGTAAAATGGACCCAATGTGTTCAATCTATGGTGACTGATGGTGCTACAAAATTTATTGAATTAGGTCCCGGAAAAGTACTCCAGGGTTTAGTTAAGAAAATTGCTCCTAGCTCCGAATTAGCTTAAAACATTGCTAACCAATCCTTAGCTTTTTGCACATCTGTAAAGGACTTTGCAGGGTAACTTTTTTGTATATACTTCAAATATAAGTTAGTAATCATTTTTTGAGTGAAACTATGGACTACCAGAGCCTCTGCTACCACTTGTGCAGATAGTTGCTCGTTCATTACCTTTCCATAATCGCGCGCTTCCTTATCAATTTCTGTATGCTTTCCACAAATCACCAGTCGCTTAAGTTTAAGTCCTTTAGTTACTGCTTCAGTTTCCTTATAAGATTCTTTAATTCGTTCTAAGTTAAAATGAAAATCATCATAAAAGACAATCTCTACCATGTCTTCTGTCACCAATTGAACAGATTTCAATACACCCATATTTAATGTCAGTTTTTTTCAATTACCTTTGTCAAAGGTGATTGAAATTTTTGGCTTTAACAACCTATACCAACTTCTAAAAATCTGAAATTATGAAGAAACTATACTTAACCTTTTTGAACTCAGCACTTTTATTCTTATCCACGTTTATAATCCAGTTAAATGCACAAACCTTAACCATAGCGCAGGTATATGATTACAAAGTTGGTGATATTATTTGCACGCAAATTGATAATGGAGAAGAATTGCCAAATTACAGAATCGATACTATTACGAAAACAACTGTTTCATCCAATAGTTTGACCGTCATCAAAAAGGGAATATTCCTTGCATATAACTTTAAAACCGGCATCTGGGAAGCTGAACCATCGTATGATTCTGCTGTTTATATCGGAACCGATAAGGCCTATTTTAACAAGTTTCTTATTAAAGATTCATCTCATACAGATTTAGACACGAATGGCAATGTTTTAAACCACTTTGAAATTAAAGATTCCGTGTTTACCGATGCTTGTGGCAAACAAGTGAATTACAGCAGATATTACTCAAAAAAAGGCTCTAATGTGGTCCTGCAGATTATAACCGTTTATGAAGGTTTAGGAACCTATTTCAATTATGAACAATATCAAGGCCAAAGTACAATATTCTTAAAGGAAAGACCGCAATTTTACATCTCAAATGGTCAGTTTTGTGGCGACTCATCTGTGCTCAGATCATTTAGAAATGTATCTGTTTCAAACCTACAATCTCCACGGATTCAAATTTGGCCAAATCCGTTCAATGACTTTATCCAACTCAATATAGATTCTCCTTATGATTACTTCATTTCAGATTATAGTGGTAAAATGCTTGTTAGTGGCAGGAACGATTCAGCAGTTATAGAAACTTCCATGCTTTGTCCCGGATTGTATCATCTTAGGCTGATCATCAACAACCAAATATTTGAATACAAAGTCATCAAACTATAAAACTATGAACACAAAACTAAACTACACATTCTTTATTTTCCTCTTCCATTCAATACAATTTAATTGCTTTTCGCAAACATTGACAATTAGAGAAATATTTGATGCACAGGTTGGAGATTCCTATACTTATGAAATAAAAAAATATTTATACGTAAGTGATTATATTTTCAGAAAAGTGATAGCTAAGCAATCACCGGGAAATGACAGCTTAATCATTACTTATTTTGAGGCTGCACAAATTTATAATGGTTCTGAATACACAAGACAAACGAGAACATTTAGCCAGCATTTTAACCAATTAGACAGTCCATATTTTAAACTTTTCGACCAAAAAGACACTATAGTTTTATATTATGATACTGGTTTTAAAATCCCCTATGCTGGTTTTGAACACAACGACAGCAGTTATTTAGATTCTTGCGGCAACTTAATCAACAGACGTCATGATAATTCCTGGGCTGCATTAAGTGGAAGTAATGAAACTACCACTATTGTAATCAAAGGTGTTGGGGTTTTCTATTCTTGGATAGACAGTGAAAGAATTCCATTTAAAAGTATAGAAGAACTACCTATCAATTATGTGGTCAATGCCTCACTTTGTGGGAGAAAAACTTATATGCCCTTAAGTTTAAATGAATTTCACAAGACTAATATTCAAATATATCCAAATCCATGTACTGATTTCTTGTATCTCTCAACTGATATAGCTTGTACTTATGATATAGTTGATATCCATGGCCTATCGATTATGTCAGGGATTTCTGAAAATGGGCATATTGATGTGAAAACATTGTCTGCAGGCATATATTATCTTCGAATTCAAAACAATCATGAAATAAACTATATCAACTTTATTAAAAACTAAGTCATGAAAAAAATCACTTTGCTCTTTCTGGCCATGCTTTCTTTGAAAATAATGGCGCAAACCCTGTCAGTAAGAGAAGTATATGATTTGTATCCAGGTGATAAGTACGCCTATTATTTTGGCGTTCCCAATGGCCCGGAACAGTTTAACTTTATTAAAGTACTGCAAAGAGACAACATAGGAAAAGATACGATTGAAATTACTTACTTCAGAGCTATATGGAAATATGTTGTTTTAATCGGATATGAACGCTTCACGGATACTTTTAAAATGACCTATACGCATCTCGATCAACCTATTTTTCAAGATTTTCCGAAAAGAGATACGATCATTTACTATCATGATAGCTCAAATTTTGCCTATATCATTCAAAAAGACTCCAGCTACACCGACTCTTGTAATCGCTTATACAACTACCGCATGGATCAGGATTACACAGGTTTAAGCGGAACTTATATTGACGATTCTTTTGCTGTTAAAGGTATAGGTGTCTTTCAATATTTTTTTGCTGACCCCGCTGGTGGTTATGTCTACGGCCATACCGACAGGTTGAACTACTATTATAAAGCTTCAGGAGAAAGTTGTGGTATACCCTCAAAATATCCTTTGGCAATAGATGACCGCACTATATCGGCTATAAGATTTTATCCAAATCCTGCTATTTCATCTATACAAATTGAAGGTATTGAAAATGCCTATTATACCATTTATGACCTGAATGGTCAAAAAACCATGCAAGGTAAAATTGTGGACGGAAAAATAGATATCAGCACTCTGTCTTCCGGAAAATATATTTTGTATATTATTACAGAAGGTCAAACCGAATCTGCAATATTTGTTAAAAGTTGATTGTTTCTTCAGCTTTTGCCCTGAGCATCCAAAACTGCAACGGCAACCATGTTGACTATCTCTCTGACTGAACTTCCCAATTGCAAGAAGTGAACTGACTTGTCAAAGCCCAGCAATACCGGACCCATACTCTCAGCTCCTGCAAAAGTCTGTGCAAATTTATAGGCTATATTACCTGCAGCCAGATTTGGGAAAATAAAGGTATTGACATCTTTGTCAATCAATTTACTGAAAGGGAAATTCTCTTTTAACATCTCATTATTCATAGCAAAATTTGCCTGAATATCTCCATCTACAGTTATCTCAGGATGCTTCTCATGTAAATAAGAAACCGCTCTGGCGACTTTCTCTGGTATCTCTCCTTTTGCGCTGCCAAAGTTGCTGTAACTGAGCATTGCAATAACAGGTTTTACGCCCAGTTTGTTAACTTCGATATGAGTCATTTTGGTGATTTCAACAAGATCATCGCAGCTTGGATTAATATTAACAGTTGTATCTGCGAAGAAATAAGGCCCTTTCTTGGTCATGATAATATACATACCTGCTATCTTGGAAATGCCCTTTTCTCTGCCAATAATCTGCATGGCTGGCTTCAATGATTTTGGATAATTTTTAGTTAATCCCGAAATAAATGCATCGCATTCTCCTTCGGCAACCATCATACATCCAAAGTAATTGCGGTCGCGCATCAATTTGATGGATTCGTAAATATTAACACCCTTTCTTTGACGTTTAGAGAAAAACTTAGTGCCATATTCTTCTCTCTTCGCATCTTCTGTCAATGGGTCAATTATTCTAACATCTCCCAACTCAATGCCATTCTCCTCAATCATGCTTTTAATTTTCTCTATATTGCCCAATAACACAGGAATAGCAATATTTTCTTCTTTGGCAATCTGTGCAGCTTTAAGAATCTTAATATTATCCGCTTCAGCAAATACCACTTGTTTTGGTTTTTGTCTGGCCTGAGTCATCATGCGTCGAATGAATTTATTATCCAATCCCAGACGGTTTCTTAACTCGAGTTTATAAGCTTCCCAATCTTCTATATTCTTTTTTGCTACGCCTGATTCGATAGCAGCTTTAGCAACTGCAGGACTAACTGTTTCAATTAATCTTGGGTCAATAGGCTTTGGAATGATATAAGTCCTACCGAATTCAAGTGCAGTTTCATTATAGGCACGCATAACCGATTCAGGTACTGGTTCTTTGGCAAGATTTGCAATGGCCTTAACCGCTGCCAATTTCATTTCTTCATTAATCTTGGTAGCTCTGACATCCAATGCACCTCTGAAAATAAATGGAAAACCCAATACATTGTTCACCTGATTTGGATGATCACTTCTGCCTGTAGCCATAATGATATCAGGACGGGCTTCAATAGCTGACTGATAGGAAATTTCAGGATCGGGGTTAGCCATAGCAAACACAATAGGGTCTTTCGCCATACTTCTTATCATATCTTGAGATAGAATATTGGCTTTAGACAACCCAACAAAAACATCCGCACCTTTCATAGCTTCTTCCAGAGTGTTGATTTTAGTATCAGTAATGAAATATTGTTTATACTGATCCAAATCGGTTCTGCTTTTATTCAAAGAACCTTTACTATCAAACATGATGATATTATCCTTCTTGACACCCAGAGCAATAAATAGCTTAGAACAACTCATGGCACTGGCGCCGGCACCATTGACGACCATCTTAATTTTATCAATTGGTTTACCCACTATTTCGAGTGCATTCAGTAAAGCTGCACCACTAATAATTGCAGTACCATGCTGATCATCATGCATGATCGGAATTTTGAGTTCTTCTCTTAATCTTTGTTCAATTTCGAAACACTCAGGAGCTTTGATATCTTCCAAATTAATACCGCCAAAAGTTGGTTCCATGGCTTTAACACATTGTATAAACGCGTCCACGTCTTTTGTGTTTAATTCGATGTCAAAAACATCAATATCTGCAAATATTTTAAACAATACTCCTTTACCTTCCATGACCGGTTTGGAAGCTTCAGGACCAATATCCCCCAATCCAAGTACTGCAGTTCCATTGCTAATAACAGCAACTAAATTTCCTTTAGCAGTGTATTTGTATACATCATCTGTATTTTCTGCTATTTTCAAACACGGTTCGGCAACACCTGGCGAATAAGCTAAACTAAGGTCACGCTTTGTTTGTGTTGGTTTAGTTGATATAACTTCTATTTTACCCGGCCTACCCGTACTATGATAGTCGAGGGCATCTTTCTGCAACTTCGAATTTGACATATTGAACTTGCGAATTAACAGATATTTTTTAGAAATTCAACTGACTAAAAACATTCTTTACCCTTTCAACAGACACCTTTGTCGAAGAAGGTCAATCTCAACAAACTTGTTGAAATCTATTGACCAAAATTCAGTATCTTGCCAATCAAATACAAGTTATGCTTTTTCTCCGATCATTTATCTTGTCATATTTAGTTCTGTGCGTCAATTTCATTGATTGTCAAACGTTTAAAACCAAATTGACAGAGCACACAGCAAATGTTGAAACTGTTGCTTTTTCGTATGATGGAAAATCTTTTGCAAGTGGAGGATGGGATGGCAGTGTTAATTTATACACATTTGACTCATCAAACAACCCAAAATTAAAACAAACTTTTAATGGCCATTTAGGTGCCGTAACCTCTTTATCTTTCTCTAAAAACGGCAAATACCTGGTGAGTGCAAGTAAAGATTATTCTGCAAGAGTATGGAACATAGATACACCTGCAAAAAACAAAACTTTTAATCTACATCTCGAACCTGTAACTGCTGCTTTCCTCGACCCGAGTAACAAATATATTATAACTGCCAGTCTGGACGGCACTATCAGAACCACCAATCTCAATGATGCAATGAAATCAAAAATCTTAAAGCTTACAGGACCTATCATGGACCTGCAACTGAGCCGAGATTTTAAATTTTATTTTGTTGCTTTTAAAGGCGGTACTATTAAAAAAATTCAAACCTCAGGAAAAAATCTCGAAATGATGACTTATTCAGGTCATACAGATGATATCAACGATATTCAAATTTCTCCGGATGGTTTGTTTTTGGCAAGTGCCTCAAATGATAAAAGTATTATCGTTTGGGATATCGAATCTGGAAAAGTTTTTAAAAAATTAAGTGGTTTTGAATGGAAAGTGACTTCCATTAAATTCAGCAGCGATGGTAAATACATCCTTGGTGGCTGCAATAATGGAATAGCAAAACTATTCGAAATTTCTAACAGTAAAGTCATTGCCGAATTTAAAGATATGGGAATGAATGTTCGTGATGTGGCAATAAACAGAGATGGCTCTCTGGTGATTATTGCAACTCACATGACTGCCCAAAACTACGGAGCTTTAGTCTATAATACCGGCATCTCCACTACTCCATTACCTGAACCTGGCGCTCCTAAGGTTAAAAAAGCTGAATCTGCAACTCCTGCTAAAGGTACTGGAAAACCTGTCGTAAAAAAATCAAATGGAACAAAATAGTATCGAATCTGGTAAAGCACCAGAACCTGTAGGACTCTATCCTCATGCCAGACGCGTTGGCAATCTACTTTTCCTTAGTGGGGTCGGACCAAGAGAAAAAGGCACCAAGAAAATTCCAGGTGTTGAACTCGATCAAAATAACAATATTATTTCTTATGATATAGCCGAACAATGCCACAGCGTTTTTAGGAATATCCGATATATTCTAGAAGATGCCGGCAGTAGCTGGGATAAAATAGTTGACGTTACTGTGTTTCTTACCAATATGAAAGATGATTTTCCAATCTACAATAAAATTTGGGCAGAATACTTCAAGGAAAATCCTCCATGCAGAACAACTATTGAAATAAATTGCCTCCCTACTCCAATTGCTATTGAACTAAAAGTTATAGCAACTGTTTAAGAGCTCTTAATCTACATAAAATAGTAAACCAGCGTTGTCAGAGGTAAGGAAATAAACAACGCATCAAAACGATCTAAAACGCCTCCATGTCCCGGCAAAATCTGACCGGAGTCCTTGATGCCGTATTGTCGCTTCAACATACTTTCTACTAAATCTCCAAGCGTTCCGAAAACGACAGTTAAAAATGCTATTAATAAATTTTGAAATATTGGAATCTTAAAATAGTGTGACAGAATAACCGAAAACAAAATGGTTAAAACAGTACCTCCAATAAATCCTTCCCAGGTCTTCTTTGGAGATACACTCTCAAACAACTTACGCTTACCAAAGGCCCTTCCCGCAAGATATGCAAAAGTATCACTGCTCCAAATCAGAATAAACAAATTAAGTGCTTTTAAAGCCTTATTGAAGTGGCTCAGCTCAGATACTTTGCAACAATCGTATTGCGTATTCAATAAGTAAGACTCGGCTCCGTAAATAGAATGATAAAACATCATCAATGGCAATGGAACATAAAATAATACCAGAAACAAATTGCCAATATTCTGCCAGATTCTCTCTTTAGATAGCAATACCTGAACTGCTGTAATCGAAAATATTGCCGGTAATACCAACAACAATTTTAAATTAAGTGCAGGTGCTAAAATCAAAATGGCAGACAATGCAATGAATGCAAAATGAATAGCGCCTAATTTATTTTGGAAAACGATTCTATAGTATTCCCAAACACCCACCATCCCTATAAACAACAACAATGCTAAAAAAGAATATCTGCTGTATAGTGTGGCTCCAACTACGACTGCAACAAACACCAAACCCGTTAAAGCTCTCTGCCAAAAATTATTCATAAATATCTTTTTCTTTTCTAATCGACATTCTGTTCAGTACAAACATACATATTGCAAAACACACAATGACTATTATTAAATGAGGCTGATACCTGTCTTCTACTAATTCCTTGGCAATGATAAAGTCATTCTCGTAATAATTCAAAGTAACAGCTAAAGCATTGTTTAGAAAATGCAAACCAATACTAAGCCATATACTTCCGCTGTAATGATATAAGTAACCAAGCATGGCTGCTAAAAACAACATGGCTAAAAACTGGACCGGATGCAAATGAATGGCTGCAAATATGAGGGAGGTTACAGCTACTCCCAGATGTACATTGCCACTCCCTTTAATTAAAAGATTTTGCAAAACACCTCTGAAAAATATTTCCTCAAATACTGCAGGCACCAATGCAAGAAAGAAAATGTTCAGTAATAAATCTGCAGGACCTTGCATCTCCAGCATTTTTTTAAGAATAGCGCCTGAACCATCATTCATTTGTTCTTGCATGTTTTTAAACAAAGGCAAATTGGAGTTGACAGTGATCAGATAGGCAGACACAATAGTGGCACAAACGGTAATAACCAGCATATAAATCCAGTCAATTGAATAGACAGGCTTAGCGGTTTTAACGAATGAAGCAAATCTCCATTTTTTAAAATAAAGAAAAAACCAGGCTGAAAATCCCCATGCCCATATAGCTGAAGTTGTGTTGTAAATCTTGAAAGCCATGATTTGCTTGGGTTGATTTAAATCGAATATCATGTTTTTGACATCGTTAAAATCAAGTCCAAAAAGAAAAGAAATGCCCATCAGACTCAAATAATTGAAAATATTAGCACCCACGATGCACATACCCAGCAACACCAAAATGTCGCCTATATATTGAATTCTGCCTTGTTCTTCGTAATTTTGCAATTTATTTAAAATCTGTTCGGCAAAGTTGGTAAAAATCGGTGACATATCTTTGGGAAGTTTTCCCCTGCTATTAGCGCCAATGGAGGATGTAAGCGATCCTCCCTTTAGATATGTGTGCAAAAAGAATGGCGCCGATCTTATGTATACAGAATTTATCAGCTCAGAAGGTTTAATCAGAGATGCTGCTAAAAGTGTTCAAAAACTGGATATTTTCGAATATGAGCGACCAATAGGGATACAGCTTTTTGGTGGAGAACCGGACAGTATGGTTGAAGCAGCTAAAATTGCCGCTGCAGCCAATCCTGATTTAATAGATATTAATTACGGTTGTCCTGTAAAAAAAGTGGTTTGCAAAGGTGGTGGTGCTGCTATCCTTCAAGATATTCCTAAAATGGTCTCCATGACCAAAGCAATAGTTGACTCAACTCATTTGCCTGTGACTGTTAAAACCAGACTAGGTTGGGATGATAGAACTAAAAATATTGAAGAAGTCGCAGAGCGTTTACAGGATATAGGCATCAAAGCGCTCACCATACATGGCAGAACCAGAGTACAACTCTATAAAGGTGATGCCGACTGGACACTAATTGGTAAAATCAAAAACAATCCAAGAATTCAAATTCCGATTTTTGGCAATGGGGATATTGACACACCGGAAAAAGCACTTGAATATAAAAACAGATATGGAATTGACGGGATTATGATTGGCAGAGCCAGCATTGGTCATCCCTGGATATTTAATGAAATCAAGCATTACCTGCAAACCGGTACTCATTTAGCTCCTCCTACTCTTTCAGACCGAGTAGAAGCCTGCCTTATACATTTCGAAAAATCACTTGAATGGAAAGGTCCTGTAATTGCAGTCAATGAAATGAAAAGACATTATGCCAACTACTTTAAAGGTATACCAAACTTTAAAGCCTACAGAACAGCTTTAGTCACCAGCAATGATGTCAACCAAATCAGAGAATTACTTGAAATCATCCGAAATACCGATTTCTACAACATGAGTTCAGAGCTTTCTGGCCATCATGATACCATCCCGTACAGGGAGCAAGAGGTTCTCAACTCTTGAATCTTCCAGTAACTGCTTATTAAATGCATCCAGAATGGCAGTATCCTGATCTTTTGCCAGTTCACTTGCGTTGACAACCTTACCACTCCATAAGACATTATCGGCCATAATCAAACCACCAGGTCTTAATTTTTCAATAACAGCTTCGTAATAGGCCGGGTATTCCGACTTTTCAGCATCCATCCAAATTATGTCCCAATGTTCAATAGTTTTATTGATTTGTTCGATGATTGACAAAGCATCTCCAACATGTGGTTTAATCTGATTGTGAAAAGGAGATTCTGAGAAAAACTTTTCAGCTGTTGACATGACCTCTTCATTGATATCAATTGTATGCACAATTCCATCAATTGTTAAACCCTCTGCAAGGCATAGTGCCGAATACCCGGTATAAGTACCAATATCCAGCACATATTTCGGTTTCATTAAACAACTCATCATACTAATGAATCGACCTTGCAAATGCCCACTCAGCATTCTTGGCTTTAAGACACTGGTATGTGTGTATCGGTTCAGTTGGTTTAAAACATTACTTTCCTTTTTGGTATGTGCTTCTGCATATTGCTGTATTGCCTTATCAATGAATTCCATGTTGCAAAGTAATAATAATATTAGCTGACTATCGACTATTTTTGAATCATGATAAAGGAATTCGTAACAGGAGTTGTCCATTTTTTTACAGCTTTTGGTTTTATATTTAACAACAGACTGGCTAAATATTACTTCTATCCAATAATAGCTGCTCTTTTATTATACTTTGGTTTGTTTTCATATCTGATAGTTTACTCTAAGGCACTGCTAACTTATTTAATTGGACCCTATTTACCTGAACACCTTCCCGAAGTTAAAGGCCTTGGCTCCATTGGTACCCTTATTGCAAATTTTTCATTATACGGACTGGCAGCCATTTTATTTTCAATATTAATCATCCTGCTGGCAAGCAAATTTTCTAAATATATCATTCTTATCCTGCTTTCTCCTGTATTTGCTTTTCTAAGTGAAGCTGTAGAAGAAAAACTGACCGGCAAATCTTATCCATTCAGATTGCATGAGTTCATAAGTGATGTTATCAGAGGTATAATTTTAGCATTGCGCAATTTGTTTATAGAGTTATTATGGATAATGTTAATTGGAATTATAGGGCTATTTGTTCCTGCTTTGGGTTTGTTATTAACGCCATTGGGCATTTTGATCAGCGCGTATTTTTATGGATTCAGCATGATTGATTACATCAATGAGCGCAGACGGATGAATATTTCAGAAAGTGTACAGAAGATAAGAAAATATAAATGGTTTGCTATAGGTAATGGTCTGATGTACTGGTTTTTCGATAGTATTCCAATTGTGGGTTGGTTCATAGCACCAGTAAATTCAGTCACAGGAGCATGTACTGGCATGCACGAATTGGAACAATAATTGCGGCAAAGGGGCTTCTGACACCTGCTATACAACATTTATTTGAATAATGCAAGTTCTTTTTTCAACCTAAAATTCCAGAGAATTGACTATAATTGATTTTATTATATATATACTATATAGATAATAATTGCAGAGGTTTTCAGCGATTCTATAAAAATAGTTAGGTTAAAATTTGAGATTTTCAGAAAAAATTGTATTATCTTTGTGAATAGAAAATCCTTAAAAAACAACACACATGAGCAATCCAAAGAAAAGAGTACTTTTTGTGTCATCGGAAATGACACCATTCTTAAATGAATCACCTTTAGCTACGGTTGCAAGACACCTTCCGCAGGCGATTCAGGAAAAAGATCACGAAATCCGCGTATTAGTTCCGCGCTTTGGTGTGATTAACGAAAGGAGAAACCGCCTACATGAAGTAGTGCGTTTATCGGGCATTAACATTTCCATCGACGACAAAGACAACCCGCTCATGATTAAAGTCGCTTCACTTCAAGAAGCCAGAATGCAGGTTTATTTCCTGGACAACGAAGATTACTTCCATCGCAAGTTTGTTTTCACTGATGAAAAGAACAAATTCTTTGACGACAACGACGAGAGAGTAATATTCTTTTGTAAAGGTGTACTGGAAACAGTAAAGAAATTGGGATGGGCTCCTGATATTATTCATTGTCAGGGTTGGATGACCAGTTTAATCCCAGCTTATCTTAAAACTTTGTATAAAGATGAGCCGGTATTTAAAAATGCAAAAATCGTTTATTCTATTTTTGAGAATGAATTCAAAGAAGACCTTGGTAAAGATTTTGGTCGCAAGGCTTCATTGAATGAAATCGAAGATAAATTCCTTGAAACTTATGCAAACGGCGATTGTACCAGTCTCCACAAAGGTGGTATTCAAAACGCTGATGCCGTTGTTGACTGCACATCTAATCTGGATCCGGAATTAGCTAAAATGATTAAAGCTAAACCTCACATGACTCATGACAGTGAGAATTTAGCCGAAAAATATGTAGCATTCTACGACCAGGTGATGACTTCTGCAAAATAATTACTTATTTTGCAGTCGTGAATTTTAGAACTGCTTGTGCTCTCATCTTAAGTATTGTTTTTATTACTGCCTGCAAAAAGCAGGATGACAATGTGTTCCTACAAAACGAAACCACCGCTGGTTTCGAAGGATATAGTTATGTCGATAGCTTAAAGATTCAAACTTGTACGGTTAGAGAAGATTCTCTTAAAACCGATAGTTTAAGTCACAACCTGCTCGGTATTATTAACGACCCAGATTTTGGTGTCTACACCGCTTCCAGTTTTGTTCAATTTAAATTACCTCAGTTGGGTAATGTGATTTCAAGTAATACCCTCGACTCAGCTGTGCTTTTCCTGCAGTTTACTTCCAATACCGCTTATTATGGTGATATCAACTCAGATGTAATTTTTAATGTTTTCGAACTGAGTGAGAGTATGAACAACACTATTTCGCATTCCAATCAGACATACAATTACGACCCTAATCCTATTGGTACTTTTACAGGTCGCTTGAACGTCACTGATAGTTTAACACAAAGAAGTCTGGGCAAAACCATCAAGGGTGCACCGGGTATATCCATAAAACTCAGCAGCGCTTTCGCTCAAAAACTCTTCAATGCCAATTCAAGTAATTTGTCGAGTCAGGACAATTTTTTAAGCTTTCTGAAAGGAATAGCTTTAGTCCCTGTATCCATCCCTGCTGTAGGTAAAGGCGCCATTGCAGCTATCAATTTAAAAGGCTCGTTTACAAAAATCAGAGTCTATTACAACGATACCATGCAAAGTGATTTTAATGTACAAACAGATTCCAAAAGATTTTCTTCTTATGCTATTACCGGACAAGGTGCTCAGATTATGCTGCAAAAATCCTTTGCCGGAAATGCCAACTTCGATACCACTTTTGTAATGGCAATGGCTGGAGCAAAAACAAAAATTAAGCTTCCAAACTTATTTAGTATCATAAAAAACAATGGAAAACTGATTTCTGTTGGTAAAGCTGAAGTCATTATTCGACCATTGGCTGGCTCTAATACCAGTATTTTTCCATTGCCTACCCGATTGTTATTGTTTAGTCAGGATGAAGCTACAGGACTTAATGCTGGTCTTATCGACCTAATTGAACCCTTTTATGGAGGTTCATATAACTCAGCAAACAATTACTACAAATTTAATATTACCCGATACATTCAAAGTCTGTTTACCGATTATCAAAATAAGGGTGTGAACAATAATCGCGGATTATTCCTCACAATTCCATCCGATTTTCCGGTTGCACCAAGCCGATTAATGATTGATGCCCGCAAAGGACTTCAAAATGCAGGCATAGAATTCAGATTAGTGTTCACTGAACTTTGATGTACTAACTTTGTTAACTTTATAATGGAAAATAAAAGGAAGCCCTACCAACTGGTATCCAGAGAATGGAAGAAGGAAAATACAGTCATACAGCTAAAAAACACCAGTATCGGCGACGGAACTCTTAGCGTCATTGCAGGCCCATGTGCAGTTGAAAATGAAGATCAAATCTTCACTATTTGTGAGTTTTTAAATAAACATCAGGTAAAAATTCTTAGAGGTGGTGCATACAAACCACGTACTTCACCATATTCTTTTCAGGGTTTAAAAAAAGACGGACTCATCTTAATGCGCAATGCGGCAGATAAGTACGGCATGAATGTCATAACAGAGGTGATGGATACCAATCTAGTTGAAGAGGTAGCTCAATATGCCGATATTCTTCAGGTTGGAACCCGTAATATGCAGAACTATCAGTTGCTGAGAGCACTTAGTAAAATAGATAAGCCGGTTATGCTGAAACGCGGCATGAGCAGTACCATGGAAGAATGGTTATTGGCAGCAGAATACATTTTATCTGGTGGCAATTATAAAGTTATCATGTGCGAAAGAGGTATTCGTACTTTCGAAAATGCTACTAGAAATACATTGGATCTTAGCATAGTGCCGTTGTTAAAAAGCGTATCTCATCTACCGGTAATTGTTGACCCAAGTCAGGGTACTGGAGTAAGAGAACTGGTATTACCAATGAGCCTGGCATCGGTTGCTTCAGGAGCTGATGGTATAATGGTAGAAGTGCACAATCAGCCAGAGGAAGCACTTTCAGATGGGGCTCAAAGTTTGTATTTTGACCAATTCGGAGAACTCATGGGACGACTAAAAACAGTTGCACCAGTCTTTGGTAAATCCTTAGATTTAGAATCAGAAAAGATTTTATCATAATTTTTTTGCAAATACGGATTTTCCGTTATCTTTGCACTCCCAAAAACCAGAATGGTGTGGTAGTTCAGCTGGTTAGAATACTGCCCTGTCACGGCAGGGGTCGCGGGTTCGAATCCCGTCCACACCGCAACCAAAATTAAAAAAGCCCATCGCCCAAGCGATGGGTTTTTTGTTTCCATCCAATTTTCCCAAGTCGCCCCAAATCATCCAAAAAGATCATCTTAAAATGTTACCTCTGTACCTAAATATACCCAAGCGACTTGAAGAAAATTGGATGAAACAAAAAATCATCACGGCCCAAGTCGTGATGGACTTTTTTAATTTTGGTTTAGCACCTCCCTCTCGGGTTCAAGGCCTTAGCCTTAATCCTTTCTTATTTTTACTTCAATACATCCTTTAAAATGTTACCTCTGCACTTAAATATACCCAAGCGACTTGAAGAAAATTGGATGAAACAAAAAATCAGCACGGCCCAAGCCGTGATGGTCTTTTTTAATTTTGGTTTAGCACCTCCCTCTCGGGTTCAAAGCCTTAGCCTTAATCCTTTCTTATTTTTACAACAATACATTCTTTAAAAAGTTACCTCTGTCTTAAATAAGCACTAGCAACTTGAAGAAAATTGGATGAAACAAAAAATCATCACGGCCCAAGTCGTGATGGACTTTTTTAATTTTGGTTTAGCACCTCCCTCTCGGGTTCAAGGCCTTAGCCTTAATCCTTTCCTATTTTTTACTACAATACATTCTTTAAAATGTTACTTCTACACTTAAATAAGCACTAGCGACTTGAAGAAAATTGGATGGAAACAAAAAATCAGCACGGCCCAAGCCGTGATGGACTTTTTTAATTTTGGTTTAGCACCTCCCTCTCGGGTTCAAGGCCTTAGCCTTAATCCTAAATTATAACCCAATAAGATTGAAATGCAACGTTTTGATTATTGCTTAGTATTTTCAAATATCCCTTAACTTTGTATCCCTTGCGCCTCCTTGCCCTCATATCGCTTTTTATAGCTTCCTCCATACAGGCTCAAATGTGTCCCTGTGAATTTGGAAAATCTGGTAAAATTCGCAGACACGAAATCGGCTGGAACTTGCTTAGTTTATATGGAGAGCCTGGCAGCTATCGTTTGCCTGATAAAGCAATACTGCCCATTTATCTTAGCGGTATTCAATACAAATACCACGCTGACAACTTTTCACTAAGAACTCATATTGCTTTTAAACCTTATACATTCGACGATCAACAAATCTTTGCTCCACAAACTTTTACCGAGAAAACCAAAGGCAATGCCAACTTTTATGAATTAAAACTGGGAATAGAAAAAACCATCAAATCCGGAAAATGGCGGTGGTATGCAGCTCTGGATTTACTTTATGGCTTTGGACGAGCAAGTGGCTCCCAGGTGCGCTACAACGACTTGAAAACTGAAATAAACACCAAAATAAGCTATGCGGGTTTATCAATGGTTACGGGATTGAATTATCGACTCAATGAGCGCTTATCATTGAATCTGGAACCTTGTTTTAATATGACTCAAAACAAGCAAAATGCTCAAGGTAGAACTGAAACTTATTTCAGATCATATATTCTGCTGAACGCATTATCTCTTAATTACCACTTCTAGATCCTCTCATAAATCTCGAAGTCGAACGAATAGGCGTGCCTGTCATCTGCGGCATGATTTTGTGAAAATGTTCTGTGCCATTCTTCTTCTGACCATTTAGGGAAAAATGTATCCATATCCTCAAATGCATGATGTATGCGTGTGATGTACAAACAGTCGGTCTTATCAAGCAATGAAGCATATACCTGACCTCCTCCAATAATAAATACTTCCTCGGTCTCCTTCGCTATCAGTTTCAATGCTTCTTCTAAATTGGGTGCATATTCAAAACCTTCGAGAATATGATCTGGCTTAGAGGATATGACAATATTTTGTCTTTTAGGTAATGGTTTTCCAAGGGATTGCATGGTATTGCGACCCATTATCATTGGTTTACCCATTGTTTGCTGTTTAAACCATTTGAAGTCGTCGGGCAAGTGCCAAACCAATTGATTCTTCGACCCAATTGCATTGTTTTGGTCGAGCGCCACTATCATCGAAATTTTCATTACAGCAAATTTAATATTAAAGCTGTAAATGAGTTGAAAAGATTGTTAATTTAGAATGTCATTACCCATGACAACCTGTAAATAAGCGTTTCCTTTGAACCTACTTTCATATAAGTGCAATCTGTTTGAAGTTTCAGATTGTGTTTAAGAAAGTATCTTGAAAATCCCAATGCATACTCTTCCTGCTTTGGAAAAAGACTTATAATTTTACTGGAAGGATCAATCCTGGCGTAACGAACTGCAATTTCACTGCGCTTAGATATAAACATACCTGATTGTAGTAAAAATGTTCTTCCGGATGTGAAATAATTCTTCTGGGTTGAATCCTTTGAATTTACAACAACACCTTTATTGGTCTCTCTGTTGTACAATTCACCTTCAAAAGAAAAACCCCTATATTTAAACAAAACATCTCCTCCATAATATTTGAGGTTACCATGTATGTTATTATACAGGTATTCTCCAAGTTGACCCATTGTTCGGTTGTTATTGGAATTGTAACTATACACACCTGCTATGGCAAGTTTTGGTTTTGCTTCTTTTTCCTGATCCGATTCAATATAATCTCCAGAGTTTGTAAAGTTGCCAAAAGGGAAAAACTCAGCTCTGCCACTGTAGCACAATTCTCCGTTTTTATTTGAATTAATTCTGCCTTCACCACTACTTACAGCTAATGTAGTTTTCAATACAGAGGAACCAAGTTTAAAATTCAAATAAGCCCAAATACCTTTGTCACGATCTAATGTAAAGTTATTATTAGCAATTGATCTTTCTACCATCTGGAGGTTTGCCGAAGACACTTGTCTTTGTCTGTTTCCGGGTAACTTTGTTTGCCCAAAGCCAAGTTTCAACCATTTATTTGGTGAATAAAATAACATAGCATCACGAAGAATCAGATTATTCTGGCTAGCTGTGTTATCTGCGGTGATATCCCTTTGTGCAAATCCGATTTGAATTCTATAAGAAAATGATGGATGAAAGGCATTTCCCTGAATATTTAAACGGCATCTCCTTACAAAAAAATCAGCCCCAGTAGTATTGGTATTTAATTCATGTTTAACCTCAGCCATACTTTGTATACGTCCATTAAGTGCCAAAGTGAATGTGCTATCTCCTGATGCAAATCCAATTCCTTTGCCAAATGAAGCTTTTGTATATGTGCCTGGTTTTTGTGCTTTCACTGGATTGATTCCTAGAAAACAGAACAACACAGGAATACATATTTGAAAAATTGTTTTTGTTTGAATGTTCATATTTTATCTTCTTAATATTAAACTTAATACTTGATTGACTTTAAAATTTGTTTTTCCTAACGATTTATTAATATACTATCCCCTTAAAATGCCCTTTTTTGGAGGGCATTTTTAAGAAATTTATAAAAATTCTTACTTCATGAATAATTGTAGAATGTAATAGAATCCACCTGCCAGTACTATAGTGACAGGCAAAGTCAGAATCCAGGCAATTGCAATACTTTTAATGGTATCCGGTTGCAAATTCTTCACACCCTTAGATGCTGTCATAGCTCCTGCAACACCTGAAGACAAAACGTGTGTTGTAGAAACCGGCAATCCAAAACCTGAACTTAATCCAATGGTTGCAGCAGCTGTTAACTCTGCAGTTGCACCTTCCGCATACGTCATGTGACGTTTACCTATTTTTTCTCCAATTGTAATAGCAATACGCTTCCAACCGATCATGGTTCCTAATCCTAAACACAGGGCAATCATGATGGTCACCCACTTTGGAGAGTATTCAATATCTTCTTTTAAATAACTTAGTTCAGTTTTTATAGCTTTTGTATTTGATTTATTCTCAAAAAATGTAGGGTTTTTAACCTCTGAGCCTATTTTCTTGGAAATTTTTGTCAATGATGTTCTTACATCAATAACAGCTTTTTTCATTTCCTTATCAGAAACATTCTCCATAGCCTTATATTCTTTTAATTTAGTCAAACTGGCTTTTGTTTCCTGAGTTTTTAAAACTAAATCCGTTTTATTTTCCTGAACCAGCACTTGTTCCATTCTATCAAGTGAAGCCAGTGATTTATCGACATCAAAAGACTCATTCAAGGCAAACCTAACTGGCATAAATGCAATCAGAATAATCAACATTAAACCGATACCCTTTTGACCATCATTGTTACCATGAAAGAAACTCACCAAAGTACAAGTAGTAATCAATATCGCTCTGATCCACATCGGAGGTTTTGAACCAGCTTCCGGCTCTTTAAAAATTTGTTTTCTGGTTTTGACAACCCTCCTTAATATGTACATTAAAAGAATAGTAACGGAGAATCCAAAAAGTGGAGATACTAGCAAAGACAAACCAATGTCACCTGCTTTACCCCAATTGACTCCATCTCCACCATGTAACCAGTAAAACACAAGTCCGGCACCAAGAATAGAACCTATTAAAGTATGAGAAGAACTACACGGAATACCCAGGTACCAGGTACCAATATTCCATACAATTCCGGAAATCAACATACCCAATACTAAGGAAACACTTTCACCTGTGCTCAACTGAATCAAATCAGACATAGGCAATAAATTTACAATACCCATGGCTACTTTATATCCCCAAAAACCACTAAGGAATAAACCTATGAAATTCCACAAACCTGACCAAACAACAGCATAAGTCGGTTTTAATGATCCCGTATATATAACGGTAGCAACTGCGTTTGCTGTATCGTGAAAGCCATTGGCAAACTCGAAAATACAGACTGCTAAAACGCAGACAATGAGTAGTACGGCAACGCCGGTTTCTAGTCCAAACATATTGTCGGCAAAATTGATTATGCAATGTTACCAAATTGTTAAGCCATAAACATTATATTGTTACCGAAAGGATTTCACTATAATCCCTTAATATTAAGTTAATTATTTTGAAATAATTTAGAATGTCCATTTTTTGGTACAATACTTGTCTAACCATCCGTGAAGCCATGTTTATTTTTGCTTCACCATTGTACAATTAATTTATCAAGCCTTATGCAAAAGAAACTTACTAAACACATTTTAATCTTCTCAATTCTGCTCTTTGGGTTAAATACTCTTAAAGCACAACAATGGCTGGGAAGAACCCTCGGCAATTACAGTGGCACCTATGGCCTTTATTCAAACGCCGCTTCTATAGGTGATTCTAAATACAGATATTATTTCAATTTCTGGGGTAGAGGTGTCAACTTCTACAACAATTATCTGCTTTATAATGCCCCAATAAAAATCAACAGATGGGCCAATGATAATTATGACCTCCAATACAAAAATCTGGATGGCAAGGCAGATTATCAAAGAGACTGGCTTCTCGAATCGTTTAATGGCAAAACCAAACAATTCAGTTTCAATCAGGATATTTGGGGACCAGCCTTTATGTTTCCTGTTTCCAAAAACTGGAATATGTCAATAAACACCCGCCAAAGAGGTGGCCTGCAAATGTTTGGAATAAGCGAATCTGCAGCCAGGCTGGCATTTGGTGCTAAAATGGATTCAACAAAGTCTGCGAACATGGACGGTAAATTTGGCATCAATGCACAAACATATCAGGAATTGAGTTTTACTTTAGGAGGCATATTGGCCAAAAACGAACGCAATCAATTAACCGGTGGTGCCACAGTTAAATTTATTCGTGGATTAGGCGCCGCTTATTTCAGAGGTGATAATTTATCTGTACAAGGAACTGGTAGTAACAGCGCAAATGTCAATGGTGACTTCGTTTATGCTTATACTGATAATAAATCTCTTATCGACCCATTTAACAGACCTTATGGTGTCTTTTCACTTAACTCCAGAGGAATAGGATTTGGTGTCGACCTTGGATTAAGCTATACATACAGATCTGAACGCGCTAAATATGCCGTTAAAAACAGATGTGATTTAAACGACAGAAGAAGTGACCACGATTTTAAACTGGCAGTGGCTTTCAATGATCTGGGTGGTATCAGATTTGGTAAATTCAGTACACAATACACTTATAGCTCTAATATCAACTCAAATGTAACTGTTCCAAATTCTGTACTCGACCCTTTCCACGCTGGCAATCAAAATGCATTTGACAGTATTGGCCAAAATGTCTTCGCACAAATGGGTGCAACTACTTCAAGAGGATTCAGCACCATGCTTCCAGCTTCTGCTAACATTCAACTCGACTTCAGAATGTCAAAAAATCTCTATACTTCTGTATTCTGGAATCAAAGCTTAAAAGGCAGAAACAGCAGCGGTTTGAGAAGTACATCTATGGTTTCAGTTGTTCCAAGATTTGAATCCCGTGGATTTGAATTCAGTATGCCACTTACTCTAAGTGAAAACTACAGAAACTTCTACGTTGGTGCTTATACTCGTATAGGACCTGTGTTCTTTGGTAGTGATAATCTGGGTGGTTTACTAAACGTAGCATCTGCCAGTCAGTTCAGTGGAGCTGATATCTATGGTGGCGTCTCTTTTGGTATAGGACATTGCGTCACTTATCAGGAAAAAAATGTTGTTGATCCGGTTTATCTTGATAGCACCGACAGTGTGAAAATTGTTAAACGCGACACTCTTATAAAACGTGATACTGTGAGAATAGTAGTGCGCGATACCATCATCATTGAAAAAACCATTACCAATAAAACCCTTGCTGAAAAGGAAAAAGAACTTAAACTGAAAGAAGAAGAGCTCAACAGAAGGAAAGTTCAATTGGATACCAGAGAAAGAGATATTAATAATAAAGAAAATACTACCAATCCAACTGAACTTAACAAATGTAAAGATCAGAACATAATATTAGTAAAGGAAAACACTACTCTCAAAGAGAAAAATAAAACTCAGAACGATGCCATAATAGCTGCTAATAAAAAGATTACAGAGCTCGAAAATGAATTGAAAAAATGCAAAACGTCTGAGCCTAATAAAGTCAACAATGATATAGTTGTACTTCAAAGAAGAATTGACTCTCTGAACAATATATTGGTTGTTACTAAAATGGAGCTTGATAACTGCAAGAAGAACTGTGGCAAAACCAATAATGATGCTACCAGAATGCAGAAGAAAATTGACTCTTTGACTTACGTGATTGTGCTTACCAAAGCAGATTACGAAAACTGCAAAAAGAATGCTATTCAGACCAATGCTGAAGTTATGAAGAAAACTGAAGCTGAAAAGAAAAAAGCTGAAAACGATGCTATGTGGGCTAAGAGAAAATCTGACAGTTTGTACACCGTTCTCGTGCTCAGAGATCAGGAACTGGAAAGATGTAAAAAGACCAGTACAATGTCTCAGAATGATGCGGTTAAAAAAGCCGAAGCAGACAGAGCTAAAGCTGAGAACGATGCCAGAATAGCTAAAAAACAAGCTGATAGTCTGAGATTAATACTCGTCCAAAAAGAAACTGAATACGAAAAATGTAAGCAGAGCGTTCAGAACAATGCTGAAGTTGTTAAAAAACTTGAAAATGATAAAGCAAAAGCTGAAAACGATGCAAAAGTAGCTCGAAGACAGGCTGACTCTCTGAACAATCTACTCGGATTAAAAATTATCGAACTCGACAACTGTAAAAAGAACAGCACTCAAAATAATGCTGAAGTAGTCAGAAAATTAGAAACCGAAAAAGCCAAAGCAGAAAATGATGCTAAAGTAGCCAGAAAACAAGCTGACTCATTAAGTGTAATCGTTGTCAATCTTAATACCGAGCTCGACAATTGCAAAAAGAACAGCAGTAACAGCACCGATGCTCAGAAACTGAAACAATGTGAAGATAACAACGCTTTACTAAAAGCAGAAATGGGCGAAATGACCAAAACCATCAACCGACTCAACACTAAGAATTACGAATTGAGTAACAGGGTGGATAGTTTGAGCAATGCTTTGAAAAATTGCTGCAAAAATTGTGGAACAGGCAGTAATGATGCAAATGACGAACTTTTGAAAAAATGTCAGGAAACCAATACTGCACTCAATGCTCAAATCACTCAAATGAAAGCTACTATTGCTGCAAAAGACAAGTCTCTGGATAGCATGAAAACTATCGTAAGTGATTTAAATAAACGCAAAGCCGAACTGGATGCTCAAATCAGCAAACTAAATACTGAAATTACTGATTTGAAAGGCAAAAACACCGATTGCTCTGAATTGCAAAAACAATTGGATGCTAAGAGCGCTGAAGTAGCTAAATTGAAAACTGAAAATACTGCTTTACAAAACCAGATTAATACGCTTAACAACCAACTAAATGAATACAAAACTGAATACAGTTTCATGGTAAAACAAAACCAGAAATGTAATGCAAAACTCGATAGTTGTATGAGAGGCTTATATAATACTGAACCTAAAAATGGTGGAAGTGATGGCAGCGGTGGACCAAATCCTCCAACAGAAGAAGGGTCGAACAACAGCACCGGAGATGATGTATACGGAACCAATAATTCAGGCACTAAAGAATCCAGCGGAAATACTACTGAGACCAAGCCTCGTAAAGGTCTTGAAATAGGCGCCAAAATCATCGGTGCCATATTAGAAGGTAGCACTAACTCAGGCAACAGTGGCAGTACATCAGGCAATACAAGAACTTCAGGAAGTACAGGGGGCTCTAACACCAATCAGAATACAAAAAATCCGGGAACAGTGGATTCAGGGTCGACTAGTAACGGCAGCAATGGCACAAGTACTACCAATCGCAGTGGTTCAACCGGTTCTGCCAATAACAATGGAGGTTCCAGTTCAGCTTCAGGCTCTACTACAACTTCAGGTAACAACAATAGTGGTCGAACCGGAAATCCCGGCAGTGGAGCCAATACCGGAGGCACTAATGGCACTAATGGCAGCAGTACTTCAGGAGCGGGGACTACCAAGCCTAGTAGCGGTGTAGCAAGATAAGATTCTTGATTTTTTAAATAAAAGGTGTATATTTGCACCAACTTATTATCCAAATTATTGATGAGGGGCCCTAAAAGCCCCTCACTTGTTATATATGAATGTAGACAGACAACTCGAGGAAATTGTTGCTAAAGTTCTGGAGAACCATCCTGGCGTATTTCTGGTGGAATCCAGGCATATAAAAACCAAGCATGAATTCGTCATTGACGGCGATCAGGCGCTTGGTATATATGATATTTCTGAAATCGGCAGGTCGGTCAACCACATAGCAGATGAAACAATGCCGGATGAAAATTACACACTTGATATTTGCTCTCCCGGTGCCGATAGCGACCTTAAAATGCTGAGACAATATCCAAAGCATATCGGACGCGAATTCACTGTCTTGTTAAAAGACGAGTCCACTTTCAATGGTCATCTGAAAGCAGTCGATGGTCAAATCCTACGTTTCGAATACTTTCAAAACGCCAAACCTAAGAAAAATGAAACACCCGTTGTTTCCGATATAGAATTTGAAAACATTAAAAAAGCTCATATAATATTATCATTCAAATGACAAGCCCACAAATATTAACCGTAAGAGGACTCGTGGATTCTTTCTCCGAATTCAAGGAGTTCAAGAACATCGACAGAGCTACTCTCATGAGAGTGCTCGAGGAAGTGTTCCGTAATATGTTGAAAAAACGTTACGGCGACGATTCCAACTTCGATATCATCATCAACACCGATCAGGGTGACCTCGAAATTTACAGAAACCGTCTGATTGTTGACGATGGTGAAGTAGAAGATGAAAACCTTCAGATCAGTATTTCTGATGCAAGAAAAATTGAACCAGACTACGAAATTGGTGAAGAAGCAATTGACCAGGTGCCAATGGATTTCTTTGGAAGAAGAAACATTCTTGCTGCCCGTCAAACTCTGATGACGAAAGTGCTCGAACTTGAAAAAGACGAACTCTTCAGAAAATACTCCGACAGAATTGGTGAAATCGTTACCGGTGAAGTTTACCAAATCTGGAAAAAGGAAATCATGGTACTGGACGACGAAGGCAATGAATTAATTTTACCTAAAAATGAAATGATTCCTGCCGACTTCTACAAGAAAGGTGAAGCTCTTAAAGCCATCGTTCACGAAGTTTCCATGATCAATGGTTCACCTAAAATTATACTTTCCAGAACCTCCCCTGTTTTCCTTGAAAAACTTATGGAGCTGGAAGTTCCTGAAATACTTGATGGTTTAATCACCATTAAGAAAATTGTCAGAGAACCAGGTGAAAGAGCTAAAATTGCTGTTGAAAGTTACGACGACAGAATTGACCCTGTAGGTGCTTGCGTTGGTATGAAAGGTAGCCGTATTCATGGTATTGTACGTGAATTGCGCAACGAAAACATCGACGTAATCAACTTTACAACCAATATTTCACTCTTCATTCAACGTGCTTTGAATCCGGCAAAAATTTCTTCTATAACATTAGATGAAACCAATAGAAAAGCCAATGTGTTTTTAAGCCCTGATCAGGTAAGTCTGGCTATTGGTAAAGGAGGTTTCAACATCCGTCTGGCCAGCCGTTTGGTAGGTTATGATATCGAAGTATACAGAGAAGATGCAGGTGCAGACGATTCAGATATTGATCTGGATGAATTTGCAGATGAAATTGACAGCTGGATCATCGACGAATTGAAATCAATTGGTCTTGATACTGCTAAATCTGTACTTGAAGTTTCCAATGACGATCTGGTAAACAGAACTGAACTGGAAGAAGAAACAGTAATTGAAATCAAGAAGATTCTTCAGGCAGAATTTGAATAAAATTGCTCATTAACAAATATAAAAAAAGGCCATCTCAACGGATGGCCTTTTTTATTGTCTTCAAAGTACCGTATTGCTTACAATCTGTTTTATTAAATTTAGATTTTTATTTAACAAATTGATTTTTATTCACTTTGACCTTATTTGTCAAAATTAATATACTTATTTGTAAAAAATAAAAATATTATGAGAATTCCTAAATTGATAGTTTTACTATTAGCAAATGTATTTTTGACAAATATTAAAAGCCAAAGTCCTACATTATTAGATTCAAATAACACTTTCATAAAAAATAAATGTTATGAAATAACTGAAAGAGGATCTAATTGGTGGCTATGCGGAGAAATGCTTAAAGGACAACTATTTATGCAATATAAACAATATACGGGACTATCAAGTGATGACAGTATGCATATAATTCACGAATTTGAAGATTCTGTGACTAATTTCTTAAACATTAAATACCAACAGTACTACAAAGGTTTGCCTATCGAATTTGTTATATACCACGAACATTCCATCCGCGATACGGTCGTTTTAACTACTGGTTTTTTGTGTGAAGGAATGGTTAAAAACTCAACTCCAAATATTGAAGAAGATAGTGCACTTTCAATTGCTATAAATTATTTAAATGCCGAGGAATATGCTTGGGAAAATGACAGTTTAGAATTTGAACTAAAAAATGACTCAAATGCATCAGATACAACTTATTATCCTAGAGGAACTTTAATATGGGCGTTCAAAAATGATACTTTAAAAGAAATTAAGCCTAACAATTTTGAATTAGCTTGGCTTTTCAAAATATATAGGACAGATAGTTTTGAAGGATTCTATGATGTATATGTAAATGCACAGACAGGAATAATCCTGAAATCAGACAATGTTGGTAGACAAGGAAATTTTAACCATTACATTTATGGTTCCAAATCATTCGACACTAAATGGCTCGGTGGATCATATAGTAAGTATTATCTTGAAACTGATGAAGATGGCATAAGAATAAAAACAAAAAACAATAATTTCGGAGGAAGCTATAATACAAGTAGATTACCAAATGATGAAGATGACAATTGGGGGAATGACTATTGGGCCGCGACTGCGGTGCATTGGGGTGTTACAGAAGCCTGGAAGTTTTGGAGAAGCACATTTAAAAGAAATGGTTTTGATGATGGGGCAGTTACTATAAGAGTCAGGGCGGATTATTCAAATAATAGTAATACACATACAACTTTAACAAAGAAAGGGACAGGATATGATATCATGACTTTTGACAGAAAAGACGGATATTATGATGGTGTTATTGACATTATTGGACACGAATTTACTCATGGCGTTATAGGGTATACCTGTCAATTGAGGAATGAAGGTGAGCCTGGTAGTGTTGCTGAAAGTACAGCTGATATTTTTGGGTTGCTCCTAGAAGCTAACTTATTCGGACTCAATAATTTTACAATAGGTGAAGACGCCAATCCCAATTATAAACGGGATCTTCAAAACCCTCAAAACAATGCGCCACCCACAGGTGGCTGTATGTCAAAATACCCTAGATTTTATATGGAATCTGGTGCTATGGCTTCCTATCTATGTAAAGGAGGTGTACATCACAATGCTTCAATTCAAAATCAGTGTTTTTTCTTTCTATCTTTTGGGGGAACATTAAATGGGGTAAGTTTATCTGGTATTGGGATTGATAAGGCAACTCAAATTCTCCATTTAGCTTTGATTGAAGAATATAAACCAATAACTTTGTTTTCTGATAGCAGAGAAGGATGGATTAATGCTGCGATAAAACTTTTTGGCAGATGCTCAAATGAACATATAGAAACGTGTAAAGCTTGGGCAGCAGTTAATGTAGGAAATACTTGTTTTTGTGTCCCGCCTAGTGCTGCTAATTTGCCTTGTTGGAGAGAAACTCTAAGATACCCAATGGAAGATCCTGAGGGGCCAAGACTAAGCCTTGAAAAGAGAGATATCGCTCAATTCCAAAAACTTATCAATGTTTTTCCTTCTCCAACAGAGGATATAATTAATATAGATTTGGGGGGGGTTATTCAAATATTATATTAATACAAATACTGAGATTGTAGTTCTAGATAATTTAGGTAATTCCGTTTATAATAGTACATTTTTAATAAATTCTCAAATCTCAGAAATTAATATCTTGGATTTAAACTCAGGTGTATATACCTTGTGTATAAAAATTGGAGATGCATATTTAAGATTCCGATTTATTAAATTATGAGAATAATTTTTTTTATACTTATTTTGTCACTCCCTCAAAATGAATATTCCCAAATCATTCAAAATAAATCTCTTAAATCCATATCTTTTGAAGTAGTAAAATCGATACCCTGGTTCTTACAAGACCAAAATCTCAATTTTGTCTACCATCAAAAACCATTACCTTCTGGCGGTAGAATATCCTTAAACAACAGAGGTCATTATTTTGGAGTAGGATTTGATGTAGTGCATTATCATATTGCAGCAGCTACTTTTGACAAGGGTGATGTTGCTGGGCGATATTGCAGGACTGCTACTTTTATTTACGGCAGAAATTATTCAGTTAATAAAATACAGTTGAATATCACACCTTTCGCGTCAATGTCTTTCAGATATGGAGAAGAAAGTATTTTTATGGATCCTGGATGGGGAGGACACCATGGAATAAATGGTTTTTATTTAAGCTATAACAGCCCTGGAGTAGGATTAGGATTTAACATCAATAAATCTATTTCCCGGTTTTTCTATGTAGGGATAGAATCTCAGTATTCTCATTATTTTGAAAAAAAAGAACCATTTGGTGATAGAGGAACATGGCCTGAATTTATTAGTGACTACAAAGTCAAAAAAGATGTAATATTTTGTTTTCTAAAACTAGGTTTTTACATTTCAAAAATAAATAAACCTCTTACATCAAGCCCTTGATGATCTCATCAACGCTGATGCCTTCTGCCTCTGCTTTGTAATTTTTAACCAATCTGTGGCGCAATACGCTTAAAGCAACTGCTCTCACATCTTCAATATCCGGCGATAATTTGCCATTTAACAATGCATGACATTTAGCTCCTAAAACCAGGAATTGTCCTGCTCTTGGACCAGCTCCATAGCTGATTAATTCATCTACTCTTGCACCGGCTCTGCTTGTGCCCGGACGAGTTTTGCTTACCAGATTTACCGCATACTCCACTACATTATCAGCGATTGGCGCCTTGCGTACCAATGCCTGAAACTCTAATATATCAGCTGCATTCAATACCTTCGAAGGACTTGCCTGAATATTGGAAGTTGTATTCTTTATAATGGATAACTCTTCCTCAAAACTTGGATAATCCAAAACCAGATTCAGCATAAAACGATCCAGTTGAGCTTCTGGCAATGGATAAGTTCCTTCTTGTTCTATAGGATTCTGTGTGGCTAAAACAAAAAAAGGATTGTCCAAAGGATACGCTTTACCACTGACTGTCACATTGCGCTCCTGCATGGCTTCCAGCAAAGCTGCCTGTGTTTTTGGTGGTGTTCTGTTTATCTCATCGGCCAATACAATGTTTGCAAATAATGGCCCCTTTATGAATTTGAAATGTCTGTTTTCATCCAGAATCTCATTACCTGTTATATCACCTGGCATTAAATCAGGTGTAAACTGAATTCTGTTGAACTTTAAATCCAGAACTTCAGAAATGGTCTTAATCAACAACGTTTTTGCTAATCCGGGTACCCCAACCAGTAAGGCGTGACTGTTGCAAAACAACGCTGTTAATACACCATTAACTGCATCTTTTTGACCAACAATAACCGTTGCAATTTCTTTTTGTATGTCTTTGTATTTGGCGGTAAATTTTTCCGCACTCGCTATATCACTCATGTTTTAATTCTATTTTGTATTCCATTCGGCAAACCATCCACAACTTAAATAATCTGAAGATATGTGAATATAAGTGTCTTTGCGTTTCTTTTCTGCCCAAACAGTCAACTCATCATCTCTCTTTTCATCCAGTGCCATCGATTGTATGCGTTGCCAATCGAGTTCAAGATTTGCTACGTGAGGTTTAGTTTCGAGCTTCAGGTAAAAAATCCTGTAAAATGGTGAGCCATCAGGTCCATAACCGATAACTGGTTCAGAATATTGTCCAGGTTTTAATTTTACAATGACAGTAGCCATGTCCTTATCGAGATAATCGAAAGGAATGCGCTGAGAACCTATGTTTGGATCTGTAAAATAACCGCAGTTTGGCTTTGTTTCTTCATCCTCCGAAAATTCTTTAACAGCGTCACATAACTTGATTTTACCTGACCTTAGATTCATAAGCAAAGTATCCAGCTTAGCCTTGGCAGCTTCCATATCCGTGTCAACCAGTTTTGGTCGAATCAAAATATGTCTGACTATGACCTTGTCACCACGCTTATCAATAAGTTTCAAGATATGATAACCATACTTTGTTTCAATAACCTCCGAGACACTGTCTTTCTTCATTGTAAAGGCTGCCCTCTCAAATTCCGGCACCATATCACCTCTTCCAAACTCTGGCAATAATCCACCTTGAGTCTTACTGCCCGGGTCTTCTGAATAGATTGAAGCCAGCCTGTTGAAACTTTCTCCTCTTAAAATTCTCTTCCTCAATTCAGTGAGTTCTTCCAAAGCAAAATCTTTAGCTTCTTTGGAATAGGTTGGTTTTATTACAATATGCGCTATCTCAACTTCTGATGAGATAAACGGCAAACTGTCTTTTGGCATTTTGTTGAAATAATCGCGGACTTCCTTTGGTGTGATTTTAATCTCACTTTGCACCTTTTGTTGCATCTTCTCTTTCAACATTTGTGCCTTTACCTTGGGAAAAATTTGTTTTTTGTAAGCCTCAATTGACATACCCAGATATTTTTCGATATTGGCTCTGCTGTTCATCTGACGTTCAAAAAAGCGAATATTGTTATCTATCCTGTCGTTGACTTCATCATCTGTAATGGTAATACTATCAATCTCCGCCTGATGTATCAGCATTTTATCAATGATTAACTCCTGAAGTAATTCGCACTTCAATTCATCTGTAACTTCAATATCCGGGTCAATCTGTGAAACCAATATATCAAATTCCGATCTTAAAATTGGTGTATTTCCTACCACCGCAATTACTTCATCAATAATTTGTGGCTGGCTTTTTACAGCCAACGAGATAAAACAAGTGAATAGTATTAGTATTAATTTTTTTGACAGTTTCATTACTTGATCTGATGGTATTTTATATCGCCTGAGTTAAGGGCTTTTTCAAAAATAGATTTATTATTAGTCTTGAGCATATCTAAACGCCTCTTGTGTAAAATGATATCGCGAATTTTATCCTTCTCAAATTCTAAAGGTGATGTGGCATTTTTTATTCTGAAATCAATAATGTAGAGCAAATACAAGGTATTATTTTCCTCAAGCTGCACAAATTTACTATTGCTCAAAAATCTCTGTTGATCGTAATTAGCGTCTAATGGAATTTCCTTTGTTATATCATCAAGATACAACCAGTTCGAATCCAGATAAAAATTATCTGCTTCCTTCTCAGCAAAAGCCATTAAAGAAGCATCATTTTGCTCACTTGGGTTTTGCATCAGCTTACGCAACTTGGCAACATCGGCTTTTTGCTTATTGATTTTAAGATATTTTATTTTTACAATGTTCTTTCTCAACTGAAAAGTACTGAGGTTTTCTTCATAGAACGCTTTAATCTCCTCTTCAGTTACAGTTGTATCCATCTTTTCCCGCATCAACTTTTGCTCATATTCATAAATGAGCAATGAGTTGCGGTAATCTTCAATTAACTTTTCCTTGTCTTTTTCTGTATCACTTAAACTCAGTTCAGCGGCATCTACCAATACTTGCTTCTCGAGCCATTTATCTATATAAGATTTCAGCAATCCAGTACTGTCTCCTTCTCTGAATTTGCCCCAAATATCTTCAGGTATATCGCTTCTGTAAAGAAATTTTCCTTTGTATTCAGCCAACACTTCCTCACTCTTCTGTTGTTGTTTGTTACATGCAGCAACATGCAAAACCAGAATGGTCAACAACGATATCTTGAGAAATTGAAGTTTCAAAAAAACTATGGCTTTAACATTTTGGCTTTAATGGCTTCGAATGCCACCATATCCACTTGAATCGGGTATCTCTGCATCAACTCATCCAACCATAATTTTTCAAGGTAGGATTGATAATCACTTATAATCATGCCTCTGGCTTCATTAAGTGTTTTTTTAACTGCCGGAATAAAGCTATGAATCTGAATCACAGCAAATCTGCCGGCAACTACAGGATCTTCAACAATTAAATATTTGGTAGATGGCTTTGCAAATTGAAATGCTAAATCAACTATCTGATTGTCACCTTGCTCAAATTTGCCAGTTGTAGGCGTACTAACTGTTAGAGGACTGTTCTTGTTGTATTTCTTCATAATAGAGTCGATGATCATACCACTTTCCAAATCCCTCTTCAACTCTTCAGCTATTGCTCTGCTGGCACATTTAAATACAGTCGCATCATAACGATTGCCATAAACATATTTATCGCTGTTCTGAGTATAGAAGTTTTTAAGACCCACTGTGTCCTCTACACTCTTACTCCAAACCTTTTTATCTGTTAAGGTAAACAGCAATATGCCCTCCTTATATTCTTTATAGAGAGAAGCAAACTTTTCACTGGTATTCTCCAAATCACCTTCATAATAATCCATAACCATTTGAAGCTTGTATGCATCATAATAATTTTTGGTTAAGCTGCTTAAAGCTCTGGAAGTTGTTGGTTTCTGAATAGCAGATATCCAGTTTGCAAAACTGTCCAAGGTATATACTCTTTTAACTTTTTTAAGTGAGAACAGTACAGTACCTCCTAATTCAGGATGAGTCATTTTTAACATGTGCGTGTCCAATGAGCCTTGCAGCAAACTGCTGTCAAAATACATCTTAAACACTTTGCTCAATTTGGTGTTCTCCTTAAATTTATACATGACTTTGGCTTTTTCGTAAACAGCCATCGTATTTTTGTATTGTCTGCTGTCTCTGCTAATTTTATTGACAATGGTTCCTTTGATTTTCCCTAACGAGTCTAAAGGTTTCAATGCTATTCGCTGAATGATATAAAACCCACTGGCCGTTTGAATCGGCATTGTATAATCACCATCGTGCTGCAAAGCAAAAGCACTGTTTTTGAAATTTTCAGGGTATCTGGCAGATGTCATTGTAAACGGTGCAATTGCGCCATTCTTTAATACAGAGGCAGGATCTTCTGAATATTGATGTACAAGGCTTGTGAAAACTTCACCGCTTTGAAGCTTCTTGTATACTTCATTGATTTTGGCTCTGCCTTCTTCAACTTCTTCAGTTGATGGACTTGGATTCAATTCTATCTTGATAATTCGGGCACTCAATTCACCCATGCTTGGTCGTTTGTCATAAACTTTCACGATGTGATATCCAAATTCCGTTCTGAAAACTTTGGAAACCTTTCCAACCTGCGTATTGTAAGCCTGAGTTTCAAATTCATAAATCATTTGAAAACAGGTAAAATAACCCAAACTTCCCAGATTGTCCTGAGCAGAAGGGTCTTCGCTATATTTAAGTGCTGCATTTTCGAAGGAAATAGAATCACTTTCTATAAGCCTCTTAACCTCCAACATTCTTTTGTAAGCTTTCAGTGTATCTTCAGGAGATGCATCAGGACGAGCAAAAACCAAAATATGACTTGCTTTGATTTCATATTTCATTCTTTCGTAAGCTTCATTGATAAGTTTCTCATTGACATTGGCATCCATCAAAAACTGTTTGGCAATCTGCTTGCGGTAAGTAGCAAGCTCAGCTTTGAAAGTTTCAGTTGTGTCCAAACCTAAATCATAAGCATCCTGAACTTTTAGTTTGAATTTTTTGTAAAGTTCGAGGTATTCATCTACCTCTTTAGGCTTTACAGCAGAATCCTTATGTTTGTTCTTATTGAATCCTTTTGCAAATTCTCTGGTAGTAACCTTGTGATTGCCATAGGTGAAAAGAGTGGTATCCTTCGGTTGTTTTCCGGCATGTACAGAAAGAGCCAAACCTGACAGGAATACTAGCAAAACAAAACGCTTCATATATCTCAGCATAATTTTTATAAGCTTACAAAAATAGGTTTTTTTAAATTACTTTTGCAATCTTTATTCGCTATGTCAGACTTGAAAATATACGACACTTACAAAAGAGAAATCAGGGTTTTTAAACCTATCAGACATCCCTTTGTTGGTATCTATATTTGTGGACCTACGGTTTATGGACATCCTCACTTAGGTCATGCCCGCGGACCAATCGTTTTCGATGTACTTCACAGATATCTCGTTTACAAAGGATACAAGGTCAGGTTTGTAAGAAATATTACCGACGTCGGACATCTGGTCAATGATGCTGACGAAGGGGAAGATAAAATTGCCAAAAAAGCAAGAGTTGAGCAACTCGAACCAATGGAAATTGCTCAATTCTATACGGATTCCTATCATCAAATGCTGCAGGCCTTAAACGTGCGCCCGGCTTCAATTGAACCTCGTGCCAGTGGTCATATAATCGAACAAATCGATATGATTAAAACCATTATCGATAAAGGATTCGCCTATGAATCTAATGGGTCTGTTTACTTTGATGTTATGAAATACAGCAAAGACCACGATTATGGCAAACTTTCGGGTAGAATATTAGAGGACCTTATTGCTGGTGCAGGGAATGAGGCACGTGAACTGGAAGGTCAGGATGAAAAACATCACCCTAATGATTTCGCACTTTGGAAAAAAGCCGGTCCAGAACACATCATGCGCTGGCCTAGTCCTTGGAGCACTGGTTTCCCTGGCTGGCATATCGAATGTTCTGCCATGAGTCGCAAATACCTGGGTGACACTTTCGATATTCACGGTGGTGGTATGGATTTGCTGTTTCCTCACCATGAATCAGAAATTGCTCAATCACATGCTTGCACCGGGCATCAACCTGTCAATTATTGGATTCATCACAATATGATTACCGTTAACGGTCAGAAAATGGCTAAATCACTGAATAATGGTATTTCAATTGATGAATTTTTCTCCGGAAATCACCATCTCCTTGAAAAAGCGTATACACCAATGACACTTAAGTTCTTTATTCTGCAAGCACATTACAGAGGGACTCTCGACTTCAGTAATACCGCTTTGCAAGCCAGTGAAAAAGGACTGAATCGTCTGTTGCAGGCTGGTGAAACACTTAACAGAATAAATCCGGGCAATTCCAGTGATTTAAATGCCGATACTTTGAAAGTTGAATTGGAAGCTGCATTAGATGATGATTTAAATACGCCAATCCTGATTGCTGGGTTATTTGATCTTGTTACTAAAATCAATACGATTGCTGCAGGTCAGATGTCTATTGACAGTGAAAATCTGATAAAGTTAAAAGCTTTATACCAAACCTTTGTTTATGATATTCTTGGACTTAAAAATGAAACAGAAAGTAGTTCAGATAAAGTGAAAGGGGTTATGGATATTCTGATTGAACTCAGACAAGTAGCCAAACAAGAAAAGAATTATCCTTTATCAGATACCATTCGTATGAAACTTTCAGAAATTGGTATAGAACTTAAAGATGGTAAAGACGGTACGACGTATACCTTTAACTAAACCAGTTCTTCAAAGAATTCTATTTTTTTATCAGAGCTTTAAACTCATTTTTTAAACCACTGTAACTGGTAATATCCACCTTTACAGACCCAACCATAATTTTGGCTTTAACACGAATCGGAATTTTATTTTCGTCGTCACTAACCCAAACTGTCATATCATCCTGATCTTTAAAAACTCTGTCTACTACTAGTGTTGGCACAAATTTTAGACACTTCACTTTACCAATATCAGTGGAAATGGTTTCCTTTCCTGCATACTTAAAACCAAGATTGTAAATTTTGTTATCCAGATAAACATCTATTGGATATTTGTCGCCAATTTTAGCTTTGCTGAAATCCAGATTTCTTACATAGTAAAGTGCAGAGATAATATCGTGTGTGTAAACTGGCATATCTAAGATGCCCTTTACGCCGTATAGTTTCTTTTTAGGATGTTTAAATACCACCAAATCATTGTCGGTGTATTTGTCTTCCTGCACATTTTTATTGTAGGTAATTGGCGCCATGGCCTCATTATCAATATAAGTTTCAAATCTGTCTCTTACTTTATAAGCCCAGTCGAATGACTTTAAGGTGCGGCCATCAGCCTGAATATTGTAACATTTGCGTTCACTTTTTTCAACAAAAGCTGCCCCGACACTTAAATCAATTGTGGCAGCATTTATGACACCATAATGCACTCTGTAAGACAATTTTTCATTGAAAGTAAATGCAGAATTGGACATTTTTCTATAAACGAAATTGTCGTCTGCAGTTTGCTTGGTAGGACTAGAATCAACAAAGGTAAATGCACTCAGGATAATTGCTCCCGGTAAGATACCCAGTTTAACGAATCGTTGAATTGAAGCCACTTTGAACATAGTAATCTGTTATTTTTAATACCTAAAATCAATAATCGTTCCAAAATATTACATTTGAACCTGTATTAATGAAACGTAGCTACAAAATTAAAATTGCACTTTTAATCCTGGTAATAGCCTGCTCATGGAAAGTTGAGGCTCAAATCAATAACCGCGTTTTCGAACAGGATGACACTTTAATTCCGAATGACACTCAAACCATCAAATTGCATTTTGAGATGTTAAATTATTTGAGAAATACCGAATACTTTGACTTGATAGAAAAAGGACAAACTTTGTTTGGATCATTGGTTCAGGCTCATCTTGCCTACCAGCCTTATAAAAATGTTCTTCTCAAAGGCGGTATTCAAACTCGTCAGGATTTCGGAAGTACTAATTTTTACTCCGTTCAACCTGTTTTCACCATTTCCATTTTCAAAAAAAACTGGCGTTATAATTTTGGTGCTATGCAAGGCACCACTAACTATGGTTTCATTGAACCTATGTACAACATCGACAGAGCCATTACCAATCGAATCGAAAATGGTATTCAAAGCATCTACAAAACTGATAAATTCTATTTCAATAATTTTCTGGTATGGA
Organism: Bacteroidota bacterium; assembly: GCA_963169345.1. Classification (GTDB taxonomy): domain Bacteria; phylum Bacteroidota; class Bacteroidia; order NS11-12g; family UBA955; genus JABMMZ01. Next base: position 93,365 of record CAUJCT010000053.1, read on the forward strand.
ATGAACCCACTTACAGAACAACAAGCAATCAGGAAAAATTTACAACCGGAATAGTTCTAGAACGCCAATTGCTCAACAAAAAAGGTGTGTTTATAGGTCTGCCATTCCAAGGAACATTAGCCCACAGAGGTGGACAGCTCAACAACAACCCTAATCCAATATTTACAAGGATAAATGCCACTATTGGTCTTAAATTAAATTACACCTTTGCTTCAGGATTTAAAATCAGAACCGAAAACTACTGGCTGGCAAGTGGCGACTTTTCTCCTAATATCACTCAACCTTATAAAAATGGATTTGCCTCCTGGCACACTCTGAGTTTCATGCACAAAGGATTTGAACTGATGTTTAATTATTGGGCCGGAAGAGAGTGGCAATCTCCAGTTGGTACCCAAATTTACAACAACTATAATTTCTATAATATTACCGAATTTCGTCAGCATAGACACATGCTGATGTCGCGTTTATTTTATACCCAAAAGCTGAATGAAAAATTCATGCTGGATCTGAGATTTGAACCATTTTACGATTTCGAATACAAACAGATTCAGTACAGTTATTCGGTCTATCTTAAACTCAAATTAGATAAAGTGTTAGGTAAAATATGAAAATCAAAATCATTCTTTTCTTATTGACACTTCCATTGATGAAGCTCAGCACTGCTCAAATCAGCTGTGGATTTGTCAAAAGTTCTTCGATCATTATTGATAACAATCCAATTGCTATAGTCCCTTTGATAAGTGGTTTAAAACCTCATTCTGAAATTAAAATTGAGTACTTTGAAAATGAAATTCTAACACATACAGAAGATAATACCGATACTTTCTGGTTTAAACCCGGTAACTCTCTCAGCTATAGTTTATCTGCTGTAGTTACCTTGTTTCAGAAGGGTAAAGTATATTATACAGATACGCATACTTTGCAACTCACAGATTATAGATTTCTAACAATTGATATGCTGGTTGACCAAAAAATGCAATATGTATATGCAGATGTAGCGAACCTGGTTAAAATTGTCACTCCTGGAATTCACCCTGTCAATATTGTAGTCACCACAACCGCCAATGTCAGATCATTGGGTAATTATGAATATGAAATCAAACCAGGAAGTCATCAGATAGGTCAAGAAATCAAGTTCATCCTTTCTTATAAACAAGCGGATGGCAGCATGTCTGTATTAAAGAGTTTTGTTTTTCCGGTAATTGCAGCTCCTGCTCCTGTCATGGGCGTTAAATTTCATGGGTTGTCCTCCGATTCAGCATTCGTTCTTAATGCTTATCCTGAAAAGCCATTCCCATATTCCTATAAGACCGGAGTCGATTCTTTTACTCTTGTCTACACACTAAACGGTAAAACCTACAGGAGCACTCAATATGGTAAAACAATCCATTCTGAAACCATTAAAGATTTACGACTATTGCCATCAGATTCATGGATTTATTTTGAAAATATATACTGCTGGATTCAATACTCAGAAAACAACAAAATCCTGGTCGTGGGCAATACTGCATTTAAACTGCCCTAGTTGTTTTCTTTGGCGTAGTTTCTAAGTTCCTCTAACAGTTTATAGATACTTTTAAAGAACTGATTTCTTTGCTTTTCTGAGACTAAACTAATTAATGTGCTCCTTGAAATCAGGTTGTTCATCCACATTTCATTTTGCGCATTAAACTCTGCATTGGTTGTCTGCATAAAATTAAATGTACTATAACTGATAAATGAGGTTCTGAAATCATTCGCTTTGACAAAAATACTGTTGGTGCCAATCATTACATCGCTCACAAACAACTTATAGTTGGATGCAGTCATAGTGCCGTTAGATGAGAATTTATGACCAGTTTCAGCTTGTTTCTGAATGACCTTGATACTCGCTTCCAGGTCGTTGATAACACTTAACAATGTATCCAGCTTTTCGAAAAAACCTGCATCCCAGTAAAACCTGATTTGCTTGATGGTGCTGAGTGCAGTCTCTGCGGTCCATACTTCAGTAGAGTGTATCTTACTAAATGATTTAAATATATCGCTGGCCAATGTTATAAATTCTTCAGGTAATTCTATCTCCTCAAAATGCCTGTTCTGAAATTCAGGTACCAGCAACAATGACTTGAGCCAATACACCATCTTAAATTTCATTAATGCAGGTTGACTGTAGTGGTAAAAAACAGGGATGTCTTCAGCTCCAAAAAATATTTCAGCGGATTCAAAACTCTCCAACCTCTTCATGTTTGCCAACATATTTGAAAGGTATTCTCTATAGGAATTTGAATCACTGTTTAGTGGGTTCGTTTTAAAACTGACTATTGAATGTCGTTCATTATTTAAGGCTTCCAGAGGAAGATTAAAATGATTGGCAATTTTGGCTGCTTCATCCAGAGTATAATCTGTTTCATTGCGCAAACGTCGGTAGGCACTGTCCTGACTGATGTCCAGTAATTCACTGATTTCTCTTGCAATTGAGATGTTCGCCGGAGCATGTTTCAGTAAAATCTCGTTCCATAAAGTTTGGAAATTATTGCTATTTTTTGAGGTAGACATAAAACAAATTTAGTATTTTTTGCAAAACTGCCAAATGTTCCTTAAAAATAATGCAATAAACAATCACAACATCAACCACTGAATCGCCTTTTTTACAATTAATAAATATCTACTGATTTTGACATGCATACTTTACAAAAATCTATCTGTGATTGTCCCTGAATTTTGCCTCAGTAAATTTTAAAAAAACATCATCATGAAAAAGTTAAATTTAATCTGTTTGTTCGTTCTGGCTTTTGCTTTTACATATAAATCGCAAGCACAAAACACAAGTAAACCCAAAATGGCATTAATAGAAATCGATACCCGGGGTTTATCTGGTTTACAAATCAATTTATCAGATATGCCATTGACAGCCATTACAAAACTGGAGCTTGAAAAACTAGGCATCTATGCAATGATCGATAACTATGACATAGAATATCTGGCTAAAAGAGATAGTCTTCATCTCGACAAATGCTTCAGCACCTATTGTATCTCAGAAATTGCCAATAAACTAAAATGTGAAAAACTGTTTACAGGCAATATCAGCAAGATTGGCGAGCGCATAGTTATCACTTATAAAATCTATGACACAGAAAGAAAGGATTATGAAAAAGTCATAGTAAAAGAGTTCCTCAATTTACCTCAATCTTTACCTTCAATGATTAGAATCACGCTGAATGATATGTTTGGTCTGCCTAATAATGAAGAAGAGGTCAACACATTAACAAAGAATTTTTTATTTGACGAAGCCAGAAACAATCCATTTAAAAACAGACTTAGAGCAGATGGCCCTAGAATGGGCTTAACCTACTTTACTGGAGAAGCTTCAACATTACTAAGTAAACCTCGCAAAGATGGTGGTTTCAATGCCATGCCACTGATGTTTCAATTCGGGTATCAATTCGAAAAACAGTATTTAAATCAGGGTAATTTTCAGGCATTATTTGAAGTAGTTCCTATGATCACCGGTCTCGATCAGGGACTGTTTATTCCAAGTTTAACGCTTATGAATGGTATGCGCAACAATCAAAACGGATGGGAATTTGCTTTTGGTCCATCAGTATCTTTAACAAGAAAATCGAATGGTTTTTACGATGAATTCAACAACTGGCGACTTGCGAGTGACACAGTTGGAATGAGTAGCCGACCATTTATTGAAAGCAGAATTGATAGCAGAGGTGACTGGGCGCTTCATCCATCATTTGTGTTTGCATTAGGAAAAACTTTTAAATCCGGTAAACTGAACATTCCTGTCAATGCTTACTTTGTGCCCAGCAATGATGGTTATCGATTTGGTATATCTTTCGGATTCAACAGCAGAGAACGTTATGAAACACCAGGAATTAAAAACTAAAGAAAACACTTTATAAAAAATATTTTACTTTTCATGAGCATCGGCGTGTTAATCATGCCATGCTCATGATGTATTTACAACCTTGCTATTTTCGCTTATTGTACAGACTGACTTATGATCCAAGCTTCACTCCAGGCCGCTTGAAAATTAAAACCTCCTGTAAGTGCATCTATATTCAAAACCTCACCTGCCATATATAAACCTTTAACCAATTTACTCTCCATGGTTCTAAAATCAATTTCCTTTAAATCAACTCCACCAGCTGTAACGAATTCTTCCTTAAATGTACTCTTACCATTTACCTGCAAGTTAAGTGCACTCAGGTTGACTGCTAATGTCATTAAATCTTTTTTTGAACTGTCAGCCCAAATAACATCGGCACTACCAAATGAAAATTCAACTATTTTATACCATAAACGAGAAGGTATGCCATACAAACTGGTATTTAAAATGAGTTTCCTTCCGTTGTCATTTTTATGTTTAATCAGTTCTGCCTGGGTAAGTTCTGTATTTAAACCGCTTAAATTAATTTGAATTTCAAACTTATAATTTAACTGATTAAGCAGCCTTGCAGCAACTGAAGACAATTTTAAAACGGATGGTCCACTCAAGCCCCAATGCGTTATTAACATTGGTCCTTCCTGTATAAGCATACTTTCCTTCAGGCGCATAGATTGCATAGTTGCCTTATCTGCCAATAATTTTATTTTGGCTTTTGCAACACTTAGACCCATTAATCCATCAATTATGGGATGTTGAATATTAAATGTAAATAATGAAGGAACAGGATGTACAATCTGGTGGCCTAAATCTTTTAATATCTTCCAGAAAAACTCACTGCTGCCTGTTGCAACAACAATATTCCGGCTTCTGCATTTAACAGCATCAACTTCAAATTCGAAATTATTTTCGGTGCGTACAACAGATTTAACTCCTGACTTTACGTGAATTTTAATACTGTGCTTTGAGCAAGCCTCATAAAAACAATCTATAATAGTTTGAGAATCATCGGTAACAGGAAACATTCTTCCATCCGGTTCCGCTTTAATCTGTACACCTTTAGCAGCGAACCAATCTATGGTTGATTTAGGATTGAATCTATTGAAAACTGAAAGGAGTTCACGACCACCACGGGGATAAAAATTGCAGAGCAGTATAGGATCGAAACAATTGTGCGTGACATTGCATCTGCCACCTCCGCTTACTTTAACTTTACCGAGACAAGATGGACTCTTCTCAAAAATTTCAACTTTCCAATTTGGATGTTTTTCTTTGATATTTATAGCTGCAAAGAAACCGGCAGCACCACCACCTATGATGGATACATCCAGCATATTTTGAAGCTTAGAGGGCTTTTACTCTGATGGTATAGCTTTCCATTACCAGGTTAGCTAAAAGTTTTTTACTGGCCTCTTCCGCCTGAGCATGTGCTTCGCTTTCAGAGGCAGCATTTGTTTCGTACATGATGCATTTACCAACACGAACGTTGTCAATACCATTAAATCCAATACTGTGTAAACCTGTAGTGACGGCTTTACCCTGTGGATCTAACAATTCCTTGCGCGGCATAACTTCTATTTCAACGGAAAATTTCATTACTTTCTTTTTGCGGCAAAATTAATTAGAATAGATGACAAAACATAGGCTGCATAAAATATTGGTATACACAACCAACCAAAAAAGAGCAGAGACGCCACTCCTGTTAATAATAAAAATACAAATTGAGCGACAGGTTGCTCTTTACCTTTTTTAAATTTAAGAGCCGGCATTGGTATTTCACTTACCAGAAGTAATGATACAATTACACAATATAAAATGAAAATCCAGGCGTGTTCAAAGATAAAATCCTTAACAGGCGAATCTATGATGCCCCAAGCTACACAGCTAAGTCCGGTAATAGGTGTAGGCACTCCGATAAATGAACTGCTTTGACGGGTATCTACATTAAATTTTGCCAGTCTGTAAGCTGAAAATAATGCCAGTAATATGAATGCATAACGTGCAGTTCCCTCTATCAAATCAGCCGAATAGTATAACATAAATGCCGGTGCAACACCAAATGTTACAAGATCTGCCAGTGAATCGAGTTGCTTTCCCAACTCACCATCTGCTTTGAGTAAACGCGCCAGAAAACCATCAAAAAAATCTAATACAGCCGCTAAAATTGTGAGATAAACGGCATTCTCAGGATGACCATTAAAAATCTGATGGATGGATAAAACGCCACAACTAAGATTACCGAGGGTAAATAAGTTCGGTATTTGTTTAATAGCCTTCAAATACATGCTGCAAAGTAAAGGAAATGCAAACGTATTTTATATTAATTTATCCTCCCTTCAATAGGTCATTATCGACAAACCTGCACTGAGTCCATAGTTGAACAAGGAAGTTTTTGGAGAAGCTTTATCAAGTGGATTAATACCCGAAACTGCTTGTCTCCAGTATTTATTGGAAATATCTGCCATAACATGACTCTTAATAGTTAAGGCTAACCAGCCACCAAGGGCAATTCTCAAATCCAGTCCCACACCCAATAACAGTGTACCGTTGTTGTACTGAGTTGTTTTAATTTTCGAAAATGCCGGAGACATCTGATAGGTACTTGAATCGTCCTGTACATTTAGTGCTAGTCTGGAATAACCAAACATACCATATAAAGTTGGTGCAAAATGCCTTGAAACAGATGGCATAACTCCTAAAACTTCATAAATACTAAACCCTCCCAGTTTATAATTGTATCGTCCGTTCTGAAACTTTTGTGTTTGAAATGATCTAAACATAAACCCTGCAGTGGAACCATGATTTTTTGCCACAAAACCAAATTCAAAAGTTAAAACATTAGGGTCAAATGCTTTTTTATTGACAGGATCTAAAGCTGCATTCAGATTATCGAAATTGAAAACGGAAATTCCTACCCCAAAGTCAATTGAAGATAAAAACGGGTTCTTCATTTTATCTTTAGGATTATTGGTATATGGCAAATCTGGAGCGTAAAGTACTAAATACTGATAGTTAGATGCAAGAAGGCTGTCGTCTGCATCAATTTCAAACAGTTTGGTTGCAGCACCATCCATTTTAGTCTTGTATTTATAAATGATTTCACTCTCTTCATGAAAATCGCTTTCATAAGCATCGTATCCGTAATAAATAGCAATGTTCATGACCTCACCTTTGTACTTACTGTCATTTAATCTTTTTGCCATTGGGCTGTGATCCCACCAGTCGCAATCACTTTTAACCTGATCAAATCCGATATGACATCTGCCAAATTGGCCAAATACAGTTCGATTAGAATCAGTATCCAAAATAGCACTTAAGTTTTTAAGCAAGAAACGCTCGCGATAGATGAACTGCTGAGGGGTACGTTCATAACTCTTATAGAGCATATAGTCTCTAAGTGATTCCATTGATTTGTCAAAAACATCAAACTGATTTCCCAGATATGTTTTAAAGTCATTCCGCAACATTTTATAGTTGACTAAAATAGAATCGATTGTTTTTTCATCAGAAATACTTGGACCGGCCATATAGTAATTCATGAAACTGTACTGCAGATATTCCTCGGAATATTGTACACTTTGTTTATACTCAGCAAATGAGCGTATGGTTTCTCTTAAAAACTGAAGGGATTCTGGTACCATTGAATCGCTTTTAAGAATGCGGGCCATCAAAACAGGTGCATCATCAGGAAATCGCTCAATATCGACACCATGTACATGCACTTTTAATGAATCCGGTAATGTCTGATTCCAGGTTCTCAGATTCTTGTAGAATTGAAGATAGGTATATGCCGTTGTTCTCACGAGTTGATCATAATAACTTGAATCACCGTTGATGTATTGGTCGATCATATAACCTCTGACATAACCGAGCTCAATTACCAGATCCTTCACACCTCTGTGAGCGTGTAAATATTTTAATAACTGTAGTTCCAGATCATTGTTGAATTCAGCATAACTATGGTTTTCACCTGCTAAAAATATCCTGTATGGGCTTAAACTTGAATCAAGAATATCAAGATTATGCAATTTGTAAATTTCGGTATCCGGTTCATAGTAAAAGTCTTGTGCAGTTAAACTATTATTGGAGATAAACAGAAGAAAAAAGGTACAGAAGGAATAAAATTTCATATTTCGAGCAAAAATAATCGAAAAACAAATCTTCACCTCATTTATTTCGATATACAAATAAAAGTTCCGATTCATTCCATTTACCTTTATTAATGACGAGTCTTATTGCATCGGAATTAGGACTACTATTACAAAAAACTATAAATGAATAGATATTTTAATTCAAGGCCAATAGAGGTAAATTTTTGTATTAGGAAATAAAGTATTATCTTTGCACCGCAAATAACAAAACCATTATTTGCATGGCCAAGTCCAAAAAATCCCCTATAGACTTTACGAACAAAATTGCCGGAGACAGCCTGACCTTTGATGATGTGCTGGTACTTCCACGATTCAGCGAAATTCTTCCCAGAGACGTAGTCACCAAAACCAAACTAACTAAAAACATTTCAATTAACATTCCAATTGTTTCAGCAGCAATGGATACAGTTACTGAGAGTACAATGGCAATAGCTATGGCCAGAGAAGGTGGTATTGGTATCATTCACAAAAATATGAGCATTTCTCAGCAAGCCAGAGAAGTTATGAAGGTGAAGCGCAGCGAAAGCGGCATGATTCAAAACCCTATAACTCTTACAGGCGAAGCTACTCTTAGAGATGCATTGAAATTAATGAAAGAACACCATATTGGTGGAATTCCAATTGTAGATTCTAAAAGCAATCTGGTTGGCATTATTACCAACCGCGATTTGAGGTTTGAAAAAAATACCGGTAAAAAAATCAAAGAGGTAATGACTAAAAATAAATTAGTGACCGGTCAGATGGGCACTGATTTAATCATGGCAGAGGAAATTCTTCAAAAACACAAAATCGAAAAACTGCCGATAGTTGACAAGAAAGGTAAACTGGTTGGATTAATTACCTACAAAGACATTCAAAAAGTTAAAAGCTATCCGAAAGCCTGTAAAGACAAATTTGGCAGATTAATCGCCGGTGCAGCCGTTGGTATAACTTCAGATACACTTGACAGGGTTAAAGCATTGGTAGATGCCGAAGTTGACGTCATTACTCTGGATACCGCTCACGGTCATTCGAAAGGTGTTATAGTTGAACTGAAAAAAATTAAGAAAGCGTTCCCTAAGTTAGATGTCATCGTTGGTAATGTGGCCACCGGAGCTGCTGCTAAAGCTTTGGCAGAAGCAGGTGCAGACGCCATTAAAGTTGGAGTTGGCCCGGGAAGTATTTGTACTACTCGTATCATTGCAGGTATTGGTGTACCTCAGCTTTCAGCCATTATGGACAGTGCAGCTGCAGTGCAAGGAACCGGAGTACCAATCATCGCTGATGGAGGTATTCGTTACAGTGGCGATTTGGTTAAAGCTTTAGTTGCCGGTGCAAGTACGGTTATGGCAGGCAGTCTATTTGCAGGAACTGAAGAAAGTCCGGGAGAAACAAGCATCTACGAAGGCAGAATGGTTAAATCTTATCGCGGTATGGGTAGTATCGAAGCAATGAAAGAAGGCTCAAAAGATCGCTATTTTCAGGATGCTGAGGAAGAAATATCCAAACTGGTACCTGAAGGTATTGTGGGTACAGTGCCTTTTAAAGGTCGCGTCGGAGAAGTATTGTATCAATATGTTGGTGGTCTGAGAGCAGGAATGGGCTACTGTGGTGCTGCAACTATTGAAGATTTACAAACTGCTCAGTTTGTAAGAATCAGCAATGCAGGTATCAAAGAAAGCCATCCCCACGATATAAAAATTACTAAAGAAGCTCCAAATTACAGCCGCTAACGCAGCATTATAGTCTGTTTTGTTGTCTATATCCCTGCATAAACATCATGAATAAAAAAACACTTTTTCTATTAGGCGCATTGGCTCTGGTGATTGCTTTGTTTTTTCTGCTAAGAAAGAATACAGGCAACACTCTTAAAGGCGATGAACATGATTTTGCTTATTCATCTACTAAGGATATAGATAAAATTTTTATTTCCAATAAAAGAACCGGTAAATATGTTATTCTGAAGAAAGTTGACAGTGCCAATTGGATTGTCAACGATAGTTTCAAGGTCAATATTCATCAGATTAATACGCTATTTGAAGGTTTCAGGAAGATGAAAGTAAAACGTCCTGCTTCAAAAAATGAACTTTTTACAGTTAAGAGAGAAATCGCTGTAAACGGCACCAAAGTTGAAGTATACGAAAATGGTCAGTTGTCTAAAGTATACTATGTTGGAAACAACACCAGAGATGAAATGGGCACCTTCTTTTTAATGGACAAAGCCGAAGAGCCCTATGTCATGCATATTCCCGGATTTAATGGATATATAGGTGGTCGTTACCATTATCAGTTAGAAGCCTGGAGAAGTAAAAATATTTTCAATCAAAAAGCTGAAGATATAGCCAGCATTCAAGTTCAATGGACAGGCGACCCTGCTGCTTCTTTTACAATTGATAACAATGGAAAAGACCCAATACTTTCAGGTAATGGCAAAAACTTTTCTAACAACTCAGAAGCAAATCTTAACAAGATTAAATCTTATCTTAAACTCTGGGAGAACTTGTCTTTTGAAGGATTTCCTATTGATTTGAATCCTCAAAAAATAGACTCTATCTCTAAAACTACCCCGTTTCTAACGCTTATAGTTACCGACAAAAAGGGTAAAATTACTAAACTGAGTATACACAATAAAGGACTAAAGCGCGACTCCAATATTCAAATGGACGATAATGGAAATCCCCTTCAGTTTGATATCGAAACATTCTACGCTTTTATAAATGACAACAACAAAGAGGTAGTTCAGATTCAAGACTATGTCTTTGGTAAAGTTATGAAAAAACTATCTGAGTTCAGATTATGACCTTAAGATTAAACTATATTAGTAACTTCATTCTTTTCATTTGCTCAGTTTCCCTTTTTATTTCCTGCTCCCGAACTGTTAAACAGGAAAATGGTTATACTGTTTTAAAAGGCAAATTTCTGGATGAAAAATATGAAATAGCCTATGACAGTACCATTGATCTTGGCCAGTTAGTAGATAGTTTAATTAAAGAATCCGTTGCACAACTGAGTTCTTCAACCCCTAATTCAATCGTATTTAAGTACAATTCCAATCAGGCAATTAGTGCCGCGCAGTCTGTATTTTTTCACAACAACGTTCATTATTTGCAGAATTTTGATAGCATTTGTACCAATCTCATATTAAAAACAGAGGGACGTTTTAATCCAGGACTAGGACAACTTGAGCAATACTGGTTCGAGATTTTTAAAAACAACGACAAAACAGAATGGTCAAAATATATAAGCGATAGTCTCAAAAAATTAGATTTTGGATTGGGTATTGAGTTTAATAATTTGATTCCTTTAAAACCCAATCAGCAAAAACAAATATGGACTGACCCAATATTAGGCGGATGTATTGCTGATAAAATTGCTGTTTTATTTGATTCTGTTTATGGTTTCAAGCACTATTACATCAACATTGCCGGTACTATAAAAGCAAAAGGAGGTAATGGCACAGACGCTTTCTGGCCGATTAAAATTGAAAAACCTCAAATCAATACCCAGAAGATTATTCATTTTGCAGAAATTCCATTAAAAAACTACGCTATATCCACTAAAACCAATTTCCGAAAATTCCATTTCTTAAAAGGTCATCGATACAGCCTGGCATTGGATGCCTTAGAAGGTTATCCTGCCAAAAATGAAATTCTGAGTGTATCTATACAAGCCCCAAGTGCACTCGAAGCGACATCCGTTGCTTTAGCCTGTCAGGTTATTGGACTCGAGAAATCAAAAGTCCTGGTAGAAAGTAACCCAAATTTGAAAGCTTTCATTATTTTTGAAAAAGATGGTATTTTAGAGCATTGGGCAACCTCAAATATATCTTTCGTATTAAACACAAAAGAGTAATTTTAAAACTCAGTTTAGAAATTAAAGTCAATTTATTGACACATTTATCCAATTGTATACGTCTAAGTAAATAAAAGGGGTTAATTTGTGTCAATACTAATAAATTTTTAAACCTATGAATTCGTATTTGTGTTTTTACCGACTTTTAAAGTCCGCTATTTTACTTTTATTATTTACAGTTAGCTTGAATCTACAGGCTGGTATTATCGATGCTTCTGAAGATATCTGCATAGGCAACCTTGCCTACTTTAAAACAAAGGGCACTGGAAATATCACCAATATTAAATGGGAATTTGGGGATGGTTACACATCTCAAAGCAAAAGTCCGTTTCACTTATACAAAACAACAGGTTCGTTTTGGGTAAAAGTTGAAGTATCAACTAATTCAGGTACTCAAATTGATTCAATAAAAGTGACAGTTCATGATCTGCCAACTGCAAAATTTACTATAGAGCACTTCGACTCTTGCTTCTATACAAATGAATTAATAGTTAAAGACATCTCCAGCTCTTCAAACTCCAGCAATACCATAACAAAGCGACTGATAGTTTGGGGCGATGGTGAATTTTCACTGGATAATAATCGTACATTAAATGAATTGGAAAGCCATCAATACAAAATGATGGATAAATATAAAATCAAAATGGAAATTACCGATAACAAGGGGTGTAAAGCCAATTACACCGACTATGTTAGGATTTCCAATGGCACTAAAGCCAAAATAGATTATACCATCAATTATCCTTCCTGCACCGAATCTGAAGTTTGCTTTTCAAATACCTCCAAAACAACCAATGGCAGCAGTCAGACTTATATCTGGCAATTTGATGGAGGAACACCTCAAAATCTGGCATACAATGATGTAAAGTGCTTCAAATCCAAACAAAATAAAGTTGTTACAGCAAAATTAATCATGAGTAATCCTGACAATACCTGTAAAACTTCTGATTCCATATCTGTCAGTTTAATTTCAGACAGCATCAGTGGTAACTGGATTGTTAATGATACAGTATTTTGTTATGGCTCAGGAAAAAGTATAATGATATCTACACCTCCCGCTCAGGGATATTCTTATGAGTGGTCTATTAATAACATTAAAACCACCCATGTTCAAAGTTATATAAACAGTTTGCCTAAAGGTTTTAATTTACTTCCGGGTACACATCTGATTGAATGCACTGTATCTAAAGGTTCTTGTAAGTTAAATTATTCAACTAAAATCAAAGTAATAGGTCCGGTTGCACGTATGCGTATATATAACGACAAGCAATGTGATATAGACGCCCGTGTGTTTTTTATAGATACTTCTTTAAATCTAAACAGAAAACATGCCATTTATCGTTGGACTGTTATAGATGCCGATGGGCCAAATTGTGAAATTTACCGAGCACAAAACAAGAATAAATATCAAAACTGCAATATTTCACGCGATTGGTATGGAAAGCATGACTACACCACTCCAAGAGAATCTAACCCTATCCATTTGTTTGTTGCAGATACCTCTATAGGATGTTCCGATTCTACAACTGGAAAAATGGAGCATTTTCATTGTCTTTGCTGCAACCGAAATGGCAGTACCAGCATCTGTCAGGGTGATACATTTTTAACACTCAAAAAGAATGAAATCGGACCAAAAAGCTTTTCTCTGGATACCGGAAAAACATGGATGAAATTCCCTTCGCAAATCAATAAGCCTTATAAAGGTATGTATGGGGTGCTGTTTGCTTTCGAATTTAAAATACCAGACTGGGCCGAAGATTTTGGTGACGACTCCATTAAAATCCACAGATACGATACCACAATTTTAGACACCATTTTTTCTCCTGATTTTTTATATGTAAAAGAGACAATGGATACAGCTTTGAGGCTTAGTGTTACCAATATTTGCAAGCCTTTCAAGGCAAAAGTTGAATTTGTTAACCCTAAATTTAAAGCCGGAGATAAAATTATTATTAATTGGAAAGACAGTACCATACAGGAAATCAATTTCTACTCTGATTCTACTTTAGATTTTGTTACACATATTTACAATGTTCCGGGTCTTGATACAACTCTCGAATTTACATTTTACTCCAATGAAGGCTGTTTCAGAGCCAGAGGTTTAAAAATTAAATTTGGGAAAGGCCTCTTACTTCGAACTCTTGGACATCCTTGTCTGAATCAGGAGTTGTGTTTTAGTCCCGTTATAAGAAACTGGTTCAACGAGCCTAAATATAACGCATTAAAATCTGTTAAATGGTACTCAGAACTTGACTCCAACGGTTATAACGATTCTGAATATTGTAGAATATTTAAAACGCATGGACCTAAGAACATCCGAATGATCTGTGAAGACTCCTTTGGTTGTTTGGATACCATTAATCAACTCATTCACATTAGGGAGTTAAAAGCAGGCATCTTTAATGACTCCAGAATATCTATATGCAGCGAACTCAAACAAATGTTCGACTCTTCCTACTATGTTTACAGCATTCCTGGTGATGAAATCATAGAATATACATGGGATTTTGGTTCAGGTAAATACACAACCCTTGAAAAAGACCCTTTCCGTTCATTTGATGTAAAAGACAGTTTAATCAAAACTCAACACATTGTGATGGACAATAATGGCTGCTCAGACACTATCACTTACGACCTTATTGTAATAGGTTCTGTTCCGCAATTTGAACTTAAAGATACTATTGGATGTGCACCACTAAAGGTCACATTTAGAAACACTTCATATAAATGTTCCAGTTATATTTGGGAATTCGACGATTATGACAATACGACACAAGAAGAAACATCCAAAAAAGATGCCTCGTTTATATATACCAAATCTGGAAAGTATTACCCTAAACTAATTGGTATAGATACTTTCTTCAATCCTTACACTGGTTCGGTCTACTATTGTCATGAAACCTATGACCCTAAGATTGCAGTAACAGTCTTTGATACAAAATTTGCAAAATTCACCTCACCAGATACTATTTGTTTAGGCGAAAATGCAGAGTTTATTTGTGAAGCTAATACCAATATGGTACGTTGGAATTTTGGCGATGGTGCTAAAGAGACCAGTACTTTTAAAGTAAGTAAAACCCACAAATACTTTACAACGGGTACATTTACTGTAGAATTTGCACCTGTCTTTAATTTTCAAAATACTTCATTTATCTGTAAGGATTCATTTTCTAAAACTTTAACGGTTTTAGGAGTTAAAGCCGACTTTGAAATTAAAAACAACAGCTATGCCCCGGTATTTAACTTTAAAAATCTCTCCACTCCAAATTATGCTAATTTATGGTGGGATTTTGGTGACCCGAATAGCAATTCGAACAACTCCACGGAACAAGAACCTTCACACAACTATGGATACGACAAAGGCCGTTATAATGTCTGTTTAACAGCCAGTATTTTCAGATGTTCTGATTCAATTTGCAAACCGGTTGAAAACGATTATGAAGAGTTTATTAAGCTTTATAACGTCTTTACACCTGAAAAATCAGATGGTTTAAACGATGAATATGAAGTCAGTATTCTTGGTGAAGATTCATATAAACTGATTATCTACGACAGATGGGGTGTAGTGGTCTATTCGAGTGATAAAGACGGAGAAATCGGTGATGGAACCAACTGGAATGGGCTATTGAATAATAGTGGTGCAGAGTGCCCTTCCGGAACCTACTATTACATTTTCACCTATTCGTTCCTGATTGATCCTGAAAAAGTTTATAATACCAATGGTACAATAACACTCATTCGATGACCTGTAATCCACTGCTTTAGATTGCAAAAAAAAACGTAGGTTTGCCAATCTAAAGGGATGGACCTCTCGGTAATAATAGTCAACTACAATGTCAAGGCGCTACTAGAACAGACTTTATTGTCTGTTTACAAAGCTATTGGCTCTCTTCAAGTTGAAATTATTGTTGTCGATAATGCTTCAGCAGACGACTCTTGTCAGATGTTGAAGGAGAAATTTCCAAATGTCATTTTAATTGCCAATAAAGAAAACCTTGGATTCAGCAGGGCAAACAATCAGGGAATAGAAATTTCAATAGGTCGACATGTTCTGCTTCTCAATCCCGATACGGTTATCAGCGAGGATACTTTAGTAAAAACGGTTTATTTTCTGGACCATAATCCGCAAGCCGGCGCTTTGGGTGTCAGAATGATAGATGGCACTGGTAAATTTTTACCTGAATCCAAACGTGGATTGCCTACTCCAGCCGCAGCTTTTTACAAAATGAGTGGACTGGCTAAAATTTTTCCTAAGTCCAGAACATTTGGAGCGTATCATCAAGGTTTCCTGGATGAATTCAAAACCAATAAAGTAGATATTTTAAGTGGCGCTTTCATGATGATAAAAAGAGAAGTGCTGGATAAGGTTGGTTTGCTAGATGAGTCTTTCTTTATGTATGGTGAAGACATTGACTTGAGCTACAGAATTGTAAAGGCAGGATACGATAATTACTATTTTGCAGATACAACCATCATTCATTACAAGGGAGAAAGTACCAAAAAGCACAGCGTTAATTATGTCAAGATTTTCTATCAGGCAATGGCTAAGTTTGCTGCCAAACATTTCTCAAAGCAGAAAGGTTTGCTGTTTAACACATTAATTAATCTTGCCATTTTTGCCAGAGCTACAATTGCTTTATTGATAAGATTCTTTAATTCATCAAAGCTTTTTTTCCTCGATTTCTCTTTCATTTTCGCAGGGTATTATGGTTTAATGCGTTATTGGGAAATCTACAATAAATACGTAGTAGGTGGATTTTATCCAAGTGAATACCTCGCATTTCACGTACCGGCTTATATCCTTTTATGGCTTGGTGGAATTTGGATTAGCGGAGGCTACAAATCCCCTTTTAAGCTGAATAAATCCATAAGAGGTGTTATCATTGGCAGTTTTGCCTTATTAGCTATTTACGCTCTGTTACCTGAAAATATGAGGTTTTCGAGAGCATTAATATTGTTAGGTTCAGTTTGGGCTTTGTTAATAACCGTATTTATCAGGCTTACTCTTCATTTTATAAAATTCGGCCACCTGGATACAGGAGCATCCGATAAATCTCAGGTACTGATAGTTGGTGGCACCGACGAATGCCAGAGAGTCAAAGGCATTTTACTCAATTATCCCAATCGATTCAGAATTCTTGGTTTTGTTAAACCATTTAACGATACCACTTCAGGTGATTGGATTGGTTCAATGGATAAGCTTCCATTGATTATTGAACTGTATAAAGCCAACGAAATCATCTTCTGCGCAAAAGATATTAGCAGCACCGACATTATGGAAATGATGGGTAAATCGGTATTGTCGGACATTAAATATAAAATAATGCCGGAAAAAGGTGCATACATCATAGGCAGTAACTCAAAAAACACTACCGGTGAATTCTACAGCGTTGACATCACTCCTGCTTTAAGCAATCCTGAAATTCGTAAAAAGAAAAGATGGATGGATATTTTAATTTGTCTGATTAGCTTGCCATTTACTCCATTCATGTTGTTTCGTTTAAGATTTTTTAAATCATATCTTCAAAACTGGATGGCTTGTCTGACAGGTAATAAAACCTGGGTAGGATACAATCAACATGTTGATACCGGGCATCTGCCAAAACTAAAGCCAGGCGTATTTTCTGTAGGTCAAATCTTAGATGCTTCACATACAGACCATCAATTAATTCAAAACCTGAATTTAATGTACGCAGGCTCGTATCAGTGGCAGAATGATATGGACATACTTGTAAAAGCATTTTTTTCTAATAACTTCGCAACATCATTATAAGACCTATGGCAAAAAAAGACCCTGACTTTGGTTCCTTGCACGAATTCCTAATCAATTCGGCAAATACCATACACAAGCCAGACCATATTTTTCTGATGGAAAAAGATGGCAAAGACTACAGGTCGATAAGTTATAGAGAAACATTTGAAAACATTGAGAAATGGGTAGCTTACCTCTATCATATCGGGGTCAGAAAAGGTGATAAGCTGGCAATAGTACTGGAAAATTGCCCGGAGTTTATCTACTTTGATCAAGCCTTACAAAAACTAGGAGCGGTTAATGTTTCCATTTACCCGACATTAACTCCGGATGAAACAGCTTTTATACTAAATGATAGCGAAAGCAGAGCCGTTTTAATTGGCAATCCTTTTTTACTGAAAAAGTTTCAAAAAGTTGAAAGCAAATGTCCGGGTATAAAAAATGTCTTCATGGCATTTGAGGCTCAAACCCCTGGTGAAAAATACATTACAGTTACTGAACTCAAAAATCAAGGTGCTGAACTTTGGCCAAAATACAAATCAGAAATTGAGGCAATTTTGCCAACTATCAAACACGATGATTTAGCGGCGCTTATCTACACTTCAGGTACAACTGGGGTTCCTAAAGGCACCATGCTCACTCATTACAATTTCATGAGTAATTGTTATGATGCCATCGATTTAATTCCCACAATAGGTAAAAATGATAGATTCTTATCATTCCTTCCGCTCAGCCATGTATACGAAAGAATGGCCGGTTACTATCTCCCGACTTATATCGGTGCTCAAATAGCCTATGCCGAAAGTATAGAAAAAATTGCTCAGAATTTTATGGAAGCCAAGCCAACGCTTATGACCTGTGTTCCGCGTTTGCTTGAAAGACTGGAAGCTAAAATAAGAGCCAATGCGGATGCTAAAGGCGGTATCAGTACTAAAATCTTCTATTGGAGTTTGTCCATAGGAGAAAAAGTGCGAATAAAGAAAGACAACAACGAATTCATTGGTCCGCTTTTAAAGATCAAACATGCCATAGCTGAAAAACTGGTTTTCAGTAAAATTAAAAGTAAACTCGGAGGTAATCTTCGTTTGTTGGTTTCAGGAGGTGGTGCGTTGCCACAGCATATTGGTGAATTCTTTGGAAATGTAGGTATACGATGCCAGCAAGGATATGGACTAACCGAAACTTCTCCATTTATTACAGTAAATGAATTTCACAGACAAGTACATGGAACCAGTGGTCGTGTAGCTCCAAGACAACAAGTCGCTATTCAGGATATAGAAACCAAAGCACTCATAACTGTTCAAACCTTTGATAGTTTTAAACCTGATTTTGAATCTGGTGAAGGTGAAATTCTGTGCAAGGGTCCAAACATTATGAAAGGGTATTATAACAATCCTGAAGAAACTGCTTTGGTTATGGATGCTGATGGCTGGTTTCATACCGGTGATATAGGTAAATTTGAAAAAGGATATTTAAAGATAACGGATAGATACAAAAACATGCTTAAAACCAGCCTTGGAAAAAACATCTATCCAACACCTATTGAAAACACGTATTTGCAAAGTGAAAAAATTGAACAGATCTTTATAATAGGTGATAAAAAAGAATATGTAACTGCTATCATTATTCCAAAAGAAGACCACCTTAAAGATTTCTTTGGATTACATAAAGACTTTTTTGAAGCAGAAGATGATATCATCATTGACGAAAAAATTAAAGACTGGATTGAAGAGGATATTAAAAAACTTTCTCAATCACTTTCAAATTATGCACGTATCAGAGATTTTATTGTAAAAAGGAAACCATTTTCAATAGAAACCGGTGAACTCACTGTTACACTAAAACAAAAACGTAAGATCATAGAGGAGCGTTATAATTATTGGATAGAACAGCTATATCAAAAAGAAAATGCTTAAGCTATACTATTACTTAATAGCTCCTGTTTGCTTCATCATATATACTTTGATGTATATAAGATCAGCTCATTATTTTAAAATTTACGATCACCCGGTTGGCAGAAGCTCTCATAGCAACAGAACCATTACTGGTTTCGGAGTTTTTGTATTATTTGGACTGTTACTCTATAGCATTGCTTTCCCTTATACTCTGAAGTCCTTCTTTATTATAGGGCTTATCATGATATCTACCATAAGCTATATAGATGATCTGGTATTTGTCAAACACTTTATAAGATTGATATTTCAAATCTTCGCCCTAACGCTTATGGCTATAGAATTGCCATTTGACTATATGATGGATTTCGAAAAATGGCCTCTTATAATAGCTATAGTTATTCTTGGTATTGGTGTGTTGAATGCATTCAATTTTATGGATGGTATTAACGGCATGCTGGGTTTAATGAGTCTGGTTATTTTATTGAGTTTCCTTTGGCTAAATTCTCATTCATTTGATGTTAATGGCAATGAAATCACTTTCATTAGAAACGAATTTTTGTATACCAATATCATTGGAGTTTCGATATTTCTGGGACTTAATTTAAGGAGGAAAGCAATTGTATTTGCCGGAGATACGGGCAGTATAGCTTTAGCATTTATTATCTTCTACTTAATGCTCAGCCTGATTTTCAAAACCGGCAACTACGCCTATCTGCTGCTGTTTTCTGTATTTGGAATAGATGCAGGTCTTACCGTCATTTTTAAACTGTTATTAAGAGAGAATATATTTGTACCTCACAGAGATTTTCTGTTTAAAAAACTCGTACATGTTGGCAAATACAAACACGTTAATATCGCTATTATATACGCCTCTCTTCAAGCTTTAATTAATATAATCGTAATTGCATTGCCTTTACAGGGAAGACTTTCGGCTCAGTTAAGTATATTGTTTATTTTTACAATTACACTTTGCTCTGTCTATATTTTCATCCGTAACAAATACACCAAAAAACGTGTTATCAGGTTACGTGATAATGACGATCAGGATTAAGTAATTAATAACAGTACTAACACCAACAGTCAGTGGTGTAATGACTGAGAAAGCTGATAAATTTTAAATAATGAGTTTTTAAAACTCAGGGTACCTTTCAGGATTATACTCGTGCATCATATTGTAAATGCCCGTAAATATTTCTTCAGCATTAGGTTTAGAGAAATAATCTCCATCTGTTCCATAAGCTGGTCTGTGCGGCTTGGCAGAAATAGTAATAGGTTTGGCATCCAGATACAAGTATCCGTTTTGTTCTTCCAGAACTTTTTGCATCATATATGAAGTTGCTCCACCCGGAACATCTTCATCTATAAACACCACTTTATTGGTCTTCTTTAATGATTCGACTATATTGTGGTTGATATCAAATGGCAACAAAGTCTGTACATCTATTAATTCGCATGAAATACCCAATTTCTCAAGTCTGACCATGGCTTCCTGTATCACTCTCAAGGTGCTGCCATAACTCACTATTGTGACATCAGTACCTTCTGATAATACTTCAGGAACACCCAATGGAACTGTGAACTCACCAACATTACTTGGTAATTTTTCCTTTAATCGGTAACCGTTAAGACATTCAACCACTAGTGCAGGTTCGTCAGCTTTTAATAAAAGATTATACATACCCGCAGCCTGAGTCATATTTCTTGGAACGCAAACATGCATACCTCTGACAGCGTGTACAATCATGCCCATTGGTGAACCACTGTGCCAGATTCCTTCCAGTCTGTGACCTCTTGTGCGTATGATGATAGGTGTCTTTTGTCCACCTTTAGTTCTGTATTGCATAGTAGCAATATCATCACTCATGATTTGCAGTGCATATAGCAAATAATCGAGATATTGAATTTCAGCAATTGGACGCAGGCCTCTCATGGCTGCTCCAATTCCCTGACCAATGATACTCAATTCTCTGATACCGGTATCTGAAACCCGCATCTCACCATACTTCTCCTGCATGCCTGCAAATCCTTGATTAACATCGCCAATAGCCCCTACATCTTCTCCAAAGGCAAACACTCTAGGGTCTCTTCCCAAAGCAGCATCAAAACAAGCCAGGACAACTTCTCTACCATCCACTACTTTATCATCATTGTATTCTGCTTTAATTTCAGGAATTGAATGAATATTGCTGTTTGATTCACTGAACAATTTTGAAGAATATCTTTCGTAATTATCGCGAATGAATTGACTCAAATAAGATTTCAATTCATTTCTTTCTTCGGTGTTTTCTCCGATAGTTGCTATCAAAGCTTTATTAACTGCAACGCCTATATCTTTTCTGATAGCGTCTTTAGTTGAGCTTAATTCAGATGCAATGGAGACAACTTCAGGATTAGAAAACTTATTGAGAATTTCAAGTACTTCAGATTTGTCCTTTTTCAAAGGTTCCAAATAAGATTCCCAGGCTTTCTTTTTACTTTCGTTGACGAATTCTACAGCCTCTTTCTCGATGTTATCAAGTTCTTCAGAAGTAGCAATGCTATTTTCCTCCATCCACTCTCTCATCTTTTTAAGACAATCAAAGTCCAACTCCCATTGTAATCTGTCTTTAGTTTTATATCTTTCGTGAGAACCTGAAGTACTGTGACCTTGAGGTTGAGTTACTTCAGTGATATGAATAAGAACAGGACGGTGATTGGTTCTGCAATGTTCTATAGCTTCCTGATAAACCCTGCAAAGTTCAGGATAATCCCAACCTTTTGCTTTGAAGATATCGACTCCAACCCCATTTTCATCAGAGTTAAAGCCATTGAGAATGGTACTGATATTTTCCTTGGTTGTCTGATATCTGGCAGGTACCGAAATTCCATAACCATCATCCCAAACACTCATTGCTAGAGGAACCTGTAGCACACCGGCTGCATTAATGACTTCCCAAAATCCACCTTCACTGGTACTCGCATTACCTATTGTTCCGAAAGCAACTTCATTTCCGTTTTTAGAAAATTCAGTATATGATTGTAATTCTTTATTCTGTCTGTACAATTTCGATGCGAGAGCTAAACCGAGTAAACGCGGCATTTGTCCTGCAGTTGGTGAAATATCAGAAGAAGAATTATAGCGATCTGTTTGTGGCAACCAGTTCCCATTATCATCCAGCAATCTTGAACCAAAGTGTCCATTCATACTACGTCCACCGCTATTTGGCTCAGCTTCAACATCGGTATGAGCATACAATTGTGCAAAAAACTGCTGTATCGTGTTCATACCAGTAGCAAACATAAAAGTTTGGTCGCGGTAATAACCACTTCTCGTATCACCATGTTTAAATGCTTTAGCCATGGCTATTTGTGCAACTTCTTTTCCGTCTCCGAAAATTCCAAATTTAGCCTTGCCTGTTAATACTTCCTTTCTTCCAAGAAGACTGGCCTGACGGCTTTCAAATGCCAATTTGTAATCCTCTATGACTTCCTTTCTAAAAGCCTCAAAATCCATACTTTTCAAGTCTTTTGCCGTTGATAATGACATACTGCAAAAGTACAAATAAACGTCTACTTGACAAAGCCAAATTTGCGGGGGGTATATCCGCTAAAAATATACTACTTTTGCAGTCTTGCCAATGCAATTCGAAGACATAGACAGCCCCTTGAAACTCAAGAAACTGGAAGAAAATCAACTGCCAGATTATGCTGTTTGGCTGAGAGAATTCCTGATTGGTAAAATTGCTGAACTTGGTGGCCACTTTGCTGCCAATCTTGGTGTAGTCGAACTAACCATCGCTCTTCACTACGTATACAACGCCCCGGAAGATAAAATAATCTGGGATGTTGGACATCAGTCTTACGCCCATAAAATCCTCACAAAAAGAAAATCCCTGTTCGATTCTCTAAGAAAATTAGACGGAATTAGTGGCTTCCCAAAAATGAGTGAAAGTGAATACGATGCATTTGGAACAGCACACTCCTCAACGTCAATTTCTGCGGCATTAGGCTATGCTCAAGCTGCTAAATTGCTAAAACTAAACAGACAACATATAGCAGTTATTGGAGATGGTGCTATGAGTGCAGGTCAAGCTTTTGAAGCCCTCAATAACGCCGGAATCTCTGATACCAATATTACTGTTATCCTTAATGATAATCATATTGGTATTGACCCCAGCCAAGGTGCTTTGGGCGAATACCTCGACCAACTCGATTATAAATCAGACAACCTGTTTACAGATTTTGGATTTCAATATTTCGGTCCTATAGATGGTCACCAGCTACCTCAATTACTGGAAGTATTTAAAAGATCGAAAGACATTACCGGACCTAAAGTGATTCATGTCAGGACCATCAAAGGAAAAGGCTATGCGCCAGCTGAAGCTGAACAAACAAAATGGCACAGCACTTCCAAATTTGATAAGCTATCCGGAAAAGGAATTGAATCTTCTGATAACCATATTAAATATCAGGACATCTTCGGTAAAACACTGTTGGAACTTGCAGAGAAAGATACAAAAGTAGTGGCCGTTACGCCGGCTATGGTTTCAGGAAGTTCCTTAAACTTTATGCAGGACAAGTTTCCTGATCGTGTATTTGATGTTGGAATTGCCGAACAGCATGCTTTAACTTTCAGTGCAGGTTTAGCAGCATCTGGATTAAAAACCTTTTGTTGCATCTATTCTACCTTCTTACAAAGAGCCTATGATCAATTGATTCATGATATTGCTCTCCAAAATCTTCCTGTAATTTTTGCGGTTGACAGAGCAGGCTTGGTTGGAGAAGACGGACCAACACATCATGGCGTTTTTGATTTAGCTTTTCTTCAAACCGTGCCTAACCTGACAATTCTGTCTCCTTCTAATCAGCTTGAGCTCAGAAATGCTATATATTTTGCCTATCAGCACATAAACGGACCAATTGTGATAAGATATCCAAGAGGTAAATCTTCTGAACCATATATTGCAAGTGAAATACAAACTGAGAGCATTCCAAAGGCAAAGTTGGTGCATAAGGGTCAATCCAATACCGTCATTCTTTCAATTGGAACTATACTTGAAGAAGCTTTGAAAGCTGCTGAAAAAACGGATGTTTCAGTAGTGGATTTGAGATTTGCAAAACCAATCGATGAAACTTTTATAAAAGATGTTTTCAATACCTACCAAAATGTTCTGACACTTGAAGAAGCTCAGGTTCTCGGTGGTATTGGTTCTCATATTGCGCAACTGGCATTTGAAAATAAATTTAAAGGGACTCTGAAGCAGTTGGGTATAAAAGACGAATTTGTGCAACATGGCACTATTGCTGAATTAAGAAAAATTCAGGGTATTGATGCTGAGTCACTTGTTAAAGTGATAAATTCACAGTTTTAAACTCATTAATAAACTAATATTCAAATTAAAAAATATTGCATTCTAAAATCAAACTGTTGTATTTTATTCTATTTTTGCTAAAAAAAAGTCATGCATAATTTTATTCTCAGCACTCACTCTCATACAAGATGGCTCGTTATTCTAGCCGCTTTGATTGCAATCGTAGTTCCGTATTTAAATAAGACATTGAGCAGTAAATCCAAACTACCAGGATTAGCATTCATGATTATTTGCGATTTACAACTACTTCTTGGTTTGACTTTATATTTTATTTATAGTCCTATGGGAGTTAGTGCATTTGAAACAGGCATGGCTAATGTGATGAAGACTGCTGCTTTAAGAAAAATAGCTGTCGAACATTTCATTTTAATGCTTGTCGCTATTACGCTTGTACACATTGGATATTCTAAAATAAAGAAAGCTACCGATGCTTCTCAGGTTAGCAAGACAAGTCTGATTTTCTTTGGAATTGCTCTCGTACTAATGTTAGCTGGTATTCCCTGGGTTAGATAAATAAAGCTGGTCTCAAAAAAGGATTCAGAACAAAACAAGCATATTAATTCCTACGGGATTTCTCACAATACAAATTGCATAAAAAAAGCTTACAACCATTGATTGTAAGCTTTTTTTTATTTCAAATTATTTTCAATATCCGAATATTTCCTCCAGAGTAACAAGTTTTAATTCACCGTATTTCTTCATGTCCTCTTGTGAGATTTTCTCCTTTGAACCCAATACCGCAATTGCCCATTTTTTACCTTTGATATTTTGCTCCTGGAAAGCTTTTACTTCAGCAAAAGTTATCTTACTAATTGCTTCGTAAAGCATTTTCCTGTAATCATAGTCTATACCCATATCCAGGGCTCCCAGGAAAGAAAAGAAAACATCTGCATCATTGATTCTTTCTGATTCAATTCCACTTAAGATCGACTGTTTAGCCTGATTGAAACTTTCTTCATTTAATGGCATGTTGTTTAATAAGTCGTTCATGGCATTTATGGCATCATTTAATTTATCCGCCTGTGTGCCTACATAAGCCATTATAAAATCATTCTTGCCTACTTCATAAGCTTGATTGTAAACTGCATAAGTTGAATATGCCAAAGCTCTTGATTCCCTGATTTCCTGGAATACAACACTGCTCATACCACCACCGAAATACTCGTTGAAAGCACGGATATGTGGCATTTTATTCAGATCAAATACAGGTGCAGCACATCTCCAGTTTATCTCAGCCTGAACCATTTCGTGATGGGTAAAGAAAACTGTATTGGTAGTATAAGTAACAGGTTTAAATACATGAGCGGCAGGTGTTGCAAGAAAAGTCTCCGGAGTCTTATGTTTTGAACTGATAACTGAACTAATTTTGTCTTTTGGTTCAGGACCATAATACATAACCTTATGTTTATACTGGGTCAGACTTTTTATAATACTTACCAGTTCAGGTGCGGTTAATGCCTGTAACTCCGTATTGTTTAAAGTATAAGTTCTTGGATTGTCTTTTCCGTATAATGCATAAGTACTTAATGCGCCTGAAATAGCGCGTTTGTTAAGTTTAGCATCGGCTCTGGATTTTAAGATTCTTCCTATATAATCGTTCAATGCACCAGCATCCGGTTTTGCATTGGCAAGCAACTCTTCGAATAGAGAGAGAGCCTCTTCAAAATTTTGTTGCGGTCCGCTCAGATACACATAACTTCTTTTGTCACCCGTCGAAATTCCAAAATTACAAGCCAACTTATAAAACTTCATACTGAGCTCTGATGCACTGTACTTATCTGTTCCAATGTACTGAAGATATTCCAGTGCAAAAGGCAGTTTCTTATTATTTAGTTTACCCATATCCACGACGTAATACAGAGTAAACAACTGATTTTTTGAGTTCTTTTTATACAACAATTCAGCTTTACCTACTTTTCCTCTTTCAATATCAGCCTGGTAATTGAGATAAACAGGACGAATTGTATCTGTTTCTTCATTCAATAAGTCTGATACAAAAGCAGATGTTTTATCTCTGTTAAGTTCAACCTCAGTAATAGTTGGTTTCTGAATTTTTTCCTGCACAGTTTCTTCTCCTGTTCTTTTGTAGACAATTGAATAACCATTTGTATAATATTCATTGGCAAAATCCATGATCTGTTGCTTGGTTATCTTACTCATCTCATAATTGATATTGAGCAAATCTCTCCATTTCCTGTCCGTAACAAAAGCATCCAGCAATGTATAGGCTAAACTGTTATAGGACGCAAAATTCTTAATCTCATCTACCATATTATTGGCAATAATTCCTTTTAATAATTGCTCATCAAAATCACCTTTTTTAATCTTTTCAATTTGTGCCAAAAGTAAATTTCTGACTTCTTCCAGACTTTGACCTTCTTTTGGTTTACCGGTCAGGATATGAACACTGTAATCCTTCATGAAATCGGGCATTGAAGAAGCTGAGAGAACTTTTTGTTCTTTAACTAAGCTCAAATCGATGAGACCTGCCTTGCTATTGCTTAAAATTAAATCAATCAATCTAACCATCAGAGCTTCTTTGCTTGAAACGCCACCGAATCTCCATGCAAGCATTACACTGGCAGCATCAGGACCAACAACATTTATACTGTCAGGTACACCTCTTGGATATTCCATTTTATACTTAAACTCAGGCACAGTTTTATTGGTCATGTACGAAAAATGTTTATCTATCATTTCAATGACATCTTCAGGATTGAAATCTCCAACCATTATTATGGCCATATTATTTGGCACATAATATTTATTGAAATAGTCTCTGATTTTAATCAAAGATGGATTTTTAAGATGTTCGACAGTACCAATAGTAGTTTGTGTACCATAAGGATGCTCTCTGAACAGGCTGGCATATAATTTCTCCCAGGCTTCACTCATGTCATTATCCAAAGAAATATTCTTTTCTTCATATACAGCTTCCAACTCAGTATGAAACAATCTAAGTACAGGGTTTCTGTATCTCTCAGATTCAATTTCAATCCATTGATGTATACGATTGGAAGGTATATCATTCACATACACTGTTTGCTCAACACTGGTAAATGCATTGGTACCCTGAGCGCCGATTCCCTGGCACATTTTATCAAATTCGTTTGCGATACTGAATTTAGATGCAAGTCCACTAATACTGTCAATTTGCCTGTAAATAGCGGCTCTTTGCTTTTCATCTTTTGTCTTATTATACTTTTCGTATAATGCATCTATTTGATCCAGATACACTTTTTCCTTCGCATAATCTTGTGTACCAAACTTATCAGTACCTTTAAACAGCATGTGCTCAAGATAGTGCGCCAGACCTGTATTATCGGCAGGGTCATTTTTACTACCGGCTTTAGTTGCAACTAATGTTTGAACTCTTGGCTGATCCTTATTTACTGATAATATTACCGTTAATCCATTTGGCAATACATACCAGCGTGTCTGAGTAGGATCACCGGAAACAGTGGTGTAGGTATACTTACCGTGTGTCTTCGTTCCGTATGTGCCATAATACACCTGAGCTTTCAGGTTCAATGCCGAAACGAGTAAAACAAAACTTAAAATGAAGTTTTTCATATTTTGTATGTATAAAAAAGAATGCCAAATTAAAGTAAATAGCTGTAAAATGCTGAAAATTTCTATAAGTAATCGAAAAAAGATGACTTAAAACAAGGTCAATCCAAATCTAAAGCCCATTCTAAATGTAAAATATGCCCCAGTCCAATTCACCTGATCAAATCGCTTGTCTTCAAATACAGTTTTAGTTGCATCACTCAACTCTTCTTCCGAATGATTGGGGTCTCCATAAGTAAGCTGCCTGACTCCTGCCCCAACCCCATAATAAAACATTCCACTTACATGTGACTTCCAATTGAATGTATACATTGAAAATGTAAACAACCCCTCGTATCTTGTAATCTTTGGATTTAACAACAAATTTGTGGAGTTACCATTGATACGTGCTACTACTGCTTCAGGGTCGGATGAAAAATTACCATAAATAACATTTAATCCTCCTCCAATACTGGTGCATGATTTACTATAACTGCTGATTTCATTTTTAGCAAATATCAAACTGTATCCATAATCAGCTCCTTTTAAATTTTTCCATCCTGCATTTAAATTTATTTCAGAACCTTCCAGTTTTCCTCCAACAAATCTGTTTTTTGCATCGAATCCATAAAAAGGATTGTACCTGAATTCATGCAGAGTTCCCTTGATTCGTAAAGTCGCGGACATTGGTAGAAATTTAAAAATCCTGTCCCCTTTTCCGGTATTCAATCCTGCGAATGGATTAGCCAGTACTGCAAAATTCATAGCGCGCTTACTGCTACTGCTGTAGCTTCCCGAGGATTTGCTCTTGTTAGACTTCTGTTCCTTCTTCCGTTTTTTTTCTAATGTCGATTGAGCTTTCGAACAATCAAATCCAGAATTCAAAGCTTTGCAATATTTAATGTAATTTTCGAGTTGAGTCATGGACATTAATTCCAGTTTACCATCCATCAAGTGCATGGCAGTCTTTAAATTCTCTTTATCCAACTCATTATTATATGATGCCTCTGCATATTTAAAGGCAAACTCCAGACTTTTCCCCACTCCGTTATTATATCCATTTTCAGCAATTTTCACAGCATTACTATAATCATTTAATCCCATAACAGCATCAATTGCTCTGTTTAAATCCGCTTCATTTCCGGGAACTAAGGTTTCAAAATTTTTCATCACATTCCGCATATAATCTATATTCATATCCTTTTCCTTTTGCTCAAGATATTTATAATTCTCTACCGAAATTACTATATAATGATACCTGTTAACATTATCTTCCTTAAACATATAATAATTGGAAACGTATGAAAACAAAACACACTTATCATCATTTTTCATATTCCCCTCTCCTTTTAATACCCCATAAACATAAGGTTCCATTAAATAACTTTTATAGTTTTTAGTAAAATCTGTATTGGCATTTATACATCTAAACATTGAATAATCCGTTTTCCAAAATTGTGTATAGTACGATTCATTTAAACCACTGAAATAGGCATCCAGTCCACTTCTTGGTATACTTTCAGGATATGGCCTCGCAAGAAAATAAGTATTCAGCAACTTCATTAATGACGGCAAACAATAACTGATTTTATCCATCTTCTGAGCATTGTCAAATAGCTTGTCAATTGCTGATTTTGTATATACATTCAATAGGTATTTGTATACATTGATCATTGAAGGATTTTTAAGAATTATTTGCTCCAGTAATCCGTTTAGTGAGTCGAGCTTTTCATTCATCTTTTTCTGATTTGGATTGGTATAAAGATAAAAACTATCCGGTACTTCAATAGCTCTCATTCTGTCTATTATATCCCAGGCGAATTCCCGCAGTTCCTTATCTGATTTGGAATCAATAAAACTTTTGCTGTAAAGATTAAAGTCCTTAAACCCGACAACATAAATTTCACCTGCTTCATTTTGCCTGGCTACTAATCCAAAGTGCTTCAAAAAATACTCTTTACTTATTTTACCATTCTCATTATACTCTACTATAAGTATTCTTCTATCCTGCCCTGCAAATAACATGTTCTTATAATAAGAAGTTGCGTTAACTGTCTGGTTTGATTTCGGATTGGTAAATGTCCAGCTTTGAGTCTGATAACTTTCACTGGGTACTTTAATAAAATTACTTCCACTTAATGCCTGGTAATTTTCATTTTTGACATACTGACTGAAAAAAATTCCGCTTCTCAATTCATACTGACTATATCCACTCAACTGAGCATTTACACCGCTAAACTTTACATAATAAGCGCGATCTTCATAATAGCTTATGTCCAATCCAAAATAGATTATCTTATAACTGACTGAACCATCCTGTTCATATCGGGATGTTATCTGATATTTCATGCTGCCATAGCTTGAAGACTGATTGCAGATATCGCCGTTGAGTGCATTACCGGTAATTTTGAACAATTCCTTTTCACTTCGTACTGAAGGTACTATATAATCAAAAGCATTTTCCTGAGCAGATACATGTCCTGCTATAAGCAACAACGCTAACAATAAAGGATTTTTCATGGCTGAAAATTATAGCGTTTTCATAAAAATTGCTATAATTCATATGTACTATCAGCTTCATAAAGTGCAATAATATACACTTCTAAAATTCAATAATTTAAAATAGTGTAAGTTTAAAAAAACAGAAATTTAAAGCTGCTTAATCATCCTTAAATGTGGAATACCAACCTCTAAAAATTCGTCACCTTCGACATGGTATCCAAGTTTTTCATAGAACGGAACAACATTTTTTCTTGCATGCAAATCAATAATTTTATAGCCATTTTGATTAGCCCACTTTTCAGAAAACTGAACCATTTTTTTTCCTATACCTTTGCTTTGAAAATCAGGAGACACTGCGACCTGTCTCATTTTCAAAATGTCGTCACTCAGGTCCTTCATGGTCTTTAATAATAGAACCCCGACTAATTTATTACCTGCAAAAGCACCTATATGTATTTGATCAGATTCTTTATCCAAATCAGTTCTTTTAAAATCTAATCCAAGTGGTTGACGCAAGACTTCATATCTCAGCTCAATACTTTTTAATTGATCATCAGAATTGAAAACTAAAACTTTACAAATAATATCTTCCTGGTTCATGTTTGATATTGTCATCTTATTTCTGCTATTTTGAGCAATCAAATCTAAAGAATATTTATGAATGATAATAAGGTCTTTGAACTAAAGTTGGAAATGGTCAAAGACCACGAACTACAAGAGATTGCTGAACTGGCTAAAGTTATCTGGCACGATCACTATACTTCAATAATCGGCAAAGAACAGATAGAGTATATGCTGAACAAATTTTATTCAGAGCAAGCTTTAAAAAATCAGTTGAATGAAAATCAGGTTTTCAGATTTATCTATTCAGACGACAAAAAAATTGGGTTCATTGCAACAACGAATACTTCTCCTTGCAAATGTTTCATCAACAAGTTCTATATACTCTCAGGCCAGCAATCACAATCGATTGGTACACTGGTAATGGATAAATTAAAAACTGAATTAAGACAATCAGGATGTTCAAAAATGAAATTCAAACTAACTGTTAACAGACAAAATTTTAAAGCCATCAATTTTTATTTCAAGAACGGATTCAAGATTGAAAGTGTAGCTGACTTTGATATTGGGAATGGATATGAGATGAACGACTTCATTATGGTAATGCATTCTGAAAGCATTGAAAACAAAGGGTAAGGCGGATATTGAAAACAGATAAAGTTAAAAGATAAGATCATTCAAAATTTGATTTTGAAAAGTACATTGTCAATAAAACTTACTTTAAAAAACTTTAAAAATTGAGACGACAAAATTGCTTTTTCAGGAAGGCGGTTTGCAGCGAAGTACCGAAATTAGGGCACTAAGAGATATGATATATGTTGATATCTATACAAACTAGAGGGCATATAAAAATGAGTTTGGAAAATTTTAGTCAACTATATTGACAATACCACCGCATTGATTTTGATAAGTTGTTAATACATTTTTACTAATGTTTTCAATAGTTTGCGAAAGTTATCTAATTTTGGCCCCTTATAAAGAATGACGAAAGAAATAAAATTAATCACGAATGACCACCTATTTGTATCTAATGCAGGACACAAAGGAAGGGGTGTGTTTACATCTAAAGTTTTAAAGAAAGGAGATCTTATAGAAATTTGTCCTGTGATAGAGGTGAGTTATAAAGACCACCAGAAGTTAGTAGGAAATATTTTGGAGAACTATACGTTTGTATGGAATACACAAAAAAAGAGCGCGGCGATACTTTTGGGATTTGGATCACTTTATAACCATTCAACCAAACCGAATGCAGATTATCTGAAGCGATTAAAAGATGGAGTAATGGTCTTTAAGGCGTTGAAGACTATTAAAGTTGGAGAAGAGATAACGATTGACTACGGAGAGATGCACTCGGATTTAAATTGAAACCCAATTTTAATACATATAAATATGGCAACAACAAAAAAACCAGCTGCTAAAGCAAAAGCCACAAAAGCAGCTCCGAAAGCAAAAGCTAAAGCTAAAGCCGCTCCAAAGGCAAAAGCAAAAGCTAAAGCTGCTCCTAAAGCTAAAGCAAAGGCTAAAGCTGCTCCAAAAGCAAAAGCAAAAGCTAAAGCTGCTCCAAAGGCTAAAGCCAAAGCAAAAGCTAAAGCAAAAGCTAAGCCAGCCGCTAAAAAAGCTGCTGCTCCTAAAGCTAAAGCAAAAGCAAAAAAATCTGGTAAGAAGTAATTCACTCTTAACCTCTCTTTAACAGAACCCGTATCTACCTGATGCGGGTTTTGTTTTGAAAATCTAATTCTGAAAACAAGTACTCAAAGAAACTCATTGCCCTAAGCAGGCAATATCAACTACCTCAACTGGCTCTTCTTACCAAGAGCCCAAAGCCTGTCCCTGTGACAGGCTTTGATCATTTATTACAATTGCAATTCAGCTATTCACTTAAGCTAAATTTGTTATCGAGAACCAATCCCTTTACCAATTTACCAGGCTCTAATACGTTTAAATTCAATTTAAATCCTATGGTATTTAGGAAAGATTGATTGACTAAATTATAAGATGAAAACAGATTTGAATAGGCAACCGGAATATAAATACTGAACATATCTGACAATAATCTTAGTTCAACTCCTCCAGTATATAACAGGTCATTTCTGACTTCAAGATTTAAACCAATGACTTGTTTAGTATATCGAACATATCCAAAATCCATATAAAAGGAAATTGGTATTTTTCCTGGAAAATCAATAGAATTTCTTAGTGTTAAACTATACTTGTCAATTGGATTGATTATTACAACATTTCTAATTCCTCCATTATCCAAAATCTGTTTTCCAATTAATAATTGGCTGAAGTAATTTTCATTCCTGCCAAACAATAATTCTGAACGTGTGTAATCCATTGGACCAGCATTTCCACTTACATAAAAACTTTGAATTGTTTGTCCATTAAGATTTGCAAATGATTTGGACATATAAGGGAAAAAACCTGCATAAAACTCAGATTTAAAATACTTGCCTTTCTTATACTGATATCTGTATTTTAAATTCATCCAGGTTTTTAAATATTGATAGGATGTCGGATTAAACTTGTTATTCGAACCAAACTCAGCATCAAATGATAAAATGATACGACTAAGCAACTTCTTAAATTCATATTTATAGGTAGCTTTGTAGTAGTTATAATAATGCTCTCTCGAGTTTGTAGAAATCATATTATTCCCCAAACTATCCTTACCGGAAATGTAGGTTGAATTCTGTAAACCCGTATGAATGAATTGAAAGATTAATGTCTTCTCAGTTCGGGTTACTCCTGATTGACCTCCTATTCCATGAAACTTGAAATAAGGCCTTAATCTATAATAAGAATTACTCTCCGAATTCTCCTCAATTCCATAACTCTGTCCCTGTAACCCCGTCTCTATATATGAGCGCTTTTTCTTTGAAACATATCTGTACGATATCTTTCCCCATCCGTTCATCGACTTTCGCTTAAATGAATACCCGGGTAAAAAAGCATAATCTATCGCCCTGTCATTTAATATCGAATTATTAATCACCAACATTGGATAAAATCCATCATAAATATTATACCCCATAAATGGCATGATGTTCACTTGCGCATCTCTGTCGTATATTGGATATCCAATTGGAAAACTTAGTCGTATCAAGCGCTTTCCTTGACCATTGTTGTATAAACTCCTCTCTGCCAAAAATCCATTGGGGTTTACATCCTTTGATAAAGTACCCTTCGACTTCAAATACATACTCAATGAATCGGATCCTTTGATTTTATAATTCTTCATCCACTTACCCGATACATAGTCAATCGTGTTGACATCTGATAATATATCCTTAAAAAACCATCCCAATGGAAAACCGCAAGTCTTCTCAAAACTACTTTGCATATCCCCGGGCAATGGGTGTCTGTACTTCCACTCATTAAAATAATTCCTGAAACAACTAAAAAACAAATCATCTCCCAATTGTTCTCTCAAATACGCAAATGCTAAAGGGCCTCTTCCATAGATAACCAATCCATAAGCTGCATACGAATACTCTGCTGATGACAGATTGATAGCCTGACTTGTTCCCATCGCTGTCATTTGTCTTATACCAACCAGAGTCGAATGCTTGCCTATCCATTGTCTTCTGCTCAAAGGGTTATAAAAAAATCTGTCGGGAATAACATCTCCTGCTTGTTTTTCATCCAAAGCATTAGTAACAACTTTATCAAAATAAGAATTGATCGATTCGTCCATCCAGGGATATTGTCTTTCGTTATTGCCTATAATTCCGTAAAACCAATTGTGCCCGACTTCATGAACAATAGTTTCCATAGCATCACTGGCACATAGTGTTATGGTAGGGTATTCCATACCAGCACCAGCTTCTAATGGTCCTATAACCAACTTACATGTTTTATATGGATACTTGCCAATATATTCTCCATATAATTCAAGTGTCTTACCCATATATTTGAATACATCTTCAGAGATATCACCCTGATAATAGGCTTCCAATACAACTGTATCACCATCCGGCAAAACATAATACTCACTTCTTTCAATCAACGAGTCAGAACAAAACCAGGCAAAGTCATGGATGTTGCTTTCTTCATATTTATAAGTTGTAAAACCACCTTTCTCCGATTGTTGAACAAGATTGCCGGTAGATGCCAGTTCATACCTGTTTGGAACTGTAATCTCTACATTAAAATCTCCATATTCACTGTAAAATTCTCCCTGATTGAGGTATGACATTTGATTCCATCCATTCACATCAAAAACAGCTGGTTTTGGATACCATTGTGTTACTGCGTAAAACCCATTTTCATAACCGCTTCTTGAATACACTTTTGGAAGCTTGACATGAAAAGGTGTACTTATCTTAATCGATTGACCAGTCAGAAGCGGCACATCAAGAGCAATCACTGCAATATCTTCCTGTCCACTCAACAACACCCAACTAAGAAACTTACCATCAGCTTCAAACTTCAAACTATCGATGTAACCTCTATTTTCAGATTTTGCAAATAAATAATCATAATTACCATTCAATGCCATTTGTTTAGCAAAAGGTGTTTGATTATCCTTATAAGCATTTGGCCATAAATGAACATATAACTTATTAAGCATAGAAGGTGAATTATTAAAATAGTGGATTTCAATGTTCCCATCTAAAGCATGATTTGCAGTGTCTAAAGTTACTCTGATAGAATAATTAACTTTCTGTTGCCACTCAGACTGGTGTTGTGCTTTCAAATCCAGTTCTATTAGACATATCCATAAGGCAAATGTCACTAAATGTTGTAGTTTCACTTCTGCAAAAATAATCGACTTTTCCTAAGAGTAAAGAGATAATTAAATATTTTAAGAAAACTAAACTTGGGGACAAAATGTAAGGTAAATTTAATTTGGAGCAGCCAAAAATATCATTTGTAAAAACTTATATTTGTGCATACAAATGCGAATTTTCATATTATTTCGGATTTGTACCCCTTAAAGACACACGAATATGTTTGATGATTTTGACGACAATGACTCTGCAGGCGATGACCTATTCAGCCATATCGACATTGAGCAGGCATTATTAAAATACCGACAACTTGCAGATGATCAATCTGTATTTTTCTCTGAAGATGAAATAGAGGCGCTTTCCTATCACTTTTTTGTACAGAGTCAGCTGGATGATCAATTGGCTATAGTTGAGCAAGGCTTGTATTTGTATCCAAATAAAGTTGATTTCATGGTTGAAAAAGCTTCTATCTATTCGATGAAAAATCAAAACAGGGAAGCTTTAGAAATTATTCATGAAGCAAAAGAACTGGAACCTTACAATCCTATAGTTCACAAAATGGAAGCAGAAATTTTGATGGACCTGGATAGAATTGATGAAGCAGAATCCAGTTTCAATTCTGCTCTAGAAAACAGCGAATTTGAAGATGATGAGTTCATTATTGAAACTTATATTCATTATGCTCAACTCATCAGTCAAAATGGAAAACTGGATAAAGCCAATAAATTAATTGAGAAAGCGCTCAAACGCTTCAAGAATCACGAACAGCTTTTTAATCAGTTAACGCTTAATTTCATCTCAAATAATGCCTACCCTGATGGCATTGAGTACTTTAAAAAACGTATTGACAATGACCCATATTCTTATTTAAGTTGGTATCATTTAGGGCGATTATATGAACTTACCAATAAACAGGAATTAGCTTTAAGCGCCTACGAATATTCGAGTTTGGCAAGTACCGATTCGAAAAATGCTTTGTTCAATATGGGAGGCATTCTTGAAAGCAAAGGTGAATACGAAAAAGCCATTGACAATTATCTGGCTTGTGTTAAAGGTTCAGGCGACTTGTATCCATTTATATGTATAGCCAGGTCGTATCTGGCACTCGAAAATGGCGCCATGGCCAGGTTTTATCTTGAAAAAGCACAAAATCTGGAAGAAATGCTCCCGGAATACAATTATCTGATAGGATACTCCTATTTAACGGATGAAGAAGCCCTCAAAGCTTTGCCATTTTTTAAGAAAGTATTTGATGAAGATAATGAAGACTTCGCCGCACTTAAAGGTCTCTTTACTTGCTACTCTGAACTGGAAGATTTCGAATCTTTCGAAAAACTCTATAGAGAACAATATAAATCCAATTACGATTTGCTCTTGTCCAACTGGAAAGAAATGGCTGCAACATTGTACCAGAATGAAATGGATGTGCTTTTAGAAGAGTTTTTAATTGAGATTAAAGCGCATAAAAAAATGGCAAACGAGCTGGATGGAGTAATGATTTGTATCAGATATGACCAGCAACCTTCCGAATCTAACAAGGATGTTATAATTTCGCGCCTGCTTACACAGTTTGAAGACACACTCGAAAGCGTAAAACTTTTCTGTACTGATTTATACGACAATGAGGACTTCAGACGCACATTAGATATTTATCAAACTGACAATGAATAGTGAAATTTTTAATTTAACTCAACTCCCTGAAAGGTCAACTCCTCCAAGGGAAAAAGGTCTTACCATGGTAATGGACAAAGGCTTAAGTATCCGCGAATCTCTCGACCTTATCGAGCATGGCAGTCATTTAATTGATTTACTCAAACTCGGTTTCGGCACTGCATACGTTACCCCAAAACTGAAAGAAAAAATTGGCCATTATAAAAAGGCCGGCTTCAAAGTGTATTTCGGTGGTACATTATTCGAAGCTTATGCAGTAAGAAATCAGTTTGACGACTACCGCAGAGTACTCGATTACTATGGTATTGAACATGTTGAAGTCAGTGATGGTTCAATGGAAATTCCTCATAATGAAAAATGTGAATACATCCATAAATTGGCCAAAGACTTTACTGTGATTTCTGAAGTTGGTTCTAAAGATGCCGAAAAAATTATCCCTCCTTACGAATGGATTGAAATGATGGAAAAGGAACTTGAAGCCGGTGTATGGAAAGTGATTGCCGAA
Organism: Bacteroidota bacterium; assembly: GCA_963169345.1. GTDB lineage: Bacteria > Bacteroidota > Bacteroidia > NS11-12g > UBA955 > JABMMZ01. The sequence goes on from CAUJCT010000053.1 coordinate 131,740, forward strand.
GCCCGCGAAAGTGGAACAGTAGGAGTTTTCAGAGGCACTGGTGAAGTTCGCTCGGGTTTAGTGGCCGAAATCATCCGTAAGATCCCTCAGGATAAAATCATCTGGGAAGCCCCTTTAAAAGCTCAGCAAGTTTGGTTTATAAAACTCTATGGAGCAAATGTCAACCTGGGCAATATCGCACCAAACGAGTTAATAGCTTTAGAAACTCTTCGCTTAGGACTAAGAGGTGATAGTTTTGATTTCTTTTTAAATCAGGAAAAAACAGCTCATTAATTATGAATTTAGTAGAAACCATAAATAAAGACCTCATCGATGCGATGAAAGCTAAAGATGAGGTAAAACTCAGAGCCATAAGAGCTATCAAATCAGCTTTTCTTCTTGCCGGAACTGAAACAGGTGAAAAAAACATTTCAGATGAAACGGCCATGAAAGCCATGCAAAAAATGGCTAAACAAAGAAAAGACAGTTTAGAAATTTTCTTAAAAGAAAATCGCCAGGATCTGGCTCAAAAAGAACAGGAGGAATTAACTGTTATAGAAGCCTATCTCCCGGCTGCAATGAGTAAAGATGAAATACTTGCTGCTCTTAAACCTATTATTGAAAGTTCTGGTGCTAGCAGTATGAAAGAAATAGGAAAAGTAATGCCTCTTGCTATGAAGCAACTCGCTGGTAAAGCGGATGGTAAAGCTATCAACGAAGCACTTAGAGAACTGCTTCCTGCCTAATTTGAGTTTTTTTAACTCTTTTTCAATTTTTTTACATTATCTTTGCAGTTCAAAAAATCAGATTTGCATGAAAAACACACTCAAAACATTGACTTTCATGGCGATATCTTCCTTCGTATTCATGGGAGGATGTTTGTCAAAGTACACTTCAGTTAATTTCGATTACACTACTGAAGCTCAAATTGAAACTGAAGCAGTTACCTCTGTTGGTACTCAAACTTTTGGCGAGACGGTATTGAATTCAGACTTAAAAGCTGAACTTGAAAAGAACAATACTTCTCTCGATTTACTGGATGAATTAAAATTAAAGTCAGCCAGCGTTACAATCACCAACGACTCAATGGCTAAATTTGATAACGTTGAAATGATTGAATTGTGGTTATCTGCTGATGGTATGCCTGAGGTAATGATTGCCTCAAAAAATCCGGTTCCTGATGGATTAAACACCATCGACTTAAATGTAAATTCTTCTGAAAATTTAGCTAATTACATTAAAGCCAATTCTTTCACGTATAGAATTAAAGGTTCAAACTCAGGCCCACTTGACGCTATGTCATTGAAAGCTAATGTTGTTTGGGTCGTTAAAGCCTCGGCTAAATAACTTATAATAACTTATAATTAAGCCTGCATTAGCAGGCTTTTTTTTTGCCCTGAAATTTAGTTGGGTTTTAAATATAACCTGTGCATCAGATAGGCAGTTCCAAGTCCTACTATATAACCGACTATCACATCACTTGGAAAATGTTTACCAGCTTTAACTCTTAAATATCCTTCAATTGCAGGTACTATAAAAGCGCCAGCCATGATATATGGGTTGGCTTTCGAACTGGGTAAATAAGTCTTATGTGCAAAGGCAAAACTGAAGCATGTGGAAGAAACTGTGACTGTATGCGCCGAGAAAAAGGACATTCTGGCATCTGATTTTAATTTTTCAGACATCGGAGCATCCGGATTGTATAAATAAGGTCTGTTCCTATTACTTAATTTTGTCATATTTGCTAGTGCCTGAGCTAATGCTAAACTCTGTAAAGAGACATTGGCGATAGGATAAAATTCTGACTTGGTATGTTCATTTGCAAGAAAAATCAAAGGCAGTAAAACTGAACTCACAGCTAATCCATCACTGGCAAATTTAGCAGTTGTATTCCATTGTGAACATGCGATTCGATCGAATTTCCATATCTTACTTTTATCTAACTTTAAGATATCATCTGAACTTAAAGGATTGACCTGGGATTGAAGATACAAACCAGTTCCGAATACTAAACCCGAACCAGCTAATACAGGTAAATCACGCCCAAATTTTGGCTGTAAATAAGTTTGAGCTTGTACAAATTGTATGCACAAAAAAAAGCCGGATACAAGACCCGACTTTATGAAATTCTTAAAATTTGACACCGGCGCCATGACGCAATTATACGGCAAAACTTTCACCGCAGCCACAAGTGCGTTTGGCATTTGGATTGATAAAGTTAAAACCTTTACCATTTAATCCATCCGTAAAGTCTAGTTCAGTACCTGCAAGATAAAGGTAACTTTTCAGGTCGCAAACTATCTTCACATCACCCGACTGGAATTCCTGATCATTGTCTTTCATTTCATTATCAAAATCCAAATCGTAGCTCAATCCGCTGCAACCTCCACCTTTAACTGATACCCTGACAAAGTAATCAGGACCCATGTTTTCTTCTTGCATCAACTGATACACTTTTGATTTTGCGTTTTCAGTTATGGTTATTCCTGCTGACATAATTAATTATTAATAATGTTTCTTAGAATCTTCAATTGGTTCAAGTCCGTTCTTTACTCTGTAGTCATTTATAGCCGAACGAATAGCATCTTCAGCCAAAACACTGCAGTGGATTTTAACGGGTGGTAAAGCCAATTCCTCAACAATATCCATATTGTCAATTTTTAAAGCGTCATCAACACTTTTACCTTTTAACCACTCAGTAGCTAAACTGGAAGAAGCAATTGCACTACCACAACCAAATGTTTTAAATTTAGCGTCTTTAATAATGCCTGTTACTTCGTCTACTTCAATCTGAAGACGCATAACGTCTCCACATTCCGGAGCACCAACTAATCCAGTTCCGACTTGTTTGCTGCTTTTATCCAAGGTACCAATGTTTCTTGGATTGCTATAATGATCTATGACTTTTTCTGAGTATGCCATGTTATTTCAAATTTATTATTAATGTTCTTGCCAAACTATTGTTTTTAAATCTATGCCCTCTTTGAACATTTCCCAAAGTGGACTCATTTCTCTTAATTTATTAACTGCTTCTTTTACGTGCGCAATTGCAAAATCAACTTCTTCCTCAGTGGTGAATCTGCTTAATCCAAAACGCAGTGAAGAGTGTGCAAGTTCATCATCCAGACCCAGTGCTTTCAAAACATAACTAGGTTCCAGACTGGCAGAAGTACAAGCTGAACCTGATGAAACTGCAATATCTTTTACACCCATAATCAAACCTTCCCCTTCAACATATTTAAAAGACATATTGCTGACATGTGGCAATCTGTGCTCACGATTACCGTTCACGTAAGACTCTTCTAATGTCAAAAGTTCTGTTTCAAGTTTATCTCTTAATTTGCTGATTCGGGCAGTATCTGCATCCATATCCAAACGACAAATTTCACAGGCTTTGCCAAAACCTACAATACCAGGTACGTTCAATGTACCACTTCTCATACCGCGTTCATGTCCGCCACCATCCATTTGGGCAGTAACTTTCACTCTTGGATTTTTTCTTCTAACGTATAATGCACCTACTCCTTTCGGACCGTACATTTTATGCGCTGAAAAGCTCATCAGATCAATACCGTCTGCAATAACATCTACAGGTATTTTACCTACAGCCTGAGTTGCATCTGTGTGAAATAATATGCCCTTGCTCTTACAAAGCTTGGAAATTTCTTTTACTGGTTGAATTACTCCAATCTCGTTGTTGGCATACATTACAGATACCAAAACAGTATTTGGTTTTATAGCCGCTTCAACTTGTTCGATTGTAATTAAACCATCTTCTCTCGCCTTTAAATACGTAACCTCAGCGCCGAGTTTTTCGATATGTTTGCATGTATCTAAAACTGCCTTGTGTTCAGTTTCAACTGTGATGAAATGGTTGCCTTTTGCTGCATACATTTCAAAAACACCTTTAATTGCGAGGTTATTGGATTCAGTTGCTCCGGAGGTAATAATAATTTCTTTTGAATCTGCATTTATCAGCGCAGCAATTTGCTCTCTGGCATAATCAACGGCTTCTTCGGCTTTCCAACCAAATGAATGGTTTCTACTGGCTGCATTTCCAAAGTTATCAATGAAATAAGGCAACATCGCTTCCAATACTCTTGGATCCATAGGAGTCGTTGCGTTATTGTCAAGATATATAGGCAGTTTCAACATAATTCTTATTTAGACTAATTCTAAGTGCAAAAATACAGCATATTCACTAATTATCAACGTTTATTTTTGATTCCTTTTGGTGTTTTCGCTTCATAGATTCAAAATCTCCAAAAAGACCTTCGTTTCAAATTCACTGCTGATTTGCTGGATACCTCACTATTCAACACTAAATCAAATAAATTGTTTGAGCTATAATGCTTTTCTTTTCGAATATTGAAAAACTCTATAAGTGGTATAAAATTTGATTTTTTAACTTCTCAGAATCCTTCAAATTTGTATTATGAATAAAATAGAACATATAGGTATTGCAGTAAAAGACATTCATGCCTCCAATGAATTGTTTTCTAAATTGTTAAATACCCAGCCATATAAAACGGAAGAAGTTGAAAGTGAGGGTGTTATAACTAGTTTCTTCATGATAGGCGAAACCAAAATTGAATTGTTACAGGCTACCAAACCGGATAGTGCCATTGCTAAATTCATAGAAAAAAAAGGTGAGGGCATTCATCATATTGCTTTTGGTGTTGACAATGCAGATTTTGAAATTGGACGACTTCAAAATGAAGGATTTGAGATGATACACCAGCACGCCAAGCCTGGTGCCGATAATAAAATGATTGCTTTTGCTCATCCAAAATGCACAAATGGCGTACTTACTGAAGTGTGTTCTGAACGTCCATAACTCCTCTAAGGCAGCAAACCTCTCCTTTTTTACGTCTTACCAAAAATGAACGACAAGCCAATCTCAAATTCAGTAACTGTCCTTTTTTATTTTCTCTTGTTAGTGCCCAATCTGATGGCGCAATTGATACCCTTCAGGGTTAATTCTCAATATGGCTACATCAATCCCAAAAACGAGTTAATCATTGAAGCAAAGTTTGATTATACTGACTTTTTTCAAGGTGATCTGGCATTCGTATTGAAAGACTCCTCTTACTTCGGAATTAATATTAAAGGTGAAATAGTCACTCAGGCACTCAAACACTATGGTGTCTTCAATTATGGCTTGTGTCCGGTTCAACTAAAAGATGGTAAATGTGTATACATCAATCAAAAAGGAGAAATTGTTATTGATAAAGGATTTGATGCAGCTGAGAATTTTTCACAAGGACTGGCAGTTGTCTCATTAAACAAAAAGCTTGGCATCATTGATACTATTGGCAATTGGATCAGACAACCTGATTTTGACACATCAAGTGCTTATTTTAAATCAGGGTACCTCATGGCAATTAGTAAAGGCAAATATTTTTATATCAACCGAAAAGGTCAAACACTTCATTTACCTGACACTGTTTTGCCTGTCGGTGTATTCAGCGAGGGTCTTGCCCCTGTATACATTATCAAACCTTATAACTCAGATGGGCAAAAAATGAAGACTTACTATCTCGAATTTATTGACACTAACGGCAATGTAGTACTTAATAATTTCTATCATGATGGTTTCAACTACTCTGAATACATTGCTTTTGAAAAAGAATTTATGGATGGCAAAGCCATTATAAAAACGAAAAATGATTTAGGTTGGGATTATTATTTTCTGGACAAAAAAGGACGTTTTTCACCTTTATACTCATTTACAAAACATCTTGGAGATTCGTTATTTCTTTGCGCCATTGGCTATTATATGGCAGATATCAGAATAGTTGACAGCAATTACTTTGTCATGGGCCAGTTTCAGCAAAAACCTACTCTGGTCGGAGAAATGGGAAATGGTTTACTGGCCTTCAGAAACAAAGAAGGCAACTGGGGCTATGTCAACAGCAATTGCCAGGAAATCATCAAATGTAAATACACAGCTGCTTTTCCATTTAAAAACGGTTATGCCATCGTCATTTACAACGGTTATCAGGGTGTAATTGATATCAATGGAAAAGAATATTGGGTAGACAGATAATTATTCTGTAACCATCATCTTAAAACCACTACTATTAGCTGTAAACTCAGGTGCATATAAGCACATAGCACTGGCAATACCACACTCAAAAATCCCGGTTTGCTGAATGCTTACCTGATAGCTGAGTTGATGCATTCCTTTAGGCATACTTTCGATAAAGAAATTAAAAGTCGCATCGTTAACGCTCTGATAATAACTCAAAGTATTGTTCCATTTATAAGTACTCAAAACATCTTTAGGTTCTGCAGCACTAGGTCTCTGGTCCTTAACATGAACAAATTCAAGTGCTCTGTCGCTTCTAACAAATAATACCACTTTTAACAAATCCCCTTTTCGCAAAGTATCACCAGTCTTTAATTCCTTATTGACTGTTTTTCCATTTATAATGCGTTCTACATAATAGACTCTAATGATGCTTAAACCAGCTGAATTAGGTATGACTTTGTCCATATTTTCAAAATACTGCCAATGTATGGCACCAAAGGCAAAATCATCGCTTGATGCTTCAACTTTGATGTTGGAACTATTGCTATTTACAGCTTTAACATCTAAATTTTGTTTCCAGTAACCCAATGCATTTTTTTGAACCGGAACTACTTCTTTCTGATTAAAAAATACTTTTACCTCCTGTTTGCCTGCTGTCAATTGCCCATCTTTTAACAACACATAACAAGCATCTGCAGTACTTCTGGAACTAGGCCATGCATGTGTTTGTTTATGGCGCAACAACCAAACCTGCATCGCTGAAATCAACTGTCTGTCGGGTTCAATTTCCGAATATGCTTCAATAATAGCTGCCTGAGTTTCTATTGGCGCCTGATACCAATACCAACCTGCAGTATTAGAAGGCCAATACATACCCATTAAATCCGTTTGCTTAGAAGTCTCTTTTAACGACCTCAATATTTGCTTAGGTAGTTCAGAAGAAGGCTCCAGTCTGTGTACCGCAATCGCCAGCTGTGCTTTATTCATTAAACTCAATTGCAACCAGTTTTTCTTTGCTGTTTTTAAGAAATATTGCAGTACTGAATCCAACTCTAATTCTTCGGGTGAAGTATAAAAACTTCTGGCATACAAATAACCAACCTGAATAGGTTCGCAAAATTGCGATTTACTGTTTTTTATCCTCAGATAGTCTTTCATAGCGAAATCACTTAAACTGTTTTGTGCATCTTTAACACGAATCTCGGAACTCAAATCGATTCCCAGATGTCTGAGCTTATTAAATCCAATAACCAGAGTCTGGGTAATGTAGGCATTGCCATTCATGCCGGAAAACCAAGGAAATGAACCATCCGATAACTGCATTTGAGACAACTTCTCAAGGTTCGCTTTAATCTGTTCACCGAGCTTACGTTGATTAAATGCTCCTGCCAATTGCTGCAAACGCTCATCTTCATTTTTAGCCTCTAATGCCCAAGGAGTTTCTGAGATGAGAACTGACTTCAAATCTTCGTTTTGATTCCATCTGCTTTTTGGAGAATTATCCTTGTTCATCCATGATTCAAAATAGTCTGCAATAATTTTATTACTTGAAATAATATTGTTAGCAATACTATTGGCATATATACGACTAAATAATTGTTCAGCACATTCGTTTGGATAATCCATTAAATAAGGCAAGGATAAAACAGCTAACCAGGCCGGTTGATTGCTCATTTCTACTGTTAACTGCTTTGTTCTTAAGGTGGGACTGCTTGCAGCTTTCATTGCTGAAAATTCTAAGTTCTGAATACCCGACTTTCTTACACTGATAGGCAAGGAGGCATACACGAGTGTTCTGTTGCTCAATACTGGAATAATATGCTCTTCGCCATCCGAAAACTGCTCATTACCTGCCGAAAATGTTATTATTACAGGCTCGGTGTATTCTGGAATCACAACCGAAAATGATACAACCTGATTTTGACCTTTTGGTACTGTTAATTTAATCAGACTATCACCTTTAATCCATTGCAATATTTCATTTGTTTCTGCATTTCGTATACACAACTTAACAATTAAACTTATATTTTGGTCAGATGTGTTGACTACTTTTGCACTTAAACTCATTTGATCCTTTTCTCTTATAAATCGTGGCAAATTTGGCTGAATCATCAATTGCTTGTTGCTTTTTGCCATAGCTTCCAGTTCACCCAATTGCATGTTTTTACTATGAGCCAGCATTTTTAAATGCCAGGTGGTGTTCAATTCAGGTACAGTAAATTCCATACTCACCAAACTGTCCTTATCCGGATATAAATGAGGTAAAAAGAACGCTGTTTCGTCAAAGTTTTTTCTGATAATTGCTTGAGGAGACTGCTCGTTTTGTGCGATTTCTTTCATCTTATTGGATGGTTCAAATCCTTTAATAGCTCCCATTTTCCCAACATTCAGTGAAACATAGCCCATTGCATAATCATCATCTCCATAATCCCAAAAATACCTGTTACTAAATCTATAAATTGAATATGTTTCAAATTTTGGGTAAGTTATCTGGTAAATTTCTTTATAGGTCGATAAAGTTGAATAGGCATTACTTCCATTTCGCAAAAATTGATTGCCTGTATAACTAAAATAATGGCTATAATCATAATATATCCAGTATTTCCAATTATCATCCTTATACAACTCATCCAGTGATGCGTCGTATAAAACTGCCGCTATTTCAGTTGAAGCCAGATCCAATTGATTGGCATTTACTTTCACCTTCCATATTTCTTTGCCTCCCGGTATTAAATCCGAACGAAAAGTGTGTAAATCCAAATCCAATATTTTATTCGAATATGGAACTTGTATCTCGTATGTTATGTAATTATCTCTGTATTGATTGACACTGTATACATGAACAGATACATTGCCCCTGTCTTCTTCTGTTATAGGCAATACCAATTCCGCATAACCCTTCTTCAATTGAATTAATCCGGATTTTTTTGTTCCTTTCTTATTGCTGATATCATAAAATACTGTCAAATTTTTAACAGCACTCCTAATCTGCAAAAAAGCAGTTTCACCTGGTTGAAAAGCACCTATTTCAGAAGTATAAACTTCAATATTTTTATCAAATTCTGCTTTCTTTTTTCTTCCTGGTAAAATTCTAAAATCCAAACTGCTTGACATGGTATCACCAGGTTTCAAAACACAGTTCATTACCAATCTGTATTCTCCGGTGTTATCTAAAATGCTTTTATTTAGTAGCAGACTCTGCGCCCCGGATGAATTAAACTGAAATGTTCTTACCTCCACTAATTGAACTAACTGAGGCTTAAAAGTATAATCCTTCATCAATATTATACTGTCTGTTTTATTTAATGCAGAAATCTCAGATTGAATCCACAATGGTACCTTCAAAGGTTCTTTGTCTTTTATGACTCTGTACAATTTAATATTTCCTGTAAATGGTAGTACAGAACCAGACAAACTTTTGACCTCATACTTGGCTTCATATGCATTTCCACTGACAATCATTGACTGCCCACTTATGGATATTTCCCTGTCTGTGTTTCCAATAGTAATAACTTTTGATCCAGATTGCACTTCTCCACTGACATCTATTACCTGAACATTAACAACAAAATTATAAGATAAATACTTCTGTGTTTCATTTTCAGATTTAATAGCTTTAAACCTTATTGAAAAGCTGCCATCAGATAGAGTTAGCACTTCTCCGCTTTCAATAATCCTGGCCGGTACATAATATCTCCCATAAAAGGATCTGCTTTGCCTTTGTATAGAGTATACCACTTTTGCATTATCAATGGCAAATCCTGCAAATGCTGTAGCTTTTCCTTTGACAGTAATGTAATCATCCAATTTATAACTTGAATCCGGAGCCATTACATCTACCTTAAATTTTGGACGTTTATAGGATTCTACTCGAAAAGACCTGCTACTCAAAATAGACTCCCCTATGTTCATAGATAAATAATATTCACCATTTCCAAGTCCGGCTGAAGGTAACATGTAACTACCGCTCACACTCCCATATTCATTGGTTTTCAAGCGCATCGTGTCTATCACCACACCATTCCTGTATAAATTTATCATAAGGCTCTCTCCCTTTAATATTTTATACTCATAATCATCATACACTATACCTTTAAAACTTACTTTTTGTCCGGGTCTGTAAATGGCTCTGTCAGTCAAAATTGTTCCCTTTATTCCATGAAAAACATTGTTTCGCCAATCTCTTACCGGATTAATAACATAAAAGAAAGATCCATCTTCGGGTAATATTGTATAGGCTAAGTACTCTTGAAGGCCATCTAAATTGACTTCACCTTTTATATTTGAAGTTAAATGATGACGCAAACCATTCTGAATATTTATGGCCAGTAATTTATAATTCTTAATTGGTTGACCGGTTTCAGCATGCAATAGCCTCAGCTTACCATCTGCCATTACAGGCAACATGGTACTAACCGAAAACTTATTGATACAAATAACTCCCGAACCTTCAGGGCTCTTATAACTTTTAGTGGTCATGAAATATATGCCTGCTGACAATCCCGGAATTGCAAGTGTATAGGAATGCTGAAAATAGTCCATTCTATTTGGAACTGCCTGAATATGAGTATAAGTCAAACGACCTTGCCTTCGAATGAAGTCATATAAACCTTCATTGTCATAATTCCAGACGCTTCTTCTTTTCGATTCCATGACATAATCCATATAGTCAGTATAGTTGACTTTATACAGAGAAAACTCTAAGGTATCAATATTACGAAGACTGGCCTGTATCAACAACCTTCCGGATGCACTCGATTTTGATGGCGGATATAAAGATTCTGTTGTTACCTGTATATCCTTTCTTAAAATTTCCAACTTTATATTCTTAATGGTATTGATATATAAAGAGGATTCAAACTTTGAAATGCCATCATTCAAATATTTCAAAGCCTGAACCCTGTCACTATCCATATAAAAATTGGCTATATCCTTCAGAACAAATAAAGACAGTTCATTTTTTGGATGCATGTTATAAAGTTTCAGCAAAGCTTGTATGTAATTACTATCTCGACCAGATACTAAAGTGTGCACATAATTTATCCTTTTTAAATTGTGATAAACCTTACTTTCCTTTATAAGAATTTGATACAAATAAAGAATTTGTCTCAATTCATCATTCACAGCAATAGCAGAAATATTCAAATCTACGAATGCATCAGCGTCACTGAATAATGTTGTAATCTGTGCATCATTCAATTTTAGATTTTCTAAGTTGGATATGTTCTTCAAGATATCAATAGCGCTCTCTGCAATCATGGCTTTCAGTGATAAAGGAATTTTCACCTCGGATGAATCCATCTGATTACCAACCAATGGCAGTAGTGTTGAATTAAAAGAAACGCCTTCCGAAAGAATCAATGATTTAAGGATATGCTCACGGATTTGAGAACTTAAATAGTCTTTACTCCACTGAGAAAAATCAGCTGAAGTATCAACATAAACTGTGTTTTCTGAAAAATAAGTATGAAAGGAAGTTACGAGCAAATTAGCCATTGAAAGATGCGCTACCGCTTTAAAAGCCAGTTGTGTTGATTGTAATTCGCGCTTCATAAAGGCATACAGGACCGCGTTTTTTTCTTCATAATCACTCAGCTCTCCTGTGCAAAAGGATTCTCTATTCAAAGCTTTGGTATAATAGCCAATCTGACCATCTTTGATAGCTTCCATCTTTATTTTGCCTGCAAGGTCCTTTTCAGATTGCATTAAGCCCAATTGCCTGAGGGAATCCAGATCCTTAAAGCCTTTTTCATACACTTGCGTAACTGATTTGTTATTGTATGTCGCCGGAGACTGAGCGAGAATATTTGAAATAGGGCTGAAAATTATCCAAAAAGCAAGCAATGTACTTGATTTAAGAAAGCGTTTGTATGCACACATAGTCATGGATACAAAATTAACCTAAAAAGTAAATCAATAAGTTTTTACTTTGAAACGATTGTAATTTTAATTATTACCATGTAGTCATATTTTATTTAATTTTGTAGCTCATGAATTTCTCTTCCAAAACCATCGAAAATGCAGTGAATGCCCTCTCGGGTTTTCCGGGCGTTGGTAATCGCAGTGCATTGCGCATGGTTATGTATCTGCTTAAACGTCCTGTGGAAGAGGCCGATAATCTATCCAGGGTTATCCTTAAACTAAAAACTGAATTAATGCAATGTACCATTTGTTGCAATATCAGTGATACGCCTGTTTGTAGTATTTGCAACAGTGTGAATCGCAACAGAGGTCTTATCTGTGTAGTAGAAGACATGATGGATGTTATGGCCATTGAAAATACAGCTCAATTCAACGGCATGTACCATGTGTTGGGTGGCCTTATCTCTCCTATTGATGGTGTTAGTCCGGATGAATTGAATTTCGAAGAATTGCTCAATCGTATCCAAAACGACACTCCTGACGAAATTATCATTGCATTAAATGCCAATATTGAGGGAGACACAACCGCTTTTTATCTGGCACGTAAACTTCAGCCTTACAATATAAAAATAAGCACTATCAGCAAAGGCATTTCAGTTGGCAGCGAACTGGAATACACAGATGAAATTACACTTGGCCGCTCACTTACTGCCAGAGTACCTTATAATATCTAAGGTTTAAATACTTTCAAATGTATCAGTCCCATCTCGGTCTTTAGACTCAAGGTATAGATACCCGAACTTAAAGTGCGAATATCCACCATCTGCTTACCTTCTGACATACTACCCGACAATACTACCTTTCCACTTGCATCCAGCAATTCAAATGAACAAGATGTCTTTAATTCCAACGAAAGTTCATCAGAGGTGACAATCAAATACTTGTATACATCGGACACCAGGCTTGTCTCTATATCATTTATCAAATCTATTGCTTTAATATCAACTTTCAGACATAAAGTGTCCATACAACCTGAACTATTCTCCCCAATTACACAAACTATATAATCTGTGATAAACTGGTAAGTATGAGTAGTTTGTTTTCCACCAGATTCTGAAATACCATCACCGTAAATCCAATATAATGATTTATAAGGCTTGTTTGTATTAATAGTAAACTTCTTGGTATTGGCGCTTTTAAAAGGTAAAGTATCCAAACCACTTAATTTAAAATCACATGTATCGACAGGTGGACAATCTATGGTCAATTCAATATTAGCAGTATCAGCACAATTGATAGAATCATTAATAATTAATCGTACTTGATAAGTGCCATTACTTTTATACTTATGTATCACATATTTGGTATCGGATGAATCACCGTCACCAAAATCCCATTTCACTTTTTTGGTATTATTACTTGTTATGGTAATAAATTCAACCTCATCACAGGTATAACTTAAAGTATCTACTGAAAATATACCCAATTCGCTTAATTGGCAAGGGTCGCTGCAATTTACAGTGAACGACTTACACAGCGAATCCACACATCCATTTGCATCTTCAATTCTACCACATACCTGAAAAGTGCCATTTTGATTATAAGTATTTTTTGGATGAATACAGGTGCAACTGTTGCCATCTCCATAAGTCCAGAAAAACTTGGTCGCTGTACCTCCGCTGATAGTATATTTAAAAAACAAATGGTTGCAATCTCCTGCAGTAGTATCAAGATAAAAATCATCCAGGCTTAACTGACAAGGCGTTTGTGCCTGTATTTGAAATGTTAAAAGTAAAAATAAGAGTAGTACGTAGTTGTTTTTCATATCACTTAAGACATCAAAAATAAGAAATTCGTGGTATAAAATAAATAATGCTGGTCTCAAAAATAACCTTTAGGTCAACCGAGTATTGGATGAGATGTATTCGATTGCGTCTTTTTTATTCATACGTCTTTGTATTTCTTGCGCAGACCACCATTGGTATGAGCTTCAAAATACGCCTCGTCTGAACAAAAAATACTTGTTTTTGGCTCTAAATCCTATTTTTGAAACAAGCTCTAGTTAATCAATATTACATCAAGTTTACCACTATCAAATCGGATTCCAATCACCCTGTTTTTACTTAAGAAATATCTGTATTCAGAATTATAATTAATCGGTTTTGAAACTGGTTGCGCTATACGATTTCCGTAAATTAATAATTGCAGTTGATTGCTATTCTTGCCTGAACAAAGCACCCACATTGAATCCTTATTGCTGTAACTGGAAATAAACACCTGGGTATCTTTCGATATTCCTTTTTCAATATCTAAGAATCGCCCTTCAGAATATACAGGTATCTGCTTCTTATTAATTAATTTAGCATAAGTTGAATATGGGTCTGAAAATACATGAGAACTACCATTTATAATACACGGATAAGGATAGAATAAAAAAGAGTTAAATTGAGTATTTCGAATTGAAAAAGGGATTTGATTAATCATTATTGATGACAAAATATGTCGTTGAATTCCCTTCATTCTTACTGTCTTTGAATTGCCAACAAACTGAAGTTCATTTAATTTAAAATTGAATTCGTTCTGACCTATATACAATGAGTCCTTTATGTAAGGAAGAAATAGGATTCGATTGTGTATTTCCAAGGGAAAATAGGGATTCAAAGACAAGAAATTTCCTTTAGAATTTAATAAGCAAAACTCTGTATTTTTAAAATCAAGACTGTACTTAATGACTCCAAATTTAAGATTTGACTCTTCCAATTTGCCTTCAAAATAATAAAATCCAAGCAACAATTCTGAGTTGACCCAGCTTAAGTTTGCTATTCCAAACGCCGCTATAGAGTTCTTCATTTGCTTACGCGTTTCGCCCGTTAATTCAGGATTTTTTAATGCCGCTTTGAAAATTCGCTTTACCAAACTGGTATCGGCATTTGGCTTAAATTGAAACAGTATTTTCGAACTCGATATATTGGCGATATATACCTGACCTTTTTCGGCAAATACTATTGTATCACCCTTGACATCCATGCCCTGATACATGCGTGCTTCCAAATGCATCACGATAAAAAATGTTATGAGGAAAATCAATTTCTTTCTCATTTTTAAATATAAATTCTATGTTTATTGATAACTACCTTGCCCGACTTTATCTGAACTGCATATATAAACCACTTATCCAAAATAAAATAAGTGTCTTTTGATTTAATCCTAAAATCTCTGTATGTATACTGGTTCTTTATGGCATCAAAATATTCTAATGTAACTCTGTTTGTATCATTAAAAGTATAAAGAAAAAACAAAGAATCATTCCAATTTGCCGTTGAAAGCATGACAAAATTATCCCTATTTATCTGACGATCAAAAGACAAATAGGTACCATCGCCAAACGGCTTTGGATATAACTGACTCATATTAAAATTGACGCAACAGGAATTCAGATAAAGAACTTGATTTAAATGATACAATATAGGTGTTGGAAAAACAAAATAGGATTTGTAATTCAGACCCTTGATAGAGTATAACAATCTCAATGAATCTGCTTGAAATTCTTTTTGCTTTACAGAGTAAATTTTTCCTCCATTAAAAGAATGAACCTCAGCTGTATATGTAGCAAGATTCAATTTATATTTCTTTAGTTTTATTGCATTAGAGTCCAGTACTGTTGCCATAATAAATCCATCTTTTATTTCTAAAGGAAAGTAAGGTGGCATAATATAACCCTGGTCTGTCATCATGCAAAAACCTTTGAATTGCATACTCGAATCGAGCTTCAAGACACCAAAAGTTGAATTCGAAAAAACATCAAAATATTTAAATCCAACCCACAATTCCTGTCTGTGAAAAGTTAGATTTAAAATATCAATTTTAGGAACATTCACATTAGCAGACAATCCAACATGTTTACTATTAGTGTGGTCAAAGATGTAACGATTTAAGGAGTTTACAACTGCAGTATCTGCTTTTATATCCAGTTCATAAATAGTCTTACCTGATTGAATAGAAACCAAAATGATTTTCTTTTTATATGCCAAGGCAATTGTATCCCCTTTTTTATCCATCCCTAAAATCAAGTCTGCCTTAGCTTCAAGCAGAAACAGGACGAATAGTAGCATCAAAAGATTTCTCTTCATAGAATTGGTTTATTCATTCAAAAATAGAGAAATTTATTGATTCCTGTAATCTTACAGTCTTCTGATTACTTTTATAAATTGCGATACGGGAAATCCCATCACATTGTAATAACATCCATCAATTTTATTGATGCCTGTGTATCCAATAAACTCCTGAATACCATAAGCTCCGGCCTTATCTAATGGGTCATAATTTCTGAGATAATAACTAATCATTTCATCCGATAATGTATTAAAATAAACATCGGTAGCCACATCAAATAAATCAATGCCTATTGCACTTCTGACACAAACTGCTGTATATACAGTGTGTTTCTTACCTGATAATTTTCTGAGCATCTCGTAGGCTTCAATCATGTCATTTGGCTTGTTAAGCACCTCGTCTTCCAGCCAAACCACAGTATCTGCAGTAACTAAAATCTCGTTTTCACGAATGTCCTTTTCATAAGCAAAATTCTTTTTCTCGGCTAAAAACAAGGGTATTTGCTCTGCCCATAAATTGGAAGGGAAATCCTCTTCAACATCTATCTTTACCACTTCCATCTCAAACCCACTATCCCTAATGAGTTGCTGTCTTCTTGGACTTTGAGAAGCCAGCAAAATCTTCTTCTTAAAAAATATCTCCATAATTAACTGAAAGGTATATTCAACACGCCTACAAACATCACATACTTCAGAAATTTGCTCGCCCTTCCGAAATCAGCAGGCTCCTTCGCCCGCGATATTGTATTGATAAAATAAAACAATGATAATGTTATCAGTCCCATGACTATAGAACTGACATATAAATCTAGCCCCCAGGCCAGAAAACTGTATAAACCACACATCAGAATCTCTATAAAACTGAAGGCATAAACAAGAACTTTAGTGCCTTTTATTCCCGCAATTACCGGATAGGTTTTATAACCTGCACTTTCATCTCCCGGCACATCCTGCACATCCTTCACCAACTCCCTCATCATCGTGATTATAAAAGAAAAAATAATATAGCCGAAATAGACAAATATTCCAGCCTGCGTTTCAAATTTAATTAAAAAACTACAACATGCAATCACTGCCGAACTGCAACTTGCTACTAAAATATTGCCAAATAGTGGTGTACCTTTTAATTTCCAGGAATATACGAACAATAAAATTTTTATTAACAATGATATCCAGGTATATCTGTAGGCCCATATATGTTCTGCTCCAATTGCTTCTCCAAACATATAACCCTTTGACATCAGCTTTGAGATATCAAACATAAAGGCCAGTAAAATTGAAACAAGGTTAATCAATGCATAAAGCAACCAGGCTTTTGAAATGCTGATTTTAATACCAACCAATCTGCCCTCTGGCTTATTGATTTTATCTGTTTCTATATCGAAAATATCATTGACTACGTAACCGGCTGCCGCTGTTAAAATTGCAGGAATAATTAACAAAACAGCGTGATACCAATAGCTTTCATTCAATTCATCCAAATACTTAAAGAGTATTACCAACATCGTTGCGGCAATAATTCCAAGGTTATAGGGCCGAATAATATGGATGGGGTGTTTCACTAGTTCAATATTGTAGAATAATTTTTATATTGCAAAAACTTAATTCCAACAGATGTCCAAATACGGAATCCCCATTTTATATTGTTTTGCCGCCATATTTGTTTTTTTTCTTGAAAAAATCGACCCTGCCATAATACCTAAATATGCCTTGCTGCCTCATTCTTTTGAACATCTGCCCGGCATATTCACTTCAGTTTTTTTACATGCCAGTCTCGAACATCTGAGTGCAAATTTCCTTACTCTATCAGTCTGTTTGTTTGGTATCTTTTATTTTTATAAAGACATCGCCCTGGCTGTTACATTGATTGCACATTTAGCTACAGGTGCACTTATTTGGTTGTTTGCAAGACAAGTCTACCATATAGGAGCAAGCGGTTTGGTCTATGCTTTGGTCTTCTTTGTGCTTATAAGTGCTGTTGTAAAAAGAAACAAACGTCTTGCTGTATTTGCTTTTATTGTACTTTCTCTTCAAAGCGGACTGGTATGGGGAATGCTGCCTCAAGATAACCACATCAGTTGGGAAAGTCACTTATTGGGTGGCATAACAGGTATCATTCTTGCCTTATTATTCAGGAATAAAGGACCACAACCTGAACCACCTATCATTTTTGATGATGAATCAGACGACAAGGATGAATATGCAGATTTATAATGACTGTTTTACAAACTGTACATTAGCCGATCTGAACGTATCTCTAACCTCTATTATATAGAGTCCTTGAGCCAAGGTTGAGATATCTAACTCATTGCTGTCTTGTCCCTGAAATTGCATAACTACCCGTCCTTCTAAATCTCTAATTGTAATAGTGCAATCAGAGTTAAATTGGCTGATATCTATATTTAATAAATTGCCGGAAGGATTTGGCCAAATCTTCAATAATTCATTGCTCAATGATTGAATTGAACTGGTATAATCATATAACGGAAGAACAATTTTCGATGCATTGAATGCACTCATATAGACAGTATTGCTGGCTACTTCAGGATTCAATACACTATCCAGACTATTGCCGGGATACATATTACCACCATTGTTCATATTTCTGTTGTATTTAGGGTAGTTGGATGAACTGACAATTAATCTCATTCTATGTCCGGGTAAAAAGGTGATACAAGTTGCAGGCAATTCAATTATACAATCGTAAACAGTGCCACTACTCATCATTTTAATATTATTGACTGCAAATCCTTCTCTGAATCTCATCCTGAAAACAGCATCATTCAGTAACATCGATCTTCCGTCGGGATAAACATCAGTCAATCTTATATCAAAATCTGTATCCAGTTTATCTGAACTAACTTTCAGATGAACTTTAATTACCCCCTTGACAACTAATGCTTCTGTCAAAACATCAGTTGAAAAAATCAAAATATCATTTCTTGATTCAACATCAGGCTTTTGATCGTATGGGCCCTGGTCTAAATCTGTTCTTAATGTACATCCGCCAATAGTTGGAGAAGGATTCTGCGGATCATACTGATAATTTAAAGTGCTGTCATTACCTCCCTTTGTCGTGTTGATTTTTCCATCTCCATGCAAAAACATTTCTACCATGGTGGAACCTGTTGGTGGCCATGAAGCTGTATTTGTCCACTTATTCTCTCCCATTTGATAATAAGTGATATTAGGCATATTGTTCCAGCCATTGCTTAAACCTCTCAGGTAGTAATCGAAAAATTGAATAGACATGCTGTCATTTTTACTTTGAGCATTTGGATAGGATAACTGTCCTTGTGTACTTGTGCCCACCTTGGCATTGCCTTTTCCACCGTGCTCCCATGGCCCCATTAATAGTTTATGTGCATCTTTGACAGCAGATGGTGAACGTTGTTTAATTAAATCATAAAACTCCATCATTAATCTAACATTGTGATCGTACCATCCTCCAATCATGAAACATGGAACAGCTATACTATCCGGATAACTGTTACTGGTTTCAGATACCACCCAGGTAAAATCAAAATATGGATGAGCCATAATAAGTGGTGATAAACCATAACCAAGTTGATCCAATTGCTCCAGATATTCTGTTCTTAATGCCCCACCGGGATAATATTCTTCGTATTCAAATTGTGGACCTGCCACTAATGGATTAATACAAACCAAATGTGGCGGATGTGTCTTTGCCGTTTGATACTGAACCTTACCTAAAGCAGAAGCGCCCCAGGTACCGACTTTACCATTACTCCAGCTTTGTCCCGCTATCCATTCAACTGTATTATATCCATCCTTCCCTCTATCAGGACTCCCTGCATAAGCGGCATTTCTCGAACCATAGAAGCCTCTCCAATCTGTTATAACAAAAATATAATTGCTAGAATTCAGATTTAAACCAATTCCCATTGGCAGACTAAATCTGAACAATTGCCTGTTATAGGGTGTCTGTATCAAAATAACCGGACCATTAGTCATTCCATTTGGTATGTAAATATCTGCTGCAAGCTTTCTACCATCCGACATTGGAATAGAATCTACGACTGGATTTAATTGTGCTTTAGCTTCTAAAACATAAAGCAGTGTCATTACCTGTATGACTATTTTAAACTTGTTTCGCATCCCGGGTTTTTATGCAAATATCAAAATTAAATCATCCGACAATCTGTTTTTTAATGCACATAATTGGACTTATGAATGAGAAAATTAAGAGTAAAAAACACTTTGAATTAAATTTATTTCATTGATTATCTATTAATTACAAAATACTTTCTTTTGAAGTAGACAACCTTTTTAGTATGTGACTGACTAAAAGTGTAAAGAATCAAAAAAAACAATTTTAAAACATTTTAAGTCATGAAAAGAAATCTCATTTACACAAGTATGGCTATTTTAGCCATTGTTGTTTCAACTCTAACAGGATGTAAGAAAGAAACCACCACAGTTGACGACTCTGCAAAATACGATGCGCAACTTATTATTGATGATGCTGATAATGCATACAACAACAGCACTATTAACGAAGGTTCTGAAACCACTGAATTCTCAGCTGACAATGAAGGTCTTCCTGAAGCATACACCATTGTTGAGACAGACATGGATGACGCAGGTTACAAAAGAGCGAATGTAAAACGCATATTTGTATGTTTACTAAAACTTGATTTGAATGACAGTCAAATTGCAAAAATCAGAAGACATGTAAGAGCTTATGAAGCCTGCAAAGCATACGATATTCAAAAACACCGCGAAGCTTATGCAAAACTGGTTATCAGAGTAGAAGCTTTGCGTAAAGAGTATCTTGCACAGTTAAACAATGGAAAGATCACCAAAGCTCAGTTTGCTGCAAAAATGAAAGATTTAAGAGCTGATTTTGAACAATCATTAAAAGAAATCAGAATTTCATTTGCAAAAAATCTGAAAGCTTGCTACGATAAATTCATGAGAAGTTTAAAAGAAATTCTGACAGATCGTCAATGGAAAGCATTCGTTGATTGCTACAGATAAGAGCCACTTAATTAACTTTAAAAGCCATCTCTAACAGATGGCTTTTTTTATGTCTGAATATCTTATGAAATAAAAAAGGGGATACTTTTCAGCATCCCCCTTTTCGTTATATCATCAAAATTGCATTAGCTACATCCACTGGTAGTTCCGCAGGTCAGACAGGTATAACATGTACCTGAGCGAACTGTGATATTACCGCAACTTTTACAAGCCGGTGCATCACCCATACTTGGAGGTGTATTAACCGGTTTCTTCATCACTTTAGGACCACTCACAGCACTGGTTTCGGTTACTAAAGATGGTTGAATTTCGTTTTGTGCCAGATTATAATTGGCATCAACCGGTGTGATTTCATCTGCGATTTTTGGTTTGATATGCAGCTGATCCTGACGATTCAGATACTCAAACCCTAATAATCTGAAGATAAAGTCGACAACTGAAGTTGCTGATTTAATATTAGCATGACCTTCTACCATACCACTTGGCTCGAAACGGCTGAAAGTAAACTTATCGTAATACTCTTCCAATGGAACACCATATTGTAAACCAATTGAAACAGCAATTGCAAAGCAGTTCATCAATGAACGGAAACTTGCACCTTCTTTGTGCATATCCACAAAGATTTCGCCTAATGTTCCATCTTCGTATTCACCTGTTCTAACGAATACTGTATTGCCGTCAATTTTAGATTTCTGAGTAAAGCCTTTTCGTTTGTTAGGAAGAACTTTTCTGGTAGCAATATTAGACAACTGCTGCTTAAATGCTGCATTATTGCTGTTATTGATAATCAGTCTGGCAGCTTCCAGTACAATCTCTGGAGTTAGGTCTTCTACTCTTGTAGTTGGACTTACACCTACTGCTTTTTCAACCATTTCTACTGTGTCACTCACAGTACTTGATTCAGATTTTTTCTTATCTGATTTATTTGAAAGTGGTTGAGACAATTTGCAACCATCTCTGTAAAGAGCGTTGGCTTTCAAACCTAATTTCCAGCTCAGTTCA
The DNA here is from genome assembly GCA_963169345.1 of Bacteroidota bacterium. Classification (GTDB taxonomy): domain Bacteria; phylum Bacteroidota; class Bacteroidia; order NS11-12g; family UBA955; genus JABMMZ01. The sequence goes on from CAUJCT010000053.1 coordinate 153,730, forward strand.
TAGCAAGATTTGATATCTTGTACTGAAGCTTCATTAGGAAGGTTAATAGTTTTTGAAATAGCACCTGAAATGAATGGTTGTGCAGCAGCCATCATGCGAATGTGAGAATGTGCATGCAGGAATCTGGTGCCTTTGTTACCGCATTTATTTGCTGTATCAAATACAGGATAATGCTCTTCTTTTAAGAAAGGAGCACCTTCTATGGTCATTGTACCTGTTACAAACTCGTTAGCGGCTTCAATTTCATTTGCTTTAAAACCAAGAGCTCTTAACAAGTTAAATTCAGAATCATTAAATTGTGCATCGGTAAAACCTAAACGTTTAATGGTATCTTCACCTAATGTAAATACGTTGAATACGAAATCGATATCAAATGCACGTTCTAACTGCGACTCCACCAGTTCAATATCCTGAGCTGTGAAACCTTTAGCAGCCAAAGTCTCGTGATTGATAAACGGAGCGCCTTTCAATGTTGCATGACCTTTAGCATAATTGATGATCTCAGCTGATTCTTCTTCTGTATATCCTAAAGTTTTTAAAGCTGAAGGAACAGCCTGGTTGATAATTTTGAAGTATCCACCACCACTCAGTTTTTTAAATTTAACCAATGCGAAATCAGGTTCGATACCAGTTGTATCGCAATCCATAACCAAACCAATAGTTCCTGTTGGAGCAATAACTGTTGATTGAGCATTTCTGTATCCGAATTTCTCACCTAACATCAAAGCCTTATCCCAGGCGTTGCAAGCAGATCTCAGCAAATCTTCAGGACAGTGCTGTGGATCAATTCCTACAGCAGGAATGCTTAGTCCTTCGTATGCTAATGGCGTGTTGTAAGCCGCATAACGGTGGTTACGAATAACACGCATCATGTGCTTTTTATTTTTTTCGTACATTTTGAAAGGACCTTTCACTGCAGCCATTTCTGCGCTGGTAGCATAAGATTGTCCAGTCAATATAGATGTCAAAGCACCGCAAATTGCATTTGCTTTAGGACTGTCATAAGGAATACCTGAAACCATTAACAAAGCACCAAGGTTAGCATAACCTAATCCCAAAGTGCGATATTCATAACTCAATTGAGCTACTTCTTTACTTGGGAACTGTGCCATTAACACTGAAATTTCCAAAACAGCGGTCCAGAGTCTGATAGCATATTCATAAGCAACAATATCAAACTCAAGTTTGTCAGCATCAAAGAACTTCATGAGGTTCAATGAAGCAAGATTACAAGCTGTATTATCGAGGAACATGTACTCAGAGCAAGGATTAGAAGCATTGATTCTTCCACCTTCAGGACAAGTATGCCATTCGTTGATGGTATCGTCGAATTGAACACCTGGATCTGCGCAAGCCCAGGCAGCTTCACCTATTGCATCCCAAACTTCAGAAGATGGGATTGATTTCATCACTTTTCCGTTGCTTCTTCCAACCAAATCCCAATTGCCATTTTGCTTCAGAGATTCGAAAAATTTATTTGGTATACGAACAGAGTTATTAGAATTCTGTCCTGAAACAGTTGCATAAGCTTCGCCTTCATAGTCGCTAGGATAACCGGCATCGATTAATGCAGCCACTTTTCTTTCTTCATCTTTCTTCCAGTTAATGAAAGACATGATTTCAGGGTGGTCTAAATCCAGACAAACCATTTTAGCAGCTCTTCTGGTAGTACCGCCTGATTTAATTGCACCGGCAGCTCTGTCTCCAATTTTAAGGAAAGACATAAGACCTGAAGAAGTTCCGCCACCACTTAATTTTTCACCGCCGCCTCTGATTTTCGAAAAGTTGGTACCAACGCCGCTACCATATTTGAAAATACGTGCTTCACGAACCCAAAGGTCCATAATTCCACCTTCGTTGACTAAATCATCATCAACTGATAAGATAAAACAAGCATGTGGTTGTGGTCTTTCGTATGCAGATGTTGAACGGGTTAATTTTTCAGTTTCCGGATCAACAAAATAGTGCCCTTGAGGTTTTCCGCTAATGCCATAAGCTGTATGTAAACCTGTATTGAACCATTGTGGTGAATTTGGAGCTGATTGCTGACCAATGATCGAATAAACCAGTTCCTCATAAAAAACCTGTGCATCTTCTGTTGATGCAAAGTAGCCATGCTTTTCACCCCACTGTCTCCAGCAATCTGCCATTCTGTGTGCAACCTGCTTAACACTGGTTTCACTACCTAATGAACCATCTGCCTGTGGAACTCCGGCTTTTCTAAAATATTTCTGAGCGAGAATGTCCGTAGCAACTTGACTCCATGAAGACGGCACCTCTACATTTTTCATTTCAAATACGACATCCCCATTAGGATTCTTAATTACAGAAGTTCGGTATTCGTACTGGAACAAGTCGTACGGTGATACACCCTCCTTGGTGTTTTGCCTCGTGAATTTGAGGCCCTTCTTCATTTGGTCTAAGTTTGGCTGCATATATTTTGGCGTTTATTTTTGTGTTGATTTTGGTTCTAAATAAAAATGACTTCAATGCTTTTTTTTGCAAAGAAGTCCTTCAAAACTACTTCCTCCTATTCCACATATTAAAATCCACTTTTCCACAGAAATCTGAAAACCCTTTAAACGCTATATTCTCCCCTTGTTGAAAACAAAAAACCCGCAATATTTTCTTGCACTTTAAAAAATTAGTCCTACCTTTACCCTCATAAATCTTAGTGTTCTCACTATCTGATGTCTGACTTTCTTAAACAAATATACGCAAAAAAAAATGTACAAAAAAGAGCTTTAGCAGTTCTTATTGATCCCGACCAAGCTCTACACACTGTATTAAATACTGTACAAAGATGTAACGATTATAAGGTAGATTTTATTTTTGTTGGTGGTAGTCTTGTTACCGCTGGTGTATTATCCGAAACCTTAAAATTAATAAAGGAAAATTACAACGGACCAGTTTATATTTTTCCCGGAAATGAATTCATGATTGATGAACAAGCAGATGGCATTTTGTTTCTCTCTCTGCTTAGTGGTCGCAATCCCGAATACCTGATAGGAAAACAGGTTGTCGCTGCTCCTGCTCTGGCTAACTCAGCTCTGGATGTCGTTCCTACTGCATACCTCTTAATCGATGGTGGCAAAGAAACCAGTGTCAGTTATATTAGTAATACCAAACCTATTCCCGCCGACAAACCTGATATTGTCATAGCAACAGCACTTGCTGGTAAACTGATGGGTATGAAATGCGTCTACTTGGATGCAGGTAGCGGCGCCCTTCGTCACGTGCCTATAAAAATGATACATTCTCTTATCAAAAATATTGAGTTGCCAATAATTGTTGGCGGTGGTATCAGAAATGCCGAATCAGCTACACAATTGTATAAAGCCGGCGCCGATATTCTGGTTATTGGAAATGGCGCTGAAGAAAATAATGCTCTGATTGGAGAAATAGCAGAGGCCCGCAATGCGTTCTCTTTAAGAATTGAAGTTTAATTTAGTCTATTGAGACACCTGCCGACATATCCGTATTACCTGCTGCTTTGTCTGCTTTATCTGTTACTTCCAAGCTCTAATGCTAATATCGACTCCTGGTATTATGCAGCCTGTGTTAAACATTCCGAAAATCTTATCAATTCTCATCACCTTCTTTTTAACGTTTTTGGCAGAATATTCTATGTTACTCTCCACACCATTTATAAAGGTACTGATGCATTACACGCCTTGTTTATAATGAACGCCCTCGCTGCTGCGGTTTCATTGCTTTATTTCTTTAAAATTTTAATCCTCTTAAAACAAAATAAAGAAGTTGCAATGGCACTTACTCTCTTCTGTGGCTCTTGTTTCGGCTTTTTCAGATTTGCAACTGATGCCGAAACTTATATTCTTCCTCTCTCATTTTCGTTAATATCAACTTATTATTATATCCGGTCGACCTCTATTGCTTCTATACTTATAGCCTCATTCTTCTCAGCTCTGGCAGTCTTGACTCATCAATTACACTTGTGGTGGTCTCTCGCTATTTGTTTGCATCTATTAATCAATAAAAACATCCAATTGAGTAAGAAAATTGGTTTCATTGTTCTTCAATTTTTAATTCCTCTTTCTTATTTTATTGCATTTAAATTCAACCAAAATATTCAAACGAATTTTATAACTTTTATTTTGGGGGAATATTCAAAAGGGAATGCCGGTATTGATGTTTCATTCAATTCTATTATACTAACAGGCATTAACAGTGTGCGAACAATTTTTCAGATTCACGGAAATATTGGTCTATTACTGGAAAGATATCCATTCGTTTTTGCATTGGTATTTTCTTCAATGGTTTACATCATTTTCCATTTTCATAAGAAGAACAGACTCAATTTACACATGGTTCGAAAAAAAGATGCATCTACATTCAGTTCTCTATTCTTAACCGCATTTATCCTACATTTGATTTTTGCATTTGTCTCTAGTGGAAATGCCGAATTCATGGTAATGTTACCATTTCTTGCTGTGGCTTATTTTGCCGGAAAATTTGAATTCAAATCTCTTCGACCAGCTTTGCCTCTAACTTTGTGTTTGCTTATCTGGAACTTGTCAGTAGGCATAGTTCCCAATTATTTTTTAAATTTTAATTCCACTCTTGCCCAAGAGAAAATGATGCTTGACAATCCAAAGGCTCTTTTCTTGTGGCAAAACAAACCGCTGATTGAAAACAGAATCTGCTATAAATTTGGATTTCATCATCCATATAAATTTTTGGATTACGATAGCCTTGAAATCTCTCTGGAAAATAATGCTGTCATCTACACAGATATTGGAAAAACAAATGAACCAATCAACCGTCAAAGCTTTTTCAAATCTCCCGTATTTAAATTTGGTACAGGGATTAAATTAAGTAAAATTGACTCTTTTGATAATTTCTACGGTAAAAACTATATTCAACTTATCAGCAAACCTTAGGAAAAACCTATTTTTGCGGACAAATTATGCTCCCTTCTAAAAAGACAATAGGAATAATTGGCGGTGGACAATTGGGCAAAATGCTTATGGAAGCCGGTAAGCCCTGGAACCTAAAATATCACATTCTCGATGTTGCCGATGCACCAGCTTCTTCATTGGCTGAAAAACATCTGGTTGGAGGATTGATGGATGCTGATAAAATCAAAGAACTGGCCGAAAACTGTGATGTACTTACATACGAAATAGAGCACATTCATCTAGATGCTTTACTGGAACTTGAAGCTGCCGGAAAGACTATTATACCTTCTCCTAAAATTCTGGAAATAATTCAGGATAAAGGTTTGCAAAAACTTTTTTTCAAACACCAAAATATTCCAACTACCGATTTTGAACTTGCCGAAAATCAAACTGAATGGGCTGAAAAGCTGATTAAACTAAAAGGCGATAAAGTAGCTGCTAAATTAAGAAAAGGCGGTTATGATGGAAAAGGTGTTGAACTGGTGGATAAGAAAGTCATGCTGGAGCAATACAATCAAATTCCATTTTCAGAGCCAGTTGTTCTCGAAGAATTCGTTGGCAATGCAATTGAATTATCGGTCATAGTAGCTCGCAATTCAAAAGGTGAGATGACTACTTTCCCAACAGTTGAAATGGAGTTTGACCCTAAAGCCAATTTAGTCGAGTTTTTATTCGCGCCTGCGTCCATAAGCCATGAAATTGATGAAAAAGCCAAACGTATAGCTATGGAATGCATATTTAAATTACAAGGAATTGGTGTTTTCGCAGTTGAAATGTTTCTGAATTCAAAAGGAGAAATATTTGTGAATGAAATTGCACCTCGTCCTCATAACAGCGGGCACCATACTATTGAAGCTTGTTATACATCTCAATACGAGCAATTAAATAGAATTCTTTTAGATATGCCACTTGGTGATACAAGTTTAATTAGTCCGGCTGCCATGCTCAATTTACTTGGAGCAGAAAATGTTAATGGGCCTTATGAAATCACTGGATTAGAAACAATTTTGGCTATTCCAGGCGTCTATATTCATCTTTACAATAAAGCAACTACCAAGCCCAAGCGCAAAATGGGACATATCACGGTTTTAGGTAACACTTTGGATGAAGTTAAAAAGAAAGCTGCTACCATCAAGCAGGTGCAAGGTATGAAGCAACTATAAATACAGATATTTGAAAGACAAATTTTATTTTTGAATTTGGCTAAAGTATCTTTGACAACTCAATTTAAAAAATCATGAAAGATGTCCTAATAATCATGGGTTCAGACAGCGACCTTCCAATAATGAAAGAAGCTGCCGCAGTCTTAGAAACCCTTGGTATAGATTACACAATTACAATCGTAAGTGCCCACCGCACCCCAAAAAGAATGTATGATGTTGCTGAATCTGCAAGAGCCAATGGATACAAATGTATTATAGCCGGTGCCGGAGGTGCTGCACATTTACCTGGTATGACTGCCAGCATCACTGATCTTCCAGTGATTGGTGTACCCGTTAAATCTTCCAACCTATCTGGTGTAGATTCTATGTATAGCATTGTCCAAATGCCTCCTGGCATCCCTGTTGGTACTATGGCTATCGATGGCGCCAAAAATGCAGGCTTATATGCTGCTAAAATCGTAGCGCTCACCAAGCCCGAAGTTTGGAAAGAACTCAGTAAGTTCACAAAAAATATGGAACAAACTGTTTTGGAAAAAGCATCTGACCTTGAAAGTAAAGGTTTTAAAAAATATCTGGATAAACAATGATCATTGAACACGGCAATACCCTGATTTCTGATGAAGTTCTGCTATCCAGATTTGTTTGTGATCTTGATAGCTGTAAGGGTGCATGCTGTGTGGAAGGTGACAGAGGTGCTCCTTTAGACCTCGAAGATATTGAAGCTATTCAAAAAAATATTGAGCAAATTAAACCCTTCATGACCCGCAAAGGTCTTGAATTACTCAAGTTCGAAGGATTTCATGAAGGATTAGATGAGGATGATATTGCAACTACTTGTTTGCCAACCGGAGAATGTGTATTTGCATACAGAGAGAATGGCATTTTGGGTTGCGCAATTGAAAAAGCCTACAAAGCAGGAAAGATTGATTACTATAAACCAATCAGTTGCCATTTGTACCCTATTCGATTAGGGCGCATTGGCGATAAGGAATCCATTAATTATCATCAGTGGAACATTTGTAAAGCTGCCTGTGCTCTTGGCAACAAATTAAATGTTCCTGTTTTTCGCTTTCTAAAAGAACCACTGATTAGGAAGTATGGCCAGGAATGGTTCGATGAACTGGAATTGATTTACAAAGAATATCTAAATCAACTTAAGGACTAGATTTAAAGAGTTTTTTAGTGACAAAAGCTGAGCTGGCAGAAAAAATAAAAAAATTTGTGCCTCATGGGACTGAAACCTATGTGGTAGATTTGCTTGCACAATACAAAATTCAACTTAAACTCAATAAACCAAGAAGCAGTAAATTCGGTGATTATCGTTCACCTGGTCCGGACAGTAAATACCATCGTATCACAGTAAATAAAGATTTAAATCCTTATTCGTTTTTAATCACGTTTCTTCATGAAGTTGCTCACCTGACAGCTTTTGAAAAATTCAAACATACCATCGACCCTCACGGAAAAGAATGGAAATCTGAATTTAAGGTTATTCTTCAACCTGTTGTGAAAGAGCACTTGCTTCCGGATGACATTCTAATTGCAGTTAAAAAATACATGCACGACCCCGCAGCAAGCAGTTGTTCTGACGCTCATCTCATGAAGGTGTTGAGTAAATATGATTTTGACAATAAAAAATTATTGGAACAGATACCTTTAGGTGCAACATTTAAATTAGATTCGGGAAGGATATTTGTTAAGGGTAAAAAACTTAGAAGCTGGTATTTGTGTCATGAATTACCAAGCAAAAAAGAATACAAAGTAAGTGGAATTAGTAAAGTGGAAGTGATTGAATCGATTCATCCATTATAAGTCCCAGACTGCTGTCCGTTTTTCTCTGGCATATCTCCTCATATTCATCCAGAATGCCAGAATCATGTACACTATTACCGGTGAACCTAAAGTGAGAAAACTGGTATAAACAAAGAACAATCGTATTCTTTTTGTACTTAAACCTATCTTCTCTCCTATCTTGGTGCAAACACCATAAGCTGTCTGTTCAATTAAAGATTTGAAGATTTGCATAATAATTCAAAAATAAGACCTTAAATTTAAGTTTTCAACTTTTTTTTCTTCGCACTTGGAAATAAGATATTGTTCAATATCAACCTGTAACCCGGACTATTGGGAAACAAAGCCAAATTTGTAGGTGGCTCCTCTATAAAATGCTGATAATCCTCCGGATCATGACCACCATAAAACGTCCAAGTTCCTTTACCCATTGAACCATGGATATAACGTGCTTCTTCCAGCGATTTATTTTCACCCATTATCAGCACTTCACTCTTTATCTGACCTTTTCTGAAAGCAGTTGTCTGACCCATAAAACCTTTTATAGTTTGAGTATGGTTTTGACACAACATTGTAGGAACAACATCCCACTTTGCACTAAAGTCAAACAAGGTAAAATAATCGGTATTTTCTGAAACCATCTGGTGGCCAATCGTATTATCTATACTGGCATGCTCGTATGCATAAGGACTGGTTTCCAATTTGAAATTCTTAAATGCAAAACAATTGTCATAATTCAATTTACTTTGAGCATCGGGATCCATTCCATCTCCATCAAACATGCTTTCGCAAATATCCACTCCATCAGCTGCTAAAGCTATATCATAAGTATCTGTGGCACTGCACATGGCAAATAAAAAACCGCCACCCAATACAAAATCACGTATCTTTTTTGATACTGCTAATTTCATTTGAGATACTTTTTTGTAACCATGTTTTGCCGCACAAGATTCATTTTCTTTCACTTCTTCTATATACCATGGCGCATTTTTATATGCACTCCAAAATTTACCATATTGGCCGGTAAAGTCTTCATGGTGCAAATGCAACCAATCATACAACAATAGTTTGTCTTCCAAAACCTCATCGTCAAACACTTTATCGTAGGGGATTTCTGCATATTCTAATACCATGGTTACTGCATCATCCCATGGTTGTTTGTTCTTTGGAGTATAAACAGCAATCTTTGGAGCTTTGAGTAATTTAACACTTTCCATATTAGCCTCAGGATTGGCAATTTCAACTTGTATAGAATTAGCGGCTGCTTCGGTGATTACTTCATATCCTATTCCTCTGATTTTACATTCATTCTCATAACTAACATCAAAATTGAATAAAAAACTTCCTCCATTGTAATTCAAAAGCCAATCAACTTCTCCACCTTTACTTAGTACCCAGTATGCGATACCATAAGACTTCAAATGATCTTTCTGACCTTCACCCATGCCTATAATTATCTGTAAGGCGTTTAGTCTTCCAAACAGTAATAAAGTCAAGATAAGAAATAGACGTTTCATTATTTTATCCAATTATAGCCTATTGCACATAAGCCCAATCCAACAAAGTTACTTAATCCAATATACAATAACGCAGTCATAGTTTGATTATTTTTCATTAATTGATAAAATTCCAATCCAAACGATGAAAAAGTTGTAAAGCCACCTAATATTCCAACCATTAAAAATAATTTATATACTTCACTCCAGTTATTTTTTTCGGATAACCCCGCGATTAAACCTATTACTAAACAACCTGCCACATTAACTATGAATGTAGATAGCGGAAAACCACTATTCGACTTACCTATAGCTAAAGACAAGGCATATCTTAAACTTGCTCCAATGCCTCCACCTAAAAACACATAAAGCCAATTCATCTTTGGGCTCTTGACAATTGTTGCTTTACAATTTCCAATCCCTCCTCAAAAGAGTGAGGTTCGTACCCAAGCTCTTTTCTCGCTTTCTCAATAATAAAACCAGTAACAGGCGGGCGTTTGGCAGGTTGATTTAATGTGCTTGAATCACTTCGCGATAATCCCGATTTGTCCAATTGATAATAGTCTGCAATTCTATCAACCAATTCATATATACTCATAAAATCCTTTCCGGAAATATTAAAGGTACCCAATGCAACTTTATCTTCGGCTAAATAACAACCCATTGCTAAATCTTCAGCCAAAGTTGGTGTTCTGAATTGATCATCAACCACTTTAATCTGCTGCCCTTTTTCTAATGCACCTTTAGCCCAAAGCACAATGTTAGACCTGCTCATATCATTTACAACTCCAAAGACCAGAACAGTTCTCAATATCGCCCATCTTCCTGCCTTTTCTTTAACTAAATTTTCCCCTTTAAGCTTAGAATTACCATAATAACTTAAAGGATTAGCAGGTTCTTCTTCATCCACCGGACCATGAGTGCCGTCAAATATAAAATCTGTTGAAAGATGCACCATGTGCGTTCCGTGTAGTTTACAAGCGTCTGCCAATAAACCAACTGCAGTCACATTTAATCTATCACAAGATTCATGATCAGTTTCACAGGCATCTACATTGGTCATAGCGGCAGTATGAATTAGGGTATCAGGTTGGTATTTGGCAAATACCATTTCTACATTCTCAGAATCTGAAATATCAAGTTCTGAATATTCAATTTTATCTCTCATGGGATGCCTGCATGGTCCAATCCCAGTGGCTATGATCTTTTTATCAGATTTCGTTAGATACAAATCTATGAGTTTCTGACCGAGCAAACCATTGGCTCCGGTAATCATCACTTTCTTCATTGCTGAGCCTCCCTTTTTTTCTTTCTGGCTTCTCGCTTCTGTTTGCGTTTTTCTTTTTTACTCATTTTTTTATCGGTATCCTGTGTACTTTTCTTGTAGGCTTCAACTTCTTTTAAAAATTGTTCATTGACAACCTTTACTTTAAATCGGGCATATCGCTCCTTTCCATTATTAATGATGATTACTTCTTTTACCATCTCGTGGCCAGCAAAACCTTTACTGTTAAAAACTACTCTCACATAGCCTCTGCCTCCGGGCTTTATTGGGCCTTGTGTATAAGAAGGATGAGTGCATCCACAAGCAGGCCAGGCTTGTTTAATAATCAAATCACTTTGACCAACATTTGTAAACCAGAATTGATAGATAACAGAATCCCCATCTGCAACAACTCCGAAATCTGCTGTGTCAACATCAAACTTCAGATTAGGCGTCCCTCCGGTATCCGTTTGAGCCTTCAAATGGAGTGTAAAAATCAACAGCCCTAGAAAAAATAGGCGTTTATCGAACATAAGTTACGAAATTACTTAAAAAATCTTATTCTTGCCACCATGAAACGACTATTTACCAGATTAATGCTATGGACGGCTCCGGCTATTTTGGCTACAGCTTGTTCCAATTCAGGCAAACAAGCCGAATCTAGCTCTAAAGACAGTACAATGAAGCCTATTCCCGCTTTCGACACCTCTTCTATCGACAAAGCTTTTCGTCCTCAAGATGATTTTGACAGTTTTGCCAATGGCAACTGGAAACGCAAAAATCCTATCCCTTCTACTGAAGGTACCTGGGGAGCTTTTGGTATTCTTGACAAAGAAAACAGTGAAGTAAAACTCAAAGGTATAATCGAGTCAACTATTCAGTCAAAAGAAAATGCCGCTGGCAGTGATGAACAAAAAATAGCGGATATGTACCGTTCTTTTATGGATACCACTAAAATTGAAAAACTTGGACTTGCTCCTTTAAAAACATACATCGATCAAATCAATGCTGTAAAAGATCTCAATGAATGGATAAATTTAAGTGGTGAACTTCAGAAAATCGGCGTCTCTTCAGTTTTGGGTATTTATGTTGATGCCGATGACAGAAACAGCAAAATGAACGCTGTTAAATGGGTTCAATCCGGTTTGAGTTTAGGTGAAAAAAGTTACTATTCTGGTAAGGACGAGAGAATGACAATGATTAGACATGAATTTGTCAAACACATTGATAAGATGATGGCACTTTCTGGCATGAAGGTTATGAATGCTGGTAAAACTTTATTGTCGTTCGAAACTCAATTGGCCTCTACTCAACTAAGTAATGTTGAAATGAGAGACCCTATCAAAACGTACAATAAAATTGCAATGTCAGAATTGAAGACCCTCGCCAAAAACGTTGATTTCACTTCATTTGCAGCAAAGCAAGGCATTGTTACCGATACCATTATTGTACACAATAAAAAGTATTTTACTTCATTAAACTCTTTATTGACCAAAACTCCTATAGAAACCTTAAAATTATACACTTACTATAAATTGATTTCCAATTTCTCGACATATTTGCCAAAAGAGATTAAAAATGAGAAATTCAACTTTTATGGCACTATTAAGAGTGGAATTAAAGAACAGAAAAAGAGAGATATACAAGCAATTGATATCACTGAAGGTTTAGGTGAAGGAAACATTTTAGGACGACTTTACGTCAAAAAATATTTCCCAGAATCCTCCAAGAAAAAAGTGGCTGAAATGATTGAAAATGTCAGAGCAGTATATGGTGAAAGAATCGACATGATAACATGGATGAGCGACAGCACCAAAAAGATGGCAAGAAAAAAATTAGCCAGTTTCACTTATAAAATCGGATACCCTGATAAATGGGATGATTACTCAGCTATAACTGTAAAACCTGACGCACTTATTGAAAATGTTATCAGTAATATTTTATGGAGCCATAATAAAATGCTTAAAGATATCGGTAAACCTGTTGATAAATCTCGTTGGTACATGGCACCACAAATGGTTAATGCCTATTATAATCCACTCAACAACGAGGTAGTTTTCCCTGCTGGAATTTTGCAGGCTCCTTTCTTTAATCCAAACGCGGATGATGCAGTTAATTACGGCGGAATCATTGCTGTTATCGGTCATGAATTCACACATGGTTTCGATGATCAGGGTGCTCAATACGATGACGCCGGAAATTTAAAAAACTGGTGGACAAAACAAGACAATGAGAACTTCAGCGCTTTAGGGAAAAAATATATAGCTTATTTCAATGCATTTGAAGCAATGCCTGGAGTTCATATCAACGGGGAGCTAACCATCGGTGAAAACATTGCTGACCTGGGTGGATTAACCTTGGCATATTACGCACTTGTAAGATCAATGAAAGGTAAGGCTGAACCTGCACCAATTGATGGATTCACCTGGCAACAAAGATTCTTTTTAAGTTGGGCACAGGTATGGCACAACAACATTAAGGATGAAGAGTTGCGCAATCGTTTGCAAACAGATCCGCATTCACCTGCAAGATACCGCATAAACGGACCTTTAAAACACTTACCTGAATTTTATCAGGCTTGGGGTGTTAAGGAAGGAGATAAAATGTGGATTCCTGAAGACCAGCGTGTAAGCATCTGGTAAGACATTAAAATTCATTTTTTAAAAAAACCGCGTATCAATTCATACGCGGTTTTTTTATTGATTATTTCGAAGGATTTATATCCGTTTTTAATTTGAAATTTTCAAGTGCAGTTGTTTGAACTGTGAAATTTTTTTGTTGTAAACGATAAAATATTTTTCAGACGGAATTTGATGGTCTGGAGTTTTTTTAATTTCCAACACCCTGGCAGGGTGTATCAGATTAAAATAATTATCTAAATTTTATCCGACTTTTCTATCAAATATCCAAGTCGATATTATTGAAATACCTGAAATTTCTTTTAGACACAGATGAATTTTTTTTAAATAGAAAATCATCAATTCGAATTTTTTTAATTTCCAACACCCTGGCAGGGTGTATCAGATTAAAATAATTACTTGTGCAAAATCCCCTGCAAATTTCTCTTTATTATTGTGCACCTTTGTGGAACTCCCGAATGTCGAAAACAATCGTAAAATACTTCTGTAAAAACTGTGGTCACCAAGCATCTAAATGGCTGGGAAAATGCCCTTCATGCGAAGCCTGGAACAGCTTTACCGAAGAAGTTGTCCAAAAATCAAGTGGTGCCGCTAAAATCTGGTCCAAACAAAATGGTGTTGCCACTCAAGCTATCAAAATCCAGGAAATAATTGAAGGACAAGAACAAAGATTTTCTCTTCCCGATAACGAACTCAACCGTGTACTCGGTGGTGGATTGGTTGCTGGTTCCATCACATTGATTGGTGGTGAACCTGGAATTGGTAAATCTACTCTCCTCCTGCAACTCGCACTCCAAATGAATAAGAAGGTGCTTTATATCAGTGGAGAAGAAAGTGAATCGCAAATTAAAATGAGAGCTGAAAGAATTGGTATCAAAAATTCTAATTGCTATGTTCTCTGCGAAACTTCTTTGTCTAACTTGCTAAAACACCTCGAAAAAGATATCCCTGAAGTGCTGATTGTCGACTCAGTTCAAACTCTGTCAACCGAAACGATTGACTCTCCTCCGGGAAGTATCAGCCAAATTAAAGAATGTACCGGTGAACTTCTGCGTTTCGCTAAAACTACAAATGTGCCGGTTTTCCTGATTGGTCATATCAATAAAGATGGTAACATCGCCGGACCAAAAGTATTGGAACACATGGTAGATACAGTACTACAATTTGAAGGCGACCGTCATTACAACTACAGAATTCTTAGAACTCTCAAGAACCGCTTTGGTTCAGCATCTGAAATCGGTATTTATGAAATGAAAGGTTCGGGTTTGCGTGAAATAGAAAACCCCTCTGAAATTCTTATAAGTGAACGTGAGGATTATCTGAGTGGTATCAGTATCAGTTGTGCCGTTGAAGGAATTCGTCCTATTCTACTCGAAACTCAGGCACTCGTCAGTACTGCAGTCTATGGAACACCTCAAAGAACCAGCAATGGCTTTGATCTTAGAAGACTAAGCATGTTACTGGCGGTTCTCGAAAAAAGATGCGGTTTTCAGCTGGGTATTAAAGATGTATTCATCAATATAGCAGGTGGAATGAAACTGGAAGACCCTGGTCTCGATTTGGGTATTGTCGCTTCTATTTTATCTTCTTATCAAAATATAGCTATAGACAAAAATATAGCATTTGCAGGTGAAATAGGCTTGAGCGGTGAGGTAAGAGCTGTTTCAAGAATAGAACAACGCATTTCTGAAGCTGAAAAATTAGGCTTCAAGGAAATGATGATTTCGAAATACAATAAAGGAATTGAAAGAAATAATGCCGGAATTAAGCTTATCAAAATTGGAAAAGTTGAAGAAGCTTTTGAATGGCTGTTTGGTTAATAAAAAATCATGAAGAACAAACTTACTTTTTGGATCCTGGGTGGACTTATTTTAGGAATTCTGGCTGGTTATTTGGCTAATATCTTTTTTGCTTCCGACAAAGAAGCTATGGATACATTCGTCCAATACACTTCCCTTGGAAATTATATCTTTCTACGACTAATAAAACTGATAATTGCGCCTCTGGTTCTAAGCACTCTTGTTGTTGGTGTCGCCGGTATTGGTGATGCTAAGACTGTTGGCAGAATGGGTATCAAAACTATTGGTTGGTTTGTCTTCGCCAGTTTAATGTCACTTACTCTGGGGTTGATATTAGTTAATATCCTTAAACCCGGACTAGCTTTCAGCAGTGAACTGATAAATAAAGCTCCGGAACTTAAATCTGCTGAATTTACACTTATTCATTTTATTGATCAGCTGATACCTGAAAACATTATCTTGTCATTATCCAGTCACACTTCTGTTTTGCAAATTGTGATATTCTCTATTTTCTTTGGAATTGCTCTGGCTGGTATTGGTGAAAAAGGAGAGCCGCTTGTTAAAATGATGGATGCGCTTGCTCATGCAATGCTTAAACTTACAAACATCATTATGTGGTTGGCGCCATTAGCTGTATTCAGTTCTATATCCGTCGTTATCGCTAAACAAGGTTTGGGTATCCTTGAAAAATACAGCAAACTTATATTTATGTTTTATGGTGGTCTGGCCATCCTTTGGATCATCTTAATTGGCTTCGGTTATGCATTCATTAAGAAGAAAGTATGGAGTCTTTTAACGCATATCAAGGAACCTTTAATGCTAGCTTTTGCTACTGCCAGTAGTGAATCTGCCTATCCTAAATTGCTTAATCAGTTAGATAGATTTGGTATAAAAGATAAAATAACCAGTTTTGTTTTACCACTTGGTTATTCTTTCAACCTGGATGGAAGCATGATGTATATGACTTTTGGCTCAATTCTCATCGCTCAGGCCTATGGTGTGCCGCTCGACCTTGGTCAGCAAATCACTATGCTCTTAGTATTAATGGTAACCAGCAAAGGTATTGCCGGAGTTCCAAGGGCATCTCTTGTGGTAATAACTGCTACAATTGCTGGATTTGGAATTCCTGAAGCCGGTATAGCATTGCTCTTTCCTATAGATCAATTTTTAGATATGGGTCGTACCGCTACAAATGTGGTTGGAAATGCGGTGGCAACAGTAGCTGTAAGCAAAATGGAAGGCGAAGAAATTCACCATTGAACCAGATAACTCACTCCTATGTTTTACTAATGAACATTGGAAACAAAAAATTTTAATCTTACTTTTGCAACAATTTTAAGAAAACATGCCTTATTTATTCACCTCAGAGTCCGTTTCAGAAGGACATCCAGACAAGGTAGCTGACCAGATCAGTGACGCTCTAATTGATAATTTTCTTGCTTTCGACCCTCAAAGTAAAGTGGCCTGCGAAACATTGGTCACAACCGGCCAGGTGGTACTAGCAGGTGAAGTTAAATCTTCAGCTTACCTTGACGTACAAACTATTGCAAGAGATGTAATTAAAAAGATTGGCTATACAAAAAGCGAATATATGTTCGAAGCCAATTCGTGTGGCGTTTTTTCTGCAATACATGAACAAAGCTCTGACATCAACCAAGGTGTAGATAAAAAGAAAAAAGAAGAACAAGGTGCCGGCGACCAGGGTATGATGTTCGGATACGCTACTTCTGAAACAGATAACTACATGCCACTTGCATTGGACCTGTCTCATAAAATATTAATTGAACTGGCCGCTCTAAGAAGAGAAAATAAAGCCATCAAATATCTCCGTCCGGATGCTAAAAGTCAGGTTACACTTGAATACAATGACAAAAATGAACCTGTAAGAATTGATACTATTGTCGTATCAACCCAACATGATGATTTTGATACCGAACCTAAGATGTTAGCTAAAATTAAAAAAGACATCATCGATATTCTTATCCCTCGTGTTAAAGCTAAATATCCTAAATACAAGAAATTATTCAACAACGATATCAAATATCACATCAATCCTACCGGTAAATTTGTAATTGGCGGACCACATGGTGATACAGGATTAACTGGCAGAAAAATCATTGTTGATACCTACGGAGGTAAAGGTGCTCATGGCGGTGGTGCTTTCAGTGGTAAAGATCCAAGTAAAGTGGACAGAAGTGCTGCTTATGCAACCAGACACATAGCAAAAAATCTAGTAGCTGCTGGTCTTTGCAAAGAAGTGTTGGTTCAGGTATCTTACGCTATTGGCGTTGCTAAACCAACCAGTATTAACGTTAATACTTACGGAACAGCTAAAGTTAAAATGTCTGATGGTGAAATCTCAAAAATCGTTGAATCTATCTTCGATATGAGACCATACTTCATCGAACAAAGATTAAAACTTCGCACACCAATCTACAGCGAAACCGCAGCTTATGGTCACATGGGAAGAGAGAATCAGGTCATCTCAAAAACCTTTATGACTCCTGATGGCAAAAAGAAAACTGTGAAAGTTGAACTCTTTACATGGGAAAAACTCGATTACGTTGATAAAGTTAAAAAAGCCTTCAAATTGAAATAATGATAAGGGGCCTTGAGCCCCTTTTTCATATACATGGAAATAGATGTCAAAAGATTAGAAAGCTTCTTAAATACCAGACTGGGCACAGGTCTGCTATTCGTTATTTGGACTTTGTTTATTACTAATCTTTGGCTTCCCAGAAACTGGGGATTCTATGGCTCCGATGATTGGGATCTTACCTATGCGACATTTGAGTCTGCAAGAAAATCTATTGTAGAGTTTAATCAATGGCCAGGATTTAATCCATATCTGGCTTTTGGAAGTGATATGGATGCCAATCCTCAAAGTGCTCATGCAAGTATTTTCTTCTTGCCCATTCTCCTATTTGGAACATTCTATGGCTATAAAGTCTCTATTATTTTGGCCATTTTACTAGGTCTATATGGCATGAGATTGCTTTTAAAAAGCATTGGTATTAATCCACTGAATTCAACTTTAATATCTATGCTGTTCTGCTCTGCTTCCTATTTTGCAAGACATATCATGGAAGCCGGTCATAGCAATTTCTTAAACTTCTATCTGATACCATTTCTATTTTATTTCCTAAATTTATACAAGAACAGAACCGAGTGGTGGTCGGGATTGTTAGCTGCACTGATTTTAACACAGTTCATTTCATCAGGAGCCCCAATAGTATTCATCATTACATTTATAATGATTATGCTCTGGATTCTGGGATTAGCGCTTAACAAAGAGATTAATATAAAACAAATCGCCAGTCTGGTTTGGATTATGATTGCAGGTTTGAGCATGTCGCTTTGGAAGATTGTCCCTGTCCTCGACCAATGGTCAGTTAGTCCACGACTGGTTACAGATGACAGCAGTATCAATCCGCTGATTTTACTGCATGCTTTTGCCGATTTTAAAACCGATACAGGAACACCTCATGGCTGGCATGAAGTTTCTCTCGGAATTGGTTTAATCATTCCAATTCTGATTCTTTTTTACAGAAAACACATCCCAAATTTTAAGACCTGGTTCATTATTGGAATTCTATTTGCCTGGTTTTGCCTTGGTAACACACCTTCATACATAAATCCCTGGTATTTGATTCATCACTATTTACCCATTTTTGATGGCATAAGAGCTCCCTACCGTTTTTTGTTTATATTACTATTTGCTTTTGTACTCGGACAAGGTTTAATAAGTAAGATTGAATCAGGTAATAAATTGATAGTATTAATTATAGTAGCAGTTTCCTTAAGCAATACTTTAAATTTTAATTCCATAGCTCGCCAGCTTGTTTTTACTCAAAGAATCGAAGAAATCCCTTCCGGTAAATCTTCATTTCCAAATTGCATCAAAAGCAATAAAAAGCAACTTTTTTTCAATATTCGAGAAAACAATTTAATTGTAGATGCATACGAGCCTCAGGATTTGCCAATAGTAACCGATACTTTACAGCAATTCACAACAGGTGCTAAAATCCTGGAATTTACCCCAAATAAACTTCAATTGATTTCAACTGATTCATCCATAAAAATCAATCTTAGATACCATTCCGGTTGGAAATCAACTTTAGGAAATATTGAAAACAATAAAGGCTTAATTCAAATCAATGACATAGCCCCAAATCAAACTTTTACGCTTAGTTACTCTAATCCTAAAGTTCGATTTGGATTATATTGTACCTTCATTTCATTAGTCATTACATTGGCCGGATTGCTCATTATTCAAAGATTGAACAGGCAACTGCTTAAATAACTTTAAATACCAATAGCAAATAATGTAGGAACTTTCCCAATTTCAGGCTTATTTTTCTTCCATTCACTCACTTTTTTTGAAATCAGGTTTTCATGACTTCCTGTAATATCCCAGGCAATTAAGAGTCGTGTTTCTGGTTTTAAAACTTGCAACAAATCATTAATCATTTTGTCATTTCTGTATGGAGCTTCAATAAATAGCTGGGTACAGGACTGACTTTCTTTCTCCAATTGTTGCAAAGCTTTTTTTCTTTCTTCTGGTTTTGAAGGCAAATAACCATTGAACTTAAAGCAATTGCCATTCATTCCACTTGAAATTAAAGCCAACAATATCGATGATGGGCCAACCATTGGTTTAACTTTCCACCCTTTGGATTGAGCCAATCTTACTATATGATGGCCCGGATCGGCAATACAAGGCATACCAGCTTCCGACATCAAACCAACTTTATGACTGCTTTTCATTATGTTTAGGATATCCTCATTTTGTTCATATCCCTTGTGTTTATCCATCTCAACTATCACAATTTCACCCCAATTTATATCAGGATTAACTTGCTTTAAAAACTGTCTGGCTGACTTGGCATTTTCTACTATAAAATACTGTAAGTTAATAATTTCATTCTTTACATTTAAAGGTATTATCCAATCCAAATCACCTTCAGCAATTGGAACAGGTATTAAATAAAGGACGGGAGGGCTTATGTTTTGCATATTTTTTGCTGTCTGATTACCGCAAAATTGCATATATTTGTAAATATACACTACACACACACATGAGAAAGATACTTTTTTGGTGCTTTTTACTCTTTGTTTCTATTACTAATGCTCAAAACTATGGCAACGAATGGATCAAGTCGGATCAGAAATATTTTAAGATAAAAATCGGCAGAACCGGAATTTATCGTATTGACCGACCAAGATTAATTCCGGCAGCAGTAGATATGAATCTTGACCTTTCTACTGTCAATCCAAAAAAATGGCAAATGTTTTACAAAGGAAAGGAAATTCCTATTTATGTAGCTGGCGAGGAAGACAATATCTTTAACACTTCAGATTTCATTGAATTTTATGCTGGATTAAATGATGGTGAACTTGATAAAGAATTGTATAAAAACCCAAATCATCTCGCTAATGATAGATTTAGCATGATAACAGATACATCCTGTTATTATCTTACATTCCTTCCATCCAGCTCTCCTGTTACTCCAAGACACATGAAGAACTATAGCAACACATCCTATGGTTCATACACTGAAGTACCTTATTTCCTTCACGAATCCTTTACTCAATTCAATACCAATTACAATTATGGTAAAGGATTTGATGTTGCAGGGTCCGAAGCCAGTAACCCAGAATATACCGAAGCCGAAGGTTATGCAAGTATCCCTTTTGGTTTTGGTACCAGCTACTCAACATGGCTTGCTCCGGTTGAAAGCAGATTCTATAATTCCTCCGGACCAGCTCCAGTGTTTAGCTTTTCATCTGTAGGTGCCAGCATCAAATACGACACATCTGTTATTAAAAAAGACCATCGTTTTGTTCTTAAAACCAGTACAGATAATTTCTCTTACTCCCAGATTTTTGACACCACTTTTTATGGGTACAAAATCATTAAAAAGAGTTTTACCCTCAGCAGTGGGCAGGTAGGAGCAAATGAAACTTATTTTAGATTCGAACCGCAGTTCATTTCGGGTGTAGGTTATCAGGCTCATGCGGTCAATTATGTCAGCATGACCTATCCTAGGAATTTCGATTTAAATGGTAAATCATCTTTTAAATTTAAAATTCAGGGAGACAATAACCCTAAACTAGTTGTTTGGTATAACTATGCTAACACCAAAACAGAACCTATTTATTATGATTTAACCAACGACTACAGGGTCAGAGGTCAAAAGTTCGATCTGACAACTGTTAGAGCGATTATGCCTCCTAGCTCTAACAATTCAGAATACTATATTCACGATTCATTGGAAACCAACTTCCTGGTTGAAAATGATATTCAAGCAGTAATAAGTCCGGAAGCCTTAGATGACCAGAGTTTTATAACTTTTGATCCAACCAAGGAAATCAATAAAAACAGATTGGTACTGCTGACAACCAATAGATTTGTAGGACAATATTCTTCTGACTATTTGTTGCTTAGACAGTCTTCTACTCTTACCAGCCCGAATACAATCATTAACATTCATCAGCTTTACGAGCATTTCTCCTATGGTGTCCCTCATCCAATAGCTATCAGAAGATATATCAGATATCTGAAAGAAAATGGTGATACAACTTTGAAATATATTTTCATCGTTGGAAGAGGTTATCAAACCAATTTAGTGAGAGTGGGTAATAACTACCTCAATAATCTTGTTCCTTCCATTGGCGTTCCAGCTTCAGATAATATGTTTGCCACTGATATCAATGGTTCTGGTCTCTCTCCTGTTGTTGCCATTGGTCGTTTAACTGTAGATCGTGCAGTTGATTTTGGCACTTACCTCAATAAACTCATGGAATATGAAGCTACTACCAATGAATTCTGGAGAAAAAATGTCATGCACTTAGCCGGAGGAGATAATGGTGTTCAGGCTACAATAATTAAAAACAGACTCGATAATGCAGGTGAAAATGTCACTAGATGCCCATTAGGTGGACAGGTTGCAACGTATACTAAATCATCGGTTGGTATATCTGAGCCATTTATCAAACAAAAGGCTATTGATGGTGTCAACGCAGGTGTTCAAATGCTGACCTTTTTAGGGCATGGTAGTCAGGCGGTGACTGATATAGATATCGGGGATACTAACGAGTATAGAAATCAATTTAAATATCCGGTTTTCTATTTTAATGGTTGCAGTATAGGTAATCCTTGTACCGGACCACCCGATAAAAATATTAAGCTTTCAAGTGAAAACTTTATGAAAGCTCAGAAAAAAGGACCGATTGCATTCATAGCTCAGACTTCATTGTCTGAATTAAGTAAAGTTGATGAGCAAATTCAAAAACTGTATGAGCTGGTATTTCAGGACAAGTTTAATGGAAGTTATACTATTGGTGAGGCCATTCAGGATATGCTTGCATTAACCGGAAATCCTAATGACGAGTTGAACATCATTCAATCCAGAGTGTTGTTTTTACAGGGTGACCCTTCTCTCAACTGGTTCCAGCCTCAATTGCCGGATTATCAAATCAAAGAATCAGAAATCTTCTTCTATCCTGAAAATTACTCCGCTGTCAGCGATTCATTCGCAGTCGCTGTACCTATAGAAAACAGAGGAAAATGTGGTACTACCGACTCTATAAACATTAAAATTGAAAGAGTTTATCCAAATAATTTCCTTGTAACTACTCATACATTCAGAGTTCCTGTAATTCCTTATCGTGATACAGTTTATTTGTATATTAAATCCAAAGATGCTGCTTCAGCCGGGATGAACAAATTTACAATTGATGTGAATTATGATAAAAATCCAAGTGAAGTAACCTATACCAACAACATTGCTGTCAAAAACGTTTTGGTACCCGGTACTGGAATAAATCTTGTCTATCCTAAACGGTATGATATTGTTAGCCACCTTGATAATGATACAATAGAATTAATTGCTCAGACTCTCAACTTATTTAATGTCAACAATAAATTCTATTTTGAAATTGACACATCCGATCAATTCAATAGTCCATGGAAGAAAACTTTTTCCTCAGGTTCTATTGTTGGTCAGACAAAGAGTTGGAAAGTGAAGCTTTTGGGCAATAAAGACAGTATAGTTTATTATTGGAGCGCCAGACTTGAAACTGGTTCAACAATAGGAGGAATGCCGGATCAGAGGAGCTTTATACATATATTTGACAACGAACCTGGATGGTCACAGTCACATTTTCCTCAATTCTATCCAAGTAGTCGTCTTGATAATATAGTATTGGATAAGAATGCAAGAGAATTTGATTTTTCCAGTACTTCAGAAAAAGTTTTCGTTAACACTTATCTGGATAAAAAACCAAATTTTGGTGTCAAAAAAGGTGGTCATGGTGCCACTTCATTAAACCCTGGTGCTCCTAATAATACGATTGTAGCTGTTTTATTCGACCGAAACAGCTTACAGCAGTTCAAATTACCAGGCATCTTTAATCCGAATATCTATTACGGTTTAAATTATTACGAAGATGGTACCAATGCATATAGCTTCAGCCTTCAACCAGCAAATGAAAGTCAATTCTTACGTTGGGTAGACTCTATCCCGGATAGTACTTATGTGGCAATTTGTAACAGTAGTTCCATAGGTCGTTTGACTGTCTCCCAAAATGTTATTAATGCTTTTGACAAATTAGGTTCAAAATTGTTCCGTGAAATGCAAACAAACCTCACTTCATTTGCTATGATTGGCAAGAAAGGTGCTGCACCTGGAACTGCTATTGAAGATACCGGACATTACAATGACGGCACAGGTGGATACATTGAAATTGAGATGGAGATGATTGGTAAGAAAAATTTTGGAACTCTTAAAACTGAATTAATAGGACCGACCACTGAGTGGCACAACATCTATTTCTATACAAAATCTCAGGATATCAAACCAGGAGATAATTTTTATGTGAACATTCATGGTATTTCCAATACTGGTAAAGATTCATTGGTTGCCGAATATGTGTCTGTAGATGCTACAGATTTGAGTTTTATAGATGCAAAAAGATTCCCTAACATCTATCTTGAAGGAGTATTTGACGATCAGGATAATTATACGCCTCCTCAATTGAAACACTGGAGAGTATCAGCTAATGATGTTCCTGAAGGTACGCTAAATCCAAATGTCACATCAATTGTATGGAGAGATACCCTTAAACAGGGAGAAAACTTCAACTATGAAATTAGCTTTATGAATATTTCAAAATTGGCTTTCCCAAGAGGTTTGAAATATCAGGAAATTATATTCAATGTAGATTCTAAAGATACCGTTTATAAGAAGACCTCTTATCTGGCCGATTCTCTGCATCCCGATAAACTGTTTACTATTAAAACCAATATGCCAACCAATATTCTTAAAGGCCGTTTCGCCTATTTAATATTGGTTAATTTTGATGACAATAATAAGTCGCTGATTCCTGAATTATCTCTTATCAACAACTCTGCATTGCGATATTTCTTTATAGATGAAGATAAAATAAATCCTTTACTGGATGTTACTTTTGATGGAAGACATATCACTAATGGCGAAATAGTTTCATCCAATCCAACTATTGTTATAACCAGTAAAGATGAGAACCAACTTAACTTGCAAAAGGATACCAATGGAATCAAAATCTGGTTAAAGAAACCGAATAGCACGACTTTCGAGTTAATAGACTTTGATTCTTTTGGAGTCAAATTCTATCCTGCTACATCTGCATACAATATGGCCAGAGCTGAATTCAGCCCTAAAAATTTAAGTGATGGGATTTATACACTTAAGGTGCAATCGAACGACGCCAATGGAACAAATGCCGGAACTACCGAATACCTTATAAACTTTACTGTTATCAGCCAGGCATCTGCAACAAATTTCTATCCTTATCCAAATCCATTCACCACAGCAATGAGATTTGTATTTACATTGACGGGGTCAAAAGTGCCGGATTATATTAATATAAAAATTATGACCATTACCGGCAAGGTAGTTAAGGAACTCAATATTGAAGACTTAGGTGATATACACATTGGCAACAATATCACGGAAATTGTATGGGATGGTACTGATGAATATGGAGACAGACTTTCAAATGGTGTATATCTATACACTGTGACAATTAAAGTTGATGGTGAAGAAATTGGCCAGCTAGAAAGTGATAGCGTCAGCAGCGATTTAAATGCTGATAAAGCTAACAATGAATTATTCAAACATGCAACAGGTAAAATAGTATTATTAAGATAAAATGCGCCTAAAAATCATATACAGTGTCCTTGTTTTAACTATCATTTCGGCATTTACAGAGCCCGAATCAGGTTCAACCAACAATGCAAACAATAGTGCCAGTGCCAATGAAATATACGACTTAGGGTTACATGAATTACCTCAGGTTATTTTTTGGAGAAAAATTATGAATCTCCATAAAGACAGTTGTTTAGTTAATGTTCATCACTCACGAACAATTTTGGCAACTATGCATGCTGGAACCTGGTATGGTTATCAACCTGAATTTAAAGGTAAAATACTGGATAGTTTTAAGCGTATTCACAATATCATCGATTCCCCTCGAATCGTTGGTACAATGGGAAAAAGTTTCTTTTATAATTTTGAAAAGGTAGCACCAAATATTCCATTAGGCATAAGCGAGTTTGAAAAAAATGGTGTAGATGGTTGGTACGCCAAAGCCATTTTATTAATTGAAAGCCCAAATCAGTTGCAAAAATCACCTGCTGGTGCCTATGGCCCTTTCCAATTGATGAAAGGTGTTGCTAAGAATTATGGATTGAAAGTCAATAAAAAAATTGATGAAAGAAAAAACTTTAATCGTTCAGCTTACGCAGCATCTATGCTTATAAAATCCATCTGTATACCTTATGCTAAAATGATGCTGGATGAGAAAGGCATAGCTTATAATGAAAAAGATCTTTGGTTTAGATTATTTGTTATGCATATTTATAATGCAGGTGCGGGTAACGTCAAACTGGCATTATCTGCGATTCCTCAACCTTCTCCCGGAATGGGATTAATACAGCAAATGTGGGTAACCTCTGCAGGTAGATTCCAGACATCTTCACAGAACTATTCTCAACTTATTCTGGCAGCATTTTTAGAATATGATGAGAGAATAGACAGTAAGTCAAAAAAATAGCTGTTTAAAGACTATTTACTACTCTTTAATGCTGAAGGATCAATCCTTTAGCAGTCCTTGTTTTTTAAAGTAATAATAGAGAGGCAAACCCAAACTCAGCAAGAACAAACCAACTTTAGCATTGCCTGGTGATTCAGAAATTGAATAGTAAACCAAAAAGGCGCTAAAAATTGTAAAAGCCAAAGGTATAAATGGGTACAAAGGCACTTTGAATGGTCGAGGTTCATCTGGCATTTTCTTTCTTAGAACGATTACTCCAAATGCCCCACATCCGTAAAAAATAAAAGCAATAAATACCAGCATTTCTGTTAGCATATCAAAGCTGCCACTTATAACTAGCATAGAACACCAGATCATTTGATAAATAATTGAGCGGTGAGGCGTTAAGTATTTGTGATGAGATTTACCAGCTGACTTGATAAAAAGTCCATCATTTGCCATAGAATAATATATTCTTGGCGCTGTCATCAAGGAGTTATTGGTACTATTAAATGTACTTACCAAAATCAAACATGAAATAAAAAGCCCACCATATTGCCAAATCTGATTCATTGCCTCTACTGCTGCAATTTTATTTTGCTCTGTTGCCAAATGCTCAAAGAAAGGAATTGATCCCATTTGCAAAAAGGCAGCATTGGCAAGAATATATAAAGTCATTACAATGATAGTGCCCACACTAAGTGCAATCGGAATGTTGCGTTTAGGATTTTTTATTTCTCCGCCCAAAAAACCAACATTGTTCCAACCCTCAAATGCCCAAAAGGCGGCCATCATCGCCGCAAAAAAAGAAGCAATGCTGATTGTTTTATCTGCAGCTACAACACTTTGTTCAGCTACATCCGGATTATCCTTCGCTAAAAATCCAATTAATATCACTGCCAGAATACCCACTACAACAGTGGCTCCAAGTATATTGCTAATTCGTTCACCATAATCAATTCCATAATAATTGATTACTGAAAGCAAAATTACCAAACCAACAGCCAAAGCTTTAACACCAAAATTATGAAATGGCATCAGTTGAAAATTGTTGACACTGAAAACAACAATATTTGACCAATCCTCGGGTAGAACAGGAAGTGGTATTAAATTATTGACTGATTCGGCAAAAACATAAGCTACTGAAGCTGCTGTAGCAGTTTGGATAACTGAAAATGAAGCCCATCCAAATAAAAATGCAAATAGTTTACCATACATTTTCTGAAAATACACATACTGACCTCCTGGCTTTGCAATCATTCCGGCAACCTCGGCATTACTTATTGAACCCATCAGAGTAATCAATCCGGCTGCAGCCCAGGCCAATAAAACCATAGTGCTACTATGCAACTCATTACTCATAACCGAAATCTTTTTAAAAACTCCGCTGCCAATCATTGCACTAATAACCACCATAATGGCCGAAAACATCCCTAACTTTTGCTTTAATTCTCCTGACATGATTTTGGCGAACCTAAAGAAAATTTATCAAATCATATTCATTTAATTCATGAAATCTTTTTAGGTTTGCGATAGAATTGAAATCACTTCATCAAATAGCGCATTATTGTTCCGCACAATTGTTTGGCAAAACAGATCTTAACCAAAACAACTGGGAACCTCTCATCGATAGCAGATTACTTAATAATCCTGACAATACCATCTTTTTTGCCATTGTAACCCCTCATAACAATGGCCATAAGTATATTCCAGAACTAATAAGCAAAGGTGTAAAAGCTTTCGTAGTTGAAAAAGTTCCCGAAAATTACCAACAGGAGGAAGTTTGTTTCCTGTTGGTTAAAAACACCCTTAAAGCTCTTCAGGAAATTGCTTCTGGTATCAGACAAACATATACTCATAACATCATAGGAATTACAGGAAGTAATGGAAAGACAATTGTAAAAGAATGGTTGGTTCAATTACTCCCCGATGACTTACATATTTGTTATAGTCCAAAAAGCTATAACAGTCAACTTGGTGTACCATTATCTATCTGGCCTCTGGACAATCATTTTGATCTGGGTATTTTTGAGGCCGGCATATCAACAACCGGTGAAATGGATGCACTTGAGGCTATGATAAAGCCGGATATCGGCATTCTGACACATCTGGGGCCGGCACACAATCAAGGCTTCGACAACCCTGAACAAAAACTTCAGGAAAAACTGAAATTATTTGCCAATACTAAATGTCTTATAACACAATATAACGCTAAAGTATTTGAATATTACTCAGGAAATATTCTATGTTACGACTTCAACAATCCGAAATCTGATTTAAATATTACAAGTAAAGAAATAAAAGGTAAATCCACATATATTACAGCGCTATTCAAGAACGAACCTTTAGCATTTAATATCCCTTTTATTGATGATGCTTCAGTTGAAAATGCTTGTCTTTGCGCTTTAACCCTCCTATATCTTGATTCATTTAAAGCTTCAGTATTTTCAAATTTACAAGCTGTTAGTATGAGATTAGAACTCAAGAAAGGTATTCATAATTGCTTGCTGGTAAACGATAGCTATAGCAATGATTTACATGCATTGGGTGTGGCTCTGAATTTTCTTAAACAACAATCCATTCACAGCAACCAAACTGTTATTCTTTCTGATATTGAAGAAAGTGGGCTGCCCTCCGATTTATTATATGCAAATGTAAAACGTATGCTTAAAGATCAGGGCATTTACAGACTTATAGCTATTGGGCCGGATTTCAAAACTCAAACTTCCAAATTTGAAAGTGAATTTGAGTTTAAACATTATAATGACACAAATGAATTTATTGAATTAATTTCTGTTTCAGCTTTTAAAGATGAAAGCATATTAATTAAAGGTGCCAGAAAATTTGCCTTTGAAAAGATTGTAAGAAAATTACAACAAGAAACGCATGGCTCGGTACTTGAAATTAATTTGAGTGCAGCTCTGCATAATCTAAATGCCATTAAATCCAGACTATCACCTGAAATAAAGGTGATGGCCATGGTTAAAGCATTTGCCTATGGAAGCGGAACCTACGAAATGGCCAAATTGATTTGTAATAAAGTTGATTATTTGGCTGTTGCATACACAGATGAAGGCGTTGCATTAAGAAATAGTGGCATTAATACCCCAATTATGGTCATGAATCCGGAAGAAGATTCATACTTTCAGTTGCTGGATAAGAATTTGGAACCTGTTGTTTTTAGTGTCAATCAGTTAAAGTCAATAGCTCTGTATTCCCTTGAACAAGGAAACAAAAACGTTCGAATTCATATTGAGCTGGATACCGGAATGCATAGATTAGGATTCATGAATCAGGATATTGAAGATATGCTACAGTTAATTCAACAGTTTCCCCATTTACAGATTGCGTCAGTCTTTTCTCATTTATCTGCCAGCGATGAAGCTGTTCATGACAACTTTACCTTAATGCAGTTTCAACAGATGAATGATATGTCTGAAAAGATTGAAAAAGCAATTGGATATTCTCCTATAAAACACATCAGCAATACAGCGGCCGCTTTAAGATTTGTTCAGAACAAACTTAATATGGTAAGGATAGGCATTGGTATATATGGCATTGACCCTACAGGTGCATTTAAGCATTTACTTGAACCTGTGTTTACATTCAAAACCACTATATCTCAGATTAAAATGATTTCTGCCAATGAAAGTATCGGGTATTCACGCAAATCAATTGCAAATCATGAAAGGAGAATAGCTATCCTGTCTCTTGGATATGCAGATGGTTTAAACAGAGCGCTTAGCAATGGCAAAGGTTCCGTATATATCAGCGGAAAACTGGCGCCAATAACAGGTAATATCTGTATGGATATGTGTATGGTTGATGTTACAGATATCATTTGTGATGAAGGAGATGAAGTGATTATTTTTGGTAAAGAAAGGCCAATTGAAGAAATAGCGCAAACACTTCAAACCATACCTTATGAAATTCTCACATCTATCTCGCAAAGAGTAAAAAGGGTGTACGTTAGTGAGT
The DNA here is from genome assembly GCA_963169345.1 of Bacteroidota bacterium. Taxonomy (GTDB): domain Bacteria; phylum Bacteroidota; class Bacteroidia; order NS11-12g; family UBA955; genus JABMMZ01. Next base: position 183,855 of record CAUJCT010000053.1, read on the forward strand.
AAATCCTTTACAAAACCACTTCAAATTCTAACATTTGAGTCATCCCATTTTCATCCATTACTAATAATTTGTGATGACCTGGTTCTGGTGTAACTTTCATTTGATGCAGTTCTGAAGTTTCTCCAATATAAGCATCATCAATATGCCAGTATATCTTGATTCCAGCCTGTCTGTGTGCAATTTCAAATATTACACTACCCATTCCTCCTTCAATTCCTTTTGATTGTTTAATTTTAGTACCTGGTCGTGGATACAATATATGCAATGGTTTTTCGTGTTTTCCCCTATTACAGTCTGCTCTGTATTCAGGCAGTGAACTATACTCCGGATGCGATATTTTGTAGTATTTTTCGATACCTGGAGCAATAACTAACCAGGTTGCTTTTTGAATATCAAAAGGAGATTCACATTCACAATCTACTCTGTATTTACCTGTTTTATCTAAAAAAATCTGTTTGTGATAACTACAGGAAACCGTTTCCAAACACGTTGCAGGCACATGTCTTTTGTACACTTCTTTGCAATATTTTCCTGCTCTTTGTCCGCTAACTCTGCAAATATCTATTACCCTTATCTCCGAAATCGGTTCATTAAACCAAACACTTTTCACTGGTAATTGTCTGAATACATCAAACAATATAGGTGCTGCTGCTTTAATACCAGTCAGCCCCGGACGACCCTCTCCATCGGCATTTCCTACCCAAACACTCACCGTATAATCGGGTGTAACACCAATCGCCCAGGCATCTCTGAATCCAAAACTGGTACCTGTTTTCCAGGCAATTTTCTTTTTCTCATCAAATAACATCCAATTGCCCTCCTCATCTGGTCGCCCTAAATCAGTCATGGCATTGAAGGTTGCATACAAACTCGCTTTAGTAAATTTACCTTGAAAATCAACAGCAGTGTCTTTTGAATCAACATGCACTTTAGAAACACCCTTGCCAATGAGTTCTGCACCCATTCTCTGGTACAATGCAGTCAAATCCCATAATCTTGCCTCTGCACCACCTAAAATCATAGATAAACCATAATGTGAAGCAGGGTTGTTTAATGTATGTATTCCCAATCCCTTTAAATCGTGATAAAATTTTTCATACCCGTAATCGCTGAGTAATCTGACAAATGGTATATTCAAGCTTCTGCTCAGGGCTTCATTGGCGTGCACCAAACCATCGTATTTATAGTTGAAATTCTTAGGTGAAAATCCGTTGAAATAGGAAGGAACATCGAATAGCAATGCTTCAGGTGTTATCAAACCTTCTTCCAGTGCTTTTGCATATAAAACAGGTTTTAAAATACTTCCGGTACTTCTGGGTGCCATAATACAATCTACTTGTTCGGAATGTCCGGTCTGACTTCTGTTCATCGAATTACCAATGTAGGCAATGACTTTCCCTGTCTTGGTTTCAGTGACTAAAAGCGCTGAATTGTAAATTTTATTATCTCTTAACCAGGTCATCCGGTTGGCTAACAAATCCTCCACTTTTTTCTGAAAGTTAATTTCTATTGTACTGACTATAGTCTTTCCTTTTTTACCCTCCTTGATCATCTTTTCCAATAAATGTGAAGATTTATCAGGCAGCGGTAATGGCTTATCCGGCAACGGCTCCAGAAGTGAAAGTTTGTATGTTGTACTACTTAAGATTCCTCTGTCATATAATCGCTTCAACAATCTGTTTCTTTTAGCCAGTAAGGCATCGTGATTTTTCCCGGGATATATTAAACCGGGGGCATTGGGAAGGACTGCCAATACAGCACATTCTGCCCAGCTTAACATGCCTGATGGTCTTGAAAAATACCTCCATGAAGCTGCTTCCAAACCTACTACATTATTGCCGAATGGCGCATTAGAAGCATAAAAATTCAATATCTCTTCTTTCGAATATTTCACTTCCATTCTTAAGGCCATATTCATCTCAATAAATTTACTCTTAATGTTTCTGGAACGCTGACCTCTCATCAATCTTGCTACCTGCATTGTGATTGTGCTGCCACCACTTACAACCCTGCGATTTGAAATATTTTGTTTCATCGCCCGGATAATTCCCTTCATGCTTATACCAGGATGCAAATAAAAACCCCGGTCTTCGAACTCTGTAATGCATATTTTAAACTTTAAGGGTACGGTATCTGCAGGAGAAAACCGCCATTGGCCATCATCTGCAATTCTAGCTCCCAGTAAATCACCTTCTGAACTGAGCAATACTGTAGATAAGTGACTGGAAAATGGTTTGCTTGGCAAACAATTGACAAACCATACCAACCAAATTAATGTCAATAAAATTGCCAGTCTTTTCAAATTTGATTTGAGTCCCTTTGTTTTCATTTATTTCATTCAAATCTCTATTAAAAATAATTAATAATTTCCCGGTTTTATTATTCGTCGGGTGATAATTGAAATTTGTTGTATATCTTTGATCAATCGATAAGTTTGAGAATTCGCCAACAAATTATACTGTTCCTGCTTTGTCTTCAGTTAAATTCACTGGAAGCACAACAATTTAATTTCAGAAATTACTCTGTTAAAGATGGCATCGCACAATCTCAGGTTTATAGCGTTCTACAGGACTCCAGAGGCTATCTCTGGATGGGAACCAGAGGTGGTGGCATTACCTGTTTTGATGGATTTAAATTTACAACATATACAAAAAAGGAAGGGCTGAGCAGCAATTACATCTATTGTATTAAAGAAAACAAAGATGGTAAATTACTCATTGGAACCAATAATGGTCTTTGTGTCTTTAATGGTATCTCATTTCAGAATTATGGCGTCAGAACAGGCGATACCATTCAATTTTCTGTTCTGGATATAGCAGTGGGCTCCAATGAAATCTGGCTGGCAAGCAACCAGGGTGTCTATACTTTCAAAGAAGGAAAAATATTCAATATTTCCAATCAATTGGGTGAAAAATCCATGATGATCAATACCATCCATATAGATAAAAACAATCAAATCTGGTATGGCACAGCTAATGGATTATATAAGATTAATTACAATGGAAAATCTTATAACGTTGACAGACTGTATAAGAAAATGCAGACAGGTTCTGTAAATGCTATTAAAAGTGATAAAATCGGTCAGGTTTGGCTCGGAACATACAACAATGGTTTATTTATTGTTCGCAATGACTCTGCCCTAAGAATTCAGGATACAAAACTCAATACTCAAAGTATATTCGATATCTATTTTGATGATGCCGGTAATATATGGATTGCTACTCTCAACAGTGGCGTTGCAGTATACAACCAATTGGCAAAAACATTAAACTGGATTGGAGAAAATGAGGGCTTGAGCAATAACCATGTCAGAAGTATTGCAAAAGACAGAAATGGCAACTTTTGGTTTGGTACTTCCGGTGGTGGCATCTGTAATTATTTTGGCAATCAATTTACCACCTATGATAAAAATTCTGGACTGGCCGGAAATTTTATTTACAGTATTTTTAAAGACAGTAAAAACCGATTGTTTATTGGTAATTCAGATAAGGGTTTTAGTATTCTTGACAGTGGGAAGTTTGTTTCCTATGGTTATAAAGATGGTTTTGGAGATTATAAAGTAAAGGCTATAGCTGAGGACAATCAGGGAAGAATTCTGTTGGGAACTGAAGCCAATGGTTTATTTGTATTTCAATCGGATACTTTCTATTCGGTTAAAGCACTTGAAAAAAAATATATACGGGCCATTGTCAATGATTTCAATGGCAATATTTTTGTTGCAACTGCCGGAACAGGTATTTTCATTCTGAATAGCAAAAATCTTGATTCTGCAGTTATACAACTTCAAATTTCAAATGGTTTGTTAGGAAACAGAATTTCAGGTTTACATTTGGATAAAACCGGAAGAGTCTGGTACGGAACTGAAAACAATGGTATTTCATATATTGAAAAATATCAAGCTTCCAAAAACTCATATTCCATAAACGATGGATTACCTTCCAACTCTATCAGGTGTATTACAGAAGACAACAATGGATATATATGGATTGGAACTGCAGGTAGCGGTATTGCTTGCATGCCAATCTATCAGGGGCAATCAGGTATCATAACTTATGATTATAAAGATGGGTTAAATTCATCAAATATTTATCTTCTGGTCATTGATGAAAAGGACCGGATTTTTGCTGGAAGTGAAACCGGATTGGATCTTATACAGCACGATAAAGCATATAGAATAATCCAGGTAAAACACTTTAGTAAAGGCGAAGGATTTACCGGTATTGAAACCTGTCAGAATTCAGTGTTTAGAGAACCAAATGGCACTATTTGGTTTGGTACAATCAACGGATTGATTCGATATTTGTCATCGGATAAGTATAAAAATCTAAGTGAGCCCATTTTAAATTTTATTAATGTCCGCCTGTTTTATGAACCTCTCTCCAAAACTGTATACAACAAATTAATTGGCGACTGGAACACAATAAGTTCAATAGAATTGCCACATAATAAAAATCACTTAACCTTTGATTTTTTAGGTATTAATTTCAGTAATCCTGAGGCTGTTTCTTATAAATGGAAACTCGATGGATTTGATGAAAACTGGTCACCACCTTCCAAACAAAACACAGTGACTTATTCAAATCTTCCTTATGGTGATTATGTTTTTAATGTCATTTCCTGTAACGAAGAAGGTATTTGGAACGCGCATCCTAAGAAAATCTGGATCAGTATAAAACCTCCATTTTGGCGAAAACCATGGGTGATGATTTTAGGTTTCTTAATGATTTCAGGACTGATACTATGGCTGTTCAGATTAAGAATTAAAGCTATACGAAGAAAAGCATCTGAGATTGAAGAAAAACTTAAACTCGAAAAGGAATTAATTGAACTTGAACAAAAAGCATTGAGATTGCAAATGAATCCTCATTTTATTTTTAATGCCTTAAACTCTATTCAGTCACAGATAGGCACCAATCAGGAGCAATCAGCCAGATATTACCTGGCCAAATTTTCAAGACTAATGCGCCAGATTCTTGATAATTCAAGAAGTACTTTTATAACACTCGAAGAAGAAATCAATACTCTTGAAAATTATCTTCTAATTGAGAAATTTTGTAATGGTGATAAATTCGATTATACCATAGATGTTCAGGAAAATCTGGAAAGAGATTTCATTCAAATACCGCCGATGTTACTGCAACCTTTTATCGAAAATGCAATTAAACATGGCCTTAAAAATGATTTAAATACCAAAGGACACATAAAAGTGAGTATGTTTGAAGAGAATGGTGTTTTAGTTTGTTCTGTTGAAGACAATGGCATTGGCAGAGAGGCATCCGAAAAAAACAAACAACACAGTAAAGAAACCTATCACAAATCAACCGCTATGCTTGTCACTCAAGAAAGATTAGAAATATTCAGAGAAAAAATCAATCAAAAACCACTTGAAATATTTGACCTGAAAGACAAGAACGGCAAAGCAACAGGAACTAAAGTTGAAATTAGAATACCCATAATATAATATGTTGAAAGCAGTAATCATTGATGATATAGAACAAGCCCGCATCACATTGAAAAAAGACCTTGAAGTTTATACACCGGATATTGAAATCATTGGTGAAGCAGGAGGTGTGGTAGAAGGGGTCAAACTACTAAGAAATCTCCATCCGGATGTCGTGTTTTTAGATATTCAAATGCAGGATGGCAGTGGCTTTGATTTACTGGATCTTATACAGGAAATTAATTTCAGGATTATTTTTATAACCGCTTCAGATGCGCATGCCATAAAGGCTTTCAGATATGCAGCTATCGATTATCTTTTAAAACCTGTCGACCCCGACGAATTAAAACTGGCGGTTCAAAAATTAAGAGAAAAATCAAGCAGTGAAAACGAAAAATACAAATTACTAAACGAATCACTTAAAGCTGGCAACAAACAAACTCGCTTAGCTTTGCATACTCAGGAAAAAATCCATGTTGTAAATATTGCAGATATTATTCGTTGTGAAAGCAATGTCAACTATACTGAATTCCATTTTGTAGATGGTAAAAAATTAATGGTCACCAAAACTTTAAAGGAATTTGAAGATTTGTTAAATGACCATGGCTTTTTTAGAGTGCATCAATCTCATTTGATTAACACAGCCTTTTTATGTGAATTCATCAAAACAGATGGTGGCTCAATACGAATGGAAAACGGACATGTAATTCCGGTATCCACCCGCAAAAAATCTCAAGTACTGGATATGATAGAAAAACTATGAGTGATACAATAATCTCTTATAACACTCATAGTATATTTCCATCTATCAATTCATCTATCTTCTCGCAATATCAGAATTAAACGGAAGCACTTCAATCCATTTTCCTGCCAGTCCTGCGCTCACTGTTTTGTCATACATAGCTTCTGTATATATGGTTGGCAGATAAAATCTTCCTAAATAGGTCGCATTTAATCTGATTGTCACTGTGGTCTTTGAACCTTGTGGTAAATCATAATAACTATAAACTCTGTCATCGCGATAATCTTTGTATCTAACATTATCTGTCGAATTCTCACCTAAAAACCGGTCATTTCTGATCTCCCAACCACTTGGGAATATTTGAGTCAATGCCATTTCTCTTAAATGCCCTCTCTTTCCGGAATTAACAATAGTTACCTCTGCAACAAAGTCTTTGCCTTGTGCCAGTTTACTCACATCCAATAACTGCCCGTTTAAATCCTTATACAAGACAGACATTGATATATGATTGTTGAAATTTCTGGTATCACTGGTCATTGGCACTCCCTCAGTCAAGACTTTTACATAAAGATTGGACTTTCCATTATTTATAAACTGCAAAGATTTAACACCTGACAATTGACTTTCAGGCATTTCAATCAAATAGATTTTCTTTTTACTTGTTCCACCTAATTCTTTTCCGTTCCATTTTACTTTAAAGTTCATATCACTAACCTGATTTCTCATATTGGCAAAAGAACACAACGCAATCAATCCATAGGCTGTTTCTTGTGTACTTAACCATTCATCTGCACCCATGGTATTTGACACTTTTGCAGCTAAATCGATAGCTTTGTCTTCCTGACCTAACAGGCTCATTGTTTCTAAAATCATGGCCTGATCCCTGAAATCCGATCCAAATGTATAAGAATACTCGCGGTATGGTGGTACTGTTGTCTTTAGGTTTTTAACAATTTGTAATGCCACTTCATGCTGACCTATCAATTCATAACTTGCAGCCAATCTCCAGGCCATTACCCCACTAAGATTGCGCTCTTCTCTCAATTTATTCATAGAACCCAACTCCGGACTACCAGCCAAAGCCAGTGTATACAAGCGATAAGATTGAGTGTGTAAGTAAGATTCCGAGGCATAGCTATGATCGTATGGATTATTATTGTAGTTCCAGGATTTAGCCATATTAGTCTGATACTTTATCCATCTGTTTTTTAAACTTGAAGGTACTACATAACCTTGCTTTTCTGCTTCAATTATAAAGTGACCTGCATAATTGGTACCCCATTCACTTACGTAAGATTCTCCCGGCCAGTAAGAGAAACCACCTGTTGATGTTTGAAACATCTGCAATCTCTTTATACCTGCTTTAATATTACTGCTAATTGCCAATTGCTTTTTCTTGTCTAAATCCAAGAGTGACTGAACAAATAGCTGTGGAAATACCGAAGATGTGGTTTGTTCTATGCATCCGTGCGGATACTGTATAATATAGTCAAGTCGGTTGCTCAAATTAATGGATGGAATTCTGGATACTTCAATAACAACCTTATTGGTTCCTTTCATTCCTTTAAAGGCTACCTGACTGTTAACAGATTTGTTTCCTGCAACTACCATTTCTTGGGATTCAACCACTTTTGGATTTGAAGCTCTTACATCAATTTCTATCTCCTGAACTGTTTTCTCATTACCACATTCGGCAATCACTCTTACACTTGCAATGCCTATTTCTTCACTGACTTTCAATTTAAAATTGACAATTTCATCCCCGGTTTTTACAAATTCAACTGTTTTCTCACTGGCCCCTTCAGATTTTAAAATCTGGTTTGTTTCTATCCTTACTTTAACTTTTTTTATCCGGTCTTCCATCGCAAACACATCAACAGGTAATTGTATGGTTTCTCCAGGACCCATTACTCTCGGTAATGTTGCTAATATCATTAGTGGTTTCTTAACTTTAATAGTTTTTTCAATATTGCCATAGGCTCCTTTATCGTTACCTGCTACTACCATAACTCTGACGGAACCAATATAGCTTGGAACCTGTATGTTATGACTGGCTTTCTTACCCGGTGCGAGGTAAAATGGACCTATATACCGAACCATTGGTTTAAATCTATTGGCTTTGGCACCTTCAGGATTCATTTCAGAACCATCACCACCAATGCTGATTAATTTATCTAATTTGCCAGAATATGCACCAATCACCTGATCGTACATATCCCATGTTTTTACGCCCAATGCTTCTTTAGCATAAAATGTTTTCCAGGGTTGAGGTGTTTTAAATCTGGTCAGGTCAAGCAAACCATCATCAACGATGGCTAAAGTATATGTCATCCCCAATCCTCTCCTTTCACTCACAGTGACTTTTGAAACAGACTCCGGTGCCCATTCGTCTTTACAAACTATTAAAGGCTCAATATGTGTCTCCGGATCATCAACATTTAATGGTATTACCCCGTACATTCTTATAGGTAAATCATTTTTAGTCTGTATATGGGGTTGAATCATTGTAACATGAGCGTAGGCATTTGGCGACATCTCCTTAGTTACCGGGATACTTATTCTGGTTTCCTTTGTAAGGCTGTTATACCAATTTTTAAACATTACTTTCTTCCCGTTTTCAATGGATACCAATATCTTTCCTCCTTCATTTGAGGGTACTGTTATTTGCATTTTCTCTCCAGGCTGGTACTTCTCTTTATCCAACGAAAAACTCAGCATTTTTGCATTTTCATTGTTGCGTTTGTTGCCTCTTCCCCAATCGCCCCAATCAACATGAATAACCATACCTGTTTGATGTCCGCCCTTTCTGTCAGTAGCAACCAATAAATAACGACCGTATTCCTGGTTACCAAAATACAGATTATAATGACTTCCCTTTGAATTAACCTGCATTAAAGTGTCAGCTAAAATGATTGCACTCGATCTTGAAACGAAATCAGATAAATTTTCCTCGTCAGACTCATACCACCAGCGCCACTCCAGCTTGTATAATTTCAATTCAACTTCACGAACATCTACCGATTTTCCATGCTCATTTACTGCAATCAAATTTAATGGATAGCTCTTACCCGTGCTTAGCCACTCATCTTTGTCGTTTAACTGCATACCAATATAAGTTCTGAATGGCGAGTAGGTGATACTGTATCTGTCTGTACTAAAATCACCACCAGCCTCAAAAACTCTGGTTATAAAATTAGCTTTTAACATACCGGCAGATTTATTAGACTCATCAAAAGACTTCTTTATGTATGCATTCCCTTTGCTGTCCAGCTTTGAGTCATAAATTAAAAAATTACTATAACCATACTCTCTCAAAGGTGAGTCAAATACATAATCTTTGTAAGATTTAAACACTGTTTTCATACTGCTAAACCCAACTTCCACCTTTGCATTTAAATTAGGTGCATCTGCGCCATGAAGCCATTTTACTGACATTTTCCCTATGGTATCACCTATTCGGCTACCAAACAATGATTCTGGTAAGTCCATATTTATTTTCAAGCGGTTTGGCTTAATGGTTTCTATCATAAGTGTTTTATAATAAGTCTGATTGCCGACAATTGCCAAGGCCTGGTAATTTCCGGTCACTGCATCAACATCTGTTGAAGTATAAAAACTATAAAATCCCTGAACTGGCTTTAAATCCGTATGTTGTGCAACTACTGCTCCATTGGGATCTCTCAATTCAAACTTAACAGGGTAGTTATTGGGTAATTGATGAAGTTTATCTTCTAAAATGAAATTCAGATAAAGTGAATCACCGGGTCTCCAAACGCCTCTTTCACCATAGAAAAATCCTTTTATCCCTTTTTGAATAATCTCTCCGTCTACATCAAATTTGCTCATTGAATTGGCATACGCATCCTGTAGTTTTAAATAACCTTTATGCTTGCCACTGCTTGCAATCATTAAAAAAGGTTTAGACTTCAATGGCATTTCCAACATACCGTTTTTATCTGTGACTCCCTTTGCAATTAAATGTTTTGAAAAATCATAATACTCTATTGTACAAGATTCTATTGGTTGGGCAGTCACCATATCGCTTACAAAAGCATGTGACAACTTACTTTCATCGAGTTTGTATATCATGCCAATATTTGAAGCCAGTATATTTCTACTGACACTTTTGCCATAATAATATTGATAACTGCAAGGTGATTCTTCTTCATAGTAATCATACCAATAGTCATATCCTTCGTCATATCCCCACGAATTCCAGCCTTCTTCATTCCATACAATTTCATTGGAGGCACTGGTCTGTTGATTTAAAGTTTCTTCGCTCTGTTCTGTTTCTTCAGCATCACAATCACAAATTGCATAGGATTTATTAAACTTAATACTGACTCTGTAAATTGCTCCTGGTTCAGGACTCATGAGCCTGGATAAATCAACAACAAATGGGTTCCATTTTCCTAAATCGTTTTTTGTTTCTTTGGTTAAATCTATCGTCTTTTCGGCAATCTTCTTTGACACTCTTGTAAGCTCATTTCTGCCATCCAGATTGTTTACCTGCAAAAATTGATGCACACTGGTTTCCAGAATTTTAACCACTCTAATATCCACTTTCTTTAGGTTTATCGCCTCAAATGGGAATATCAATCCCTGTGAGTTGGGCAATATACTGCCGCTTCCAAATAACCTTACTCTTGGTTTTGCTTTGTGAAATTCTAAATTAACACTGTATGGTTCATTCATTTTATATCCAGCATAATTCTTGATACCAGTGCTGATATTAATCTCCTTATTGCCTACAATCCGAGTGTCAAAATATATTTTAAGTACATTGCCTTCTATGCTATATGTAGGTTTTTCGACACCTTCAACATTAATAATTCCGTTTAAGTTTTGTCTCGGTTGCAATCGCTCACTAAAAAGCAACTCGACTCTCTGATCGTCTTCGTCAACTAAATTGACTTCATTAACATAAAAGTCGCCCATAGCAGGCACTTCATAGCTGCCACTCCCTTTCTCAAAAGCATTAATTGATTTGCCATCCCATTTTAATGTTACCAGTTGCTTCTGCTCCTGCTTTTGGATACTATCTATATAAAAATAAAACTCTCTGCCATTATTGGCAAACATCCATTTAATTTTAAGCTCCTTTCCCTGGTATTCTGCCTTTAAAACTTCCCGTATTTTGGAAGTGTCTTCAAAATCACCTGTTTTAACAACCCCGGTCAGTTTCATCCACTCTGACCCATAGGTGTTATATGATTTAAGACCTTCAACTTGTACATAGATAGATTGAGGATATGAACTGAATTGAAAATCGAAATTTTCAAATCCCTTCTTCACTTTGGTTACTTTTGCAAGATTGAAACTTACATCATAGAACTGATTGGGCTGCAGTGGCTCATCCGGAACAAACTCTATCACCCGGCGATTCTTCCAAACAGCTTTACCTTTAATTTCCGGACTGAAACTAAAAATGCCATCTAATACCTTTGAATCAGGAATGTCATAAAAATCTTTAGAAGTATCAAGGCCTCCGGGATTGTCAAATTGTTCCGCCAGTTCAACTCTTATGACTTGTCTCCTGCTAATAGAACCAGAAGTAAAACCAGATACATACTTTGCATACTCTGGATTGATCTTTCTGATCACATGTTTTTGCTTAAAGCATGAACAAAGTGATACCAGCATTAGTATCAATATTGACCCGATAATGTTGTTCGTTTTCATTTTATAAAGCATTTAATGAAACAAAATTGATGTTAATGAACGCTACATTTGAATGATATTTATAATACGACTGCTCATTTTGATTATTCGTCAATTTCTGTCAATTATTTGATTTTACTCTTAAAAAGAAATGACTCTCTTTGTGTTAAGACAAATGAGAACCTTGCATTTTGTGGTTTATAATTACTGTTAAATATTTATATCTTTGAAGTGCTTGAATACTCAGTTTAAACGCGAGGAAACTTTTATCGCACTTACCGCTTTATGGGCCTTTGTTGAATCAGGACTAGGTGGATTAATGCATGCTTTTCATTTGCCTTTTACAGGTATATTTTTGGGAGGTTTTTCTGTTTTGTCCATTTATATGATTGCCCAATATAATTCAAAACCATTTAAACAGGTAATGAAAGCTACTTTCATAGTAATTGCAGTGAAAGCATCTGTTAACCCGGCTACTTCCCCAATGGCCTACATTGCAGTATTTTTTCAGGGGTTTTTAGGCGCTTTGCTGTTTAGTTTACCTTTCAAATCTGTTGTTTCTCCACTTTTGTTTGCTGTATTGGCTATGCTCGAATCCGCATTCCAGAAACTGCTTGTGCTTACCCTTATTTTTGGTGAAAGCTGGTATGTTGCCATCAACAAGTTTTTCCATAGTATTTTAAAATCCATTGGATTAAAAGACGATATACCATTCGCAGTATTGATTGTTGCAATTTATCTTTCTATCTATTTCATCTGGGGTTTCATACTAGGCATCTGGATTTACAGGCTTCCAAAACAAATTAAGTCAAGAATACACCTGTATAAAGATATAAAACCAGTGACAGTTGAATCGATTCAGAAAAAACGCGGTTCCAACAAAAGATTTCGATTCCTCATTGCCATATCAGTTATTATTTTTGTTTCTTGTTTTCTGGTGCCTACAAAAGACCCATGGATTGAAGCTATTACACTTGTATTAAGAACCGGTATTGTTGTTATACTTTGGATTATAATTTTCATGCCTGTATGGCGAACGATTTTAAGAAAAATACAAATCAAAAAATTTGATGAAACACCTTTCGTTCTTGAAAGATTACCTTACCTGAGGTCTATATCCAAACCACTTTATACAGAGGTATCCAAATCTTTTAAAGGGCTTAAAAAATGGAAAGAATTTGTACTTGGATTGTTGGTTGTAAGTTTAAGAGAATATGACAGAGAAACAGGTGCTAATATTATGTGATCAGATTCAGACGGGTAAAACAAGTGCTATCAACGAAAGTTTGCCGTTTCTGAAACCTTGCATGGGTTTCATTTGCCCTGATATAGATGGCTCAAGAAAGATGGTTGATGTTCAAAGTATGAAAATTCATGACTTCCAAATAAAAAAACCAATCTACTCAGGAGATGTGCAAATTGGAAAATTCACTTTTCTTGGAGCAGCTTTCAAAATGGCACAAAACATCCTCTCTTCTATTCCTTCCAACTTTACAGGCTATGTCATCATTGATGAAGTTGGAAAACTCGAACTTAAAGGCTCCGGATTAGAACCAGTATTGTCCAATTTTTTAAAAGTATCTGCTGACAAACCTTATAAAATAGTGTTGGTTGTCAGAGATTATTTATTAGATGAAGTCATAGCGAAATACGAGCTTAAAAACATCAAGATTCTAAATCCTCTCAATTTTAAAAAGCACATCCAATCTAATTATATAACAAGCGAATGAGTCAAATAAACGGTGTTGTAATGGCAGGCGGAAATTCGAGTCGAATGGGCCTTGATAAGTCTTTCATTCAATACAACGGTCAGGCTCAGTACTTGCACGTCCAGAAACTTTTATCAGCATTTTGTAACGAAGTTTATTACTCAACTAAAACAGATAAATTCAAAAGTGAGAAAACAATTCTGGATAGTCCCGAGTTGGGTGATATCGGACCAATTTCCGGAATTGTTACCTGCCTTGAAAAACTTCAATCTCCTGTTTTTATTCTTGGTGTTGATTATCCTTTGATCCAAGCTGAAGACATAGAACAAATTTATAACTTGCATTCCGAAAATTTCATGGCAAGTGTTTTTTACAATCCTCAATCGGGATTTCTCGAACCTCTAATAGGCATATATGAACCTGCTGTACTCCCTTTTTTAAAAGATGCTATAAAATCGGGAAATACCTCCATTCAAAATATTCTTTCAAATGCATCTACACAAAAAATTATACCTTTGAATATTCAGAGAATAAAAAGCTTCGATTTGCCCGAAGATGCCCACAAATTAATGGAAGGAAACCATGAGTCATAATATCATTCGAAAGTCAATCCTGAAGTACTCTGATACTGCATTTATATCAGCGGAAGATAGTTTATCAACGGAAGAACCACTGGAAATTTTGTTATATGCTCAAAAAAATGGCGAACCTTTTTCAAAGCCTGTCTCAATAACTATGAGAACGCCTGGGCATGATACTTACTTGGCTGCTGGCTTCCTTTTAACTGAAGGTATAATAGAATCGTTCACGGACATAGACTATATCAGACAAAGCAATGAGAATACAGTAAATGTTAAACTAAACGACAATTACAAAACCGATTTAAGTAAATTAGATCGTCACTTCTATACCAATAGCAGCTGTGGAGTCTGTGGAAAAGGAAGTATTGAAAATCTTAAATGTTTCCAGCCAGGTTTGAAAATAACAAACGATACTAAAGTTTCAATACACTCTCTTTTGAGCTTAAACAATAAAGTTAAAGAAGCTCAATCTGCCTTTAATTTCACTGGTGGTATTCACGCATCTGCTTTGTTTAATTCGGAAGGTAATCTATTGGATGTATTTGAAGACGTAGGTAGGCACAACGCTTTAGATAAACTGATTGGAAAATATTTTCTTGCCAATAAATTACCCTTTAACAATCACCTATTATTTTTAAGTGGCAGGTCGTCTTTTGAGTTGATTCAAAAAGCTGCTATAGCCGGATTTCCAATAGTAGCAGCCTTAGGAGCTCCTTCATCTCTGGCAGTCGAAGTAGCTGAAGAATTAGGGATTACTTTGATAGGATTTCTTAAAGAAAAAACCTTTAACGTCTATACTCATCCCAATAGAATTGAAAATGTTTCATTAAATCCCTAAATTTGAATTTGATTAATAATGAAAATCCGTATTAAAGGCAATTCCGTTCGCTACAGATTGACTCGTCCTGAAGTTGAGAAATTCAGTCAGGAGGGCTATTTGGAAGAAAAAACTGAATTTCCGGGACAGATACTTAGTTATGCCTTACAAGCAAAGTCCGGTATAAATGATTTGGATGTGGACATGCAGGACGGAAAAATTACATTGTATTTTCCGGATAGTGAAAAAGAAACGTGGTACAACTCTCAAAGAGTAGGATATAAATTTGATAAGCCTTTAGGTGAAGGAAAAAGTATTTTTATTTTACTCGAAAAAGATTTTGCCTGTTTAGATAATGTCGATGAAGATCAATCTGACAATTATCCTAACCCTAATGCTGTTTGCTGAGCATGAATAAAAAACCCATTTTAGAAAATGCCGAAAATCCGGAAGCCTTTACAGGCATAAGAATTACTTTACCTAAAGAGACTGCTGCCGGTATTCCTGGTGTTGTGTCTGCAATGAGACATGTCTTTAGTGAAATGGGTGTTGGAAGAGGTCTGAAAGTACTGGCTAAACTGAACCAAAAAGGTGGTACCGACTGCCCTTCATGCGCATGGCCTGACCCAGATGATGAACGTTCTTCAATTGCAGAGTATTGTGAAAACGGCGCTAAAGCTGTTGCCGATGAAGCAACTGCTAAAAGTTTGACTCCTGAGTTTTTCAGGCAAAATTCTATATATGACCTATCTCAATTAAGTGATTTTGAAATAGGCAAAAAAGGACGTATTGCTCAACCCATGATATTGAGACAAGGTGATACGCATTACACGGAATTGTCATGGGAGGATGCATTTAAAGTAATAGCAGATAATCTCAATCAACTCTCTAATCCTGATGAGGCTGTATTTTATACCTCCGGAAGGACCAGCAATGAAGCTGCTTTTCTATACCAGTTATTTATTCGCGAATATGGCACCAATAATCTCCCTGACTGCTCTAATATGTGCCATGAATCAAGTGGAGTTGCATTAAGTGAAACTTTGGGTATTGGAAAAGGTAGTGTTAAACTCGAAGATTTCTATCAAACGGATGTCATATTGATTCTCGGTCAAAACCCCGGAACCAATCACCCTCGAATGCTCTCTGCGCTTAAAAAGGCAAAGGAGAATGGCAGTATCATTATTTCTGTCAATCCCTTATTGGAAACTGGTTTACTCGGTTTTGCCAATCCGCAGGAACTGAAAGGAATGTTGGGTATTCGCTCCAGTTTAACCGACCACTATTTGCAGGTGAAGGTCAATGGAGACATGGCACTTCTGAAAGCCATCATGCTGCTTTTACTCGAAAAAGAAGAGGCTTTACCGGGTTCAGTTTTTGATCTGGAATTTATAGAAAACAAAACCTTTGGTTACCGGGAATTTGTTAAAAACCTAAAGCAATACAATTACCCAGAATTACTGCAGGCTTGTGGGATATCTGACCAACAGGTTAGAGAAGTAGTCGAAATCCTTGCTACAAAGAAAAAAATAATTGCTTGCTGGGCAATGGGTTTAACCCAACATAAAAATTCTGTTGAAACCATTCAGGACTTAGTCAATTTATTGTTGCTCAAAGGTAGTATCGGTAAACCCGGCGCCGGCACCTGTCCTGTCAGAGGTCATAGCAATGTCCAGGGCGACCGCACAATGGGTATTTACGAAAAACCTTCCAAAGCATTCCTAGATAGTATTGAAAGGATATTTAAGTTCAGTCCTCCTCAAAAACATGGCTACGATGTTGTAGAATGTATCAAAGCTATGCACGATGGTGATGCTAAAGTATTCATTGCCATGGGAGGTAATTTTCTCTCAGCAACACCTGACACTGCATACACAGCTGAAGCTCTTAGAAAATGTCAGCTTACAGTTCATGTTTCAACCAAGCTCAACCGAAGCCATCTCATTCATGGTGACACAGCCTTGATTCTGCCTTGTTTGGGTCGTACTGATAAAGATATCATCAATGGTAAAGAACAATTTGTTTCTACAGAAAACTCCATGGGTGTAATTCAATCCAGCAAAGGCAGTGTCCCACCTGTTTCTCAAAACTTGCTGAGTGAGCCTGTAATTGTTTGTAAAATGGCTAAAGCTGTACTGGGAGACAAATCCAAAGTTAACTGGAATTTATACCTTCAGGATTATGACAATATCAGAGATGCCATAGAAGCTTGTATACCCGGATTTCACCATTACAATGAACGTGTGAGAATAAAAGGTGGCTTCTATCTGCCTAATGGAGCCAGAGATAATGATTACAAAACAGATATTGGTAAAGCTAAATTTACAGTTTCTGAACTTGAAAACATAGCTTTAGCTGAAGATGAAATGCTGATGATGACCATTCGCAGTCACGACCAGTTCAATACAACTGTTTATGGATTACACGACAGATACAGGGGTATTTTCAATGAAAGAAGGGTGATACTCTTGAATGCATTCGATATAAAAAGACTGGGTTTTAAAAATGGAGATGTGGTAGATCTCTATAACTATCACGATGGCATTGAAAGAGTAGCCAAAAAATTTCTTATTGTCGAATTTTCAATTCCTAATCAATGCGCCGCTACTTACTTTCCGGAAGCTAATGTTCTGGTGCCTATTAATTCTACAGCTAAGAAAAGCAATACCCCTACATCAAAATCTGTAGTTATAAAAATCAGAGCCCACATAGATCAATAAATTTGCAGTTTCTATACCTTTGACTTAGTTTTGACATCAAAGGTGAAAGCAATTCGTAACATACAATTTCTTGGATACACTTTATTTGCTTTGCTTACAATAGCGGCTTTATGGCTGTATAAAGAACGTGTCTTGTATGTCGACTCAGCTTACTACGCTTTCAATATGCTCAATGAAGGTCATCCAGTAGCTGAGCACAACAGGTATGCTTTGTATATATACCAGTTACTACCCTGGGCAATGATGAAAGCCGGCTTTGCAGTATCAATCGTTCTGAGAACATACTCTGTCAGTCACATTCTATTGCATATAATTGCATTCATAATTTTATTGAGAATTCGACAACCTCTCCTTGCCCTTATTCTGCTTATCATGCAAATTATTGGTTACAGGGAGTGTTTTTTTCTTACAGTCAATGAAACAGCCTTAGCCATTTCTGCAACATTAACATTGGCCGGTTGTTTATCCTATTTCAAGACAAAACAGACTCCTGTTTATTTACAATTCATATCATACATTACTTGTATTGGAATAGGCTTTTTCAGTCATCCAATGGCAATGATTATCATTCCTTTTGTGATTGCATATCATTGGATCAATCAAGGCAATTTCAACAACGATTTAAAACAGATTTTGATTCTTTTCTTAAGTCTTATTGTTGTATTCATTTGCAAAAAATTAATCAGCAAAGAAAGTGGATATGAAAACGACTTGTTTGCTCAATTGGGAAACACTACCCAAATTTTGTCAAACCTAAAAGATGTCTACAGTTTCAAATTTTTCACCGGTGAATTTAAGCTACAGGCTTATTTTTTCAGTATTTATATTATGCCAACAGCCCTTGCAGTCTATTGCATATTTAGATATATCCGTGAAAAACAATACCGACAACTGGCATTTTACCTTTTATCGATTATAAGTTTTTGGTTCATCATCATCATTTTCTTTAACAGAGGCGATGGCAATATTTTCATGGAGAAGAACTTTACTCCCTGGATTTTGGTAGCTATTTATCCGTTGAAAGACCTGCTTAAAATTGATGGTGAATATTTGAAAACTTCACAATTGATAGTGTTCGTGGCTATTATTGGGTACTCAATATTTGGAGTTTTAAAAGTGACTCCTATGTACCAAAAACGCATGTATCTGATGGATGATCTCATTACAGTTAAAAATGAAGGTAAGTCTAAATTAATCTTGCAAGACAGTATGGTCAACCACGAGGAATGGCTTGGTATCTGGGCTCTGCCCTATGAATCCATTCTTTTAAGCAAAGTGAAAAAATTGCCTCCGGTTACCGCTAAAATCTATCACAACGAGAAACAAATCAATAAAGAATTATACAGAAAAGATATTTTTATTGGTGCTGATTTCATTCCGGTTCTCCCAGATACATTCTTAATCCGAAACCCTGAACTTCGACCAAAACAAGACTTGTATCATCCAATCAAATTCTGAACTTTAAGCATTCAAAGTGTGTCTTTTGATGAGTTTTTAAATCTGAAAAAGTCAGAATACTGCAATTTATGTCTGCTTATCTCACATTTATGTCATGTTTTATACAAATCCTGTTCGAAAAACGTCTATCAGTTATAAATTTGAATAGAATAACGCTGAAACACAACATTCCCTTGATTCTGTTTTAGATTAATTGCTGCATATAGAAAACCCTGACCTTTATTGGCCAGGGTTTTTCTTTTAAGAGCTAATATGTTTTAACTCTTTATAATTTTTTGAAAATAGGAATGCTCACCAATTACTATTGAAACCATATACACACCACTTGAAAATTCATTCAAATTAAGCAATATGGTAGCTTGATTATCTATCTTGATTTGATTGACAAGAATAACTTCACCCATAGAGTTTAAAACTTGAATTTTACATATTTCGTTTTGATCGTCAAACTGTGAGGTTGTAATATAAAATTCTCCGGAAACAGATGGATTTGGATAAACATCAAATGGTCTGAATGCAATTTGTTCTATACCAACATTTTGAACTATTGGACATAAAGCGGTTGCTTGAACTATAGTATTTCTTTGTAGTACAGTTCCATCTCCCAGCTGACCACTGGCATTTCTGCCACATGCCCAAAATGTACCATCCGATTTGTACAACAAAGAAAAATTGGTTCCCGCTGCCATTCCTGCTATTGAACTCGCATTTTGCATTTTAACAGGCACTGAACTACTGGTTGTTGTGCCATCACCCAAGTTACCATAAGTATTTCTTCCCCAGGCCCACACGGTGTTATCATTTTTGACAGCAAGACAATGAAATGCTCCGGTAGCAGTAATAGCATCTGTGATGCCGGTCAATCCGCTTACTTGCACAGGCGTAGTCTGATCGGTGGTATTGCCATTACCTAACTGTCCATAAAGATTTTCACCCCAGGTCCACACAGTTCCGTCGCTTTTAACCGCCAAAGAAAAAAATCTTCCGGCTGCAATTCTCACAACATCTGTAATTCCTGAAACTTGCACCGGTGTCAACTGATCAGTTTTAGTGCCGTTGCCAATCTGTCCACTCACATTATCACCCCAGGCCCACACAGTTCCATCACTTTTTAAAGCCAGCATGTGATAAGTGCCTGCAGCTATCTGCTTTATTCCACTTAATCCATTCACCTTGGCCGGTAAGCTTCTGTCATTGGTTGTACCATCTCCTAACTGACCATCCATATTCCAGCCCCAGGTCCAAACTGTACTATCCTTCTTAAGCGCGGACGAATGCCAGCCTCCTGCAGATATAGCCATAACATCGCTTAATAAAAGTGTTTGAACCGGAACCAGTGTGCTGTTTGTTGTTCCGTTGCCCAAACCGCCATACAAATTACTACCCCAGGCCCACACCGTACCATCTGCTTTTAAGGCCATGGAATGCGCTTCTAACTGATCTCCACCTGCAGAAACAGCTACAATTCCTGTCAGATTGCTTACTTGGACTGGTGTGCTTTTATCTGTAGTGGTGTTATCTCCTAACTGACCGGTTGCATTTTCACCAAATGCTTTTACTGTGCTGTCAGTGCATACTGCAAGCGAATGCCAGCCTCCGGCTGCAATGCGTTGAGCGCTTAAGCGTATATAAGTTCCGAATATAAAGAGGCTTAATATGATTATTGTCTTGTTAAATTTTTTGTTCATTTTTAATAATAATTTTTTGTTTAAAATCTTGCTCTCAGAGAAAATATAAAATTCCTCCCAGGTGCATTGATACCTGATGAATAAGGCCTGTAGAGTCGGTCTGTCAGGTTCTCAACACCGGCCATGATGTTGACGAACGAATTGACATTGACAGCCGCTTTTAAATTTAAAGTATACCAGGCTGCAGAATAATTCAAACCCCTGTCATCCTTTGCATAGGAGGCATTGATGCGCTCTGTAAGAGCCAATTGTTCATAGTCCATTTTGGCATTATATACCGTGTAAAATTCTACTCTCAACAACTTGTTGCTGAAATAAACATGTGTACTTCCAAAAGTTGGAGCAGCATGTCGAAGTGGATAATAAACCAAACTGTCGGGACTCTGTTCTTTGCCCTGCTGATAAGACAAAGTACTCCTCAATCCAAACTTCTTATAACTAAATTCTGCACCAGCCTGTATACCATAAACCTGTATCTGAGTGACGTTCTGTACAGCCTGAATTTTACTTGGGTTACCAAGATATCTGATTGTTGGTTGACCATTAAATGTGAAATCTTTTCTAACCATTGCATCATCCAAAAATGTTCTGTAAGCTGTCGCATCTACTCTTAAAAAATTGCCGAATGTTTTTACAAACCCTAAATCAATATTGTAAACCTTTTCAGGTTTTAAATTTGGATTCGGTACCACTAGATAACCAGGAGTCGATTCAAACACTTTACCCATATCATCTATATTAGGTGCTCTGAATCCTGTTGCGGCATTAAAATACATCTGAAAGTTTTTATTGTAAGTATAAACAACACCCAAACTGCCATTTAATGCGCCATTTTGCATTTCAGTATTGGCAAATGGAAAAGGAAATACCAATGTGTCAAAAACAGCTTTTATCTTGTAATAACTGTATCTGATACCACTATTAAACATCCATTTATCACTCAGTTTATGTTTCAGATCTGCATATACCCCAAAACATGCCCAGGTTGAACCATCAGGGTATCTGGTGACTGTACCAGATACTTCTTTGGTGATGACATGTCTCAACTCCGCTTCAGACCGGACCGTGTTATGAACAAGCTCCAATCCGTAATACAAACTTGTTTTGGAATTCACTGCCTTTTCTGCGTCTAAGTTGAATGAAAATGCCCTCACACGTTCCTTTTGCATGTGCAATTCCCTGAACATAAATTCACGTTCATAACGGCTTTCCTCAAAGTTTTGAATTGCCGCTGTAGCCTTAAGTAAGCTATAAAATTTATTAGATTTAGAATGTACAAGTCCGATACGATGCATATTCCATTTCTGGGGACCGTAGTACCATTCTGCCCATCTCAACTTTCCTTTATATGGTCCTGAAGTTTGCATCACATACAATCTGTCATATCGGTTATAACTCGAGGTCTGTGACAAATGAAAACCATAATTAAATTCAAGAAACTTATTAGGCTTAAAACTCACTTTCTGCATGAAGTTTATTTGGTCATATTTAGACCCCACCTGTAATGTCGAATCATTGTTCTTTACCATATAATCTTTGTTGTCGATGGTTTGAACATAGTACTTCCTGTAAAAATAGTCATTGCCTTTCATCGAGCCCGAACGCAAATCTCCATAATCAGATCGGGTAAAACTGCTGGCAAAAGCCCATTTCCTAAATCCAATGTTCAGATCGAAATGTCCGGTAAACTCACTATTTGCAGTTGAAGTACGCATCAATGCATTACCGGTAATCTTTGGTTTAGATGCTCCTGAGTCACTGAATTTTGGTTCCAGCGTCTGAAAACTCATCACACCTCCAATTGCATCACTTCCATAAATGACAGACCCTGGTCCAAATACAATCTCAGCACTTTCCATAGCGTTGGCATCAAGTGAAATCACATTTTGTAAATTTCCTGCTCTAAAAATTGCAGTATTCATTCTAACACCATCAATGACAAACAACAATCGATTTGTAGCATACCCTCTCAGCATTGGTGACCCGCCGCCTAACTGGCTCTTTTGAATAAAAGCATAACCACTGGCACCTAACATGTCAGCAGTTGTTTGAGGATTTTGAAAACCAACTTCTTTCATGTTAATTTTCTCTATCCTGTTTGGCGTTTCTAATTTTCCTGTGCTCCATCTGGTAACCGAAAACACCATGCGGTCGAAATCTGCCACATTAGAGCTTAATTCGAGAACAAAACCTAAAGCCTCCAAATGCTTATATGTCGAATGAACCGTTTTATATCCGAATTTGCTAATTGTAATTCTTTCAAAGCCCTTAAATCCAGATATATCAACCCTTCCATTGGAATCTGTGGATGCCAATAAAACAGGTTGTTTACTGCTAATCTCAACATTGCCTATAGGCAACTTAGTTGTCTTATCTTGAATGATTAGTATTTGAGTGTGCAAACTATGCATCAAAAACACCAAACCAATGGTAAAAATTTTCTTCATGTTTATGGTTACAATACGTGATAGTCCGCCCAGAATAACAAAGGCAGACTTCAACTCCAAAAGAGTCGATTGCATACCGAATAAATTTATATTCGATACAGCTATTAATGTCTCTTGATCCTATCTCAGAATTGATTTGTTGGTCAATTATAAGATGGGTTCTAAAGTTTGTTAAACCAATTCAGGTGGAGGACTTGGAGGACTATGCTCCCAATTGTTATAGAAATTCTGATAAACCGTATTGTTTACTTTTTGATCAATAATCCAAATTAAATGAGGTTTTGAATTATTAGTAGCAACATAGAAAGTCTCCAGAAATTGATTCAATCTCTTTTGATTGTCTTGTTTTATTGGATTCGAACTGAAGTTAATATCCAGCAATGAACTGAGTCGTTGGCTGAGTTTTGTATCTTCATTGTCCCACCAACACCAAAATAACTGAGAATCTCCAACTATTTTCTCTTCCACTACATCATAGAATTCGTCCTTATAGCTAAACTCATCGTCTTTTTCCCAGTGGACTTTGTTTTTAGTTTCTGTAGTTTTAAATTTTAGTAAAACCAGCTCTTGTTTATCTATACCAAGCAATAATCTGGATTTCAGCTCTCTTCTCACTTGTATCTTCTGATACTCAATCATTAAGAAAGTAGTTCCAAACGGAACAACTGTACTTAAAAACAACAATATGGCGAAAAACTTAAGCTTCACAGAGAAAAAGCGGCCGCTAATTTACTAAAAATACAGGATAAATGGTAAGTTCTATCAAATTAAGATATGGAACATTGGTTACAATAATTTCAAATTAAGAAATAAAAAATAGGACTTAACTTTGACAAACTATCTTCGTTGACATTATCCAGACCCATACCTTTAGCTCGGAAAATGAATTTAGAAATCACATATTAGGCAACATTAATTAACAATTTTATGTCTTTGAAATATGAAACAAAAACACGCTACATTAGGTCACAATTTATTCTACTTTATTACTCCACAGCTTCTAAATAAAAATAAAAACAATTTACTAGGTATTCAGTTGTTTTTTAAAATCGGATTTGCCTTTTTGGGTTTATTAGTAGCTCAAAAAACGCACTCACAAACATATAAATACCAACCTTTTTTAAGCACTAGTGATTGGAAAGTCAAGTCAGCATTTTACACAGACAGCACAGTATACTGGTACACCAAAATTTTTGAAACCACTATAGATTTCAAAGTATATACGGCAATTTCATTTTGCGACAGCTTGGATCCTTTAATTTATATTAGGGAGAACACCACATCCAGAAAGGTGTATTTTATGAATCCAAATGATATGACTGAGCATTTATTATACGACTTCAATTTAAATGTCGGAGATAAATTTTATGTGCCACTTCTAATGAATTATAATAGCGCACGTGAATTTCAGGTCACACAAATTGATACTGTAATAATAAATGGCAGTAAGAGAAAGAAATTCTACTACAAGTCTACATCAGGATCTAACGGATTTGAAGCCATTGAAGGTCTTGGGTGCCTGAATGATCCATTTAAAATTATCAGTCCGGTATTTGACCCTGTGTACTATCTTCTTTGTGCTTACTCAGGTAAGACATTACAATATTCTTTTAATCAATCTTGTTCAATTAGTCCATGTTATAATGCAAGTACAATTAAAGGTATCAATGCTGAAATCAGTCATATTTATCCTAACCCTTGCTCAGATAAATTGATAATAAATAGCCCCGTTGAAACACTTTATGAAATTTATGATTTCTCAGGCCAGCTGGTTCTTGAGGGAATCGAAAAAGAATCAATTGATGCATCCAGTTTGATAAATGGAATTTATATATTGATTTTGAAGCGCGAAGGTTATGAAGAGAGGTTTAAAATAGTGAAAGAGTAATAGTCAATATTCCCAAACTAGCTATCATTTTATTGACTAATCCAATTATCCAAGTCGAGCATCGTAAGACAACCAAGTATTAAATGGACAGAGAAAAAAATACCTTCCATTGTTGTAGCTTAAGATGGAAATGTAGATTATAAAGACAAATTGATTAAACCGATGGATATTTTATTTAAATCAATTGTAAAATTATCTCTACTAAAATAACTCCAATTTAACTGAGATTGTTCCGCTCTTACACTCAAACACCTTTTCGCAGCCCGGATAAGCATAGTGTCGAACTTTTTAGAAGATATTATTAGTTGTGAGTAGTCCAGTTAGCAGAGAACTTCGCTGCGTTCACGCTACGGGACAACAGTGAATGCGTGAAAGCTCGACAGAAAGCATAAAAAAAGCCCGGAATTTCGTTTCGAGCTTTCTCTTCTTCACTGTAGACCGGATAAGCGAAGTGTCGAACTTAATAGATCATACTATTAACGATTGATAGTCCCGGTAGCAGAGAACTTCACTTCGCTGCATTCACGCTACGGGACAACCGTGTATGCGTAAAACCCTGAATAGAATTAATGAAAAAACCCCGAAATCTGATTTCAGGGTTTTTCTGCTACACGGTAGACCGAATAGGAGAAATGTCGAACTTTTTGGAGATGTCTCATTAACGGACGCTCGCTTTAAGAAAACAGGTTTCATGTAACAACTGAACCCAAGCAGAGGTATTTTAAGCCCCATGACCAATTTTTACTAAATTTGAAAAACCTAATTTGATTTAGTAGCTATTCTCAATCTTACATCAGGACAAATGGTTTACAATTTCTGAAGATTTATTCAAGTGCTTTCGAAATTTCAGTTCAATCCAAAATTTTTCCTCTAAAAACCAAGGTAGTATTAAATGAATTATTACCACGATGATCACTTATAGGAAAACTTCTTCGAAGAGATGAATTCATTCTAAAGTCAGAATAAACAACACTGGAGGGATTTTCAAACCATTATTCAATTCGTTCATCTTAGTGCTCGAAATGGTTGCGAAACTTACAATTTGCGAGAGAATTTCCTTTTTCTATTTTAAGCATTTGACGTAATTTCTCCCCACGAATTTCATATTTCTTATTAGCCCAAAGAATCTTTGAAACATTTGCAGCCGCAACAAGTATAGATTGAATCGAGCACTATACCTCGACTCTATCAGAATTGTCGCATGCAAGCTCCAAACGTTCAAAGGCTCTTCAGGCAACTTTCGCTTGTAGTGCAATTTCACTTAGGAAAATTGATTATTGAAGCATTTTCATATCCTTAAAGTACAATTATTAATGATCTTGGCAAGATAATGTATGAATCTCAAAAATACCGAAAATATATAGTAAATGATTCATTGCGACGAAAACCAGCCAGCGCACACATCTCTCTTTTTCTTTTTAATTTCTTCTTTAAAAAGATTTGAAAAAGTGTGCTGACTGTGCATCCTTTGATTTTATTAGCCTTAAACCCGCACACTTTCCGCACACTCCGCTACACTTTTCAAAATGAGGTTATAGAACCCGCGTCAACATTAGACCTTTTCCGCACACTGTTTCTTTCGCTATAAACTTCCATATTTAATGATTGTGTGAATGTTTATTAATAGAATTAATAAAAAAATTACGAAATTTCCGCCATTTAAAATTCGGTCTTTTTGTGCAAAAATTAAGAAAATGTCGAATTACTGAAATAACCTCTCCATATAAATCAAATGTCAATTTAAAATTTATATTGCACTAATTCGATAATCTGAAATGCATTGATTTATAAATAAATAAAAGCGTAAATATAATATTTAGAAGAAAATAGAACTTCTTTAAATTAATTTTCCCTTGGTTAATTCAATGATTTTGTTTAATTTTCCCGCTTTGAAAAAGTTAAGTTCGATTATATTGATTTTCATTTATCTGATAACCATATCAGGTGCGAGCTTATCTATTCACCATTGCATGGGAAGAACTTCATTTACCTTGTTGGGTATTACAATTAATAAGACATGTAAGTGCACCCATCAATCTGAAAAACATTCGTCTAAGTGCTGTGATAACAAGAAAGTAGTCATCAAGAATACTGGAGATAATTTTTCTCCTAAGGAGAGTATTGAGATAAAGCCCACTTCCTTTAAATCCATAAGTGTTAAATACCAGCTTTTTGCCATTTCTTTCCTTTGTGAGGAATTTTTTAAACCCTATTATAATATAAAGGCTCCGCCTGATATTTCTTCTCATCATCTCTATATCAAAAATAGAGTCATTTTAATTTGATCCCCTTTTCTCATTACGCGAAACAGCGTTTTGTGCTTGCTGATTTATTCAAAAAATGAATAGCACAATTTTTATTTATTCAATCTGAAATGGAAAATGAAATCAAATATCATAAGAACTAATGCCCGTTCGACAATGCCTATTCTTGTTTCTCGCAATGGAAAACCGGAAAAAGTCGCACTTGTTAATGCCGCGGCTTCAGTTTACGTCACTGTTAATTTCAAGAATGAAATACTTGTGAATTCCAATGTGAAAAAGCCTTGCAGAACGCCCTTTAATTTGAATTTTTATGGTATCGGTTCCCATGTCTTTCAGTCAGTAGCTCTTGTTAGATACTGTTCAACGACTCCAATATAAATAAATATCACTTCAAAAGATTAGTTAATTAATAATGGTTTAAAATTACTTACAAATATGAATACTTTACGTTATGTTTTTTGTATTTGCCTGTTGATATCCTTGACAAACAAGGGCTACAGTCAAACCACCGCAATGGATTTCAACCGAAAGGATTGCATGGGCAACACACACCATTTATTTGGTGACTTAGATTCGGGAAAGATTGTGATACTTGAGTTTTTTATGCAAAGCTGCAGTCCATGCATTGCCGCCGGTAAAAAGCTTGAGGATATGAAATCTAAACTGCTAGCCCAATATCCAGGAAGAATAAAGGCTTATGCCATAGGCTATAGCAATACATACAGCTGTGCTAGTAACGCAAATTGGGTAAGCTCGAACGGACTGACTTCCATACCGATGGATAGCGGTGCGGCTCAGGTTGCCTATTATGGAGGAATGGGAATGCCTACCATAGTAATTTTAGGAGGAGGAAAGGAACACAGAGTCTTGGGGAGTCCTTATGTCGGATTTTCTACCAGTGATACGACCCAAATGCTGGCCGATATCAGGCAATCGTTTAAGACACTTTCCGTGGAGCCGGTTAAAGCAGATATTACTTCCATAAGAGTATACCCTAATCCGGTTAGTTCAGAACTGACCTTGGACATTAATCTTAAGGAAGATGGAATGCTTACTATAGAAATACTTGATGTTACAGGCAAAATCATTAATACTGTCTGTAATATTGATGTCACTTCTGGTGAGTCCTCATACACTTTTAATACGAGTGAACTTGCTCCTGGGCTTTATTATATTCAAATCTCAGCGAATGGTTCAATGCAGCAGGTTAAGTTCAATGTCTTACACTAAAATGGTAAAAGGAATAATACACAGCTTATCAGTGGTTTGCATATTTATGGGAACTACTAGTACGGCATTCTCCCAAAACCCGCTATATATTCCAGATACTTTATCAGGCAATGTATTCAATTTGACTGTACAGAAAGGCACCAAAACCTTCGTTACTGGGTTTAATACACCTACTTTTGGGTATAATGGAAATATATTGGGTCCCACCTTATTGATCAACAAGAATGACAGTATAACTCTGAACGTAACCAATACAATTGGAACCTCAACTACCGTTCATTGGCATGGATTCCATGTTGCACCGCAATACGATGGCGGACCGCATCAGATCATACCTAATAACTCAACCTGGAGCCCATCTTTCAGAATGCTTAATAATGCCGGCACCTATTGGTACCATCCACACGGGGAAAATAAAACCGAAATTCAAGTCTCAAAAGGGTTGGCTGGAATGATCATCGTAAGAGATAAAACTGAACCTTTCGTTTTGCCAAGGACATATGGAGTGGACGATTTTCCTTTAATCTTACAGACCAAGGCTTTTGATATCCTCTATCAGGTAGCCACGGCCAATCATGAAGATACTCTGGTGATGGTCAATGCTACCGTTGATCCATTCCTAAAGGTTCCCCAGCAGATAGTAAGACTGCGCTTGCTAAACGGAAGCACAGACAGGTCCTTTATGGTGGGTCTTAGCGACAATAGGGCATTTCACATTATAGCCACGGATGGAGGCTTGCTTTCTGCGCCATACCAGACAAATAGGATCAGATTGTCTACAGGAGAAAGGGTAGAAATACTCGTGGACTTTAAGAATGATACGATTGGAAAACAACTCTATCTGAAAAGCTACGGCTCAGAATTGTCCAGGGGGATTATTGGTGCAGATTCTGTAGGCACCTCTTTGATCGTGATTGGTGAAGGCTATCATGCCAATCCGCTGAATGGAGCTGATTTTAACCTGTTGAGGCTAGATGTTGGTTCTCCCTCAAGTAATCCTGTCAATTCGGTTCCTGTTAAATTCAATGATCTTGAACTTTTTGACACAAGCAATGTTGATGCGTACAGGCATATTCATTTCTCGAGCGATACATCGGGTTTTGGTAGTCAGGCGAATGTCGACGGGCCATTTAAGATAAACGGTAAGTCATTCCATATGGATTCTGTTAACATCATCACCTACCTTGGTAGTAAGGAGATATGGACCTTAACCAATTCAACAATGGTTGCTCACCCGTTTCATATCCATGATATCCAGTTTAATGTTTTGGATATCAATGGTCAAAAGCCAACGCCAGAATACAGCGGTTGGAAGGATGTTATGTTGGTCATGCCAGGTGATACGATTCGATTCATTACCCAATTTACAAATTTTTCCAATAAGATTGTTCCGTATATGTTCCATTGCCATTTGTTGCATCATGAAGATGAAGGCATGATGGGATCTTTTCTGGTTCTGGACACAAATATGACGAGAATAAAAGACCTGACGTTTGCTGAGAATATACACATATATCCAAATCCTTCTACCCAAATATGGACGATCAGCACCACAGTAACATCCAATGAATGTAAAGTAGAAGTTTTTGATGCGTTTGGCAAATTGCTTGATACAAATCCACTTATTAGAGATGTTGGAACTATCGAGATAAACAACTCTTCATTCCAGCCAGGAGTTTACATACTTAGGCTACAATATGGACACACTTTTAAAACCATTAAACTTATTAAGAATTAAAATGAAAAAAATTATTGTTTCTTTTATCGTTATTGTAACTCTTAATGCTTGTAGAAAAAAAGAAGTTGCACCACAACTTGAGTTGAAGAACTCAATTCCCGAATTTTATAAGCCGGCCGTTGAATCTGAATATGGCAAACTATTGCCTGAATTCCTTATAAAGGCGACAAGTGTCCAAATGATCTCCAATCCACAGGATCTTGACTTCAATCCCCTTCGTCCAAACGAACTATGGATAATCAATAAAGGCACTGAGAATTCAGGCGGCTCAACCGTGATGTTTAGCAATGTCGGGCTTCCAAACCAAGATTTTGATTACAGGAAAGATGGCAATGCCTGGCATTTTATGTCACTGCCTTCTGCATTGTCATTTGGTAATGACGGCACCTGGGCGACTTCTCCGAATGTCTTGGATGCCAACCATAATGGAGGCACCTATACGGGCCCCACCCTTTGGTCAGCAAATCTGAATATTTATGCTCAGCCTTCAGGAGGCAATGGCAGCCATCTGGATATGCTTCACGGCAGTCCTTACGCCATGGGAATCGAATCTGAAAAAAGCAATGCATATTGGGTTTTTGATGGCTATAACCGCCATATTGTCCGTTATGATTTTGGGAATGACCATGGCCCTGGAAATGACGACCACTCAGATGGAAAGGTTCGCAGGTATAAGCAAATAAGTGTCAAAAGGAATCCAAATGTGCCTTCACACATGGTGCTGGACAAGGAAAAAAAATGGCTTTATATCGTTGATGGTGGGAATAAACGTGTTTTGCGTATGGATATCACTTCAGGTTCCAAGCTGAGGGATTTGCCATTGACCAATGAAATGCTGGCAGAACACTGGGAAATGTCTGGGGTGGTGTGGGAGGAGTTTATTCCTGCGTCATTTGGACTTAAACAGCCATGTGGTATTGATATACGGGATAATCGCCTGTTTGTGTCCGACTATGAAACAGGAGAAATCTTGTGCTTTGATACCAATGATAAACGGATTCTTGATAAGATCAATACAGGCAAAACAGGTATTATGGGAATTAAGATAGATTCCAATAACAGAATTTGGTTTGTCAACTCTGTGTCGAATGAACTAATTAAATTGGAACCTAAATGATAAAGAAAATGTTAATTGTTAGAATGCTGATACTGATAACTATCCTTATTCAGTATAGCAAGAGCCAAGCTCAGTTGAGATTTCCCAATGGAAATGTCCTTGACCTAAGGACAAGTAATAATTTTTTGTATTTGGAAACACGCATACTGTTCAATACAGGTGAGTATAAATCTTCAGACTATAATTGGGTGAAGCTGTCAGATTCGCTTGATCCAAATTGGTTTGTAACCGCATGCTTCAATGGGGAATGCAGGACAGAATTGTCTCCAAACGGCAGTTTCCTTAGCGATTATGGCATTGATGATACGACCTGTTTTATTGCCTTTCATGTTGAAACTTATGATTTTGATGGCAAGAGTGTGATCAAGTATCGGGTTTACAATAAAAACAACATTTCCGACCAGTCTGATTTGATATTCAATATAACATTTGAAGATAAGTCGAATATAGATATGAATGAAGCCTCTACTTTTAGGGTGATGAACCCAGTTCGAAATGAGATAATAATTGAAAGCAAGGATTCGCTTCAGGAGGTTCTGTTGTATGATAACTTGGGTAGGCTTGTTTCCAGTTGGGATAATGCAGTTTTTGAAAATGGTAGGACAAGAATTTCCTTGCCGCCGTTAAATGGGGGGCTGTTTGTATTAAGGGTAAGGATGAACGGTCTGTGGCTATCGAGGAAAATTCAAATGAGCAATTAATATGTATGAAGCAAATTGGCGTAATTTTATTCGGTGTTCTGGCAGCAGTTCCAGCAATAGGAAAATGAAACATGGAAATGAATACAAAATGCTTGACATTGACTGCCCAGCCGCTTACGTCGTTGGCTTCAAACCTAACGGCATCGTGTCAGGAATTATAAGAAAAAGAATGGAGGCAGGAAGTGCCTTAGGCAATGAATTAATAGAAGCTATGAGATTGATAAATTTTAGGTTATTTGCAATCCTTCCGGTTGTCCTTAGTATTCATTTGTCAGCCCAAAGCTACAGCATAACGCCTAATGATACGTTTCTTCTTGATGGTACAATGGAAGATCAACAAACATTGACCATCTCATTGCTTAACACATCTAATGAGCAGCTTGTGCTTGCCTGGCGTGAAATCAGTGTAAATATGCCTGATTATTGGGAAGCGGCGGTCTGCGACAATAAAATATGTTATGCTGGATTGGAAGATAGCGGCACTATGAATGGTATTGGACCAAGTGAATCTTCCTTCTTGTTATTGCATATCACCCCTCATGTTAATGATGGTCAGGCTGTTGTGCGTTATTCTGTATGGGACATGGATGCGCCTCTTAAACAGGATACGCTGACCTTTATCTTAAATGTTAAGAAGTTAAGCGTTGTGAGCAAGGTTAGCTCAAATGAGGCAGTAATACTTTTTCCAAACCCGGTACGCGATGAGTTACATATTATGACAGACTCCACAGTTCATTTTAAATACTCGGTATTTGATATGAATGGAAGGTCTTTGATAGATGGCTCATCAGAATATGGGAGAGTGTTTTCGACACAATCCTTGGCTAAGGGCATTTATTATATAACGATTGTAACAGATAATTTTACTATAACCAAAAGATTGATTAAAGCATGAAAATAATAGTTTCAATTTGTATCGTTTTGATATGTCTATCAGGTTTCGGTCAAAACTCCATTTCGTGGAAAATGACTGAAAATATCGCCAGTAATAGCTTTGGTAATTCGCATCCTCGAATGGCTTTAGATGGCAAAGGGAATCCAATGGTGATATGGGGAAGGATGTCAGACGGATCGGTTATGTTTGTAGGGTGGAACGGCTCTGCTTTTACGACTCCTGTGAAGCTGAATCCGACATGGCTAAAGGTCGCTACAGCTTCTTGGATGGGGCCCGATATTGCATCAAAGGGCGACACTGTTTATGTGGTGGTAAAAAGAACACCCGAATCATCCGACACCAATCATATTTTCTTGTTAAGGTCCTTGAATGGAGGCGTGTCGTTTGATGCCCCGGTAAGAGTAGATGATATAGCGGACAGTATTTCGCGCTTTCCAACAGTGACGGTTGATGCATTAGGAAATCCCATTGTTGCCTTTATGAAGTTCAACTCGTCATTTCTTGAGTCGAGATGGGTGGTGGCCAGATCTACGGATTTTGGCAAGACCTTCTCTAAGGATGTAAAAGCCAGTGGCTATAGCGGCGTGAATGCAGAGGTATGCGATTGTTGCCCGGGTGCAATCGTGTCTTCAGGCAATGTGACTGCTATGCTATACCGCGATAATCTCAACAATATCAGGGATATTTGGACGGGCATATCCACCAACAATAATCAATCGTTCAGTTCGGGTTACAAATCTGATAATACCAATTGGATGATCATGTCATGCCCTTCAAGCGGACCTGATGGGGTCATAGTGGGCGATTCATTGTATAGCGTATTTCTGAGCGGAGGAAATGGAAGCTATAGGACATATCTTAGTACATCCTCCGTTAGTGGCAAAAGCCTGGGATCAGTCAAAAGGCTGACCGGGAATATGGCAGGACTTGGCCAGCAGAATTATCCGAGGATAGCTTCGTATGGCAGTGCAATGGCCATAGTATGGAGGCAGACCGTAAATGGAAGCGTGCAGTTACCATTGTTGTTTACAAGAGATATTCAGAACGGTTTTAACACTAATACTGATACTGTCGACCTCGGGGACATTACCAATATGGATGTAGCCCTTGGCGATAGGAAAATATATGTGGTATGGCAGGATGACAATTCGGCTACGGTGAAATTCCGCTCGGGCTCATACTCACCCATAACAGCCATTAAGGATATCGATATACGTAAGCCGATCGAAATTTCACCTAATCCTGTTAATTATTATGTTCATCTGAGTTCAGACAACGGCTACTCGGGTATCAGGATAGTGAACATCTTAGGAGAAACCGTTTATTTACAGAATGAATGGGTGTACGAGAGCCAAACCTTAGATATATCATTTTTAGAAAAAGGACTATATTTTATTCAGGTTCAGATTGGGGAAGAAACATTCACTTATAAACTTATTAAAGAATGAAGAAAATAATAGTATTGGCAATGGTTTTTATAAGTGCCGGATTAAAGGCCCAGGAAACCACAAAAAGAGACACTTTTAAGGTTTGGGGCAATTGCGAAATGTGTGAAGAGCGCATTGAAGGAGCCGCGTTGAAGGTCAAAGGGGCTAAGAGCGCGGATTGGGATGCGGAGAAAGGGGTTGTGATCCTTGTGTATAACCCTTCTTTAACCAATCCAGAAGCAGTTCAAAGAGCTATTGCAGGAGCTGGCTATGATACAGAAAAGATAAAGGCAGATGACAACACATACGCAAAGCTTCCCAAATGTTGTCAATACAAGCGTCAATAGAATGTCAAGGACACGATCAGATAGATAGATCTTTGGCGTTGCTATTTGAGAACTTTTAAGATATAAATCTCAATATTGAAGTATAAATAAAAACATAATTTACATATAATGAAAATCATCAAAATCGGCTACATAGCCCTAATCACGGTGCTATTCGCCTGTGGAAACAGTCAATCCAAAGGAAATGATCAAGAACATGGAGATCACAAACCGAGTAAATCCGAGTTATCTGGATTTGCAGCCCCGATAAGCCCAATCATACAAAACTATATCCTTTTGAAAAATGCCCTGGTTGCTTCAAATCCAGAAGAAACGAAGGCCTGTGCAGAAAGTATGCTCAAAGAAATCAATAAAACGGATACTTCAAAATTCAGTTCCACTCAGAGAGAAATATGGGATACAAAAATTGAGATAATTAAAGGGAATGCAGCGCATATCTCGGAAACTTCAGAAATTTCGCATCAAAGAGACCATTTAAATCCTCTGTCGGAAGCCATGTTTGAATTAATTAAGTCCTTTAAGGGAGAAAAAACGCTTTATTATGACTTTTGCCCAATGGCGAATGACAATAAAGGAGGCTACTGGCTGAGTGAAACTGAAGAAATTGAAAATCCTTATTATGGGAATGATATGTTAAACTGCGGGGAGGTAATTGAATCGGTGAAGTAGTTGAGCAAATGCCAATAGCGGAATATGGTATGCTAGTGATCATTGACAACAATCATGTCTTTGACTGCGGTTAATCATATATTCATTTACATAAGTGATGAACTTGCGTCTGAAATAGGTAATTTGTAAAGCAAGTGTAGCTAATTGTCAATAACTAGATTGCCCCTTGATATGGAAAAGAACATGACGTTAATAACTAAAGCTTCTGGTGAAATCGAAACTTTTAAAGAAGACAAACTCCGATTGTCCTTAGAAAGATCTGGTGTTGACGCCGGTGAAATTGAAAAGATAGTTCGGGAAATAAGCAATAGGTTGAATGAGGACATTTCCACCAATGAAATTTATAGAATTGCTTTTAATATGTTAAAAAAGGATTCTTGGCCTTTCGCAGCCAAGTATCACTTGAAAAGGGCAATCATGGAGTTGGGGCCTTCTGGTTATCCGTTTGAGAGGTTTATTGGAGAAATTCTAAGACATCAGGGATATTCGGTCAGGGTAGGTGAAATTGTGAGAGGCCTCTGTGTTAATCATGAGATCGATGTGATAGCAGAAAAGGAACATTACCATTTCATGGTTGAATGCAAATACCATAACCAACCTGGGAATCTTTGCAGCGTTAAAATTCCTCTATATATCCAGGCCCGTTTTAAAGACGTAGAATCCGCCTGGCAGAAGCTTCCTGGTCATGCTACGAAATTTCATCAGGGTTGGGTAATTACCAACACCAAATTTTCATCAGATTCGATACAATACGGAAATTGTGCAGGCCTGAAGATGCTTGGATGGAATTATCCATCAAAAGGCAGCCTGAGGGAGCTCATTGACTCACTAGGACTTTATCCCATTACATGCCTTACAACCCTTACCAAATTGGAAAAACAGAATTTGCTAGACCGGAAAATCGTGCTGTGCAAAGACATTTGCACCAACGAGCGATATTTGATCCAGGCAGGTGTTGGAAAGTCAAGGATAAATGCTGTTCTTGAAGAAGGCCATAAACTCTGTCATAAACTAATAAGCGATGGGAAGCATTAGACCTCATATAAATCCGTATTCCGCTGAATCGAATGAGGTGATTTCCGCTCTGCGATCAGACAAAGCAAATGGACTATCTGCATCAGAAGTACAGAAGCGCATAGAGGAGTACGGCCACAATAAGATTGACGAGAAAAAAGGCAAAAGTGCATGGCTCATCTTCTTTAGCCAGTTTAAAAGTTCTATTGTATGGCTGCTGGTCTTGGCCGCTGGACTATCTTTCTATTTCGGAGAGTGGGTTGATGGCGTTGCTATCCTTGTGGTAGTGCTTATTAATGCGTTTATTGGCTTTTTTATGGAATACCAGGCGGAGCGTTCCATGAGTGCCCTTAGGAAACTATTCGCTATTCCGGCTAAAGTTCTTCGTGATAAAGCGATAGAAGAAATTAATGCTGAAGATGTTGTACCTGGTGATGTGGTTTATATTGAAGCCGGTGACATGATTCCGGCGGATGGCAGGATGTTCGACGCTTCGCAGGTTCAAATTGATGAATCTGCGTTGACAGGTGAATCCGTGCCAGTGGAAAAGCAAACCGGAAAACTACAGGCTAATACAACCCTTGCCGAACGAAACAATATGTTGTATAAAGGCACGTATTCCACTAAAGGCAACGGCTATATGGTAGTAACGGATACTGGTATGGATACCGAGCTTGGGAAAATCGCAAGAATGGTTCAATCGGCTGACCAGGCTGCCACGCCTTTGGAAAAGAAACTCGACGATTTCAGCAAAAAGCTAATTTGGGTAACAGTAGCCTTGGTAGTTGTCATATTTATTGCCGGAATCCTGAATGGACAAAAGTTGCTCGAAATGCTCGAAACTTCCATTGCTCTTGCTGTAGCGGCTGTTCCAGAAGGTCTTCCTATTGTCGCGACAATGGCTCTCGCCCAAGGAATGATGAAAATGGCAAGGCATAATGTAATTGTTAAGAAGCTTTCAGCTGTTGAAACGCTGGGCGGAACCAATGTTATTTGTACGGATAAAACAGGAACGCTTACACAAAATAAAATAGAAGTCAATAAAATAGTTACTCCTGCTGATAATTCTGAAGCATTAGAAACTATTCATTGTATCGCTGTTTTATGCAATACCGCAGAATTGCATAACAATAATGGTACTGTTAAAGAAATTGGAGATCCTCTTGAAACAGGCTTGCTCAAATTCGCGGTAAAGAGCAACATCAATTTTCAGGATTATCGCAGCAGGTTTCCAAAGATCAAAGAGGAGCCTTTTTCTTCCGAAACTAAACTAATGGCTACGCTTCACCGAGTAGAAAATGAATTGGTTGTTTATGCAAAGGGAGCGTCTGAGGAATTGTTAAAGCGCTGTGATCGAATCGCTGAAAAAGGAGGTATAGCAGAATTAAATGCCGAAAAGACAGAACATTGGATTGGGCAGGCGGAAGAACTTGCCAATTCAGGATTTAGAGTAATTGCAGGGGCATATAAACCTAAGGTATCAGAGGATGGAGAGATGACATCTAATCTGGTATTTGCCGGCTTGTTCGGAATGATTGATCCACCAAGAGAAGACGTATATGCTGCAATAAAGGAATGCAAAAGCGCAGGCATTAATGTAATAATGATAACCGGGGATCATCCCGCCACAGCCAAAAACATTGCTCTCAAATTAGAAATTTGTGATGGCGTTGATTGCAAGGCAATGGCAGGAAAGGAAATGAACGATTATGAACGGTTGACCGAACAGGAAAAATCAGTTTGGTTGAATACTAAGGTATTTGCGAGGGTAAGCCCGAAACAAAAACTCGACCTTGTATCCGTTTTACAGGAAAGAAAAAATATCGTAGGTATGACGGGAGATGGTGTAAATGATGCTCCCGCATTAAAGAAAGCCGATATAGGTATCGCTATGGGAATACGAGGTACTCAGGTGTCACAGGAAATGGCTGATATGGTATTGAAGGATGATTCCTTTTCATCCATTGTCATTGCAATTAAACAAGGGCGCATCATTTTCGAGAACATTAGGAAGTTTGTCATTTTCCTGTTGTCCTGTAATCTGAGTGAATTACTTGTCATTGCCACTGCCTCTATTTTCAATTTGCATTTTCAGTTATTTCCCCTTCAGATTCTTTTCATCAATCTTATTACCGATGTTCTTCCTGCGCTTGCCCTGGGCATGACGGAGGGCGGCTCTGACATTATGCAGAAGCCACCGAGAAATATAAATGAATCCATTATTGACCGAAGAAGATGGACAAGTATTTTCTTTTATTCGATTGTTATTGGTGCCGTGAGCGTTGGGGCGGTATTTGTCAGCCATTTTACAGTACACAAAACAGAATTGTGGAACCCGGAGCTTTGTAATAACATTCTGTTCTTCACACTTATCTTTTCCCAGCTTCTTCATGTACTAAATATGGGCGGTAACCATTCTTCTTTTTTCAAATCAGAAGTTTTCAGAAGCAAATATGTATGGGGTGCAATTGCTCTTTCAATAACCATTCTGCTCGGCATATATGCCATAGAGCCAGTTAGAAAGGTAGTGTCTCTTTTCGAAATGTCAGGATACGATTGGCTCATATCAATTGGTGCTAGTGTCGTTTCTCTGATAATTGTTCAGTTTGGGAAGAAATTAAATATTGCACAACAATGAATTATTTTTTGAAAGAATATCTGATGTCGATAACTGCGATGGCACTGGCAGCTTTCAGAGCTATTGGACAAAGCAAACCTATGAGGAAAGATTCATTAAAAAGTCGAAAAATTATAAACTATGAGAAAACATTTATCATTCATGGCTCACTGGTGGAAGTATTCGCATTTATTGATGATATGAAAAATTCCAGAAAATACACGAAAGAGAGCAGTGTGGCAAAGGTAGGGAGTATATGGAATATCGTGAGCTCATCTTCTAAAAAGACCAGCTTGCGAACTGAATATAGGCGGACTGGAAGTGTAGAAAGTTTATCGGCTCACGCTGACCAAAATGGATTGATTGATTGGATGAGCCGATTAAAAAAGAAACCGGAAAAAATTTTTATTGTGCATGGCGAATCTGAATCTGAGGCTGCCCTACGAGTAAAAATAAAAGATGTATTTGGATGGGATTGTGAAATCCCCACTTTAAACGAAACAAATAAAATATAAAATGAATAATCATTACTCTCATATATTAAGGGTAAAAAACATTGGTATTGATACGTATCGTGAGAACATTATTTATATGAGGGCTGATTGCCATATCTGCCAGTCGGAAGGCTTTACGGCATTGACAAGAATTGTTGTTCACTTTAAGGAGAAGAGCGTTATCGCGACACTGAATGTAGTTCATTCCGAGCTTTTATCACACGATCAGGCAGGGTTATCAATGGAAGCCATGAAAAGGCTTGGAGTTGAAGAAGGCGATTATTTGAGCTTTTCACATTTAAAACACCTCCATTCGCTCGGTTATGTGAGAGCAAAAATGTTTCATAAGGAATTAAGTGAGCAGGATTTTAATGAAATTATTGCAGATATAGTTGCAGGTAGATACTCTAACATTGAGCTGGCGGCATTCATATCAGCATGCTCAGGCAGCAGCCTTTCCCTGAAAGAAATAACAGGTTTAACAAAAGCCATGATTGCCACCGGGCAAAAAATAGAGTGGAACCATGAAATGATTTTGGACAAACACTGTGTGGGTGGACTACCGGGTAACCGTACAACGCCTATTGTTGTCAGCATTGTTGCAGCAGCCGGGTTAATCATTCCCAAAACATCGTCAAGGGCTATTACTTCGCCTGCCGGAACAGCCGATACAATGGAAACAATGGCTCCCGTAAATCTTGGATTGGATGAAATAAAACAAGTGGTGGAAAAGGAGAATGGTTGCATTGTTTGGGGTGGAGCAGTAAAACTAAGCCCGGCAGATGATATACTTATTTCAGTAGAAAAATCATTAGACGTGGATAGTGAGGGACAAATGGTGGCATCAGTTCTTTCCAAAAAAATTGCTGCCGGATCAACTCACGTTATTATTGATATTCCTGTGGGAGAAACCGCCAAAGTTCGCTCACAGGAGGAAGCGCTTAAACTCCAGTATTATTTTAAGGCGGTTGGAGAAGCAATTGGTTTGCATGTGGAGATTATTATAACAGATGGCAAGCAGCCTGTTGGAAAAGGTATAGGTCCCTCATTGGAAGCAATGGATGTATTAGCTGTTCTGCAAAATGTGCCAGGCTGCCCAAAAGATTTAAAGGAAAGAGCTGTTCAGCTTGCCGGAGCCTTACTTGAGCTTTCAGGAAAATACCCCAAAGGAAGTGGAAATAAAGAAGCATTAAGCATCCTGGAAACAGGAAAGGCATGGGAAAAATTTCAGGCTATATGCCAGAAACAGGGAGGATTCAAGAAGCCTCAGTATGCAAACTACAAACATGATGTACTGAGTGAAAAGGAAGGAATAGTAAGAGCTATTGATAATCGCAAACTGGCTCGTGTGGCAAAACTGGCCGGTGCGCCCAAATCACCCTCAGCAGGTATCTTGTTTCTTGCTCCGCTTGGCAAGAAGGTTACAAAAGGACAAGTGCTGTATGTCATATATGCCGAAGCTGAAGGAGAGTTGGAATATGCCATTGACTTTATGAAAAGTAATAATAACATCATAAGCATTGAATAAATGAAGTCGCTCGTATTTGCATTACCCGGAAATGAGGCATTGGCAAAAAACATTGCCACTACTATTCAGGCTGATTTAGGAGAAGCCGTTATCCGCCAGTTTCCTGATGGAGAAACTTACGTGCGTGTCTTAAGCGAAGTAAAGAACAGGAAAACTATTATGGTTTGCACACTTGCCAATCCTGATGAGAAATTATTGCCTTTATATTTTCTTTCAAAGACATTAAAATCACTGGGAGCAGATTGTACCTGCCTTGTTGCTCCTTACCTGGCTTATATGCGCCAGGATAAAGTATTTAATCCCGGAGAAGGAATAAGCTCTGAATATTTTGCCTCATTGATTTCAGGTTTTGCTGATGCATTGATAACCATTGATCCTCACCTGCACCGCAGACACTCCATGTCTGAAATTTATTCTATTCCTTGCCAGGTGATTCATGCCTCGCATCTTATATCAGCATATATAAGTGAACACATCAGTAATCCCTTGCTGATTGGCCCTGATTCAGAGAGTGAACAATGGGTTTCGGAAGTAGCCAAAAAAGCTGATGCTCCTTTTATCGTACTTCAAAAAAAAAGGCTGGGTGATAAGGACGTTAAGGTTACAGTTCCACAGGTTGAAAAATTTAAGAACCATACTCCTGTATTGGTGGATGATATCATATCAACGGCAAGAACAATGATAGAAACAGTGAATCATTTGAAGGAAGCGGGAATGAAAGCTCCAGTATGCATTGGAGTTCATGGAGTGTTTGCCGGGGATGCTTATCAGGATTTAAAGAACTGTGGGATTGCAAAAGTTGTTACATGCAATAGTATTCCACATTTCACAAACGAAATCGACATAACAAAACTAATAATAAAGTACATAGGATGAATAGTATGAAAACAGCCGTATTCAGTACTCATAAATTCGAAAGAGAATATTTGGAAACAGCTTTTAAAGCAAGG
The DNA here is from genome assembly GCA_963169345.1 of Bacteroidota bacterium. Taxonomy (GTDB): domain Bacteria; phylum Bacteroidota; class Bacteroidia; order NS11-12g; family UBA955; genus JABMMZ01. Next base: position 225,997 of record CAUJCT010000053.1, read on the forward strand.
CAGGTGAATTATATCGCAAGCTCACTTTCTGTTGAAACTGCTTCGCTTGCCCAAGGACATGAAGTCGTTTCCATTTTCGTAAGCGATAATGCTTCCGCTCCGGTACTCCAAATATTTAGCAAAGTAGGAGTTAAGTTTCTTGCACTTCGTTCAGCCGGTTATAATCATGTAGATCTCGCAGAAGCCAAAAGGTTGAATATAAAGGTAGCCCGTGTTCCTGAATATTCCCCTTATGCAGTAGCCGAACATGCTGTTGCTCTTATGCTGGCACTAAACCGTAAGCTCATACGTGCCCATAATAGGGTAATGGAACAAAACTTCTCACTTGATGGATTAGTCGGTTTTGACATGTACGGAAAAACCGTGGGCATTATCGGCACAGGAAAAATCGGAAGTGTCGTTGCCAGGATAATGCATGGATTCGGTTGCCGTATTCTTGCTAACGATCAAATTGAGAATAACGAATTAAAAAGCAAGTATGATGTGGTTTATACAGATTGTGAAACCCTTTGTAAAGAATCAGATATTATAACCCTCCACGTTCCTCTCACTCCGGAAACAAAATATCTGATTGACAAAAATTGTATTTCAAAAATGAAAAGAGGGGTAATGCTTGTTAATACAAGCAGAGGAGCATTGGTTAATACAAAGGAAGTAATAGAAGCGCTTAAAAGCGAGCAAATTGGATATTTAGGAATAGATGTTTATGAAGAAGAAGGTGGTTTGTTTTTCGAGGACCGTTCCGAAGAAATATTGCAGGATGATATGATTGCACGTTTAATGACATTTAAAAATGTTCTTATAACAAGCCATCAGGCATTTCTAACAGATACAGCATTGCGAAATATTGCTGAGACAACGGTAGAGAATCTTGATTGCTTTGAAAGGAATATTCCATGTAAAAATGAATTGTAAATTATAATGAATCAGAATACATTGGAAATGATGCCAGTTCAAGAAAAATTATCGATGAAATATGCGGAGATAGGTATCCCGCAGGATTCACACAATGATATATTTTCTGATTTGGATACAAGCCCTTATGCCGAACAAACATTATCGGATGATTTCATTATTCCAGCTAATAAATTGTCAAAAGATAAAGACGGGCGCAAAATATCATTAAAACTTCTGTTACTGGCTATTCCCTGTAATGGGCTTAATGAGAATGGGATAATAAAAGGGTCCATAAGCATTTTAGGAGGCTCAGCAGCAAGCAGAAATTGAAGTGAAAAATCAAAACAATACATTGAAATATACAAATAAAAAGAAATGATAAATACTTTCATCTCGTGGGCATTAAAAAACCGAATCATCGTCCTTCTAATTGCAGCGGGAGTCACTGTATATGGTATCTATGCCGTAAAAAATACCCCTGTTGATGCAATACCTGATTTATCTGAAAACCAGGTTATCATTTTTACTGAATGGATGGGGCGAAATCCGCAAATCATAGAAGATCAGATCACTTATCCCCTCGTGAGCAATCTGCAGGGGGTTCCGAAGATCAAGAACATACGTGCAAACAGTATGTTTGGGATGAGCTTTGTATTCGTGATTTTCAATGATGATGTGGATATTTATTGGGCAAGGACAAGGGTGTTGGAGAGATTAAACTATGCACAACGTTTGCTTCCACAGGGCATTACACCCACACTTGGGCCTGATGGAACGGGCTTAGGACATGTCTATTGGTACACCCTCGATGCGCCTGGTTATGATTTGGGAGAACTTCGTGCCTTGCAGGATTGGTACGTTCGATTTGCCTTGCAAACCGTTGAAGGAGTGAGCGAAGTGGCCTCTTATGGAGGGTTTCAACGCCAGTACCAAGTGGTGGTTGATCCCTACAAACTTCGTTATTATGATATTCCCTTGATGGAAGTGGCTGAAAGCATTAAGTCTAACAATAACGATGTGGGCGGGAGAAAATTTGAACAGTCGGATATTGGCTATATCATAAAAGGTATGGGCTACATTAAAGACATAAGGGAAATAGAAAACATTCCGCTCAAAACAATAAACTCTGTTCCGGTAAGAGTGAAGGATGTTGCAACGGTGCAAATGGGGGGTGAACTCCGGCTTGGTATTATTGATGAAAATGGAGGTGGAGAAAAGGTAGGTGGAATAGTTGTAATGCGGTATGGGGAAAATGCCAAAGACGTAATTGAACGAATTAAAGAAAAGCTGCCTGATATTGAAAAGGGATTACCACCGGGAGTAAAGTTCAAAGTCGCTTATGACCGTTCTGATCTGATTGATGCCACCATTGCCACATTGAAAGATGCGGTTCTGGAAGAAATTATCGTTGTGGCGATTGTTCTTTTCATATTCCTCCTTCATGTAAGAAGCGCCTTAGTTGTAATTATTACCATCCCCATGTCTGTTCTCATTTCCTTTATCATGATGAGCTGGTTCGGAATTACATCCAACATCATGTCATTAGCAGGAGTAGCATTGGCAGTGGGCGATTTAGTGGATGCGGGAATTGTGATGGTGGAGAATGCAATGAAGTCAATAAGCGGGGAGGACAATTAATTTTTAACGAACAAAAAAATAACATGTTAACAAACGAAGAAAGAGAAAAGAGAATAGAAGACTCCTCCAAACTGATTGGGAAAGCTGTATTTAATTCAATTCTTGTTACACTGGTGTCTTTCAGCCCCATACTTTTCCTTACAGGACAGGAACATAAACTCTTTTCCCCTTTAGTATGGACAAAAACTTTTGCCATGATAGGTTCCGCCTTCGTGGCTATATTCCTTGTTCCGGTATTAATGGTGATTTTACTAAAAGGAAATGTACGTCCCGAAAGTAAACATCCTGTTTCAAGATTTTTTCTATGGATGTATAACCCGGTGATTCGCTGGTGTCTGAAATGGAAGAAAACGACCATCGCCCTCAGCCTTGCTTTGGTGTTGGGAAGTGTTCCTTTGGTTCTCAATCTCGGTACTGAGTTTATGCCCCCATTGGATGAGGGTTCCCTGCTTTTTATGCCGGTTACCTTGCCCGATGTTTCCAATTCTGAGATCAAACGCATCATGCAGGTACAGGATAAATTAATGATGACAGTTCCCGAAGTACAAAACGTGCTTGGTAAAGCGGGGCGTGCCAATACCGCTACCGATAATGCACCCATCAATATGATTGAGAGTATTATTCTACTAAAGCCACAATCCGAATGGAGAGAAGGTTTAACAAAGAATGACATTATCAATGAACTGAACTCTAAAATGCAAATACCGGGTGTTATTAATGGCTGGACACAACCTATTATTAACCGGATTAATATGCTTTCTACTGGTATCAGAACAGATGTTGGAATTAAGGTGTATGGGCAAAACCTCGATACCATTAATAAGCTGGCACAACAGTTCAAAAAAGAGTTGGAGGGCCTGGATGGCGTGAAAGACCTTTATGTAGAGCCTATTGTAGGGGGAAAATACATTGAAATAAAAGTGAGAAAAGATGAAATAGGCAGATATGGGCTTTCGGTTGATGATGTGAATATGTTTATTGAAACAGCAATCGGTGGTATGAATGTAACTACTACCATTGAAGGCCGGCAGCGGTTTTCTGTCAATGTACGTTTTGCCCAGGATTTCCGTGATAAGATTGATAAGCTTAAACGAATGCAACTGCAAACAATGGATTATGGACCTATACCACTTTCTGCTGTTGCAGACATCAATATTACTGAAGGTCCTCCCATGATTAGCTCTGAAAATGCGATGCTTCGAGGAACATTATTGTTCAATGTCCGAGAGAGGGATTTGGGAAGCACTGTAAACGATGCAAAAAAGAAACTGGAAGCAGCAGTGAAAAAATTGCCAAAAGGATATTTCTTATCCTGGAGCGGGCAATATGAAAATCAGGTTCGTGCAAATGAACGGTTAAGGATGATTATTCCCATTGTCTTGGTGATAATAATGGTTATCCTCTATTTCACATTTCATACGTTCAGAGAGGTGCTTATTGTTCTTTCCGCTGTTCCAGTTGCTTTGGTTGGCGGAGCTTACTCCTTGCACTTCTTTGATGTTAATTTTTCTGTTGCGGTTGCAGTTGGTTTTATTGCCCTGTTTGGCGTTGCAGTCGAAACAGGCGTATTGATGCTGGTGTATATGAATAACTCCGTTTACAAAAAGGTGAATAAGAACAAAACAGAAAATAAGTCAGTAACAAAACAGGATATTGAAGATGCGATTTACGATGGAGCTGCTTTACGGTTACGACCAAAGCTGATGACAGTGTTAGTGGATATTATTGGCTTAATGCCTGTTTTACTGGCAACCGGAACAGGAAGTGATGTAATGAAGCCCATAACCATTCCTTTTGTTTTTGGATTAATTACATCCACTTTGTTCGTGCTTATTGTTTTGCCGGTATTATACGCTTTGGTAAGAGAATATGAGCTAAGAAAGCATGGAAAATTAATAGTAGAGGAATTTGAAGACTAATATTTAAAGAAAATGTTAAAAACAATAAGCAATATGCAATTCACAATATGCAATTCACAATCGACAATCGGCAATACGCAATACGCAAAAAATAGTTTGCTTATTGCCAGTTGCTTATACCTTATCGCCGGTTGTTTATTTAATAGACTAAACGCCCAGGTTTTAACTATTGATAGTGTATTAAATGCAATCGAGAAAAATCATCCTGAGCTGAAAATGTACGATGCCCAGATTAATGCATATAACACTTATGCGAAAGGAGCGAAGGCTCTTGAACCACCACAGGTAGGAGCCGGTTTTTTTATGACACCTTACAATACTTCTATGTGGAAGCCGGATGCAATGAGTAATGGCATGGGTTCATTTATGATCTCAGCCCAGCAAATGATTATCAATCCCCAGAAACTGGAAGCTAATGCCTCCTATATGCAAAGCATGTCTAGAGTGGTAATGGAAATGAAGGGCACAACAAAAAATGAACTGTTCAGCATGGCAAAAATGAGCTTTTATGAATGGCAGGTAATGAAGAGGAAACTTAAGATTCTATCTGAGAACGAAGAATTAATGATTTATATAATCAAGTCAACGGAAATACGATATACTTATGGAATGGACAAGCTTAACGCATATTACAAGGCAAAGGCAATGCTGGGAGACATTCAGCAAATGAAAATCATGACAGAGACAGAAATCAAGCTAAGGATGATAGAACTAAATACATTGATGGCCCGAGACAAAGAACTGGTATTTGACATTGACACCTTGTTTATTTTGCATAATTATGAAACTGAAATAGTTGATTCAACTATCATCTCTACCAATAGAAGTGATTATAAGGCATTGTCGCAGAATGTTAATCTACTCCAATCCAAACAGTTTTACGAGCAATCCAAGCGCCTACCTGATTTCGGAATGAAATATGATCACATGTTTACGTTTGGTACGCAACCCCAGCAGTTCAGCTTAATGGCCATGATGACAATCCCCATCGCTCCCTGGTCTTCCAAAATGTATAAATCCTCAGTGGCCGGACTTAATTATGAAATTGAGGCGCTAAGAAATCAGCAATCGACATTGCTAAATAATACAATTGGTTTTATTGAAAATATAAAATCACAAATCAAAAACAAGAAGCAACAAATTGACCTCTATGAAAAGACAATCATTCCTTCCATGCGAAAAAATTACCAGGCCACTTTATTGGCTTATGAGCAAAATACAGAAGAATTATTCATGGCTTTGGATGCATGGCAAAACCTGAAAGTATCGCAGCTGGGTTACCTTGATCTTCTGAATGACCTGCTCCAACTCCAGATACAATATGAAAAACAACTTGAAATCAAATAAAGTATAACTATAAAAATCAAAAACAAGATGAAACCAAAAAACAAAATCGTTTCAATATTAGCCATTGTAGGATTACTTAGCTTAGGCTCCTGTCAGAAAAAACCAATGGCCTGCTTCGATGCAAGCCCGACAACAATCAGTGCTGGACAATCGGTAAGTTTCACAAGCACCTGTTCTATGGATGCACATCATTATGAATGGGAGTTTGGTGATGGGGGAACATCAATGGATGCAAATCCTTCACATACTTACAATACTGCCGGATCATATACTGTTAAGCTGAAAACAATGAGCAAGAATAGTAAAAAAATGGATGAAACTTCAAAAACAATAACCGTAAACTAATCACTCATGGAAAGAAGGGATTTTATTCGCTTTTCGGGAATGAGCGCTGCTTATGCTTTACTGGCTGGCAGCGCCCCGTTTCTCATTTCCTCTTGCAGGAAAGAAAGCATGATGATGGATATGGGCGGTGGCCCCGTAAATGTAATAGAGGGAACGTTTGATGTTTCTTTGCCGATTCCATCCGCTATAAACGGACAGGGAAGCTTTACAGCTCAAAACACAACACATTCAATTTTTAAAGGAAAAAATTCTAAGGTTCTCGGCTACCAGTCAGGCTCCATACTTGGCCCTACCATTCAATTAAATTCAGGGGGCGCAGTAAACCTCAATTTGCAAAATAATCTATCGGAGCCAACCAATATCCATTGGCATGGTTTGGTAATTCCTGCTAATATGGATGGCCATCCTGAAGACATTGCACAACCCGGCTCGTCTTTCAATTACAATTTTTCAGTAAACCAAAGAGCTGGAATGTACTGGTATCACCCGCACCCGCATGGGTTCACGGCAAAACAGGCATTTAAAGGATTGGCTGGTGTTTTTGTCGTAAATGATTCCGAAGAACAAGCGCTAAACCTGCCATCTGGAGCTTTTGAAATACCGCTTGTCATACAGGATAAACGCATTTTTCCCGATTATGCCTTAGATTATTCCCCGCAGATGGGTGAAATAATGACAGGTTATATGGGACAGTATATCACTGTCAATGGGGTTTACTCACCATATCTGAATGTAAACAAACGGAATTACAGGCTAAGGGTTTTAAATGGATCGAATGGACGTATCTACAATATTGCTTTAAGCAATAATGCTTCATTTGCCATTATAGGTTCGGATGGTGGATTGTTAGCATCACCACAAACAGTAAGCTCCTTAATTCTTGGCCCTGGAGAACGAGCAGATTTAATTGTGGATTTTTCATCTTACTCATTGGGTACAGATTTATATCTCGTAAGTAAAACATTCAGTGCCGGTGAAGCACAGGGAACGCAGGAATTCAAGATGATGAAATTTACCGTTTCACAGAACGATACTGATACTTTTTCTTTACCCGGAACGCTGTCTGTTCTTAATCTTATTCCTGAAAGCAGTGCTACAAAAACAAGAACGTTCAATATTTCCAATGCAGGAATGGGACATGGAGGAGGACACAGTGGAATGAATATGAAAGGAATGCACAAAATAAATGATAAGACGTATGATGCTGACAGGATAGATGAAACAGTGCAGGCCGGAGCCACTGAGATATGGGTATTTGATAATTCAACCGGGGCTGAGCCTCACCCCATGCACATTCACGGTATCCAGTTCCAGGTGCTTGACAGAACAGGAGGAAGAAGCTCGCTCATCCCAATTGAAAACGGATGGAAAGACACTGTGATGTTAATGCCCGGAGAGAAGGTTCGTACCATTATGACCTTTCATCAGAATAAAGGAAAATACGTTGTTCATTGTCATAACCTCGAACACGAGGAAGACGGGATGATGTTGCAATTTGAAGTTGTTTAATTAAAAAAATAAGAAAGATGAAAAAAATAATTTTCGTAATGGCAGCTATTGTGTTATTCAACAGCGCCATTGCACAGTCTAAATTTCGCCTCGGAGTAGCCTATAACTTGAGTGCATCCACCATTATGTCTTCCGGGAGTAATATGTCCGGCATGGGTAGTTCAGGTATGATGAATAATTCCCAAATGAATGCTGATCTCGGATGGAAACTTAATCCCGGAGCCGGTGTCAGGGCCGAATACTTTTTTACTGATAAATGGGGTATATACCTCCAGACAGGATATCAGCAAAGAGGTGGTATTTATAAAGATTACATGGACGATTACAAACCCCGTTACAGGCTTAACTATTGGGATGTGAATTTGGGCGCTCAGTTCAGGACAAAGGGCATTATGAAAGGCCATCAGTTCATAACAAATCTTGGAATAACCCAACATACTTTATTATCCGCCAACCGTGTATATGATACCGGAAGCGATAATATAGCAGATGAGTTTAATGTTAATGATATTGGTGTTTTCCTTGGAATAGGTGGGAATATTCCCATGTTTGAAAAAGATATTTTCCAAGTCTTATTATTCGGAAATTATAGCGTAACACAAATGTATTCAGGCAACTTTGAAATGAATGGAATGATGGGCAAAAACCTGTTGTTTGGTATTCAATTGAGTTATCTCATCGGTAAACCTGCAACCAAAGAATAAAATGAAGATAAAAAGTAAAATAGTGTTGTTCTCTTTTTGTGCATTGTTTCTTGCCTGTAATGATGGTAAAGAATCAGGCAAAGGGCATGAAAATCATTCCACCCAGCATGAACAGAAAGTATATACCTGTCCCATGCACCCGGAGATAATCAGAAATGAACCCGGCCAATGTCCCATTTGCGGGATGGATTTGGTTGAAAAGACAACCGATGGGCAAGCAGCAAGTGACAAAGGTCTGGAGCTTTTGCTGAAACCCACCAATCAATTTGTGATTAGCCAGGTGAACACAGTAAGTCCGGTCGAGAAAGAATTGCGTGGGAATATATTTGCTATTGGAACTATTAGCTACGATACAAGGCAAGTCAACACGGTGTCGGCAAGGGTTCCCGGCAGGATTGAAAAGCTCTATGTAAAATACAGGTATCAGCCCGTTAGCAAGGGACAAAAACTAATGGATATTTATAGCAAAGACCTAGAAACAGAACAACAAAATTTACTTTTTCTTTTAAAAAATGATTTAGAAAATGTTTCCCTGATTAAGGCTTCAGAGCAGAAACTTTTACTGCTTGGATTAACAACGGAACAAATCAATCAGATAAAATTATCAGATAAAATATTTTACACCATAACTATTTATAGTCCATACACCGGGCATTTGCATGATTTAATACAGGCAGAAACCAATGTTGAAATGGGAAATATGGTTTCTTCCAATTTAACACAAGAGTTACAGATAAAAGAGGGAATGTATGTATCCAAAGGACAAACTATTTTCAATATTTATGATACACAGAAAATATGGGCTTTATTGAACATTTACCCCGATGCCCAAAGCTCTGTAAAAACAGGTCAGAAAGTAACGCTTGAAATAGATGGATTAAAAGATCATGAAATAGAAGCTACAATAGATTTTATAGAGCCTGTTATCAGGGAGAATCAAAAAAATATAACAGCAAGAGTATATCTGAATAATCCATCCAACGAAATAAAAATAGGTGCAATAGTGAAAGCAAAATCAAAGGGCGATAAACGAAAGGGATTGTTTGTTCCGTCCACTTCAGTTGTAAGTTTAGGTTTAAATACTATTGTCTTTATAAAGAAAGATGGCTTGTTCAAAACAAAAAAAATACAAAAGGGCAGCCTTTCAGGTGAATGGATCGAAATTATTTCCGGCCTAAATAAGAAAGATACGATTGCACAAAACGGGCAATTACTGATGGACAGTGAAAGTTTTATTAAAACAGAAAACAAATAAAATGCTTAAAAGAACTCTGAATATTCTATTGCTTGTCTTGGTAATTTCCTGTGGAAGGAAAGAAGAAAAAGTAGCCAACGATGTGTATTATACCTGTTCAATGGACCCGCAGGTAGTGGAGTCAAAACCGGGCAAGTGCCCTATTTGCAAGATGCCGTTAACGGAGGTAAAAAAAGCTCAACAGCAAAACAAGGATGAGCTTCAGCTCAGCGACCAGCAAATTCAATTGGGGAATATTACAACGGATTCATTTCGAGAACATTTACTTGGAGAGGATATTTTATTGACCGGAACCATTCGTCCCAATCAGAACACACTTGCAAGTATCAGTTCAAGAGTAATGGGCAGGATAGAGAAATTATATTTTAAATCTACCGGAGATGTTATTTCCAAAGGTCAGCCATTGTACGAAATATATAGCGAAGACCTGAATACGATAATTCGAGAAATGCTTCTCGCTACTGAAAAAAAGAAATCGCTAAAAGGCGTTGAAATTGATTATGATAATATGCTTCGAAGCGCAAAAAACAAACTTATGCTTTACGGGCTTACAGAAGAGCAGATAACGCAGATGGAAAATGAGAAAATTCAGCCTTACACAGTGAAAATATTGAGTAAAATTAACGGGGTTATTTATTCTGTTGACACTAAGGAGGGGAACTATGTCATGGAAGGCGGGGATGTATTTCACTTGGCTGATTTTTCTACTGTTTGGGTGGAGGCTCAGGTATATTCAGATTATATGAATGAGATAAGGGAAGGCATGGATGCGAAAGTTTTATTTCCCGATTTTTCAGGGAAGGAATTTTCGGGAAAAATTTCTTTTGTGAATCCTGAACTTAGTTATTCATCAAAAATCAATATAATCAGGGTTGAGATCCCGAACCCTACCTTCGACATCAAGCCGGGTATGCAGGCTTACTTGAGTTTATTACTTAAACGGAAGAACACCCATTCATTGCCTACTGATGCAGTAATCAAAGATGGTAAGGGATCCACAGTTTGGCTGCAAACCGGACATAATAGATTTAAAAGTGTTATGGTTCATACTGGTCTTGAAGCAAATGGTTACACCGAAATTCTACATGGTCTTAATAAGGGTGACATGGTTATTGTTTCGGGAGCATATTTATTAAACAGCGAATATATCTTTAAGAAAGGAATTAACCCGATGGAGGGTCATAACATGGATGACATGTAAGTGTCTGGCTCTGATGAATATGTTTATCAATTACCCGCTATTTTAGAATGCCTTGCATCGCAGAAAATGGGGGCTTGTGATTCGGAAAAGAATGATTATCCCAGGTGCATTGGAGAGATTGGTTTCTCTTTACTCTACATGGTTGGTTGTACACCCAGTTTATTACAGATGCGGTGAACAGGCCTTAAAGAGGCATCTTGATGATCAGGCCTAAAGACTCAAACAATAAAAATAACGCATATAAAATGATATTAAATCCCTATTATATCCTATATTTGAACTACGAAACCTTTGTTTAATTAACCTTATATATAATATGAAAAAATCATTTGTTATTTCGTTGGTTTTCATCCTGTTATTGGCTACATCATTGATGATGAAAAAAGATGGAGCGGCTCCGGGATATACAGGCTCCCCAGGCGATAGTCTTAAGAACTGCACAGCCTGCCATGGTGGGAATGCGTATAATGTCGATAATTGGATTGTATCAAATATCCCAAGCAGCGGTTATGTGCCAGGAGCAACCTATACAATAACGGCAACCAATAGAGAATTCGGTGCAACCAGGTTTGGTTTCGAAATTTCACCTCAGGATTCTTCAGGGAATTTGATGGGAAGCATGGTAATTACCGACTTGGTTAGAACCAAGTTTGTGGGGAATGATAAATATATTACTTATACTGAAAATGGCGTTGAAGGTACCGACTCTGCGGTTTGGTCATTTAATTGGGTTGCACCTAAGTCAGAAAAGGATGTCGTGTTTTATGGCGGATTTAATTCAAATGTGGATGGCCATAAGGGAGGCGATAAAACCTATTTGTCCACCCTTACCGTAAAACGAAACAAAGCCTTGGGAGTCAATAATGTAATTATCAATGAAGCTGCGAGGATATATCCAAATCCAAGTTTTGAATTCATTACAATTGAATTTGAAACCTTAGAATCCGGACGTGCAATAGCTCAAGTTTACGACATGTCTGGAAAAGTTGTTTCAGATTTACTTGATGAAGATGTTGAAGTGGGCGAATTCAAAAGAAGATTTACCATAGAGAATATCGCATCGGGGGAGTATTTAATAGTCGTTAAGATCAATGGTGAAACTTACAGCAAGCGTGTCACTATTGCTAGGTGATTGATGAATTTTGTTTTTATCTTGGGCATTTAGAGGCTTAGAAAACTTTGGAAGGTATATCTCTGACGAAATTCAAGGAAAACTTTCAAAATTACAGAATGAATTAGATCCTACAATTATACCTCCAGTTTCATGACCTACTAAAGCGAGATTGTGTGAATACACTATTCCTAAACTAATCGATCAAAATTTATATTGACCCTTCCGGATTAAATATAAGAGTATGCTCTACTTGAAATTTCAAGTTCAGATGTCATTTCCTTTACAGTCTTATTTCGTAATTCACGAATTTTTTAATGTTGTAAGCCATGTTTTCATTTTTCATAATGTTTTGTTTAATTAAATAGAGCTAAATAGCATTTATTCCTGAATGCCAAATGAAGGTCTTCAAACTAATATGAAAAAAACCTTTGTGAGTGTTTTCCATTATCTAAAAGTAAATAAAATTTATCGCAAGCTGATTGATTCTGTTTTATGATTTTTAAGTATTCGTTTATATATAAAGACAAACATTTAACTAATTCTCAAATAAGTTTCATTCAATGAAAATTTCAATTGGATATTTGGTTATTATGTGGGAAATTCAAAAATTGTGCTTGAATTACTTCCGCACACTTTTTTTCGCTTTCCGCACAACCCGAGTGTGCGCCCTCAAGGCCTGTGTTGACAAGGGATTCCGTGCCACCGCACACTTTTTCGCAAATTTCTCGCCTTTTATTTTAAAACCTTCACTTCCAATGAATAACTTGTGAAGGATAGACTCGAATAAATTGACATGTGATAGGAAACGAAAGTTGAAAGTATCACTTTATAAAACCATTATAATGCAACAAATTCTAAAAGAAATTCCTGCCTTGAATTCAGGGTTTACTTTTTTAGGATAGGACTATCGCTAAAAATTTATCCTGAATTAAATTGGCCAAGGGAACTTTTTTTCAATTGAAATAATTCCTAAAATTCTAGAAGTAATTCCTGAAATTGATTCTTTCCTGACAGAATTCCGTTAGAAAATCATCAGGATTTATTTTTAGGTCGTCAAGACTGGTAATTTTTATCTGGAATGAAGCAGTAAATCCTGAAAAAACTGGAAAGTTCATTTCAAAAAAAGTGAAATCATTTCCAATTTTAACACGCTCTTTTCCAAATTTAGGAACAATTACTCCAATTTTGGTAATATGCTGTATTTCATCTATATATATTTGTTACTTAAAGTTTTTATTTCATAGTTTTGCCTCCCTTATGACGGCAAATTCTTACATAAATACCTCTAATAATAAAATTCAACTGTTACATGTTTCATATACTTTTCATACATGTCAGTATCCAGTTTATAATATGCTGGTTCTTACTGGAAAAATATTTACTGATGTTGTCACGAAAATCTCCGAATAGGTTTGGATAGTTCGTGTCCGTTCATAAAAAATTCCACCAGTAGTTCCGATGATGAGACTGAACTGATGGCTTTGCTCGCCTGTCCTGAATTCTCCCATCTTGACCAAGATTCAGCTCGCCAGGTCATGGAATCCATCCGCGAATTCTGCTCCATCTTAGCTGGGAGTTACAAGTCCTTCCAAGGTTCTATCAGCTTGGAAACCAGCGATGAATAACCTAATTTTGAACGGCTGATTTTTACATGAATATGAAAGACACCCCCACGACCATTGATGACCTGAACGATTTCTTAAGCTTTGCCAAGGGAGGCAAGCATGTCTTCAAGTTCAGCAACAATTGCGTCATATATACCCGCGTCTCGACAAAGGAACAGGCGGATAATAACATGAGCCTGGCGACCCAGCTGAAGTCATGTGAACTGTATGCGCATAAGCACGGCTACCATATCTCAGGCTTCTATGGAGGCACCTATGAAAGCGCCAAGACCGACGAGCGTAAGGAATTCAACAGGATGCTTTCCTTCGTGAGGAAAAGCAGGGAAAGGATCTCCTACATCATCGTTTACAGCGTTGACCGTTTCAGCCGCAGCGGGGCGAACGCCATCTATATCACCGACGAGCTTAAGAAGCAGGGAATACTTGTCATTTTCGTCACCCAGCCCACGGACGCCTCCACCTCGAGCGGAAGCCTTCAGCAGAACATACAGTATATATTCTCGGCATACGATAACCAGCAGCGTCGGGAGAAGTGCATGGCCGGAACCAAGGAAGCCCTGCTACGGGGAGAATGGTGCACCGTTCCTCCTACGGGGTACGACATAATCCGGAAAGAGGGCAGGAAAATGATCGTCGTGAACGAGAAGGGAAAATTGCTCAGGAAGGCTTTCCTGTGGAAGGCTCATGACAACCTCAGCATGGAGGAAATACGTATCAGGCTCAAGGATCTGTGTCTCAGCATCCCTCACCAGCGCCTTTCCGTCATTTTCAGGAATCCCTTCTATTGCGGACTGATTACCCATAATGCGCTCGACGGACAGATCGTCGAGGGAAAGCATGAGGCGATGGTCTCCAAGGAAATATTTCTTAAGGTCAACGATATTCTCAGCGCACGTGTGCAAGGGTTCAAGGTGATAAGGGATAACGAACACGTTCCTCTCAAGAATTTCATCAAGTGCGGACATTGCGGCGACAGCATGCCGGGTTATCTGGTCAGGAAGAAAGGACTCTGGTATTACAAGTGCAGGAAAAAGGGTTGTTGTAACAACAAGAGCGCAAAGGTGCTGCACCAGCAATTCCTTTCCCTGTTGGAACCCTATACCCTCAGACTGAGCGCACAGGCAAGGAATTTCTTCAAGAGGCGGCTTCACGGGGTCCTGTCAAGTGAGATCGAGACAAAGCGCGAGGAGGAAATCCTTATCAAAAAACAAATGTTGGAGGTCAATTCAAAGATCGACAGGCTGGAGGAAAAGTTCATCCTGGATGTGATCACCAAGGAGCAGTATGTGAAGTTCAGCGACAAGTTCAAGAAGGAAAGGGAGGAAATGAATGCGAGGCTCGAAAACTGCTAGGTAAAAGTGTCGAACCTCGACAAGGCCGTGGATGACTTCGTCAGCTTCGCCTCGAACCTCCCGTCATTGTGGAGTTCCAGCGACTATCACACCAAGCAGAAACTGCAAAGATTCATATTTCCCGAAGGAATTACTTATAGCAAGAAAAAGGACGAGTGTCGAACCATAAAGACAAATCCTGTTTTCTCTTATATCGCCCGTATGACAAGGGCTTCAGCCATAAATGAAAAAGGTGCCATAGAAAATTTTTCTGATGATGCCTGTCTGGTAGCCCCGCCAGGAATCGAACCTGGATCAAATGTTTAGGAAACATCTATTCTATCCGTTGAACTACAGGGCCTCTTGCTGCTGCGAAATTAATAAATATCACATAATTATATCGAAAAACCATCTTTAATTATATAATTAACTTGCATTCGCTGTCCTTCTGCCTCAATTTTGATTTCACATTTTATATCAATAAATTGCCGCTTATGAATTGTCGCTTTGTTTACCTGATTCTACTGGTTTTCAGTTACTCCATTTCTAATGCTCAATATAAAGTAACAGCTCAGGATAGTGCAGTATTTAAACAGCTATTTAACCTTTCTCTTACAAATGGTCATGCTTATGCCCGACTTGGTGAACTTTGTAAAACCATTGGGCCACGCATTAGTGGTAGCGATGAAGCCGAAAAAGGAGTGAACTGGGCCTTCAGAATGCTTAAATCCTATAATTTTGATCAGGTAGATACTCAAGGTGTAATGGTACCAAGATGGGTAAGAGGTCAAAAAGAAATTGTAAAAATTAAATCTGTCTACCTCTCTAAAATACTTGCAAATTCGAAAAATAGAACCCAACTTATTTCTGATATTGCAAAATCTTCTTATAGCCACTCTCCTGCCGCTACATTCGAATGCGAATCTTATCTGACTGCTCAAACAAAAAGTACTACCTGGTTTCAATTACCGGCTAAAACTTTAGGAGGTTCTGTTGCCGGAAAATTAGAAGCCGCAGTTGTTTCAATTACTAATAAAAATCAGTTGGACAGCTTGGGTAAACTAGGCAAGCTTAAAAATAAAATTGTGCTTTTAAACCGGCCTATGGATGAAGCAGAACTCAATACCTTTAAGGCTTATGGTGCCTGTGCCACTCAACGTGTGCTTGGATCGAACTGGTGCTCACCGTATGGCGCCATTGCTGTTCTGGTAAGAAGTGTCAGTAATAAATGCGACCTAAATCCACATACCGGAAGTATATATTATGCCAAAGATATTAATCCCATCCCTATGGCTGCTATTGCTACAGCAGCTGCCGATGTTTTACACTATCTAAGTCAGCAAGACCCTCAACTGGTAGTGTCAATTGAACTCGATTGCAAATTTCTGCCTGACAGATTAAGTGCTAATATCATGGCACAAACCAATGGAACTCTATATCCAAATAAAATAATTGCTTTCGGAGGTCATTTTGATAGCTGGGATGTTGGTGAAGGTGCTCACGATGATGGCGCAGGTTGCATGCATGCATTTGAAGCATTGCGTTTGCTTAAAGCTATTGGTTACAAACCCAGACATACATTGAGATGCGTGTTCTGGATTAACGAAGAAAATGGTGTTAGAGGGGCAAATGAATATGCCAGACGTTCTGCCGCTCTTGGCGAAAATCACATTGTTGCAATTGAAAGTGATAGGGGTGGTTTCACTCCGAGGGGATTTGGTGTTGATTCAGTTCTAATACAATTGGTTAAAGCCTATACACCCCTGCTCAATCATTATGGTATAGGTCAGCTGGAAAATGGTGGAGGAGGCGTAGATATTGCCCCTTTAAAAACAGTTTTTCCAAATATTCAGTTGGTCAGCTTTATTCCTGATTCCCAGCGCTACTTCGATGTGCACCACGCTGAAACAGATGTCTTTGAAAGTGTCAATAAAAGAGAGCTTGAACTAGGCGCTGCAGCAATGGCAGTGATGATCTATCTCATCGACCAAAGTATGGATTAAAATCCTATTTTACAGAAGCACCAACAGCTGTTAATTCCGCAGGAGAAATCATTCTCAAACTGCCATCAGAGTGATCGGCCATTAGAATCATGCCTTTCGATTCGATTCCTTTTATCATTCTGGGTTCAAGATTCGCTAAAACACAAACCTGCTTGCCTGGTAAATCTTCCGGTTTAAAATGCAGAGCTATACCCGACACAACTGTCCTTACCTCAAAACCAAGATCAACTTCCAGTTTTAGTAGTTTGTCAGCTTTTTTTACCTTTTCAGCACTCAGAATAGTTCCCACTCTTATGTCCATCTTGCTGAACTCATCAAAACTAACGGATGGCTTTTGCTCCTCAGCTTTCCATTCATCAGGCTTTTCTTCAACTTTGTTAGCTTGAATAGCTATTTTAGTTTCATTGAGTTTATTGATTTGCTCTTCAATTATCGCATCTTCAATATTGCTGAAAAGATGAACTGGTTCACCCAATACATGTCCATGACTCAGCTGTTCGAATGAAGTTCTTTCAAATTTTTCGGCACTGAAATTCAACAATTGATAAAGCTTAGCAGATGTAAACGGCATAAATGGTTCCATCCACCATGCCAGTTGCGCACATACCTGAATTGCATAATGCATCACGGTGGCAGTTCTCTCTTCATCTGTTTTTATAGTTTTCCAGGGCTCATTGTCTGCCAGGTACTTATTTCCGGCTCTGGCAATGTTCATAAGCTCAAACAAAGCTTCCCTGAATTTAAATGAGCGGATATTTTCATCTATGGACAAGGTACATCTTTGTACTTCATTCATGAGTTCATTGTCTGCGTCCGTTGTATGCACTGCTGCCGGTACTGAACCGTTGTAATATTTCTGTGTTAATACGGCAACTCGGTTGACGAAATTTCCAAGTATTGCCACCAATTCACTGTTATTTCTTGTCTGAAAATCTTTCCAACTGAAGTCTGAGTCTTTTGTTTCAGGTGCTATTGCAGTCAATACATAACGCATGACATCCTCTTTTCCTTCAAAACTTTTGAAGTAATCTTCCATTTCCACACTCCACTTTCTGCTGGTGCTCATTTTATCTCCTTCCAGATTGAGAAACTCATTGGCAGGAACATTGTCGGGCAACACAAAATCACCTGCAGCATGTAACATGGCCGGGAATATGATACAATGAAAAACGATATTATCTTTTCCAATAAAATGAATCAAACGGGTTTCTTTGTCTTGCCACCACTTGGTCCAGTCGGCTCTGCTGCCTGATTTTATAACCGAGTGTTGCGGATAGGCATAATGAAAATCTCCACTTTCCAGTTCTCTGAAAAATGCTTTCGTAGCAGAAATATAACCAATAGGCGCATCAAACCAGACATAAAGCACTTTGCCGTCTGCACCATTGATTGGAACTTTCACACCCCAGTCTAAATCTCTTGTCATGGCTCTTGGAGACAATCCACCTTCTATCCAGCTTTTACTCTGACCATAGGTATTTGGTTTCCAGTCTTCTTTATGGCCTTCCAGCAACCATTCTTTAAGCCAGGGTTCGTAATTCTGCAATGGCAAATACCAGTGTTTCGTTGTTCGCAATACCGGTGTTTTTAAAGATAGTGTTGAAATAGGGTTTATTAACTCATTTGGACTTAATGATTTACCGCACTTCTCACATTGATCACCATACGCCCCGTCAAAACCACAATTCGGACATGTGCCCTTGATGTACCTGTCTGCTAAAAACGTCTGTTTTTCTTCGTCAAAATATTGCTCACTTTCTTCTTCAGTAAACAAGCCCTGATGATACAGTTTAAGGAAAAATTCCTGAGCCGTTTCGTGATGAATAGAATCACTTGTGCGGTGATAAATATCGAAAGCAATCCCTAATTTCTCAAAATTGGATTTGAGTAAATTATGGTATCTGTCAATTATATCTTTAGCACATGTATTTTCTTTTTGAGCCTGAATCGGGATAGCGGTTCCATGTTCATCACTACCGCAAACGTACATGACTTCCTCTCCGCAGCTTCTGAGATAACGGGTATAAATATCGGCCGGAATGTAAGCACCTGCAAGGTGACCAATGTGTTTAGGGCCATTGGCATACGGTAAAGCTGCGGTTACTAAAGTACGTTTAAACTGCGTCATATTACTAATAGAAAATCGTCGGCAAAGATACTATTTGCAAGAACTTAACATCATTTTTTTCAATAATCTTTGCCATTTTCTTGGTAAAAAGAAAATCAGACTTTACTTTTGCAGTCCTTTTTTAAGATTGCCCGATCGTCTAATGGCAGGACTACTGATTTTGGTTCAGTGTATGTTGGTTCGAATCCAGCTCGGGCAACCTTCCTAAAGTAAAACCCTCATCGCAGTGTCTATTCTTAACAAAGTCAAGATTTTCAGTGGCTCAGCGTCGAATTCCCTGGCGATGAAAGTTGCCGAATACTACGGAACTTCGCTCGGCGACATGACCCTCAGCAAGTTTAGTGATGGTGAAATGCAACCTCACTACAATGAATCTGTCAGAGGTTGCGACCTTTTCCTTGTTCAGTCTACTACTCCTCCAGGCGACAATCTTCTGGAATTATTATTGATGATTGATGCGGCTAAGAGAGCTTCTGCCAATTCTATTACAGTTGTAATTCCTTACTACGGTTACGCCAGACAAGACAGAAAAGACAAACCCAGAGTGTCTATCGGAAGTAAAATGATTGCAGATGTGTTGAGTGCTGCCGGTGCCAATCGTGTTATCACCATGGACTTGCACGCTCCTCAGATTCAGGGTTTCTTTAATATGCCTGTTGACCACCTCGACTCTTCAGTTATTTTCATTCCTTATATCAAATCTTTGAATCTCGAAAATCTGGTAATTGCTGCTCCGGACGTTGGTGCCAGTAACAGAAACAGAGAATATGCAAAATCACTTGGTGTGCCAATGGTTATTTGCGACAAAGAAAGAAGAAAAGCCAATGAAATTGCGAGTATGACTATCATTGGTGATGTCAAAGATGCTGATGTTGTATTGGTAGATGACCTTTGCGATACTGCAGGTACATTATCCAAAGCTGCTAAACTGATTAAAGACAACGGCGCTCGTTCAGTCAGAGCTGTTTGTACACACCCGGTTCTCAGCGGAAAAGCATACGAAAACATTGAAAACAGTGTATTGGAAGAATTGATCGTTTGCGATACAATTCCTATGAGACAAACCAGCGAAAAAATTAAAGTGCTCTCTGTAGCCCCTTTAATTAGTAAAGCCATAAGAAATATCCACGAGCACGGATCTATAAGTTCCCTGTTCAAGCTTGATAATAGTTTCCAACCCAAATTAATTTAATTTAAAGAAAAATGAAGACCATTGCATTAACTGGTGAAATCAGAACCGAACTAGGTTCTAAGACTTCAAGGTTGTTGAGAAACGAAGGTAAAGTGCCATGTGTGCTGTACGGTGGAAGTGAATTAGTTCACTTTTTCATCTACTCACCTGACTTCAAAAACCTCGTTTACACGCCGAACACTTACAAAGTACAGCTCACTATCGAGGGCAAAAAGTACATGGCAATTCTGCAAGACATGCAGTTCCACCCTGTTAACGAAGCTATCATGCACGCAGACTTCCTGCTTGTTGATGACGTTAAAAAAGTAACCGTTACTATCCCTGTGAAAGTAACCGGTAACTCTCCTGGTGTTAGATCAGGTGGTAAATTGATTCAGAAAGTTCAAAGACTTCGCGTTAAAGGTTTAATTAAAAATATTCCTGATTTCGTTTCTGTGAATATCGATAATCTCGACCTTGGACAATCTATCAAAATTAAAAACCTCGAGCTTCCTAATATCGAAGTTCTGGATTCTAAAGATAACGCTATCGTTACTGTTAAGATGACCAGAAACGTTGTGAAAGAAGAAGCCGCAGCTAAGTAATTATTTATTTATTGTATAGAAAAAGCCAATCTGTCTAGATTGGCTTTTTTTATTTACTCATCAATACTTTATTAGAATGGTTCTTTGTAAACCAATAGGGTATCTCATTTATGTGTTCAAATGGCCCAGCAAAAACTAAACAAGCCTTCTTGCCTTTTGAAATACTGCCATGCGTCTTTTCTAAATCCATCGCCTTTGCAGCGTTTATTGTTAAAGCATTGAACCCTTCTTCAGGTGTCATTCCATTATATAAACATGCCAGGCTCCATATAAACCACAAATTATTACAAGGGCTGCTACCGGGATTAAAATCGGAAGCAACTGCAATAGGCAAACCATTGTCAATTATTTTCCTCGCTGGTGTATATGGAATCTTTAAGAAAAATGAACTTCCGGGTAAAGCAACCGGCATAGTATTGCTGTCTTTTAAACACGCAATCTCAGCATCCCCAATGTGCTCCAAATGGTCGACAGACAATGATTGATTGGCCACAGCTACCTGCACACCGCCTGTTATTCCCAGTTCATTGCCATGTATCTTTGGCTTTAAACCATGAGAAATTGCGGCTTTCAATATTCTGTCTGTCTCTTCGGGATTGTAAAATCCTTCATCACAGAATACATCTATAAAATCAGCCAGACCTTCTTCTGATATTACTGGTAACATCTCATCAATTATTTGACTGATGTATCCTTCATGATCGTTTTTAAACTCCGGTGGAAAAGCATGAGCACCTAGGAATGTTGCCTTTACCACTATAGGCAAATCAGCCTTCATTCGTTTAATAACCCTTAACATTTTTAACTCTGCATCTACACTCAATCCATATCCGCTTTTAATTTCCAAAGCACCGGTACCGCTTGCAATAGCATCATAGGCATGCTTCATTGACAACTCATACAATGTGTCTTCATCCATTGATTGTAAAAGTTTTGCAGAGTTAATGATACCACCGCCTTCAGCAGCAATTTCAGCATAAGTTTTGCCCTTTAAACGCATGACATACTCGTTGTGTCTGGGACCTGCAAATACCATATGTGTATGTGAATCTACAAATGCAGGCAATACCCATTGTCCTTTTAAATCTTTGGTTTCGATATTGAATTTCGGACAAGTATCCATAGATCCATAATCCACTATTTCACCTTCCTCAACTAAAAGCCAGGCGTTTTTTATTGAATTCACCCGCGACATTTCATCCCCTTTTAAATGTGTTATTCCAGGTTCGAGAATGCCAATCAATTCCCCTATGTTTGTAAGTAAATAATCGTTAGAATGCATGTTAAGCGTTGAAATTATCCGTCAAAAGCCAGACAAAGGTAAAGAAGTTTTTATTGCTGACACAGCCCGAGTTTTTGGAAGAGTAAAATTAGGCGATGAAGTGAGTATCTGGTTCGGGGCTGTTCTCAGAGGGGATGGTGATGATATTATTATCGGAAATAAAAGTAATATACAGGACCAGGCTGTAGTTCATGTCGACCCTGGATTTCCAAGTATTATTGGAGAAGAATGCATTGTGGGTCATGGTGCTATAATTCACGGTGCAACTCTGTCAAATAATGTTTTGGTAGGTATGCATGCAACAGTCCTGAATGGTGCTCAAATTGGTGAGTTCTCCATTATTGCAGCCGGAGCTCTTGTTCCTGAAGGTATGCAAGTTCCTCCCTATAGTCTTGTAATGGGCGTGCCAGCAAAAGTTATTAAAACCATTTCAGAAGAACAAAAACTAAAAATCATTAAAAATGCAGAATCTTATGTCAATCTGAGTAAGGTCTATTTACAACTTTAAAACCTTCCGAAGAAATTATGCTCTGCGTACTTTTTAAATTTCTCTGAGTCTTTGTAACGCTTTGGATTCAGTGCAACAGAAGATTTGTCTGCATCCAGAAAATTCAACAAACCCGGTTTTTTATCATCTGAATGCAACAATGCCCTGGCTTCCATTACCTGATCATACATATCCAAATCATAAGGAATGTATCGACTAATAAGATTTAAGCCATAATTACCATTTATTTTGGAAGCTTGTGATTTAACCCCTTCCGTAAAAGCCTTTAAAAATACAGATAATGTATCATCATCCTGCCAGTCTGACTCCAGATTACTAAATTGCTTCATTGGACAAACCGGAGGTAATTCAAAGTTTAACAAGCTGAATAATGGTCTGTGAGTTGGTATATCCAATAATCTGCTTTTATTGATATCAACCAATAAAATGGATACTTCCATGTTCATACCTCTAACCCTTCCTGGTCTTGAAAGTACTTCAAACGGATAGTGCAGATTGCCTGTTTCGAAAATGGCATACAATTGACGAGCAGTATATAACTCAGATTGAAGACTCAAAACTGAATCTACCCCTGCGATGACGACTACCTTTCTTGCCTTCAGCATTTTTTCATACTCCTCTTCCGAGTTCAAAACAGAATAGAAGTTTCCTGTATTTGCAATAATAAATTTCGCCCCTATAACAACAACCTCAGGGTCACTGCAGGTTTCAGGCAATTTTATATCGACCGCATTTACAAAATGTTTAACCGACTTGTGTTTATAAAAATCAACTTTAGAATAACTTTTAATTTGCTTGTTTAACTGTTCTAAAGCTGTTTTTGCATCAGGACACCAATGGACCTGTGAATCATTCTTCTTGACATTGGTTTCAAACTCAAAAAGCAATTTGTCCAGATTCTCAGAAACCTTCCATCTTGCATAAGTCAGTCTCTTTTTAGCAAGTTCCAAATCATTTACTTTAGACAGACTCGTGTCTAACTTTGAATGATAGTCTTCGTATGCCTCTTTGAATGTCATTAGAAAATAATATTATCAATAAGTCTTACCCCTTCAACCCAGGCTGCCACTAAAACAACGTTTTTATCCTTTCTCAGCCATTTTTTGGATTCTATTAATGTATCTGCATTTGCTAATGCCAAATACTCCACCTCGATACCATTCTGGGTTAAAATATGCCTGGCGTATTTCAACGCATCAAAAGGTTCTATATGCTTTTTCAATTCCCTCACCATTTTCAATGCTTTATAAATATGAGTTGCTTTCTCCAGTCCAACAGCCGATAACCTCATGTTTCTTGAACTCATAGCCAGGCCATCCTTCTGTCTGATAGTCTCAGAAAATCTTAATTCTAATTTAGGGAAAAATGTATTCCGTAAAACTTTCACAACCATACATTGCTGAAAGTCCTTAAAACCAAAATAAGCCACATGTGGTTGAACCATCTCAAAGAGTCTTTTGACAACTTGTATTACTCCATCAAAATGTCCCGGCCGTTGTGGTCCTTCAAATACCTTATCCAGTATACCTAAATTTACTTGAACAGTTTTATATTTCTCCGGGTAAACTACATCAACTGTTGGTAAAAATAGCACGTCGCAAAATGCATTTTCCAGCATGTGTTTATCTTGTTCTACAGTGATTGGATACTTGTCAAAATCTTCTTTATTGTTAAATTGTTTTGGATTGACAAATATTGATACAACAGTTACATCATTCTCTTCATGGCATTGTTTTACAAGTTGTATATGTCCCTCATGTAATGCCCCCATAGTTGGCACAAATCCTACCCTTGCATTACCCTTGCTTAACTCGGAAATTACTTGTTGTAATTCTATATCGCTTGTAACAACCCTCAATTCAATTGCAAAATAAAATCATGGGAACTAGAATTAAAAGCTACTATTTCGCAAATAATGGACATATTGAAATGCATAGAAACCTATTGAACTGATTGATTATGATTTATTGCTGCAATACTCTAAACTCTAGCTGAGTCTAAACTTAAGCCATTATGCATTCAGGTGAATGGAAAAAAATTATGGTTTAAAAAACATGATTAAAGCATTGCAGGAATTAATCTCATTAAAGTTGTGAGTATCATTTTTGGCTCTGACGCTCCAGCTTTTCTACTTTTTTTAAATACCTTCTGGCTCTAGCTAAAAATGCCGGAGAGGCAAGTGGCAGTTCTTTTTCTAAAATAAATACAACCTCTTCTTTTATCTCGGGCATTAAATCGATATGTCTTTCTAAAACCGTTATGGCAAAAGCTCGTATAGCAACTTCTTGTCTGACATCGGTGAGTTGCTTTAGGCAATATTCTACAACCTGAAAACTAACATCTTCTTCTTTTGGTTTGGCAAATTGCCATGTTCTGACAACATTTCTGATAATAGTGCCGGATGTTTCCTTCTCTACACTAGCCAATAATTTTATATGCTGTTCATCGCTGATTAAATGTTCATTGTATTCAACCGCTGTGCTTACAGCCCATGATGACATTTTCCTTTCCCTTTCATTTCCATGAATAAGAATTTCAAATAAGTCATTAAATAATGATTGGTTATCCGAGCATTCCAAAGCTATTTTCCGGATAATTTTTACATCTCTTATTTGTCCAATCTTATCTAACATATCAAAAAAAAGTCCCGTGTTGTACACGGGACTTACTATAAATGAATATTAATTAATGTCTGATGATCAGTCTAACCATTGCATTGGTTGTGGAACCTTTAGCTGATAAAACATAGGTACCAGCAGCAATGTTCTGAGTTTCCAAATCTATAATCTGTTCGCCGGATGGAACATCTTTATATACTTTTGTAAAGATAATCTTACCTGTTAAATCATAAATGTTAATTGTAATGTCCTCTGTCTGTTTAACATTAAATTTCAGACTTACAGAATTATTGGCAGGGTTAGGATAGGCATTGATAACCTGAGCACCATTCACTGACTTAACTGATTTAACAGATGTTTTGAATTCCTGACATGCATAAAATCCTCTACCATGAGTACCAGCATAAATCTGACCTCTGCTTCTTCCAGGGAATACATATTGTCTCAAAGCCATAGTGGCCACTTTAGGGAAATTATTATTAGCATTGGTTTGGGCAGTCCAGGTTGTACCACCATTATCTGTTGCATAAACACCTAAATCTGTACCTATAAACATAACATTTGCATTATGCAAAGCGATAAATCCATCATACACCGGCATTGCAGGTAAATTACCTGTAATATTAGTAAATACCGGAGTACCCAGCATATCTGTGCCTTTATATACATAAGCGGTGTTGCCATAATTACCTAAAGTTATCATTGCAACATTATTGTCATTAGGATCAAGATTAACAGAACTAATCGCTCTTCCTGATGAAGAGAAACTTAACTGAGTAGTTGTGATGCCTGGTGGTATTGCAATTGGGCTCGACCATTTATCGTAGGTAGCAGTATTCAACCCATCGATACGGTAGATAGTACTGCTATTAGAGAAAAACAAAGAATTACCGTCTGTTGTTGGTTCCAAATCCCATACTTGTCCATTTCCATGACCCGTGGCAATTAAATACCATTCTGGCTCTTTTTGGAAATCAGTTACACCAATTCCCATCCAAATCTGGCCATATCTGGCAAGGAAAATTCTGGATTGTGAACTGTCATAAAGTGGGTGTTCCCACAATCTGATTTTTGTATTAAACGGAGCCCATGAAGAAGGCAAAGAATAATCACAGTATTTAGAAGTATCTGTTAAACCTGTGAATACTTTTGAAATTCTTCTGTCCCAAATACAACTTTGTGTTTTACCATAATCACGTGAACGAGAAAGGTTACCATAATATGTTTCAGAAAATACAACAGCGTTGTTTTTCACTGAAATTTCAGTTTGGAATCCATCACCACCTTTAATTTCGACAGCTGATTTAGTTGTATTTCCTTTTTTATTGATGTATTGAGTTCCATTATCCTGACTACCTCCTGCAACATTACCTTCGTAATCGGCTGCTACAGCATAAAATTGAGTAGCATTGAATCCAAAGTTTTTAGCAGTGAATGTTTTCAGATTGTCTGAACTGAAATACAAACCACCATCATTTCCGCATATTAAAGTTGGTGGGGTTGTAGACATATCCCATTCTAAAACGTGTTTGTCTGCATGCACGTATGCTGGATTTGCACCACCGAAATCATTCAACGAAGCGATGTATTTTGCGTTTGCACCTTCTTTCCAATCAGCAAGATAGGCACCGCCCATGATAATGTGTCCTTTATCTGAAGGATCAACTGTTATCACGTTATTATAATTACCCTGAGGACTGGTTAAACCTGAAACCAAGGGGTCAAAATAGGTAGTACCTTTCGCGATAATTTGAGTCCAGGTATCACCGCCGTCTTTACTTTGGTATACACCGGTCAATCTTCCAGCTGAAGAAGCCATTACGTATACATAATTTGGGTCTTGTGATGAAATAGCAATAGAAGCTCTGGCAATACTTGCATCTGGAGGCGTAATAACACTCCATGAAGCACCTCTGTCTTTACTTCTTACAATAGCAGTTCCGGATTGTGCATACACAAAATCATTTGATGCAACTTTAACTTCAAGACTGTTACCATTTCTTGAGCTTGTCCAGGTAGTTCCGTTATCAGAATATTTTATTCCACCATTAGTAGCAGCATAAATTCTTTGGCCATTTTTTTCGGCAGCCATCGAATTGATATTTCCAAATGCGGCGGTAGAATTTATACGAGTAAAAGTTCTGCCTCTGTTAGTTGATACAAAAATACCGGCGCCGGCAAAACCGGGTGTTCCATTTGGAGTACCATCTACAGATACAAATGCACCTTCACCTGTACCATAAGTAATGATGCCATCTGAGTTCTGGGCAATACAGGAAACATTTAAATTCTCCTGATAATCATTTATCGGAGTCCATGATGTACCTCTTGAATTAGATCTAAATAAACCGCCACTTACAGAACCTGCAAACATTATACTCGGGGTATCTCTATCCTGAAGGAATGCGCGGATTCTTCCGCCTACATTATCCGGACCTAATTCGATCCATTTTGTGTTCAAAGCTCTCTTTGAACCTAAAGCAACAGAAGCGTTCAACGCATTCATGTACTCTGTAATACTCACTGTACCTGTTGCAACATTGTTACGAAGCGACCCAAAATACTCAGACATGCCTGCAGCCGTTCTGCCGCCCGGAATCTGAAATGAGTAAAGTTCGTCAATGTTAGAACTGGTTCTTGGAGTGTAATTCGTTGATCTGAACGACATGCTTACAACAGCTGCCATAACAGAAACAATAGCTACAACAAAAATTAGTTTGACTTTCATATTCTATGGTATAAACAATTTTTCAAATTTAAATGATTTTCACAAACTGGAAAATATTTTTTTTCGATGTGAGAATAGTTTTCAAAGCCCTGATTTTACAAGCCTCAAACAGATTAAAATGAGATTAGAAAAAGTTGAAATTGCCTTCGCTCTTTATCGTCGTATTTATCAAATATCCATTGAATATGATGATAATTTTAACTTAGATTTAACTTAAAATTAAAAATCGTAATAAATTGAATGATTAAGACTTAAACCTTAATAATTTAACTGATTATATATGTTTTTCGGCATGATAAGATGAGCGAACCATCGGTCCACTTTCAACTATTTTAAAGCCTTTGTTTTCACCTACTTCCTTATACATCCTGAATTTTTCAGGACTGATATATTCCTTTACCTCCAAATGCATCTTTGTTGGCTGAAGGTATTGTCCTAGAGTTAATACATCGCAGCCATGCTGAACCAAATCGTCCATTGCCTTAAATACCTCTTCCTCGGTTTCTCCCAACCCAAGCATAATTCCGGATTTAGTTCGTCTTCCTAGTTCTTTGGTTCTTTTAATTTGCTCTAAACTTCTTTCATACTTAGCCTGTGGGCGCACAATTCTGTATAATCTCTCAACCGTTTCCATGTTATGGCTCACCACCTCAGGTCCCTCATTGCAGACCATCTCAAGCAAATCCCACTGAGCTTTAAAGTCGGGAATTAAAGTTTCCATTGTAACACCTGGATTCTGAAGCTTGACTTCTCTTATTGTTGCCGCCCATACACCAGCTCCTTTGTCCTTTAGTTCATCCCTGTTAACTGAAGTTATTACTGCATGCTTCACCTTCATTAAACGTATGGCTTCTGCCACTCGCTTTGGTTCGTCTAAATCATATTCAGTTGGTCTTCCGGTAGCAACTGCACAGAAATTACAACTTCTTGTACAGATATTTCCCAGTATCATAAAAGTAGCTGTACCCGCTCCCCAACATTCACCCATGTTTGGACATTTGCCATCCTCACAGATGGTATGCAACTTATGGGTCTTAACTATTTGTTTGACTTCAGCGTAATTTTCACCAACCGGAATTTGAATTTTTAACCAATCAGGTTTGATTCGCTTTTTTTGAACTTCTTTAATACTCTCTGACATTAGCTCCTCAATAATATTCTCCAAGTGCAAAACTAATATAAAACGAAGAATATAGCACTTTGTTTTTTATTCCATACATAACAGGAGGCCTGCTTGGAAAATAATCCAACATAAAACCTACTTCCAATGATCTGAAGATAGATGTATAATTACCCCAGTTAAAATCTACACCTGATTTCATGGATGCTCCTACCAGCAATTTGGTTTCATTTATTCCTTTATCAAACGATGAATAACCATCTATCGTTATTGGGTCCATGGCAAATGGTTCATAGCGTTTGGATACCGAAATATAAGAGTTAGGGACATTTGGATCTATGGTAAGTACATCAACAAAAATTGGTTTTAAAAACCCAATTGTAGGACCGGCATTTAAAAAGCAATTAATTCCAACACTGTTTTTACTATTTCTCTCAGAGAGTGTTTTTTGCACGCCCATCATAGGTCGCAAGGCGTATAATCGATTTATTTTTCCGAAAACGTATGGTGTTGTATTTCCAACTCTTTGATTGAGTATAGACTTTTCTTTAACAGACCTAACCCCAGTCAGACTAATATCGAAAACTTTAAAGATCCCTTTTGACATTGGTTTTGAATGTCTGAAAAACAAACCAAAACCATTCGGACTAGCCATCAATCCTGCTTTATAAGCGTTATCATCAAAGGTTATGTCATCTGAAGTTTGAGCAATTAAACCAGCAGTCTGCATATTGAAAAACAATGCGAGTATACAAATGAAACAGACTTTTGTATTTTTGCTCCCGGTTAATAACATAACAATGAGTACTTCAAAGGTAATATATTTAGGTGAATTAAGAGCAACAGCAGAACATAATGCTTCCGGTAATTCAATAGTTACTGATGCTCCGGTAGATAATCATGGAAAAGGTCAGGCATTTTCTCCTACCGATTTAGCAGCAACTTCTCTGGCATCCTGTATGATAACTGTTCTGGGAATTTATGCCCAAAACAATGACATCAACATGACAGGTACACATGCTGAGGTAACTAAGATTATGAGTAAAGAGGGGCCAAGAAGAATAATCGGAATTGATGTAGATTTAGTGATAAAAACAACGGCAAAAATGGATGATAAGCAGAAACAGATTTTAGAAAGAGTTGCAAGAACATGCCCTGTTTCCCTGAGTTTGCACCCGGATGTCGTACAAAATATAATAATTAATTTTGAGAACGACTGACAGCTTCTTTTAGCTCTTCCATATCAATTGCACCATGACTGGAACTAAAAGTGCATTGACCATTTTCTATCAGAAGTAACTGTGGCGACTCATGTGGCACATTTAACTTCTCAGCAATGGCATTGGAGATGGAGCGATAAGCAAGCAAATCCAAAAAATAAAAAGGTATTTGAATGTTTTGAGAAGCTTGTCGCTCCAGCCTGTTCTTAGCCATCGAGCTGATAGAGCATCTGGTGCTGTGCTTAAATATTACAAATGACTGATTGTTTGAATCAGCGATTAATTTTTCAAGCTGTTCACTTGAATCTAAATCAATCCAATTCATGAATTAAAAACTAAGCTATGAAAGTTCTCTCTTTGGAAATAACTTTGCCAACAGATGGACAACTGTCTCTTCTTCCACCACATGAAGCAAGAAGCACAACACAAGTTACGGTTAAAATTAAATAAGTGATTTTTCTCATTTTGCTAAATATATTACAAAATTAAATCAAAAATCTTAGATACCGAAATTAAATTTCTGCTTACTGAAGCTGAAAAACTTGGTAAAATCAAGTTTCTGGAAGTTTACGGCAAAGAATCTCCATTTGTTTCCAGGCTGATTATCAACAGACTCGAGCTTAATAGAACCGCGTCAGACAAGATTCCTCAACTCTTTCAGGCCGGAGGACTTTTCGATAAAAGAAGCCTTGAACAATGCACTTCCGAAGATGTCGCCAGATTTAAGTCAAGTTTATTTAATGGTAATAAACTGTTGGTTCTGGCTGCTGGTCTCGGAATAGATGAAATTGCCTTTTCGAAAAATTTTAAATCAGTAATATCTATTGAATTAAACAATGAGTTAAACGAGATTAGTGAATACAATTTCAATCAATTACATATAACAAATATTCAACGAATATCACAGGATGCAAGTGAATATATTCTAAATAACTCTGATGATTTTTTTGACTGTATTTACATTGATCCCGACAGACGTGATGAAACTTCAAGGCAAGTGCTTTTAAAAAACCACAGTCCTGATGTTGTCAGCTTATTGCCAAACTTATTACTTCGAACAGCATTAGTAGTTGTTAAAGCTTCGCCTCTATATGATTTTGAAATGGCCTTGACAGAACTTAAAAATGTATCTGAATTTTACAGTATTTCGAGGTTCGGTGAAATGAAAGAATTACTGATAATTTGTAAAAATCAACCTACTGCCAAAGAAGATATTAAAGTACATTGTGTTGATGTTGGAGTTAACTTAAATCATTTTATCTCAGATTTAAATCATTCATATTTACCGGAGCGCAGTGAATTGAACCATAAATATTTTTTTGAAGCAGGTAATTCATTGGTTAAAATGAGGCAGTATCATGCTTATGCCAATTCAAAAAAATGGTCATATATTGATAAAAATGTACCTTATTTTACAAGTGAAAATCCCGACGACACAATTCTTGGCCGTTCATTTATTCTAATTCATACATTTGACTTCAGTAATAAATCTCTGGTTCAATATTTAAAAGCCAGGCAAATTGAAAAAATCAATCTTAAAGTTAGAGGATTGAAATTTTCTACAAATGATTTATTGAAGAGTTTAAAGGTGAAAGAAGGTGGCGATGATTATATTTTTATCTTGCCATACGATTCAAAAAGCAAAGTATTTCATTGCAAAAAAACCTAAGCATTAACTCGTTTAATGTAATTTTCCAAAGCTTTAACAATAGAAGGATTGTCAGGAGTTGGAGCTGGAATATTACAAACAAGTTTATGCTCTGTTATTGCTTTCTGTGTACTTTCCCCAAAAGCAGCCAGTCTGGTGTCATTTTGTTTGAAATTAGGGAAGTTATCAAAAAGAGATTTTATGTCTGCAGGACTAAAAAAGACGATGACATCATAAAATACATTTTCCAGATCACTTAAATCTGCCGACACAGTTTTGTAGAAAGTACTTTCAACAAAATTCAACTTATTTTTCTTAAAGAAGTCTGGTATTGTAGATTTCCTGATATCAGAACATGGAAACAAATACTTTTCAGTTTTATGGTTTAAAACGAGATTAAAAAAGTCAGATTCCAGATTGGTCTTAGGATAAAACACTTTTCGCTTTCTGAGGAAGATGTACTTTTGTATGTACATACCAATCCCTTCAGTCAGACAAAAATATTTCATGTCCTGAGGGATTTCAACTCTAAGCTCTTCAACCACTCTGAAAAAATGATCAACTGCGTTTTTGGAGTTAAAAATAATTGCAGTGTGGTTAAGAATGTTGACTTTGTTTCGTCTGATATCCCTGCCTGGGACTGGATCAACCTGTATAAAAGAACGAAAGTCAACCTTAAGTTTATACTTGGTAGCCATATCGTCGAAAATCGACTTTTTGCCTGGTTCCGGCTTATGTTGAGAAACAAGTATAGTCTTAACTTTTCCTTCTTTAGTCATATTCAAGTAAGCTGGTTATCGACTTTACCAACACGAAAAGCGGTAAAATTTCGAAGGCGCAAAGATACAAAAATAAAATGAAATTTGACTGGTTTTGCAAAAAGCGTCCTGAAAACAAAAACTTAATCAGACTACTGGCATAGACAGCAATTAAAAAGACAATCAAAGTGATGGTTACAACTATATTCATGTTTCTCGACCCGTTGTAATACACCATTACAAGGAAAGGTAAAAGTAACAATGAGATAATATAGGCCTGAATTCTAAAGATAATAGCGTAATCTTTATTCAGTCCGGGCTGATAAAACGCAAACGCAAATACATTCTTTAACCATTGATTGGCGGTAAATATTAACGTCACCAATAAAGACACAATAAATATTTCCTGAAAGTCATTCGGCTGTAAACCAAAATTTGGTGTGACTCGCTTTAACTCAATTGGCGCATACCAAACCGAACTGAACTGTAAACTAATTCC
This sequence comes from Bacteroidota bacterium, assembly GCA_963169345.1. Lineage (GTDB taxonomy): Bacteria > Bacteroidota > Bacteroidia > NS11-12g > UBA955 > JABMMZ01. Next base: position 259,170 of record CAUJCT010000053.1, read on the forward strand.
ACTCGATTTTAAAGCTATGTATGTACCTAATGACAATGATTGACTAATGATAAGCCATGTCAAAAGTTTACTGTTCTTAAACACCGCGGTCTGGGTATCGAAAAACTCATTGAAACTTATATGGCTGTACCAGGCTTTATTCAATAACCTGTATTGCAATGGATAATTTGACTTAAAGAAGATAACCAGTAAAACAATTATTAAACTCCAAATGAAAATATCCCAGTTATTAAGGTTATTTCTTAATGGAGGGTTTTTGGATTCGAGAAGCGACTTGCGCAAATTGGCCTTTGAATTTCTGAATATCTGCTTGTCATAAGCAATAAATTTTTCAGGCGTCAATGTGTCTTTCCAATGAACGGTATCTTGATAGATAGCATTAAGTACACTGTCATTGATGGTTAGGCTTAAGCTGTCCAACTCTCTTAAAAGTTTGGCTGTATCATCCTGAGCCTGGGAAAAATTCCAGGCTAGTATTACAAACAGCGCTATACAAACTCTTTTAAAAATAATTACTTATACCAAAATGAACTTTACCTGTCCTTAAATCAAAACTGTTGCCTTTTTCCTTGCCAAGTGCATACATCAAAGATAAAATGTATGATCCGGTTTCAATATTTGCGCCGGCACCAAATCCCCATGGCCAGTCATAAATATCTTTACTATGACCATAACTTTTGTCTTCGTAATATGCTCCATTCCAAAATAACTTAAAATGCGAGTTGGCAGAAAAAAGGTATCTCAACTCTAATTCAAGCATATTGAAATTGCTCGCAAATATACTCTGTTCGTTGAAACCCTTCAGAGAATTTATCCCCCCTTCCCTCATTAATTCATTAAAATAAATTCTTGGACCTGAAATCTGACTTAAGTAGGTTCCAATTCTAAGTGTACTTTTTCCGGTAATCGGAATAAATTTATCGAGTCTGAAATGATACTGAAATTGATTGGTTTTTAACTGAACTGAATCATAAAGATTATAAGCAGGATTGCCAAAACGAAGTTCTGAGATTACATTGTCTCGCACTATAGACTTTATTCCAGCAGTGAATGAAAAATCAATATTCCAACCTTTCAATGGATTAAATTTGTAATCTAAAAGATTAAACACCCCGCTTATTCCGTACTGACGTAAATCTATTGCATTTATAGCAGGTAACTGTTTGCTGCTTCTTATCAAATTTGTGTCCACAGTAATCAGATTGGTTTGAATACTTTGAAAGAAAAACTTAAAACCATTAATTCCGGAAGTATAATATTGTAGTCCAATTTGTCTTTGTAAAGTACTGTATAAAGTATCAAACTTGATAAAGTCCAATGCCAAATCAACGCCCACTGGTTTACCAAATAAGTATGGATAGTTAAAGGCAGTTTTCAATTCCTGAGACCTTGCCCTGAAACTCCTCCAGTTAATACTTAACATTTTCGCGCTCTTGAAAAGATTATTCAACCTAAGTACAAATTCGCCTGTCAACACAAAGTTTGGACCCGAATTACCTGAACTTGTTGAATTAGGAGCCAGACCCACAATACCATTCACCTGATCTGATTTCTTCTTCTTCAGGTAATAATATGGTTTTGCCTTACCTCCAGATATAAATACAATTTGCGGAGGTCTTTCAGAAATAAGAAATGGCAATTGATTCAGCTTTTCGTTTGCCTTTCTTAATTTAATTTCACTGTATGGTTCACCGCTTCTAATGCCGGTGTAAGACTCCAAAAATCTCTTCTTGAGTACATTGTCTCCATCTATATGCATGGTATCAAACATAAAATAAGGACCAGGTTTAATATAGACATCCATGTTGACAGAAGTATTAACAGGGATGTTTTTTATATTCACACTGGCAAAAGGAAACCCATTATTTTCAAGATAAACAAGCGCATCTTCAGCTATATTGTAGTTGCTTAAAGTGTCAAAAACATTCTCTTTATAGCGGCTTTGCAAATAATTAAACGGACGGGAAGACGAATCACTGGAAATAGTAATATTGCCGATTCTGTACTTGCTACCAGGATAAAAATATACCTGAACCTTATTGCTTTTCCACACGACAGAATCGATATTACAAGTAGGGTAACCTGCAGCCATATACCTGTTTTTAAATCTCGATAGATAATCCATCAGCACTACGCTATCAATCTTCTGAGGATATTTAATATCAAGTGGGTTCTCGGTTATTACAAGCAGGTGTGATTGTGCCTTCATATTCGAAGGCTGACTAATAAAAACTATTAACAGCGCTATAAACAATAACCTGACAACCATTATAGATACTACAAAAGTATTGCATGTCATTCAAATCCAATGTTTGGATATGACTATTATTTTGGAAATTTTACACATTCGTTAATTCAGGAATAGATTTTGAATACTAATAAGAACTAATTTTGCGTTAATAAATTATGTTCAGGATAAAATTGAAATTTATTGTAATTCTACTTTGTATTATTGGCATTAGTGCCTGTGGAAGTCAGAAAAAATGTAATGGTAAAAGAGGCTCATCTACTGAAATGGGCACTATGTAACTTTGATTAAATAGTACATATTCCTACATTTGTGGGCATTGCAATCACATCTGTCCACGTAAATGAAAATCTTGTTTGTCTGTTTAGGTAATATCTGTAGGAGTCCACTTGCAGAGGGACTTTTTATTCATCATGTCAAAAAGTATGGACTTGAAGATGAAATATTCGCCGATTCTTGTGGAACTGGCAACTGGCATGCAGGTGAATTACCCGATCCCAGGATGCGAAAGACTGCTGAAAAAAACGGCATTATATTGAATCACAAAGCCCGACAGATTACTGAAAATGACTTTAAAGAATTTGACTATATTTTAGTTATGGATCATCAGAATCTGAAAGATGTACTCAGGTTAACAGGTGCTACTTCCGACAAGGTTAAATTGGTCAGTGAATTCCATGATAATTATAAAAATGATATAGTTCCGGACCCGTACTTTGGCGACCAGAAAGGATTTGATGATGTTTTCGATATGCTCAATTTAATTACTGAAAAACTTGTTCATCACATTCAACTCAATAGGTAAAACCAATCTCAACCAGAAATACATTTTTGGTTTAGTAGCAAGTGCTTTGCTATCTGTAGGATTGATTTTATCCTTTATTCAACCTGGCACCATTATTACGGATGGCGGTATATTTAGCTCAATTGCCTTTAAAGATCTTAAAGGTGGTCACTTGTATGTTGATGCCTGGGAAAACAAACCACCCGGGATTTTTTATTTAATTGAATTCTTTATGATTGTTATACCTGATCCGGTGTATGCAGTTTTTATATTATCACTGCTGGCACTTTCAGGTTTAAGTTTATTGGTTTATACCTTTATTTTCCAATCTACCCAATCTCTTATTGCTTCACTTTCGTTAAGCTTCATTGGCATTGCCATCATTGTTTTTAAATCCAATTGTGGCGATGGCTTGTATACAGAAATATATGGAACAATTTGCCTTTTGGCAGCTTTAGTTGCTTATAAGAAGTATCAGTTGAACAATCGAATCTCGCTTATAAATCTTAGTTTTGGTTTGTTGGGCTTATCATTTTGGTTTAAAGAACCCTTTGGTTTAATAGCTATAGCCACATTTGTATACCTCCTGTACACTAGTGATAGAAAAAGAAATTGGTTGTATGCGATACTATTTTTTTCATTACCAAGTCTGTTCTTCATAGGTTTGCTTTTCATGCAAGGCTCATTCTTGCCTTTTATTGAAACAGTTATTTATAATTTTAGTTATGCCAGTGCTGAATCACATTCAGTGTCAGTTAAAGTTAAACTGGTCGAATTATACAATAACCAGTACAAGGATATTGCGCCAATTCTGTTAGGTGGTATATATTTTACGGTAAAAGCTCTACAGGAGAGTAAATATAAAACAAGAATCTGGCTAATGCTTATAGTATGGGCGTCTTCTCTCTTATTTGCATTTATTTCCCCGTATAATCTCGGACACTATTACATACCATTCAATACTTTTACAATACTGTTTATTGCTGAAGCATTTAATTGGAATCTGTCACCGCCATTTAGCTACAAATGGCCTTTGGTCATATTATCTATGTATAGCTTATATAGATTCGATGAGCATTACAATTTAAATTTAAAATTTAATATTCAACCATATCAGGCAGACAGAATAGTTCAAAGATTAAAGGATGAAAAAGACAAAACTCTTTTTGTGGATTTTGTTGACAGAGGAGATTTGTACATCAAAACTGAAAAAGTTCCTGTGACATTTGTGCCAGTTGCTTTGCCAATACATTTTCAGTCTGATTCTTCAGGATTAAGACATAGAAAAAGGATTTATTCAGAGTTGGAAAAATTCAAGCCGGATTACGTCATTACTACTTTTACAACGGCATACTTTTCATGGTTTATGCCTAATTCTCCTTATTACGAAAACAACTACAATAAGATTGACAGTATACTGCAGAATGAAGATCATATATTGATTTTGTGGAAGAGAAAAGGTTTGAAATAAAACCTGTCATCTTGTTTTATGAATGTGACCAGGCTATTCTTCAAAAAGCTTAAATTTGCCGCATGAATTTTGAGAATAGCCTGACTTTTGCGCAGGAGCTCGACAAGAACGATCCGTTAAAGACCTTTAGAAATGAATTTTTTATACCTGTAATCAATGGCAAAGAAGCGTTGTACTTTACAGGAAACTCATTGGGTTTACAGCCCAAAGCTGCGGAAAATGCTTTAAGAACTGAATTAGAGGACTGGAGAAATCTGGGAGTTGAAGGCCACTTTCACGGTAAAAATCCATGGTTTCATTATCATAAATTTCTTACCGAAAATGCTTCACTGATTGTTGGTGCTAAACCGATTGAAACGGTTGTTATGAATCAACTCACCTCAAACTTACATTTTTTATTTGTTAGTTTTTATCGTCCAACAAAAGAGCGATATAAAATCATTATGGAAGCAGGTGCATTCCCTAGTGATATGTATCTTGTAGAGTCTCAAGTCAGATTTCATGGATTCAATCCTGAAGATGCCATTATTGAAGTTAAACCGCGCACAAATGAGCACAGTTTGCGTCATGAGGACATCATAAAAACGATTGAAGACAATAAGGATTCAACTGCACTCGTTTTCTTTAGTGGAGTACAGTATTACACAGGACAGGTCTTTAATATTGAAGAGATAACAAAAAAAGCACATTCAATTGGTGCCATAGCTGGTTTTGATTTAGCACACGCAGCTGGTAATATCGAACTTAAGCTACACGATTGGGATGTCGATTTTGCAGCGTGGTGCAGTTATAAATATCTGAATTCGGGTCCAGGTAGTGTAGCAGGTGCTTTTGTTCATGAAAGATTTGCAAACGATACTGAACTTCCAAGATTTGCAGGATGGTGGGGACACAATGAAGATGAAAGATTTAAAATGTTAAAGGGGTATAAACCTGAACCTGGAGCAGCAGGATGGCAATTAAGCAATGCACCTGTATTGAGTATGGCGGTTCACAAAGTTTCTTTAGAAATATTTCAAAAAGCCGGTATGCCTCATCTGATTAAGAAAGGCAAAGAACTGAATGCATATCTCGAATTTGTAATTGAAAAAGCCATTGCAGGTAACTCTGATTTAAAACTCGAAATTATTACTCCCAAAGCTCCAGAAAGAGCTTGTCAAATCAGTATGTTAACAAATGAAAATGGTAAAGCGCTTTTTGACTTCCTGACACTTAATGGTGTTATTGCTGACTGGCGCAATCCAAATGTTATAAGAATGGCGCCTGTGCCATTATACAACTCATTTGAAGATATTTATCACTTTGGCCAAATACTTCAATCTTTTAAAGCCTGAATAAAAATGGAAAATTATATAGAAATTAGTCTTACTGCGTGTGAACCTGTAGAGCAGAATGTTGAAATCATATCTGCTTATCTGTCAGATTTTGGATTTGAAGGTTCGGCAGAAGATGAAAACATTAAAGCTTATATAGTTGAAGGCCAGAAAACCATGGAAGAAATTGAAATCATTATGGATGAGCTGGTCGAAAAGAACCTTTGTTTCGAGAATTATGCTGTTGATGTGATTAAACCTAAAAACTGGAATGAAGAATGGGAAAAAAATTACTTTCAACCTATTCTGATTGGGAATCAATGTCTGATAAAAAGCAGTTTTCACAATACCGACATTAAAGCAAAATATGAAATCATCATCGATCCTAAAATGAGTTTTGGTACCGGTCATCACGAAACAACAAGTATGATGGCTGAGTATTTACTGGAACTAGACCTTAAAGACAAAGTTGTACTGGATATGGGAACAGGCACTGGTATATTAGGTATCTTGGCATCTATGATAGGTTGCAAAGAAGTTATTGGTATCGACAACGACAGCTGGTGTTATGAAAATGCTCAGGAAAACATTGAAAAAAACAATATCAAAAACTTTGAAATGATTTTAGGGGATGCCGGTATGCTGAAATCTTATCCTGAGCACTTCGACTTAATAATTGCCAATATCAACAGACACATACTATTGGCAGATATCAGATATTTTGTTAAAACGATGAAGCCCAAGGCTACATTGTTATTGAGTGGATTTTACCTGGATGATCTTCAGGAAATTCAGGATGAATGTAAAAAACACGGACTTCTATTGAGCAATAAGAAAATGAAAAAGAACTGGATAGGGGCTAAATTTGTAAGAGCATAATGGAGCTAAAAAATAAAGTAGCGGTTGTAACTGGAGTAAGTAAAGGTATAGGTGAATCACTCTGCCGTCAGTTATTAGCCGAGGGTTGCACGGTATTTGGTTTAGGAAGAAATAACTTTGATTGCCAGGATGCCAATTACCATTTTATTCCAACTGATGTCAGATCGGTCAATGAAGTTGACAATGCTTTTAAAGTAATAATGGAGAAGGCTAATGGTCATATACATATTCTGATTAATAACGCCGGACTCGGTTTTTTCGGAAATGTAGAAGAACTTCCACTTGACGAATGGGACCAAATGTGGCAAACCAATGTTAATGGTATGTTTTATTGTACCCGATTAGCCGTCCCTGTTATGAAACAACAGCAGTACGGACATATTATTAATATTGCAAGTACAGCAGGGTTAGAAGGTATGCCAATGGTAAGCGGATATTGTGCTACCAAATGGGCTGTTAAAGGATTCAGCGAGAGTATTTGGAGAGAATTAAGAGATTTTAAAATCAAGGTAACCTGTGTTTATCCGGGTAGCGTGAAAACAGATTTTTTCAGAAACAGCCCGAACATAAAACCTCACGATTATATGCTGATGCCCGAAGATGTGGCAGGTATGATGCTTTATGCATTAAAGACGCCTGATAACTTTCATCAGGTAAATCTTGAAGTGCGCCCATTACAACCAAAAGGGCCTAAAACTTCTTAAACTGTATTTTAAGTTTACTGTCTTATTTATCGGTTTTTACAATATTAAGACATACAACTTCGTTCAAGTGCCTAGAATCTTATAACTTTGCATTTTATTCATGTCCAGAATTTTTGTTTGTTTTAGTATACTGTTTGTTTTTCTTTTAGGTTCTTGCCGTAAAGATGCTAAACTTTTAAAAGACCCGGGAACCCTTGGACTTTCAGAGGATACCATTTACTTTGATACTGTTTTTACCCGATTACCGGGAAGCCCATATCCTAAATCAGTCAATAAACGCTTTATGGTGCGCAATCCATATAAGGAAAAAGTAAATGTTAATGTTCGCATCATGGGCGGGACCAACTCAGCTTACAGAATGAATGTAGATGGTTTAACCGGTCGCGAAATAAGAGATGTCGAAATACTTCCGGAAGACAGCGCATGGGTATTTGTAGAAGCTACTCTAGATGCCAATAACCAAACCAATCCAATACTGGTTATGGACAGTATTGAATTTGAAACCAATGGCAACAGACAATATGTTAAACTGGCCGCCTATGGTTGGGATGCCTACTACCTGAAAGACTCCGTATTCAATGGCACAACTACTCTTTTTCTTAAAGATAAACCTTATGTTATTGTCAATTCTATATTCGTTAACGACAATTCTACCTTAAATATAGGACCAGGACTACATTTTTACAGTACAACAAATTCTGTGTTTGTAGATACAAGTGGTAAACAATTTGGTATCAGTGCAATTAACGTATTAGGCACCCTTAAAATAAATGGAACCAAAGCTGAACCAGTTATTTTTGAAGGCGACCGACTGGACAATGCTTATGATGAAGTTGCAGGTCAGTGGAGAGGAATTCATTTTTACAGAGGAAGTACCAATAATGAAGTGACGCATGCCTTAATAAAAAATGCAGCTGTAGGATTATGGGTGGATTCTCTGCCAGAAGCAGGACAATACAATCTTATTGTAAGAAATACCCGAATTAGAAATATGACAGCCTATGGGGTTTTGGGTTTAACTGCTTCAATTCTGATTGAAAACTCGCTCATATCTAATTGTGGTATCAATACATTTATTGGTTATTATGGTGGTAATTACAATATCAATAATTGTACATTCTATACAGGTGCTAATGGAAGAAGAGATCCACATGTGCTATTTAACAATATTTTAAGAAATGAGAATAAAGTGATCATCAGAACTTATGATTTGCATTTCCAAATCCGTAACTCCATACTTTGGGGACCATTAGAAGCTGAGATGGGGTTCGATCTGACAAACGACAGTCAAATAAAAACTGCAGTTTTTGATAACAACATCTATAAGTACAAAGCAAATTTTGGAGGCAATAATAATTTGCGAAGCACAGATTTAGTATATCCTCAATTTGTCAATCCTGCTAAATATGATTTTCACCTCAAAAGCAATTCTCCTGCTATAGGAAAAGCCAATCCTTTAACTGCAACAACAATCGATCTGGAAGAAAAATCCAGAGATGGAAATCCGGATATAGGAGCATTTGAATTTTAATATAATCTATTGTATTTTAATAATTTAATTAGCTATATTTAAAGTATTAGCTTAATAATTAATTTGCTTAACTAAATTCGCCTTTTCAGTTAGTTTCTTACGTTCATTCCAAATTTTTCTTACAAATGTCACATTTCAAGTAACATTCACGTCTATAGAGTATGTGTAAAAACACATATCAATTTATTTAATACTAAAATTATAGGTTTGTAGGAAACGGTGGCTGGAAACAGTTGCCGTTTTCGTTTATTGGTTTTCAGGGCGCATTTGCGGGAAGAATAATACTTCCTGTATGCTGGCCTGGTCAGTCATCAACATAGTTAATCTGTCGATGCCTATACCTAAACCTGCAGTTGGAGGCATACCATATTCTAATGCTCTCAGAAAATCCTCATCTAATGGCATAGCTTCATCATCACCTCTTCCTGCCAATCGCATTTGCTCCTCGAATCTTTCCCTCTGGTCTAAAGGATCGTTTAACTCTGTATAAGCATTAGCAATTTCTTTTCCGTTGACGTACAGTTCAAATCTCTCTACCAGACCCGGTTTGCTTCTGTGTTTTTTAGTCAATGGGCTCATTTCAATTGGATAATCCGTGATGAAAGTAGGTTGAATACAATGTTTCTCACATCTTTCACCAAATATTTCATCTATGAGTTTTCCTTTTCCCATGCTCTCATCAGTCTTAACACCTAATTGTCTGCATGTATCTCTTAATTGACTTTCATCCATTGAAGACACATCGATTCCGGTGTATTCTTTAATGGCGTCGAACATGGTAATACGTTTGTATGGGCGGGCAAAACTAATGGTATTCTCACCTACCTTAACATCAGTGGTTCCGTTGACATCAAGGGCAACATTTTCAATCATGATTTCGGTGTAATCCATCATCCAGTTGTAATCTTTGTAGGCTACATAGATTTCTAATCCGGTAAATTCAGGATTGTGTGTTCTGTCAATTCCTTCATTTCTGAAGTTTTTAGCAAATTCATATACACCTTCGAAACCGCCAACTATCAATCTTTTCAGATATAATTCATTGGCAATTCTAAGGAACAAAGGCATATCCAATGCATTATGGTGAGTAACAAAAGGACGAGCGGCGGCTCCACCATGAATGGCTTGCAGAATCGGCGTTTCAACTTCCAGGTAACCACTTTTATTAAACGTATTTCTGAGTGATTGAACAACTTTGGTTCTTTTTATGAAAGTTTCTTTTACGTGACCATTGACAATTAAATCCACATATCTCATGCGGTATCTGAGTTCAGGATCGCTAAATGCATCGTAAACAACTCCTTCTTTCTCCTTAACAACAGGTAGCGGATTTAAGGACTTTGATAAAAGCACCAACTCTTTCACTTTAACGGTGGTTTCGCCTGTACGGGTAGTAAAGATTTCGCCTTTAACACCGATTATATCACCAATATCCAGTAAATGCAATACCACTTCATCAAACAAACTCTTATCTTCATCCGGAGAGATAACATCTCTTGCCACATAAAGTTGAATGCGTCCGGTATGATCCATTATCTTCATAAAGGCTACCTTACCCTTTGGCTGAATACTCATGATTCTGCCGGCCATCACCACATTAGGGAAATTATTTTCTTCTTGTTTGTATTTAGCAAGAACTTCCTCAGCAGTCGTATTGATGTCCCACATCTCTGCGGGATAAGGGTCGATACCTAAAGCTTTGATTCGCTCTAGTTTACCTCTTCTTTGTAATTGGAGTTCGTTTAATTCGGACATGTAAGATTTTCAAAAATAAGGTTGCAAAAATACTTGCAATTCATCATTTTTTAATGAATTCAAGCAACTAAAATGCGTTTTTATGTATCTTTGTGTTGCGCAAGTGCCCATTTTCAAGTTGTTCAGAGTATTTAAATACAAAATCCGCTTAGCTTTTCTCACATGGATAAGTGTATCATGTCTGAATTTCAATCTCAATGCTCAGAATCTGTTTATTGAAAATGGTGGTAGGTTTCCCGGATTTGTTAAATATTCTTATCAGTTTGACAATGGAATGACCTACTATACCAATTATGGTTATACAATTTTACTTAGAGATGCAGCTGCTTTAGACAGTATGTGGCATCATTTCCACAAGTACAAAACATTAAAACACGATTTTGTAATTCCTCAACATCGATTAGATGTAAGACTTCCAAAAATGAATCTGACAGACATCTTACCTGAATTTTCGTCAATAACCAGATTCAATTTTTACAAAGAAAACGGCGTAAGAGCAACCAATCTTCGAGCTTATCACAGAATTACCTACAGAAATTGCTTTCCTAAAATTGATTGGCAAATACAGGCAGGGAATGGTTCAGTAAAACAAAATTACATAGTTCATCCCGGCGCCAATGTTCGTGACATTTATTTCGAATATCTACACCACAACGGCATTGAAATAAAAAATGATAAGCTGATAATAAAAACAAGTGTTGGAAATCTCATTGAAGAAAAACCCATTGCTTTTCAAGTCTCAGGTAAAGATACTGTTTGGGTGAATTGTTCATTTAGTTTGACGGATGAAAATCGTCAAATAGTAAGATTTAAACTGGGAGAATACAATAAGGCTTTAGACCTGATAATCGATCCGATATTAGTGTTTTCAACCTATAGTGGCAGTGAGGGAGATAATTTTGGATTCACGGCAACTTATGATTCCAAATCTCATTTATATGCAGGAGGAATAGTTGATGGAGGCTCCGGTACCAATGGCGGTCCATTTCCTGTAACAACCGGCGCTTATCAGACAACTTACTCAGGTGGACAAGGTTTAGCACCTGCTAATCTACCTTGTGATATTGGCATCAACAAATACGACAGTGCCGGAAACTCTCTCCTGTATAGTACTTATCTGGGTGGAAGTCGCGATGAATATCCTCATTCCTTAGTGGTGGACAATAACGACAATTTACTGATCATGGGTACTTGTTATTCACCCGATTTTCCAATGGACACCAGCGGGTACGACCTCACTTTCAATGGTCAGACAGATATCTTTATTGTAAAGCTTAGTGAAGACGGGGCCAATATGCTTGGATCAACATTTATGGGTGGTAGTGATTTTGATGGATTAAATACAAGATCATTGAGATACAATTATGCCGATGATTTCAGAGGAGATATTATTGTAGACTCTGCTAATAATGTTTATGTTGCTTCGACAACTTATAGTACCAATTTTCCTGTAAAAAATGCTTTTCAAAACTCGAGAGCATCGGTACAGGATGGTTGTGTGTTTAGTCTTTATCCTGATTTGGACAGCCTTCGATTCAGTACATATTTAGGTGGCAATAAGGATGATGCGATGTATTCAATTCGTATTTTTAATGATACTTTTTTGTGCATTGGAGGCGGCACTGCAAGTAATGCAATGGCTTTTGCAGTGAATGGTCATACTAACGCCTATTTGGGTGGAAGAGCTGATGGTTTTATAGCTAAACTGGATATTTTTGGAAACCTTGTGAACAGCAGTTATTTCGGAACAGGCGCATACGATCAAATTTACTTTCTTGATATGGATGCATCCGGCCAGATATACGCGTCTGGTCAAACAGAAGGCAATATTAATCGGACAGCAGGAACTTATGGAAAAGACAACACAAGCCAGTTCATCATCAGATATACACCCAATCTTTCTACTTTAAACCTGACTACCACTTTTGGTAACAGAACTTTTAATCCTGAATTGTCTCCTTCTGCATTTTTAGTTGACAAATGTGATAATATCTATTTTTCAGGATGGGGTAGTCCAATTACAGATGGCACTCTTCATTCCTTAACAACTAAGGATTTAGTTATTTCAGATGATGCTATTCAAAAGTCAACAGACAATTCTGATTTTTATCTTTTAATACTTGGCAAAAATGCCCGGAAGCTTATGTATGCTACTTATTACGGGGGTAATTTAACTGAAGACCATGTTGACGGAGGTACTTCAAGATTTGACAAGCGTGGTGTTGTTTATCAGTCGGTGTGTTCAAGTTGTCCTGACCCTGGCAATCATTACAACGACTTTCCTGTAAGTGCCAATGCGCCATTTAAAACTAATCTGAGCCCAAGATGCAGCAATGCTTCATTTAAAATTGATTTCCAGATTAACTTTGAAGTAAAAGCTCAATTTACTGCGAATCCAACCTCCGGTTGTCAGCCTTTGGAAGTGACTTTCACCAATCAGAGTAAAAATGCTACACAATATTTCTGGGATTTTGGAGATGGTTCACCAATTGACACCAATAAGAATCCCAAACATACCTATTTACTACCTGGTAAGTATAAGGTTAAGTTAACGACTATTGATTCATTTTCGTGCAATTTAAGCGCTTTTGATTCTACCGAAATTGAAGTTAAAGAATCGCCAATAGCTGACTTTGAATATACAACCAAAGAATGCAGTCGCGAATTCGAATTTAAAAATAAATCACAAAACTATACAGATCCTATTTGGGATTTCGGAGATAGTACAAGTAAATCCAGTGAAGACAACCCTAAGCATTCATTTACAAAGAACGGAGATTTCACAACTCTTCTTACAGTAAAACATCCAACAAGTGGTTGCACGGATACCCAAACAGTTGTTATAAAATTATACGACGACCCTAGTAAATCTATGCGTATACCAAATGTCATCACTCCAAATGGTGACGGTAAAAATGAATGTTTTACCGTTGAGGGCATTACTCCGGGTTGCGATGAAATTGAAGTGTGGATTTACGACCGTTGGGGCATTCTGATTTTCCACGGCAATTTACCTCAGGATTGCTGGAATGGCAAAGTTAACAATACAGGAAATGAAGTGCCAACTGGTGTGTACTTTTATATATTAGACATTAAAAGTAAAAATCCGAACCTGCCTGAAAAATTGCGATACGAAGGGGTAATTCATATTATCCGATAGTTTACTGATCCCACCAGTATCTTCTTTTCTCAACTTTCAAACTTTGCAAAATACTGCTGTTGGCTTTCAATGAGAAGTAAAAACTCTTTCTAATACCATCCGGAATCCAGGAAAAATTCAATGCCCAGCAATGGAGCAGGCGACTCACTTCAAATTGGGTGTAGGCAATCTTTTTTTCATTGAAGTTATAACCAGTATTATAGCCTATTTTCCATTTTGGCGTTAAGTTGATATCCCCATTGATGGTTAAATTCTGAGAATAGACTGTTGTATAATTAAAACGGCTATAATTCATCGAATAATTGAAGTTCAAACTCCAGGGTAAATCGAAATTGACATAACCGGCTGGATTGTAAACTACATCCATAAAATTGGCATAATCTTCCTTGTCTTTTATTTTACCCGCAGTATCTAAACTTTTATGTTTTCTAAACATATCCGCATTAATACTGGTATTAAACGACAATCCGGCTGAATTCCATGTACCAATTCTTTTATCCGTTTTCCATTGAAAAGTATTGATTCTTTTGTTCCCTTCTTTGGCGTAAGGATCTAAGTTGGCATTGGCATTCACTCTAACCATTTTGAATAGTGTTGTAAAACCATTCACTGCTATGTTAGAAAGATTGAACTGACTATCTAAAAAATTGTAATTGCCACTGATTGTTAAGTTCTCAATCCAGGAAGAGTTTTCATATTTCTGTGATGAATCTGTTGTTTTAAGAACTTTAGCCTGCAGATTATTTTCAATCCTGAAATTTAACAATCCGCTTGCCCCCCTACCCGGTGTACCTTTAATGCCTCCTTCATATATGCTGTACAAATCTTTTCTTCCTGAGGTATCGACCTGAATGGATTTATAATATCCGAATTTTTCATTTGCATAATCCGGTCTGTAACTCATACCTATGTTCGGTGTAATGGTATGGCGCATCGCACTGATCTTTTTACTGGCAAATTGAAATGTTCCAAAAATTTGAGTAGAAATATTGAAAGATGCACTGTAGTCACTGGCTCTGCTAAAACCATTGTGGTAAATAGTGTCTACTTTCTCTTTTGCACTGTTCCATTGTTTTTCAATCGTTTTAAAGTACCATAATTCACGGTAATTGACAGAAGGGTTAAATGAAAAATGTTGTTTCAGGAATTTATAGGACCCTAATGTAACAGGTATTGAGTGGATAATGCCTTGTTTGAAGTTATCATTTGGCGAGATTGCATAAGGCAAATTAACCGAAAACCCTGGTATAATGCCCTCTAAAGGTTTTCCGGAAAAGAATATACTGTCTTTGGTCGTAATTCTGTTTTCCATTTCAAGTAAGTATGAAAAACCAAAATCCTTGTACCATTTGTATTTACCTTTTTCGTCGGGTTTAGAGAAAGGCATAATCCTTTGCATATTCACCGTTAAATTCGGGAGAGTGAGTGTGAAGTCCCTGTTTTGAGTATTTTGTCTGTGCTGAGCAGAGGCAGTCAATCTAAAAAGGTTATTGACCAACGCTTTGGTATATGAAACAGATGAGCCAAATTCATTACTGGTAATTGATTGGGCATTGACCGAATTTAATCTCGCAGCCTGATTTTTCTGAACATTAACATTGGCTGAAAACGTTGAGCCTGGTCTGGCTTTTGGGTCCTGTTCATGTTGCCAAAATAATCTGAATGCCTGAGTAGTATTGGTTTTAAAATTTGGGTCTTCGCGCTCTCCATTTAAAAATTTAGAGAATTCAACGTTGAAATTACCTCTGTACTTATAACGCACATTATAGCGGGTATTGGATGCCAATCTCCAGCTTCCCCTGAAATAAATATCACCGGTAATACTTTCATCAAGCTTTTTACTGATGGCAAAATGGTACCCCATATTTCTTAAAAATGGTCCGTAAGCACCACTGTTTCCATATTCAAATGGAATAAGCCCTGATTTCTTTTTTGTATTTGTAGGTACTATGCCAAAAGGCAAAACAAGAGGTGTCGGAATTCCCTCAATGACCAGATTAGATGGACCGAAAATAATTTTTTTATCTGGAACTATTTTTAGATTGCGTGACTGGAGATAAAAGTGAGGATGCTCGCGATTGTTGCAGGTGGTATATTTACCGACGTCGCTGTAAATACTTTTATCATCATCTCTGAAAACTTTGTTACAAAGAATAAAACCTTCCCCTTGTTTCATTGAAATACCATAGGTTCTTCCTTTCTTGGTATTAAAATTATAAATCATGGTATCAGCCTCTGTTGCATTTTCTCCATCGGTGAATTCGGGACGTCCGACATAGGCACCAGTGCTATCTACACGACCTTTTGCATAAAGTTCACGACGATCAAAATCAACAATAATCATAAACGCTTTTAGGTCCATACTTTCGTATTTAACCTGAGCATTTCCAAACAGATAAGCTTTACGACCCTTTAAGTCAAAGAATGTGGAATCATCGGCTCTATATTCAATAATTGATTCAAGAGCATCCTTTGACATTCTGAATGTATCTATACTTTTCTTGTTTAATGTATCGTTATTAATTTGCTGGGCTTTCAGATTACCTGTGTATAAAAAGCAGCACGATAATTGTATTATCCACAGCAGCGATGGCAGATGTTTCTTTGTATTTATGGGATAAAACAAAATCTTATTACGAATTTTGCGCAAAACTAAAAGAAACGGAAGCTGTAAAAAAAATAAAAAGATGAACAATAGACTATTATCGCTGACACTTATCGGTTTGACTGTGTTGACAACCTCTTTCAATACTTTGGAAGATAAAAATGTCTTTGATGTAATAGTTATAGACGCCGGGCACGGAGGGCATGATCCGGGTTGCAATGGCGGCTCCAGTAAAGAAAAGGATGTTACATTGTCAATTGCTTTAAAACTCGGTAAACTTATCTCTGACAGCTTAAAGGATGTCAAGGTGATATACACACGAAATATTGATAAATTCATAGAGTTGAGCGAGCGTAGTAACATTGCTAACAAAAACAATGCCGACTTGTTTATCAGTATACATTGCAATGCTAACGACAACAAAGATGCTAATGGAACTGAAACCTACCTAATGGGTTTACATAAAATGGAAGGCAACCTTGAGGTTTCGAAAAGGGAGAACAATGTAATCTTACTTGAAAAGGATTATAAAAGCAATAAGTCTTACGATGGATATGATCCAAACTCACCAGCTGCACATATAATTTTCTCTTTAATGCAAAATGCCTTCAGAGCTCAAAGTATCAAATTTGCCGGATTTGTTGAGAGTGAATTTAAAACAAAAAGTGCTTTAAAGAGCAGAGGTGTTAAGGAAGCAGGATTTCTTGTTTTATGGAAAACAGCAATGCCGGGAGTTCTGGTAGAAACTGGATTTCTGAGTAATGAAGGCGACAGAAAGACATTGTCAAAAGACAGTGGTCAGGCAGTTATGGCTCATGCCATTTTCAATGCAGTTAAGAAGTACAAAACTGCAGTGACATCTAAGTAATTTGCCAATTAAATTTCATCCTGATTGAAGTTTATCAGATTGAAATTACTCAATACAACAACACAGGTCTAAGCCATTTTTCAACTTCCTGAACAGATTTATTTAATCTCATTGCATAATCTTCTACCTGATCTTTATTGATTTTTCCTATGCCAAAATATCTGGAATCAGGGTGTGCAAAATAGAATCCCGAGACTGAAGAAGCAGGCATCATTGCATAACTTTCTGTTAAATGGACGCCTATTTTATCGTTCTCCAATAAGCTAAACAACTGCGCTTTTTCTGTATGATCCGGACAGGCAGGATATCCCGGAGCAGGGCGTATTCCTCTGTATTTCTCCAAAATCAAATCCTCATTTTGCAATTGCTCATCACGGCTATATCCCCAATACTCTTTTCGAATCAACTGGTGCAGCTTTTCAGCAAATGCTTCAGCTAATCTGTCCGCCAGGGCCTTTATCAATATACTGCTGTAATCGTCATGCTGAGATTCAAATCTCCTGACATGCTCCTCAATACCAATACCTGCAGTGACAGTGAAGAATCCCATAAAGTCTTTTATACCTGAAGATTTAGGTGCTATATAATCTGCCAAACATAAATTAGGTACACCTTTCATCATTTTACGCTGCTGCCTTAAAAAATGAAAAGTCATTTTATTTTCACCGTTCACATCGTAAACTTCGATATCATCTTCTACTGAATTAGCTGGTAAAATAGCATAAGAAGCATTGGCTGTTAACCACTTCTCTTCAATGATTTTATCCAACATCTTGTTGGCATCTTCAAATAATTTCCTTGCTTCGTTGCCTACAATTGCATCGTCCAAAATCTTTGGATATTTTCCGGAAAGCTCCCAGGTTTGAAAGAATGGCGTCCAATCTATCACTTCTCTTAATTCAGCCAAATTGAAGTTAGTGATATGATGCAAGCCTGTTTTATTAGGTTGGCAAACAGTTTCTGTATTAAAAACTGCCTGATATTTATTTGCTTTTGCTTCATCAATCGTTGCTATATCTTTTGAATCCTGGCGCTTTTTATGGTCCTCTGCCAATCTTACATATTCTTCACGAACAGATTGAGCAAAAACATTTTTTGAATCAGGATTCAATAAGCTGGAAACCACAGGAACAGACTTGGATGCATCTAAAACGTGAACCGTTACCCCTGAGTATTGAGGCGCTACTTTTACGGCAGCATGTATGCGAGACGTTGTTGCACCTCCTATTAACAGCGGTACTTTAAATCCTCTTTGCTCCATGAGAGTTGCAACGTTTACCATTTCATCCAAACTTGGGGTGATCAAACCACTTAAACCTATAACATCAGCATTGATTTCTATTGCGGTATCCAATATTTTTTCTGCAGGTACCATAACGCCTAAGTCAACAATTTCGTAGTTGTTGCAAGCCAAAACGACACCTACAATATTTTTTCCAATATCGTGTACATCCCCTTTAACAGTAGCTAAAAGAACTTTTCCCGGACCCTTGCTTTGAGTTTGGGTAGTTTGGGCATTTTTCAACTTCTCTGCTTCAAGATACGGCTCCAGATAAGCAACGGCTTTTTTCATAACTCTGGCGCTTTTAACCACCTGAGGCAAGAACATTTTACCACTTCCGAATAAATCACCCACTACATTCATTCCTGCCATTAATGGTCCTTCTATAACTTGCAATGGCACCTGTAACATTTGCCTTGCTTCCTCGGTATCTGTTTCGATAAAATCAGTTATTCCATGAATAAGCGCGTGTTTTAGGCGTTCTTCAACAGTTGTTTTTCTCCAGGTATCGTCTACTATGTTGACTTTCCCTTTAGATTTAATAGTATCAGCATAACTTACCAATCGCTCTGTAGAATCAGGTCGTCTGTTCAATAATACATCTTCAACCATCTCTAACAATTCCTTAGGTATCTCATCATACACCATTAGCATACCTGCATTTACGATACCCATATCCATGCCTGCTTTAATGGCATGGAAAAGAAATGCAGAGTGCATAGCTTCCCTCACCGCATCATTTCCTCTGAATGAGAAGGAAATATTACTAACACCCCCACTTACTTTGGCATAAGGGAGATTTTCCTTTATCCATTTTGTTGCTTGAATGAAATCGACTGCATAATTATTATGTTCCTCAATACCGGTAGCAACAGTCAGAATATTTGGATCAAAGATGATATCCTGAGGAGGGAAGTGAACCTGATGCACTAAAATATCATAAGCTCTTTTACAAATTTCTATTCTGCGTTTGTATGAGTCAGCCTGACCTTGTTCATCGAACGCCATAACCACAGTAGCTGCCCCATACCGCTTTATTAATTTAGCCTGACGAATAAATTCCTCTTCTCCCCCTTTTAAGCTGATAGAATTGACAATACCTTTACCTTGCAGACATTGCAATCCGGCTTCAATAATTTCCCATTTAGAAGAGTCTATCATGACTGGAACTCTTGAAATATCCGGTTCAGAAGCCAATAGATTCAGAAATTTTACCATAGCCGCCTTGCCATCCAGCATGCCTTCATCCATATTGACATCTATTACCTGTGCACCATTTTCAACTTGCTGCCTTGCAATTGATAAAGCCTCATCATATTTATCTTCAAGAATTAGTTTGGCAAATTTTTTACTCCCGGTAACATTGGTTCTTTCACCAATATTGATAAAGTTTGTTTCAGGGGTTTGTGTTAATGGCTCGAGGCCGCTTAGTCTTAGAAAGGGTTGTATCGTTCTGCTCATATATACTTGTTATCAGAAAAGCAGGACAGTACTATAGACCGGTATCTGCATTATCTTTCCTTAGCAAATTGCTAAAGGTAGGATGTAGCACCTTTAATCCGTATTTCGAAATAGGTTGCCAAGACATCTTAGGACCAATTCCCTCCGTCTTTTCTTGATAATGTGCCGCAAAGATAGGAAAATGTTGTTAATGCAAAAGCGAAAGGCTTAGAAAATAACAGATTTCAAATGATTATTAATGATTCCATGTACGCAAATCTGTGGTATCAAAAGTCCATTCAGGAGTATATAGTTTAATTGTTTCTGGCTTAGAATACCACGACCCAGAGCCATCCGGATTGAGTAATACCTGTGTTTCTTGAGCTGGCATATAACTTTGAGCCAGCATAAACTTCTTATCTCCATTCTTATTTTGACACATATCAACAACAATTACCGCATGACCATAAGGATTTCCTTTTTGAATAAACACATCTCCTATCTGCATTTTGTAAAAGCTTTGCGGATACAACTGTTTATGCAAAGATGCAGTATTAGCGTACGAAAACACATAATCCATATATTTTCTGAACTTCTTATAGGATTGATCATGACCGGCATATTCTTTAAAAGAATGCATCTTGCCATCACCTAAAAACCTGAATGCAATCTTATCATACTGTCGAGTGTTATAGAGATATTCGCCTCTCAAACGCATCACTGCATCAGCACATTGTTGTAAGTCAAGCGGACTAATGTCCATATCAATTACCGAAGAGTAGGCATAGGCAGACTTGTACGAGCCATCAAAATATTGTACACGCGATCCTACAGGTTTTAAAGGTAAATGTGACAGGTAATATTGGAATGAACCCGTATCATACTTCAATCTGTAAAAAGAATCGGTACATAAATATCTTTGAGCAATAGTATTGGCGTTGGAATCTATTAATATTTTAGAACTCAAACCGGTTGAATTTAAGTTGTCAGGTGTATAATTTTGACAAAACGTTAAAAGGATTAAGGAACTTAGTAACATTAGTTTCATTTTTGATTAACGCAAAAAGAAATTGTTTCGTACACAATCTGTGATGAGCCTGTTAAAATAACCAATTAAATATTCGAGGTTCACTTCTTAATTCAGGCTTAAAAAAGTACCTTTGCAAAATAGAAGAAAGTCGTGGCAAAACATCGTTCGATAGTAATAAAAGGAGCAAAAGTTCATAATCTGAAAAATATTGATGCCGAAATCCCTTCAGGCAGCTTTACTGTTGTAACCGGAGTATCTGGTAGTGGCAAGAGCAGTCTGGTTTTTGATACTTTATTTGCAGAAGGTCAGCGCAGGTATGTGGAAAGTTTGAGCAGTTATGCCCGTCAGTTTTTGGGGCGAATGAACAAGCCTGAAGTTGATTCAATAGAAGGTTTGGCACCAGCTATTGCAATTGAACAAAAAGTCAATACAAGAAATCCAAGAAGTACTGTTGCTACCAGCACCGAAATTTACGATTATCTTAAATTATTATTTTCCAGAGCCGGACATACGATTTCACCCAAAAGCGGAAAAGAAGTCATGAGACATACAACAGAGGATGTTGTCAAATTTATTCTAAATCTTGAGGATGGGCAATCTGTTCTGGTACTAAGTGAAATAGACTTTAAAAAGGGCAAGGAGAATGATGTTTTAAGCAAATACATGCAACAAGGGTTTGTTAGAATTCTGACAGATGAAGGCATACTTAAAATTGCAGATGTAGAGGTTAAAAAAGATTTAAAGAAGGGGAAAGTCTTTTTAGTAATTGACAGACTTATAGTAGAAAAATCAGATGAAGACCTTCAAAATCGAGCAGCTGATTCAGTAGAAAGTGCTTTTTGGGAAGGCCATGGAACCTGTTATTTAAAGACCGATGAAGGCTTCCATGATTTCTCCAATAAATTTGAGTTGGATGGGATCAACTTTGAAATTCCAAGTAAAGATTTTCTGAGTTTTAACAATCCATTAGGTGCCTGTAAAACCTGTGAAGGCTATGGTCAGGTCATAGGAATAGATGAGGATTTGGTAGTACCGGATAAAAACCTCAGTGTTTATGAGGGTTGTGTTCAGCCATGGAAAGGTGAGTCGATGAGCGAATGGAAAGATGAATTTGTAAGGATGGCCATTGAATATGATTTCCCTGTTCACAGAAGTTATTTCGAATTAACCGAATCTGAAAAAGATCTCTTGTGGCAGGGCAATGAAAAAGTACAAGGTATCAATGCCTTCTTCGCTCATTTGGAAGAAAAGTCTTATAAAATTCAATACAGGGTGATGTTAAGCCGCTACAGAGGCAAAACAACTTGTCCTGATTGTAAGGGAACCAGATTAAGAAAAGATGCATCCTATGTAAAACTGGTTGCCAGCAATAGTTCAAAACAAATACCTAAACACATCAGCATACAGGAAATTTTGCTGATGTCTGTTGATCAGGCACAATACTATTTTGAAAATGTTCAGCTATTGGAACAAGACATGCAGATAGGTGGACGAATTTTTACTGAAATTAGGAACAGGCTAAGTTTTCTTAAGAATGTGGGTTTAGGTTATCTTGGATTAAACAGATTGAGCAATACATTAAGCGGTGGAGAATCGCAGAGAATAAACCTTGCTACGTCTTTGGGGAGCAGTTTGACCGGTAGCATGTATATTCTTGATGAGCCAAGTATTGGTTTACATCCGAGAGATACCAAAAGATTAATTGAAGTTTTAAAGAGTCTCCAAAAAATCGGCAACACTGTTATAGTGGTTGAACACGAAGAAGAGATGATGTTATCGGCTGACCGTATCATTGATATTGGACCTGAAGCTGGTACTAAAGGAGGTGAATTGGTTTACAGTGGGGATTTTGAAGGTATTTTAAAATCAGAACACAGCTTGACCGGTCAATATCTCAGCAACAGACTGAGCATTCAGACACCATCAGTCAGAAGAAAGTGGAAGAACAGCATTGATGTTTATGGTGCACGTGAAAACAATCTTAAAGCAATAGATGTGCGTTTCCCACTTCAGGTAATGACATGTGTAACAGGTGTGAGTGGCAGCGGTAAAACTACCTTGGTTAAAAACATCCTGTATCCTGGGTTAAGTAAAACGATTGGGAATTATACTGGAACTAAAACTGGTAAACACGACAATATTGCTGGTGATCACCATTTGGTTAAACAAATTGAAATGGTAGATCAAAATCCTATAGGAAAATCGAGCCGTAGCAATCCTGTGACTTATATTAAAGCTTATGATAGTATCCGTGATCTTTTCTCAGAATTACCACAGGCAAAAGCTAAAAAATTAAAACCATCTCATTTTTCATTTAATGTGGATGGCGGAAGATGCGAGCATTGTAAAGGAGAAGGCGAAGTGACCATAGAGATGCAATTTATGGCCGATCTGGTATTGCCTTGTGAGTTTTGCAATGGAAAACGCTTTAAAGAAGAAATACTCGAAATTACCTATAAGGATAAAAATATATCTGATATACTGGATATGACTGTAGATGAATCTATGGAATTCTTCAAGGACAAATCGAGTATCAGCAGTAAAATTGCCCCATTACAAGATGTTGGTTTGGGATATGTGGCATTGGGACAATCAAGTAATACCTTAAGTGGAGGTGAAGCGCAAAGAATTAAGCTGGCAACATTTTTAGGAAAGGGCAATACAAAAGAAACCCATACTTTGTTTATCTTTGATGAACCAACAACAGGACTCCATTTTAATGACATCAAAAAATTACTGTATTGCTTCAATGCATTGATAGATAAAGGTCATAGTGTTTTAATAATTGAGCACAATCCGGATGTCATTAAATGTGCAGATTGGGTCATTGATTTAGGTCCGGAGGGCGGAACAGAAGGAGGTCATCTGGTCTTTGAGGGAACACCGGAGCAAATGATTAAATCGGAGAAAAGTTACACCGGTAAATTTTTAAAAGACAAACTTCAGATTAATTCTACATCAAAATGAAAAATCTAAAAGAGGAAGAACTCAAACAAGAGATGTCAGAAAGAAGGTTAATGGATTGGGAATTGAAATCCAATTTCATTCAAAAGACTTTTATGTTTAAGGATTTTAAACAAGCGATGAACTTCATGAATAAATGCGCAGAAGTTGCTGAGGAATTGAATCATCACCCGGATTGGCGCAATGTTTACAACCAGGTAGACATTTCATTAAATACACATGAAACGAATGGATTAACATTAAATGATATGCAATTGGCAGAGTCATTTAATGAAATATTTTTAAATTATAAATAACTGTCTTTTAAAATCTTAATTGGAATATTTTTAATAAATACTTTAAGTAAATAATCACAAGATTGCTATAGATTCCATGTGATTTTAAGATTCTTAGATTTTCCTTGTTCATTAGTTTCTTGCTACCCAATCCTGATGAACTAATGCCACCATCCAACATGTGCACCGCAACATAATTTGTATAAAGCACATTGAGTTTTTCTTCTTTTATAGCTCTTAATAGCCAGTCGAAGTCACCGCTGATCTTGTAAGCAGAATTGTAATAACCCACTCTTTCATGTGCTGATTTGCGAATGTAAAATCCGGGGTGAGGAGGTTGAATACCAATCCTGAATTGCCACTCTTTAAATTTACTTGCATCATAAACCCTGAAAGGTTTTTGAGTTTGACCAGGTTTAAATATTTCAACAGATGCACTAGCGGCATCTATTTCAGAATTGTTTTCAAACAACAAAGCAAGTTGAGATATCACTTGAGGATGCGCTAAGTAGTCATCAGAATGGAGTACTCCAATAACGTCCCCTGTGCACATTTTAATGCCTTTGTTAAGTGCATCGTACAGTCCAAAGTCCTTCTCGCTAATCCAATTCATCTTATCATGACACATGGATTTGATAATGCTAACGGTAGAATCACTGGATAAGCCATCTACAATAACATGCTCAATATTTGGGTAATCCTGTTTAAGAACGGAACTAATAGTTTCAGCTATTGTTTTTTCTGAATTGTAGCAAATGGTGACTATGGAAAATTTAAGTTTATTCAATGATTCTTTCTTTTACTGCCTGTGCCGGATTGCCTCTATAAATTGTGTAAGCTTCTAAGTTTTTTGCAGCAACACTATTAACACTCAAAACACTGTGTGAGTAGCAAGTAACACCACCACAAACTATACTTTTAGCACCAATCCAAACACCGTCTTCAAGTTGTATCTTGCCTGTAATTAAATCAAAAGTCGCCTTTTTATAGTCGTGGTTGCCACAAAGCAACAAAGCCCCCTGAGACAAACAAACATTGCTTCCTATCGTAATTTTTTCAAGACTGTCTATCCAGACTTCTTCGCCTATCCAAACATTATCCCCAATTTCCAGATTCCACGGATATTTAATGTTAACATGAGGTTTGATTACAACATTCTTTCCAATTTTTGCTCCAAACAGTCGTAGTAATGCAACTTTTAAACTGTAAAAATGAAAGGATGAATTGAAGAAAAACGCATTGGTAAAATGCCAGACAATTCTCTTGAGCGTACTTGCTCCAGTCTTGAAATGTTCATTATTGTACGCATCGAGGCGAACAGATTTCTTCATAAACATTGCAAATGTAAGGGAACTTGAGATTTACTAATTCACAATATAAACCTTGCTGGTTTCATTTTGCTACAAAAAGTGCTTAGAGATGAAGTTAAACAAAAAGCTTAAAGTATATTTCATCAAAATTATTTGCATTCAAATAAGCTTTGGCTTTATCGGCTGCCCCTGACTTCCATTCTTTAAATTGACCATTATCCATAGAATTGAACTCACTTAATGCATCGGCAATTGAAGCTGCATTTTCTGGTTCTACTTCTATGCCTGCTTTGCTCTCTTTTAAATTTTTCCATGGAGTATTATTTCCGATTAAAACCGGCACTCCATGCGCTAAACTCTCGTAAATAGCATGTCCAAAATTTTCTCCTAAACTCGGCATAGCCATAACATCCGTTACTTTTAGATTTTCATATACTTCTGAGTTATTTAATTCGCCAAGATATTGGTACTTGATATTGGGAGGTAATAATTTCAGTTCTGATTGAAACCTTTCAAAATAGGCCTCATCATTGTATCCACCACAAAATGAAACCTCTAAATTAAAACTCACCTGCTTTAATCCCTCTATTAATCCTAAAGTGTTTTTTTCAGGTGCAATTCTTCCAATACAAAGAATTCTTAAAACACCTTTATCACCTTTAAACTTAAAATCAGAGCTGGGTTCCGAAACCAGTGTTGGAATATTGGGAGCAATAGAAACTTTAACTTTGCCAATACTTTTCAATATTTCTTCCTTTTCCTGCTCATTGCTGGCTATAAGTACAGGTTTAGAGTATAAACCAAAACCCCTTGCGAAAGCCAGAAAGACTTGTTTCTTTAATGGTTTAACAGACAAGGCCGATTTATGCAACATTCCGCGAACAGAAATATAAACGGAGTTCACAGAAAGAAATGTACAGACTAAAGCTGGCAAAAAACTAAAATACCAAGAAAATAAACCATTGATATAAATAACATTATCTTTATTTTCCTTAATTAATGATTTAATTTTACCAAAAGTCTGATTACTCTTATCCAGATATAAAACCTGATGATATGGATGAATTTCTGTCCATACATTTGGTTGAATATTCTTATAAGGGACTTCACTGGCTAAATCCGTGTTTCTTGTAACCACTTTTACATCCATTTGGTGTCTAAGTAACTCTGCCAGATTGTATACCGATTGAACTGGACCACCGGCTTTATAACCTGGTTTGTACCAATCTGTAAAAATTAATATTGTTTTCCTGGCTTCCAATTACTTGTCATTATAAATTTTTAGTAGTGTATCCGACCAATCATCACTTTTCAGTTTAAGACCATTTTTGTAACTACTTTCAGCCATTTCCCAGAGAGATTCATCCGACATCTCCATCAGGTTCTTTAAAATAGTGGTAAGTTGATGTTTGTTACCCGCATTAAATGAAAAGCCGTTATCACTGCTTAAAAACATAGTTGAAGCGCCAACTTTATCACTTAAAACCAGAGGTAGTGCACTTAATGCCATTTCATGAACTGCAACACCCCAGGGCTCGTAAGTACTTGGCAGTACATAGACTCCCGCACTTTTAACATAAGGCTCCAGTTCAGATGGTTGTTTAAACCCCAAATGATGAATATATTCATTTTGAACTCTTTGTTCGTATAATTCACCAAATCCGAAACAATTAAGCACCCATTTATTCCCTGTAGAAGAATTAGCATTAATAAAAGCCTCCCATAAAGTTGGAAGATCTTTTTGAGGGATATATCTCGCTACACTAATCATCACCCTTGGATATGCACCTTTGCTGGCGAGCTTTTCCTTTCCTATAGGGATGAATAATTCAGTGTCTGCAGGATATAATCCAAGATGAATATTTGCTGGTTTAAAACCAAGTTTTAAAGCATATTCCTTTTGAGGTAAACCCGGCACCCAGGCATACTGAAACATTTTTAGAAAAGTAAATGGAGCCATCAAGGATAGAATCTTCTGCTTTATATTTCCTTTCCATTGATTATCGAAACAGATGACTTTTTTAGCACCTCCATTCAGTTGTTTCACCCAATTAATATACTGTTTATTGCTCCAGCCTGAACATAAAACTACTTCGGGCTTGAACTCAAAAATTTCCTTTTGTATATTTTGTGCATCGTTAATATTGTATACTACAGACTTGAAACCTGATGGAAAATCAAAATTAAAAGGGGCTTCGGCATTCACTGGATAGTGTACAAGAAGTAATTCAGCTTGAGGATTCAGTTGGAGAAATCGCCTGATATTGCCAATAACATACCCGGCCAGTTCAGTATATAGAATTAATACGCGCAAAATTTTTACTTTTGCAAAGATTAAATTTAATTCATGAATTTCAAAAGTCTTCTCAGTTGGGCCATGGTGGGGTCAGTATTCATGGATGATTATATCATTTTAAGGTACCAGTTGCCTTTCGACTTTTACGTCTATTACCTTTTATTTATTGTCAGTATAATTTATTATGTAAGAAGTTTCAAATCCATTCGGTTAATACCGAAATGGTTCAGTATTTCTATTTCCGTTTTAATACTTATTACTCTCTTTCTAACGATATATGATGACACACTGGGACTTGGAGTTGTCAAACAAATTGTGGGAGTAATATTCACTTCTATAGCGTATTATACCTTTCTGGCTTATAACAATTTTGAGATTAAACGAATATTCAGAATGTATGTATTCCTTGCATTTTTTGTATCCGTCGAAGGCTTAATTGAAGAAGTTTTAAATCTAAATGGTATTCATATCAACGTTAAAATGAGAATGACAACTTCTGGTTATTACAGAATTTTTGGAATAACGGGGGAGCCGTATTTCCTGGCTGTAATTCTGCTTCCAGCGATGTTTTACTCATTTTACAAAATGACCATCTTCGAAAAAATCAATAGTAAGATCAGCAATTATATCATAGTTCCAACTTTATTTACCTGCTTTGTTTTTACATTTTCTTCTGCAGGTTTTATTGGAATTGGGGGCATTATTTTGTTCTGGTTATACAACAAAGGCTATCTTTCCTTAACCAATTGGAAAATCATTTTATTACCATTGTTTATTGTACTTTTTACCATTTCATTCGCCAACCTTCAGAATCAATGGGAGGAGTTTAATATTAAATTCAATCAGACATTAAATGCTTTTGCTACCAATTCAACTAAAAAGGAAGATATCAATGAACTAAATACAAGTAGTTTTGCCTTGTATTCCAATTATACTATTGCTAAAGCATCCTTTTTGGAACGACCATTAACAGGAACAGGTTTAGGTACACACGAAGCCAATTATAAAAAGTATTTCAGCAAATTCTTTGATGAAGACTTTGTTATCAGGTATGGTGTCTTTAACACAGCTGATGCCAATTCCATGTTTGTTAGACTAATGTCTGAAACTGGATTAATGGGTCTGGGGATGTTCTTTATTTTTTTATTAAAGAATTTCCTTAGAAAGAAAGGCTATAATCATCCTATGTTAAGAGAATATACCCTGATCAATCAAGGTATATTTATTTGGTTTATCATTCGACTAGTTAGAACAGGTAACTATTTTGGAAACGGGTTTTTTCTATTCTTTTTTATGTACTATATGAGCAATAAAATTGTCAGCGATTTCTATAAAAAAGAGAAAATCAAAAAAACCCTTCAAACCGCCTGAGGCTCTTCCTCATAAGAGAGCAACTGTTTATAAAACGGCTTTAACTCCAGCATAATCAAATAAAGGAAGTACGGAATATTCAAAAAGAAATACCTTCCATTATTTGTTCCAAAAGTCATAACAAAACTTAAGAAAGTGATTTCCGCCAACATCAGTAAGGTGATGATAAGATGGTGTTTATTTATACTCAATCCCTTTATTTTCTTATAAACTAGAATAAAAATGTAAATAAGATATACATTCATGGTCATCATAGATTGCTTAATAAGCGGAACTATTTGCAAATCGCTGTTAAACAGTGTATGCCAGAAAAATTTAAAGGTCAGCTGATGGTTCCAGTGATAGGTATAAAAGATTGTTTTACGCAGCACGATATACAATAAAAAGCACCCTAAATTGACTGCAAAAATTTCAATATAGTATTTATCTTTTAGCTTCCACCAATCCATAAATGCAATAACCATGAAGGACAAGAAAAAATACTCTCTTTGTAAAATCAACATAACAAACAGAGGGATTATCCAATTGCTTTTCTTAATGTAGAAATAGATAACCCAGGTAAATATAAGTACTGATAGGGCATCCGGACCTGGCATCATTAAATAAAAGATTGTTCCAAAACCTAATAAGTAAATAACTCCTGCCAAAAAGGACATGACTTGATTAAAGCCAAGTTTAACAAAAATTCTAAACAAGGAAAATCCTGTGAGAGCTATACAAAAAAAGTTTAAAAAGACATTATTAAAGAATAAACTTTTATCGAACTGAGGGTATTTATCAATAGAACATTCGGTATAATACATTAACCCCAACTTATCCATATAATGTATGATAGTAGCGCTGATTAAACGCATATTAAATGGGGCCTCAACGTCTGGTGACCGCAAGTTTTCATAAAGTTTCAAATAGGATTCAGCATCTTTGTAACCCTGAAGCAATACGCCAAACTTGTAGACGAAGTAAAACATCGGAAATGCTAATAGTACATATACCAAAAGCATCTTTAGATTGAGTTGTGATATCTTCTTCATTATTGTATAATTTTTTGAATTGAGTTCATTAATTTAATTTGAATCTTGTCATAAATAAATTCTTCTTTTATTTTTTCCAAAGAGTGAAGTTTAAATGACATTAATTTTGCGTCTGATGTTTCGATAGCCTGAATGAGTGTCTGAGTTAATATTTCTACATTTCCGGCTTCTATCAAAAATCCATTTGACTCAGATACCATAATGGATGTTGCACCTACGTCAGTACCTATAATGGCACAAGCTCGTGACATCCCTTCTAATATAACATTTGGCATTCCTTCACTCCAGCTGGGACATACGAGGTAGTCGCTGAAATCCAATATTTCACGAATCCTATGATTATCGGTAATCGACCCAAAATATGTAACAGAAGGATGCTTAATTTTCTGATTTTCTTCGAAAGGTCCGATAAAATTAAATTTGAAATGAAACCCTTTGCTAATTAATTTCAGAATGCTGGAGTTAAGCTCTTCAATACCCTTCCTTCTTTCGTATCTGCCCAAATAAGTGAATGTACGAATATTCTGCAATTGAGGCTGATCATTTCTTATCCAATCTGCTTCAATGCCTGCAGGAATTTCTATAATTCTACCTGTTGTGATACCTAAACTTTTTATAATTTCAGTGATTTTGGAACCATAAGAGAATACATAATCTGCATTCAGAGATATCCACCTGACAGGCCTCCTCAATATTAAAGATTTCAAGAAACTGCGCTTATCAGCCTGCTTCTGGAACATTTCGTATCCATGGAATTTAACACCTATTGGAGGCCAGTTTTTATTTGATTTTTTTTCTTTGATTAACTTCCAGCCACTAAATCCTTTTGTGTATATAAAATCAAATTCATTAATACGTTCCTTAATGGCATTAAAACATAAAACTGAGTACTTATATGAGGCCCTTACATAGTGACCCGGTAAGCCATCACTCTTAGGAAAATGAAGTACAATATTTTCAATGTTTTTCCTTTCATCCTCACTGAATATATCTAATTTCTGAATATCAAGTTTACTGTTGTTATAGTGAACTAAAGTGACTTTAATACCCAATTTACTCAAGTACTTTACAAGGTAATAAGTATGTCTTTGCATACCTCCAATTACATAGGGATGAACGCCATCACAAATGACTGCTACTTGCATAATTTAATTATATTAAGTGCTGCTTTCTCCCAGGTAAAGTTGTCTATTACTTTATTGTGAAATGATGCCGCCATTTCTGAAGCTTTATCTTTATGTTCTATCAAATATTCAATTGCTTTTTCGAGTTCAGCAGAATTTTCATCAATAACCAATGCGTCTTTCCCATGTTCAATAACATCTGTAACAGGCTTTGTATTCGGTGCAATTATTGGTTTTTTCATTAATCCATATTCGAATATTTTGACCGGAGAACCATACCAGTTAGATTTGGCCATTATACAGATATCCATATTGGCAATATATTCGAAAACCATACTATGAGGTATCTTACCGGTAAAAATAACTGATTCGGTGATATTCAAATTCTTAACTTGCATCTTTAGATCATTCATTATAATGCCATCTCCAACAATCATCAATTTTGCTTCACGAAACTTCATTTGAAACCTGGCAAAAGCTTCGACCAGTATATCTACACCATGATATGGAAACATTGAACCAACAAATCCTATAACAACATTAGATTTATCAATAGATAATGTACGTTTGATCTCATTCATTTTTTCAAGATTCAAATGAACTTTACCTGGATTAATGCAATTAGGTTGAATGAAAATTTTATTTGGATTGCAATTGTAACTTGATTGCAGAAAATTTGCCAGTGATGAGGATACTACAATAACTTTATCGGCTCTTTCCAGCTTATATTTCTCAATTTCATGTGCTTTAGAATGATACAAAGAAAACCCTTCGAAAGACCGCATCTCTTCAACAAATGGAGCATTGACTTCCAAAAAATAAGGAATCTTGTATTTAGAAGCCATTCTTGCGCCTGAGTCTTGCAGATATTCGGACCTTTCATAGATAAGTTCAGGCTGAAAATTTTGTATTGCCGATTCTAATCTGGAAGCCGCATTCAAATCGTGTTTTAAAAGTTTGTAATTATTAAAGCTTGTCCATAAAAATCTGGGAATACATTTCTTTATGACCTTTTTCCAAACTGGTGTTTTATAACCATCCTGCGCAAGAGGGCTTAGATTTGAAGCATCTGTGCCGCCCATAATTACTGGCAAAACATCATGTCCTAAAGCCTTAAGAGCATTGATTACTTCCCTTTGATGAGTTGCATAACCCACTTCACTCACTATGTCATGAGTAGGATGAGGAGAATAGTAAATGATTTTCATTCGGCCTTACATGCGAATTAAGGTCGAATTTTACAATTCAGAAAGTAAAGTAAAGATTAGCAATCAACAGTCATACTAAAAACTGTTCACTTATAAAGTTTGTCCGCTTGCAGCGTAAACATCGCGAATTGTATAGGTTTTCTGAGGGATATTGATGGTTTCTTTGCAGAATGTTTCATCGATTTTTACCCCATCCAACAAATTTCTTAAAAATGGTTTATAATATTCTGGAGTAATCGGACTGTTTAATACTGATTCGAAGAGCGTTTTATCAACCAGATTTCTATTTTGTATGAAGTAAGCAATCGTTTGAAGACTGTAATTATTCACATCGGGACCGACAGCTTTTCTGGTAGGTTCGAAATATTCATTTTCTTCAATCGCTTTGAAATGATTGCCATCCGGATACCACTGATAAGTATGTTGTGCAGCAATACCAAATGTTTTTTCCATTCCAAGCATGTAAATAAACTTCCTCAATGGGTTCTTAATTGCTTTAAGGAGAGGATTTACTCGCAGATTATCTGTAACTCGTTTCTGATCAGGCGTCCATAATTGCAAGGTTGCAGAGAATTTTTCAGGATTAAAAACCAGATGAGGTTCCCAGGCGTCTATGCAATGAATTGGTTTTTCCTGTTGTGTAAAGTGCTTGTTAATTCGCATTTTGGTGTTCAGTGTTTTCGAATCAATCTGAACATCTTTATCAAATAACAGAGTCTCATATCCCGAACCAAAAATAGCTGCGGTTGTAAGAATGTAATTATTGTGATGGTGAATGCAATGAGCAGCTGTGCCTGCTATATATTGCTTCATACCCGGGAAAAAATGTATTTTAAGATAAAAATCGGCCGTTTCGTAGATGTAAAAAAATGGGATGTTATACAAACTCCATTTCTGATCCAGAAAACCTTTGTCTTCAAAATTTCTCTTTAAAACCAGCTTAAGAAAATCATCGTCAGAACCCATTTTAGATAAAAGATGTTCTGCTTTTTTGTGAAATTCCTTCCTGTCTGGAAATTGTTTCTCCAAACTGAGCACCTCCTGAATATAAGGATGGTTTTCGAGAATATGCTGCATGCCTGATTGTATTTCTGTATGCAAAATAATGTGCTTTAGATTTTGAATTTATTGATACAAGTCAGTGATTATGCTATTACCACATGTTTTCGAAATGAGCCTTATCATAATCTTTGTTTTTTACTTTATAAATGCTTTCAGATTTATTGCGCAACATCAGAGTATCTTCTTTTCTGAACAATTTTGAAAGCAATGACAAAGGTAATAAAAACAAAAAGAAAACGATTCCAAGAATTATATTGGGTACTATTAAACTTAATACATATGCTAAACCCATCCAGGCCTTCTCAATCCAAATACTCAGACTATCCGAAAAAACACCAATCAGGCCAATCAAAACAGATATAGCTATTAGCCAGTTAACTTTATCATTCCAAAAGTTATCGTTGTTTTTGTATTGAATAAAGAAAAATATAACAGCTAGTCCGGTTGCAATTGTTAGCACCGTTTTAGCCGGGTTGCTTTTCATGCCTTTCATAAATTTTAAAATAAGGTATAGATAAACGGCGCTATTGCACTAGAACCACCAACCACCAGCAGTACACCCAAAAGCAGTAAAACCACTATTATAGGAATGAGCCAAAACTTTTTTCTTTGTTTCATGAACTGCCATAAGTCCTTTAAAAACTCCATTGTATTATTTATTTTGTTTTAAAGCCGCTTGAACTTCAGGTAAAAGGATAGCGGCAATTGTCCTTGCACCTTTGTTTGTAAAATGTATTTGATCGTAATATAATGTAACATCTTTTGGCATTTTTCTGCCAAGATCTATTACAGGAATCTTGTTTTGGTTACAATATTCAATCAGGGCATCATTATACCTCTCCATTACTTTCCATGAATTACTTGCAGTATCATCAAATTTAGGTTGCGTAATGAATATTGGTCGAATACCTGAAGATGTACATTGTTTATTTAATTTGTCTATTCTGCTGATATATTCAGGTATCATTTTATCCAGTTGAGCATTTAAATTTTTTCTGTAAGTTGAGTCCGGATTGTTTAAATCATTGTTTTTATATTCATAAGGGTCGTGACCATGAGCAACATTTGCTTTTTGAGATTTCATGGCTTCCATCAGGTTGGCTATAAGCGTAAAAAGCTCCGATTTCTTAAGTAA
Source organism: Bacteroidota bacterium (assembly GCA_963169345.1). Lineage (GTDB taxonomy): Bacteria > Bacteroidota > Bacteroidia > NS11-12g > UBA955 > JABMMZ01. The sequence continues at coordinate 294,016 of CAUJCT010000053.1, forward strand.
TTTTCTAAAAAATGATTCATTTCTATTGATTAAAAAACCATCTTCATTTTGAAAAGATGACTTCACTAAATCATTAATACCAACCAGAAACAATGCATAATCAGGCTTCAGTTTTACAATATAGTCGCGCATTAATATATTATGACCATAAGTTGAACAACCATCCAAACCGGCATTATTCAACCATATTTGTTTGTCATTTTGTTTTAATAAACTAAACAGTTGAGCCGACCAGGTTGAATCATCAGATAGAAGCGAACATTCGGTTGTACTGCCTCCGATTGCAATAATTGTCAAAGTTTTTTTCCAATCCTTAGGTGGTTCAGGGCCTCTAAATCCTAATGAGTTGGTTGAGTATTTAACTTCCTTATCTAAACCACTAATTTCCGGTTCAATAACAACTGTTCTTTTGTAATTACTTTTAAGGATAATCTCATTTCCTCTAACTCTTGATTGAAATGGGTTATATATTCTAAGCACTATTTCGCATAGCACAAGAGAAACAACAATACCGATAAAAATGGTTAATATTTTCTTAAACCAAACCATATTAGTCCTTTTTAAATTTAACCATCCATTTCTCCTTGTTCTCCCAATCCAGTTGTTTGGTTTTTTCAAATACGAAATCATTAATAACCAAAACATCCATATCGGTACTCATGAAGCATCTGAAAGCATCTGCAGGTGTACAAACAATTGGTTCACCTCTTACGTTAAAGCTTGTGTTGACTACCAAGCCATAACCAGTTTGCTTTTTAAATTCGTTTATTAAATTCCAGTATCGCGGATTAGTCGATTTATGGACCGTTTGAATACGTGCTGAGAAGTCTAAGTGAGTGACAGATTGGATATCGCTTCTTTGAGTATATAATTTCGACCAGAGATCCATATCCTGAAAATTATCCGGCAAAACAGTACGTCTGCTTTCTTTTACCGGAGAAACTATGAGCATATAAGGCGAATCTGAATCCAGATTGAAGTAATCCTGAACATCCTCTGCCAAAACAGATGGAGCAAAAGGTCTGAATCCTTCTCTATATTTAATTTTCAAATTGAGTTTCTTTTGCATTTCCGGATTTCGGGCATCACCTAAAATGCTTCTGTTTCCAAGTGCCCTTGGACCAAATTCCATACGACCCTGAAACCAGCCAACAACCCCACCCTCAGCAAGTTTAGAAGCCACAAAGGTATTCATAGCTGCGTTATCGGAATATTTGGTGTAAACAGCTTTCATCAATTTACAAGTCTGTTCTATTTCTTTATCCGAATAATCAGGACCAAGATATGAGCCAGACATTGTATCGAAATGACTATCCTGGGTGTTATAGACTCTCTCTTCATCAAAATACATAGCTGATGCCGCAAGAGCAGCTCCTAAAGCACCACCGGCATCACCTGCAGCTGGTTGTATATAAATATCTTTGAATATTTTTTCTCTTAGCAGCTTTCCATTGGCTACACAATTTAAAGCCACACCACCAGCCATACATAAATAATCGCTGCCTGTAAGCCTTTTTGCTTCCTTAGCCATCTTCAAAACAATTTCCTCAGTAACTTTCTGAATAGCTAAAGCTAAATTACAATGGTGCTGTTTAAGATCATTTTCATCCTCTCTTCTCGGAAATCCAAACAATTGCTCCCATTTATTATCATGCACCATTCTGAGTCCTGTTGCATAATTAAAGTATTTCTGATTCAACCAGATTGAACCATCTTCCTTTATATCCACAAGATACTTCTTGATGATATCCATGTTATCATTGGTTTGCCTGGCATCCGGGTCACCATAAGGCGCCAATCCCATTAATTTATATTCACCTGAATTGACCGTAAAACCTAAAAAATAAGTGAATGCCGAATAGAGCAATCCAACAGAATGCGGAAAGTCAAGTTCTTTCAGCAATTTTATATTATTACCATCTCCAAAACCTATAGAAGCAGTGCTCCATTCACCAACACCATCAATAGTTAAAATTGCTGAAGATTTGAATGGTGATACATAGAATGCACTTGCAGCATGTGATAAATGGTGTTCCGGAAACAGAATTTTTGTTTTCGACTTATCGATTTTGCCAATTTTCTTAAGATTGTCCAGTAAAAGTTTCTTTAAAAAAATTTTCTCATTGAGCCATACCGGTATAGCCTTTATAAAAGAAAGAAAACCTTTAGGAGCGAATGCATAATAGGTTTCCAACAGTCTTTCAAACTTTAGAAAAGGCTTATCATAAAAAACAACGGCATCCAACTCTTCCAATGTGATACCTGCCTCTTGAAGACAATATCTCACAGCATTTTCCGGAAAATCCGGTGTGTGTTTATCTCTCGTAAATCTTTCTTCCTGAGCAGCAGCTATAACCACCCCACCAATTGTAATGGCAGCTGCTGAATCGTGATAGAAAGCTGAAATTCCTAATATTTTCTTCATTCCTACTAATTAAGCCAAATTTGAAAATTATTTACTTGGCAGACGGTTCAAAAATAACCCAAGGTAATGATTTGCTATCCACAGCAAAAACAAGTCTGTCAATTTCATTTGACGATAAGCGATTCAAATACCCTGGCAAGCTCCGAAGTCTTGTTCCTGAAATCAAATTGTGCTATAAAATCTTTGTTGGCTTGCAATGATTCCAGTACATTTGGTTGGGTTACCAATTGATTCAATAATGCTGCAATTCTATCAGGGTTATCAGGTTCAACGCATATTCCTAAGCCTGATTTCTCCAAAATAGATTTACAATCTGAATCTTCACATAGTCCTAATATTGGCTTTCCAGAATTCAGATATTCGTAAAGTTTTCCAGGAATAAATAAAGTGCCCGACTCAGAAGAATTTGATTTTTCGAGTGGCAGAAATAGTAAATTTGACCTATTCAGTTTCGATAAAGACTCTTCTTTTGGAAGATATCCACTAAATTCGAAATATTCAGAAACGCCATTAATCTGAGCTTGTTTTTTATTTATCGGATTGATATTTCCCCAAAAATGAAATTTAATTTTATCCGGACCGATTTGATACTTTGATTTTAGAATTGCCAAAGCCTTTATCAAATAATAAGCAGAACGGGTTGAGGCATCTACAGTGTCGTGTTTGTATGTCCAGAACCATTGAATCAACTTCTTAAAAAGAGTATTCTTTGGCTTGTTTTCGAAAGCATCTAAACTTCCGGAATAGGCTATTATCAAAGGTTTAGAATCCATTTGTTATAACTGTAATTTTAGATTCATCTTTCAGACCTCGTTTCAAGTATAACTTCTTTACCTCAGGTGTATTAACTATCAGATGATCACATTTTCCTATCCATTTTTTTTCTTTAAAGCGACTTAAATGCCAGTGTATACGGGAAGGATAAGACCAGGCATAAGCATCGGTATAAGGATCTCGTAAATCGGCGACCCACTTTACATTTCTTTTCTTCTTGATGAGGTAACCGAGTTTTAAAGCTGAAAACGGACCCGAACTGGTATAAACAATTTCAATGTTATTGGCATCGATGAGTTCAATAGCTTTATTTATAGCTTTTGCAGGCCACATAGCAGAACGCTCCCAAAAATATGGGTAAAGAAAATACCAAAACAACCTATATATCTTCAGTCTATGCAGAATATCAGATAATTTAAACGGAATGCCAGACTCTACTCTTTGAATAATGATATCATCAGGTAGTTTTGACAACAAACTTCTGTCAATAGTTGATTTAGACTTTTCTATATCTTCCTCTTTTATCGTTAATACCATTGGGTCAAATCCAAATTCACGAAGATGAGAAACAAATCGCAAACTTCTGTGAACCCCCGGACCACCCATTGGTGGAAACTGATATGCTATAAAAAGTACTTTCTTCAACTGATGTCTTTGTATCCAATAATACTGAAACTTTTCTTGCTTTTAATCCACTTAATATAGGCTTCAAATAAATAAAAAGATTCTTTCTGAAAGCTCTTAGGATGCGAAAGGATGCATAATAATTGCTTACCCTGTTTTATAGCTTCCTTAGTGAAATGTTTCATGATTATAATATCTGCTTTACCAGATCCATCAAATGTAATACTTGTCGGAAAATTGGATTCAACAATACCATGATCGAAAGTACCACCTAGATATTGCTTGCGTTTAGGCGCCAGGAAGTGAAACAATCTATATCTGACACTGGCTACAATACGATGTAAAACGTCAATTTTATTGCTGTCAATTGTTAAAATCGGTATTTCTGTCATTTCACTTTTTATGCCAGATGATAGCTTAAAAAAACCACTATCCTGATCAAACTTCCAGATTTCCTTATTAATGGATTTTGAGTGGTCAATTGAAATATAACGGCCTTTCATTTTCATTCCAGGCATTACAGAAGAATCGTATTTAAACCCATTATCCATTAAAGTCTGTATAAAATCGGTTTGATGGGAATTGATTGCCAGACCACCAGCTCTGAAAGCATTTGACTTATAATTCGTCAATTCTATGAAAAATTTGTAAATCTCAGTGAAATCTTCTTTAGCTTTTTCAATCCCGTACTTCTCAACCATATCTGAGAAAGCGTATTCTGTCTGGTCAAATTTCCATGTGTTTTCATGTTTGTTATAAACGGCATTCACCCAATGAGGATGGTAATGATATTGCAATTCATGTCCATCCGCTTTCATCCTTAAAATCTGATTGGAAATTAAGTTAAAAGGTTCATCCTGCCCTGTAGATTTGAGTCTGACAAGATAGGCAATATCTATGAAAAAAACCAAACGCACACCGTTGACTGATGCGATTTCCAGAATCTGTTCGGTATTTCTAAGTAGTGCTTCATAGTTATTTTTGCCGTCGAAATATATTTCGTAATCGAACGACAATATTACCCTTTTCATACCCTTTCAAATGTGAGAATTCTATATTGATTGACTCCAAAGAAATAGAATCTTTCGAGCGCAAAGAAAATAAAATTCTTCACATTCAGCGGTAATTTTAAAAAAATTATCCATTGATTTAATTTATGGAATGGGAGACGTGTTATACCTTTGTTATCTAATAATCTGTAATTATGTGACTTAAACAATTCAATTGTTTCATTTACCTTCATGATACTGGGATTCTGAAAATCTGGATTTTTCTTTGTAAAAAATTTGAAATTGCTTTTTTCAATGTCCGGAATCACACAGATAATGTACTTATAGTAAGTTCTATTTGTGTCTATCAACTTCTCTTTTTCAGGAAGACAGTAAAGAGAGTTGATTAATAACCAAACGTTATCATTGCCTCTAATTTCGGTATTAAAAATATCCGATTTTCTGGATACAACACCATTATCTCTTAAATATGGTGAATTTAAAAGCTGTTCATCCAGATCGAAAGCCCATACTTCTCTTGAGGAAAATGCTTTCTTAACGAACCAGGCTATAATACCATTCCCACATGGAGCATCCACAATCAATGAATTTTCACTTAAGGGAAGGGAATGAATAATTTTTACGGCATTTTCAGCCCAAATATTTTGCGGGTATTTATGCTTATATAGTTGATTGGGCAGCATGTTGATCCAGAATTTCAATTATTTTATTGGAAACAGTTTTAACATTGGAAGATCGTACATTACGCTTGGCATTTAATAAACCTTTCATTTTGTCCGTTAATTCTTCCAGCGTTTTTACATGGAAAATTAAGTCATTGTCGACACAATATACAAGTGAGTCATCGCGCCTTTCATAGGTTATACAGGGCACTCCCATCCATTTAGAATCCAATGCTACAGTTGAACCAAATACTATGGATAAATCTGAAACATATAGTTGATCATGCAGAGTATCTTTGACTTCATGCTTCCCATATTCTATAAAAAGAAAATTATCCAAAGGTTCTTCAGGTAAAATATAATCCTCCTTTTTTTCTGAAGGATGTGGACGTAATAATAAAAAGTAACTTTTATCATTACGAATCAAATCAAAGAAATATTCCAGAGTTTGCATCTTTACAAATCGGCGGCCCCTGACTGAAAAAAGTGAAATAACTTTTTTACCCTTTAATTGTTCTAAATCAATATTAAGTGAATTTTGATATTGGTAATTCCTCACCATATCTTCCATCAAATGACCACTTACTATTAATTTTTCTTCGCTTAAATGGTTCTTTTCCATTAATAGCTTTTTCATTTGTTCATCCCAAATAAACCACTTGTCAAAATTGACAAAGGCATCCTGAGATTCCCCCGACTTTATACCATTCATGCTATTGAAAACCTCGACACCGTTTGTTTTCATCACTTCGGAAAGTACAGCACCATAAATTCCATTCTCTCCTTCATTAATTAAAAGCAGGGATGGATTGTATTTCAATATTGAATTGGCCGTTTGCAAACTTTCACAAATTTCATCCCAATGGATTAAGATAATATTAAATGCAAACCAATCTTCAATTGTAAAGTTTAAAAAGTTCACAGATGGGACTCTGTAGGTATTTGCAGAACTATCTAAATAACGACAATTTTTTAAGTTAAAGCTATCAAGAATATCTTTATTAACTTTACTATCAACCAAAATCAAATAATCAAGCCTGTCTTTTATGTCTATTAAAAAATTCTGATACAAGCCCAATTGAAAATCACTTTTTAAATGAACAACTTTTAATGCTGTCTTTTCAACAGAGGTAACAGTTTTTGGCTGATTACTTCTTGATCTTGTTTTCACATAACGCAAAAGTGTGGACACTCTGCTGGCTTTGTGCATTGGATCAATGCTATAAATCCTTCTGTCTTTATATTCTTCCTTATAGGCATACCACAAAAAACCTGTTTTATAATTTGACCAAAACATCGCTTTTTGAATAGCTAATGTGATATCTACTCCATTGATATTGAATAATTGCGGCGACTTGCGTTTAAAATTTTCAATGACTCTCTCATTTTCCTTCCAGGTCATCCACGTGCTCTGAACTCTATTTTGCGTACAATTATAGAATTCATCGGCGTTCTCTTCCTCATATAAAAAATCAATTTCATTAAATAAAAATCGTTTTACGCCCTTTTTCAGGGCTTCTTCGTAATCTACTTTTCGTAGTAAGTTTCTTGCTAAAATCATTTCGTTTAAATCAGTTTTTTTCTTTTTTATTTCCAATACCGTTTGGATAACGATGTCTGAAATTCTTTTTGAAACAGATAGTTTACCTTCTGTGTTATCTTCAATTGCTTTATGTTTTAATTGCTTAATGTAAGTTTTTAAAACATCTATTTCACGGACATGCTGAACATTTAGACCATCTGCAGCTACCAATGGTTGCATACGATATTCAAATGTTATACACGGTGTTTTAAACCATGAACTCTCTAAAGCAACTGTTGAACCAAAAACAACACTTAAATCCGATAAAATTAGTATATCGTAAAGTGCATCTTTATTATTCTTAAGCTTATCGGGAACTATAAATAGTTTATTGGGTATTGAAGACTTAAACATAAAATCTTCACTTTTCTCCAGAGGATGAGGTTTAAGTATTATATAAATATCATTTTCCTGGTTTAAAACAGTTTCCAGAAGCTGTTTCAAATCAGACTTCTCTTTTCTGTTGCCTCTCACTGAAATCACAGAAATGATTTTCTTACCTTTCAACTCTTCCAGATTTATCCCTAAGGTATTAGAAAACTGATATTTCATTTTAAAGTCTTCTGCCAAATGGCCTACTACCTCAAACATTGATTCAGGTAAACCACATTTGTCAATAAACAATTGTTTCATAGTTTCATCCCATACCAGCCATTTGTCAAAATTTACATCTTTGTCCTGAGCTTCACCAGCTTTAATACCATTCATAGTATTATAGATCTGAACATCATCTCCCAACACTGGTTTTAATAAATTTCTTAATGGTCTGTTTTCCCCTTCATTGATTATTAATTGAGAAATACCAGTTTGCTTAATGACTTGATAGCGTGCAATTTCATCGGATATATTGAACCATTCACTCTGTAAAACGTTACAAACATGTAACTCGTCCCTATCTCTAAAAAAAGGATTTATCCAAAAGGGTATCTTTTTGACTGTAAAGTTTTTAAGATTTATATGTCCGACCTTAAATTGATTTAATAAATCCGGTTTAAGATTGCCATAATGAAAAACAATCAGAGATTGACTTTCCAAATGTTTAATTAAGTCGTAATACAACTCCATCTCGAAAGTATCATTCACTAATATTCCAATTTTTCCTTTAGGAATTGAAACTTTACCTGAGCCTGAACTGCTGGAAATGGATTTATAAAGATTCTTAAAGTACTGGAGTAAAAACTTGACTATGCCCTTATATTTTGGATTTAATGAGAACGAGGAAAAATCATCAATCTGGCAATTGTTAAACAATGTTTTTAGACATTTCTTAACACTACCTGTCTTATAATTGGTCCAGTATACCAATTTCGATACAGCGGGGAGAATATTAATATCTGCACATTGAAATATATTGGAATGAAAAGTGATAAGTCTATTTACCACACTTGTATTGTGCTTATATGTCTCCCAGGTGCCTTCAATTCTGAAACTATCAGATAAAACAATTTTAAGGTCAGGGGGCAATGATTGTTTAGCAGATAATTCATTGCAAACGAGAATGTCATACGAATTTTTATTTAACAAATAATAATCCTCCGAAGTAAAGACTTCTTTAGCTATGACTTTTTCAAATTTCAAGTGACTTTATCCATTTATTGACTATAAACTCCTCGGTTCTTGCCATAGAAGAAAATGTGGCCCCGCCAATATGAGGTGTAATTATAACATTGTGTTTTTTAGATGCTTTAATAAGTTTATCTAAATTTGTTCTAGAACTTTGTTCTTCAGTAATCACATCGATTGCCAATCCTTTAAAAAAGCCCTGACCTGCTTTTAATGACAGGTAATTTTCATCCGTTAATTCAGCTCTGGCAGTATTGATAAAATACTTGCCTTCCATTAAATCTATCAGTGTTTTATTTAAAATGACGCCTTGACTTGGGTCAAAACTGGCGCTTAAAATGATGGTGTCTGCCCATCTAATCAATTGCCTTATGCTTTCAGATCTCTTTGCTTTTCTATGTTTTATGTTTAAATCAACATCAAAAAAAGAAACTTCAGCTCCCATTTGAATTAAATAATCAGAAACAATTGTTCCAACTCTGCCAAGTCCAATGATACCAATCTTACTGTTAAAAATCTCAAAACCTTTATGTGGTTCGCGATCCCATACGGCATTCTCTGAGCTTAAAAATGCTGAACTGTAATTTCTTTTTAAAGCAATGACTAAACCTAATGTATGTTCGGGTGTTGCTCTAATAGTTTTTAAAAATCTGGTTTCACCTTTTAATGAGATGATTTTGATTGAATGATTCTTACAATATTCTACATCTATATGATTAAGTCCGGTAGTTGGGGAGCATATCACTTTAAGATGCTTAGCTCTAGAGAGTATCTCACTGTTTAAGTGATATCCCAATCGAACAAACAAAACTTCCTTGTCTTTTATAAAATTGACAATTGTTCCTTTAGTGAATAATGTGACCTGATTATTGATTTGAAGCATCTTCAAAGCCTCATTCGAAAAGTCTGTTGGTTCGAGGATGCCTACTTTCATAGCAATTTTCTTAATAATTCGAGGTCCTCATAAGTGTCAACATTAACAGATCTGTTCTTATCCATGACATACATTAATGGTTGCTCTCCTATTACAAAACCTTTTTTAATTAACTCAGATGAAGATATATAAATACATCCATTTCTTACATAGGTCGACCCATGATCTTGCCTTCTGACACCTTTATTATGCAATGGACTTACAGGAATTGAAGTTTTTCCATCCGGACCAAGTTTGTATATGACCAAGTCGTTAATATATTCTTCTTCATAGGCCGAAATCAAACTATCGTTTTCTCCGTTTACATATAATTTCAAGGCATTTTCAAGGTCCTCAGATGTTCTCAAAGGAGAGGTTGGCTGAAGCAATAAAACCGCATCAAAAAACTCGCCTCTTTCCTCAAAGTAATTCAATGCATGCTGAATAAATTCTACGGATTTCGCTCTATCGCCGGAAATATCATCTGGCCTGAGGAATGGGACTTCCGCTCCAAATTTCTTAGCTATCTCAGCTATTTCTTCTGAATCAGTTGAAACAATTACTTTTGATACCAATCCTTTAGACAAAACCTGTAGAGCCGGTTGGATTGAATAAGCGATTAAAGGCAATCCATTAACATCTATAATGTTTTTACCAGGAATACCTTTGGAACCTCCTCTTGCCGGTATAATGGTTAAAATTTTCAAGTTGGTTTATATTTCAATAAATTGTTTTAGAAGATTCAATCCTTTTACTCCACTTTTCTCAGGGTGGAATTGCGTACCAACTATATTTTCATGACGAACGGCGGCAGCAAACTCAAGATCACCAAATTTACTAAATGCCAGCACATCCTCGATATTATCAGGTTTTGCGTAGTATGAATGCACAAAATAAAAACATGTCCCTAATTCAGTGTCTTTTAGAATTGAATTTTTCCAGATGCCAGGATTGGGTTCATAAACGCTGTGCCAATTGATGTTTGGCACTTTAAAATCAGGCATATCTTTAGGCAATGGCAAGACTTCTCCTTTAATTATATCCAATCCATTGGTAAGATGATGTTCATGTCCGCGGCTTAGTAGCATTTGCATTCCGAGGCAAATTCCTAAGAGAGGTCGGCCGGATTTTGTGTATTCAACAATAGCCTCTGATAAACCTTTTCTTTCGAGATGTTCCATTCCATCAGGAAAAGCACCAACACCTGGTAAAACTAAATAATCAGCTTTCAAAATTTCATCAGGGTTTGTAATGGTATTGACATCAGCACCAACGTGTTCAAATGCTCTGGTAATACTCAAAAGATTGCTCATGCCATAATCTATAATTGACACAGGCTTCTTACTCATCTTACTTCAATTCCTGCCTCCTTAGCAGCTTTTTTAACATCTTCAACTGATGATTTTTTATAATGCAAGGATTTTGCAATCGCCACTGCATCTGCTCCGCTATTGATGGCAGAAACGAAGTCGGCAGGCTTACCATAACCACCACTAGCAATTACCGGTATTGAAACAGCTTTGGAAACCATTTCAATCAATTGATAATCCATTCCTTTTTCCAGACCTTCTTTATCTATTGAAGTCAGTAATATTTCTCCTGCTCCCAATTCTTCTCCTTTTACAGCCCATTCAACAACATCAATTTCCGTTTTTTCTCTGGCAACATCATACCACACAGAATAATTTCCATTCTGATTTTTTTTGGCCTGAATACTCAGAACCATACATTGATTGCCAAACTTTGAAGCAACTTCTGAAATAATATTTGGTGTCTTTACTGCCTGTGAACAAATTGCCACTTTATCTGCGCCGCTTCTCAATATTTCAAAAGCATCTTCAACAGATCGGATACCACCGCCAACAGTAAGAGGAACAAAGACGTTATCGGTAGTTCTTTTAATAATTTCCTTAAGGGAGTCACGATCATATAAACTGGCAACGGCGTCTACGTAAATGATTTCATCTATGCCATGTTCATAATATCCAAAACAATAATCATTGGGGCTTTCACTTAAAAACCTCCATCCTTCAAGGTGAATACCCTTAACTAACCTGTTGCCTTTAATATCTAATCTGGCTATAACCCGTTTCATGGATGGCTAAAGCGCGTTAATGTACTTTATGTTTCAATTTCCATTCACCGTTTACTTTTTCCCATAGGTGTGGCGACCTGGCATTATCAATAACTTCCCAATATCTTTCCTCTGTTATTCCCATATAGTCGAGGACTTCCTGAAAGTATTTTTTAGGAAACTCTCCATCATATTTATTTATAAGTTCAATGCCTTCTTCTCTTGAAATAAAGCCATCTCTGATGTCTCTGTTAACATCGTTCATTGCTCTGCCTTGTCCAAATTTAATAAACATGGTATAATAGTGTTGTCCATCTATTTTATCATCCAAACTGGCAAATTTTGTATAAGTTCCTTCACTTCTTCCGTCGGGGTTAGAAGCAAAACCGGAATGTTCCATTGCGTAATAGTAGTTCTCCTGCGGTGACCAATTTTTATAGAAACTGTAGAAATGGACTTCAATACCTGCATCTCTGATGGCTTTTTCGTCAAGCGGTTTGTAAAGAAACATATCTTTATCTTCTATACCATGTTTGCCCAAATCATTGATATTTACACCTCCAAAATACAATTCTTCTCCTTCCTTCTTACAGAAATGAGAAATATCCATCAAAGGACTTAAGTTTTCATCAAATTTATTATGTGCTTCCGCCTGATTTTCGCCGTACATGATCAACTGAACACCATACTGTAATGCAGCTCTTGGAGCAACGTTTTTCTGACCGATAATAAAAGGTTGGAAAGGATTGACAAGATTTTCGAAAGCCAGTTTAGTGAGTGTTCTGTGCACCATTCCATTTGGAGTTACAAGAATATTATCAAAGCCAGCATCAATCATACTCTGAAAATTCTTCCAGCCGATTTCAGTATATTGGTGAGGAGCCCAGGTTACTGTCAAGGGGTTCATACCATATTTGTGTTTCAGCTGATGTGCAACATAGAAGCTGTCTTTTCCTCCGCTTGAGGGTACTATTACATCATATGAGCCATCGTTTCTTCTAAATCGGTCACAAAGTTCTTTAAGTTGCTTTTCTCTGGCATCCCAATCGATGGTTTGTTTGTACTCAAACCATTTGCAGGTATCGCAAATTCCATCCTCTCCAAATCCTACAGTTTCGGTATCTTTTGTAGTCTTTTTAGAAAACTCTCTTTTTGTACTTGGTCGTTGATTGGATATACAACATTTCTTACAAAAAATGACTTGTTCCGGCAATCCGTGTAGTGTATTCGACATATTGTGTTTTTCTGATTAATAACTTATTACTTTTTTAATTTCAGGTTGTGCCACCGATAAAACATTGGCAATCTGCTCACCTGCATTTCCATCTCCATATAAATGTTCGGAAGGATAAGGACCATGCAAAATTTGAGATTTTATTGCCTGGAGTATAGATTCGGCATCGTGTCCTGTATCCATAACATTTTTCCCTCTTAATCTGCGATTTTGACGTGTACCCAAATTAACAACAGGTACACCAAGATAGGATGATTCCCTGATACCAACACTGCTATTGCCGATAAGGCATTTCGAATGTACCAATAATTTCAGGAAATCGCCTCCTTCCATGTTCTTAAAAAAGCGAATGTTGTTATTGGGATTTTCTTCTCTGTATGATCTCAGTGCATTGCTGGTTCCATCACTACCTGCATCAGGGTTTGGCCAAAACCAGAAAGTAGGCATATTGAGTTGATGTATCACTTTAACCAGCTCTTCAGCCTGATGTTTGGATTCATTAAATTCTGTGGTGACAGGGTGTTGCATGACAACAATATACTCTTTGGTATAATCAATATATTTTCCTACGCCTCCATATTTCACACACGGATCGAAATCCATTTCAGAATTATCCTTAATTGACTTTGCAATATCTATACTTGGACATCCTGTAACATGAATCTTATTATCATATTCACCCATCTTTATAAGTCTTTGACGGGCGTCTTCATTCGAAACCAAGTGTAAATCTGATAACTTTGAAATTGCATGTCTGACTTTTTCATCAATATTTCCAGTTACTTCGCCACCTTGTATATGCACTAATGGTATATTCATATAACTAGCCGCAATAGCAGTTGCCATCGTTTCGTATCTGTCACCTATTGTACAGACCATATCCGGTTTAAGATTATCGAAAGTTGTAGCAAGCTCCATAATACCTATGCCGGTGGTTTTTGCAGAGCTGGTAAGTGTTGCGCCTTCAATCACCATATACACTTTCTCGGAAATTTGAAATCCATCTGCTTCAATAAAGTTGACCGCAGAGCCATAACGATCGAGCAAAGCAGAAGCTGCAACCACCAGTTGTAATTCTAGTTCCGGATGCTCCTGAATGGCTTTTAGTGCCGTTCTTACCCTGCTATAGCTTGGTCGGGCCGTGATTATGACACAAATTTTCCGTTTTCTCATGATGTCTGGATATCTGTATAATTAATAAAATCCCCTTCTTTTAAATCACGATTTAGTTTTTTTCCAATGATAGCTTCAAATTCAGCTGCTTTAATTCCTTTATTACCTGGTTTTCTGGTTTCCAAATCCTCCAGGTTGATTACATCACCTGACTTTTTATCTGTTTTCAATGAGAGAGATTTTCCAAACAGATTTTTCATCTCATCAAACTGCTGAACATCATTTTTATTGATTGGATGATTTAATGCGGTACTTAATTTTCTTACACCTTCCGACAATTGCTTAAATTCTGCAATTGTTAAGGATGAACTTGCATCGGGACCGAACATTTTTTTATCAAATACAACATGCAATTCGAGCATTTCAGCACCTAAAGTAACAGCTGCAAGAGAAGAATAAATTTCTCCTGAATGATCGCTTAATCCTACCTTAACGGAAAACTTCTGTTTTAATTCATTTAGAACATTAAGTCCATATTTTTCTGGTGGAGTAGGATAAGAAGTTGTGCACTGGAAAATACCCTCCAAATTCGCTTTCTTACTTTCGATATAATTGACAGCAGTTGCCAATTCATCAAAACTACTCATTCCACTAGAAAGCAAAATATTCTTGCCTGTCTTGGAGATGACATCCAGCATAAGCAGGTTATTGACTTCACCGCTGGCAATTTTATAACGGTCGACCTTTAATTGCTCCATCCACTCAACTGCTTTAATCGAAAATGGGGAACATAGAAATCTTAGTCCTTTATCTTCACAATGTTTTTTTAAACCTGCCCATTGCTCCAGGTCAAAACCCATTCTTAACCAATAATCATAACGGGTCTTGTCTTCATAACTAAAATTAACTCTGAACTGTTCGTACTGACTGCTTTCAGCTTCAGCAATGTGCATCTGAAACTTAACTGTATCGACACCTGCTCCAGCTAAAGCATCAATATAGGAATGCGCAATGCCCAGGCTTCCCTCATGAGCTTGGGCTATTTCAGCGATAATTTCTACTTTCTGTTGTACAGACATTCTTTCTTTAAGTGTAATTCGGGCAGGTGGGCAAATTTACACTTAAATAAAAAGAGCCTGAACAATGGATTATCAACGAAAAAGGGGTAAAACCCAAACAATAGGAATTAGAAATGGACACTCCAAAAGAAATCAATGTGGAAATTTTATCTCATGACTGCAACTTTTCAATTTCGTTCAATTCACCAAAGAACTCTGAATAATTGCTTGTTTCACTGTAATTAGCTAACCAATATGATCTGACTTTTTCCCTGTAAATCTGACTATTCTTATCAGATAGAATAAAATCCTCAATGATTTTTCCCACTTCTGATGCCGGTGTATTAAGTGGTATTAAAATGCCGGTTTGATTGTTGACAATTTCAGAACAACCTCCAACATCTGTTGAAAGAACAGGTATACCAAAGCTAATGGCTTCCATAATGCTCACCGGTATTCCTTCAGCTTCTGAAAGACTAATAAATAAATTTACCTGAGTAGATTGATAGAAATCTAAAATCTTATCATTTGGCATTAGACCCATCGTATGATAAGTCACGTTTTCTTTGCTTTTCAGCTGTTCTTTTCTCTCCAGATATTCTGGTATTTTGGGATCATTTGTATGCAAGTTTTCATTACCAAAATGAAACCAATTAATGCTTGAATTAGTGTGAAGAAGTGATTCTGCAATTACATGAATTCTCTTATGATGTCTTAAACTGGCAACACTGACAATGTTAAACACCCTATTATCACTTAAAGGATTGATTACCCCTCTGTCCTCAGTTCCTAATCTTATGGTTTTAATCTTTGATTTATAATCAGGGTAAAGTTTTTGAAGGTACAATGTTCCCATATCGCTAACCGGATATAAAGCGTCTAAGTACTTTAGCTGATAATTTCTCAATAATATTTGATTGCGTATAGAGATATGGTCTTCATATAAATCGCCACTATGAGTTCTCGCCACCGACAAAGCTTTGGAATTATTTTGTTTGAGCCAGGCCATAAAAATTGTGTCATAAAACCAAAATGAATACAAAATAGTATTCTCTGAAATTGTAATGCCATTCAATAAGAGTCGAGACTGTATTTGTTCAGCTTTAAAAATATTGGAAACTATTCTGGCAATGGCTGATTTAATTGGCAATAGTTTGCCGGATTTTCTGATTTCAAACAGATAAATTCCTAATATTTTTTTCCAGTTACCGGTAAGGATTTTCTTCTTACTAAACGATTTCCAATCCATAAAATCGTCAAACACTACTACATTCTTGGGAATCTCGCTTTTATTATCAACTGTGTCAATGGAAAAGAGATAAATTTTTTCAAATACTTCAGAGCATTTAATAATGTCTTTTAAAATAAAAGGTATCTCCGTATCATCAACAAAATATATCAATTGCTTTTTCTTCATTTCTTACTATAAACCATAATTTCTCCAAAAAAGGTATCTAGCTCATAATCTACATTTTCATGCGATTTAAATTGCTCATATAAATTTACATTAAATTCCTTTTCAGGATATTTCAATAAAAGCTTTTGTGGATGATTTTTATTGAAAACAATATAATCGTTAGAGTCATTCCAAATTTTATCTGGAAAATCCCAATACCATTGAAAATTCGTTGATTGTATTTCAGGTAGTTTAGATGCAAACGGATGGTAAAGATCAACTTTAACAAAGTCTTCGAAAGGATATAACATAGTTCCATCGGTGCCAACTTTAGAATACCCTTTAGCACCTGGTCTGCTTTTTATGTACTCAATTGCCTTCAAACTATTGTTTCTTGTTTGAATCATCTCCTTCTCAGTTGATAAATGGCTGTATAAAGGCAATTCCCTTGTGAAAAAGAAAAACAAACTCACAGAAAACACTAAAATCAGAGCAGAAAACACAGCAGAATTCAATTGGGCGAAATATTTATTCTCAATTGAAATGAGTAAACCTAATACCAGCATCAATTGAGCTGTCCACAAATAATGAGGCCATGTTCTTTTGGTTAGTACTACGATAGCAGTAAATAAAATAAATCCGGAAAGCAGCAATACAGTGGAAGAATATGATTTTAATTTTACCTCATGTTTAACGGCATATATCAATCCTAAAAGCGCTAATCCAATAAAAAAATAAGACAGATAACTGAATCCAAAATAGGCTCCGCCATACTCCGACATCCAATTTAATACACCGGTATCAGCATTATCATAGGATTTAGCTGTTCCTCCAAATGTTTCATGTAAATACGTTTTAAGAAACATCGGTTTAACTGGCGTGAGCACTAAACAAGGAATTGCTAATAAAAAACCAGATAAAAAATAAACAAATGAGCCTATGCCTTTCATGAAAGAAGGCTTAAATCCATATTTTAATACAGGTAATAAAAAGAGCAAAGGCATTATCAATAGAATATTGAATTTTAACCCATACGCTATTCCTAGAAACAAAAAGTGAGCTCCGAATTTCCATTCACTTTTTTTAAATCTATTCAGAAAAACAGCTAAGAAAAAGATCTGCCATGGCTCTGGTTTAGGCATCATTATAAAATAGAGCGTGTAGTATAATCCAAAAGCTGACAGATAAAAAACAAGTTTACTTAACTTATCTTTTAAAAATGTGTTTGCCAGTATATATGCTGAAATTAAAATTAAAAATGCATGCACTAAACGTATTGTAAGTACCAAACCGCCAACACCCCATATTTTAAATGGGACAAAGGCCAGAAGTGCATCCAGATAAAACATGATTCTGCCATAGAAAAGCACATTGCCGCATATAACAGACATTATAAAATGCTTGATTGAAATTGGATGAAGTATTGAATAGACTTCCTTTACTGCAATATACTCATCATGACCAGCAATTTTAGAGTTGATATTTGAGCCATCCAGAAACTGAAGATTCAGAAATATGGATATTATTGCAAATCCAATCCCAATGGCCGTTTCAAGCCAATACTTTGTAAAAAAACTCTTGAAATTTAATGTCATTAATTCTCTATGGCTTTATAAAATCCGATTTTCCGACGGCATTTGTATAATTCAAAGTATCTAAAACAGTTCTCAAATATCGATTAAATTTTGGAATCTCATTCTCCCACATGTGGTGCCCATCTGTGGTTCTGAATTGATTTCTTGCAGGCATAATATCAATATATGTAACTTTGTGTTTACCTGATATATTTAACATTAAGCTATTGAATTCAGGACACATTGTATCCTCAAGTTCCAACATTTCACTGGCTATAGGCAATCTTATCAAATACACTTTACCGTCTAATTTAAGATAGTCAATTAGTTCTTCAAGATTTCTTAATTTATTAGCTGAAATTTTTCCTTTTTTATAGGTTTCAGACTGTTTATAGTTATCAATTTTAACACCTAACTTTCTTTTATAATCTTTGTTAAGGAACTCTTCTGTCATTGGTTTAATCATTCTGCCAAAAGAATTGATGTGCAAATTGCGATCAGAATTCATCATAACATTGCTTATTTCCCAGATTGAAAGATTGGCAAACCTGAGAATATACTCAAAGTTAGGCCTCATAGGTTCCAGTTTCAATTTTGATGTAAAACTGGGATTAATAAGGTTCTCGGCACCTGGAATTGAACTTAAAGCCCACGGATCAACTGTTAGTATGTGTATTCTATTTTTATCAAAACTGGCATTTTGATGGTACTTTCTAATAAGAGCCATATAGCTATTATCATAAGGAGATGCATCAATTGTAAATGAAAAATTATACAGCTGTCCACCCAATATTGATGGCTCCAAATCTATTGCACTTCTGCTTGTACCAATAATCAAACCCTGATTATGGTAACTTGTCAATCGCGCATAGTTTTGATCAATATATGACTCGTACTTCAACAAATAGAAATAAAGTACACAGGCAAACACCAACAATGTTGCGATACAGTAATAAACGATTTTTAACAATAAATTTCTCATTATTAAAATTGAAAATAAATAAATGATGACTCACTTGAACCTTTAAACAGGCCAAGCAAAATCAATGTGCCCATACCAATATATATAACCGCTCTTAAGACAGGATTTTTAACGGTTCTTAAATTCCTTTCATCCCTTCTCAAAAACCAATCGATAACTATTACAGGAACAATATACAACACGGCGAGAATGCCACCAGGCTTATGCAACAACTGACCGGGGTCCTCTACTAAATTTACAAAAATGCGCTTAATAAAAAGTAGGGCATCATTAAAATCCTTTATTCTAAAAAATATCCAGGCGAAAGTGACAAATGCAAAAGTACTTAGCATCTGGAACAACTCCTTAAAGGAAGGTATTTTGCTGCTTTCAGCTGCCACATTACCAAGATTTTTTCTGTTTTTACCCAATAACAATAAAGGTAAAAATCCACAGGCATGAATAAATCCCCACAAGATAAAATTCCAGCTGGCACCATGCCAAAATCCACTTACAATAAAAATAATAAAAGTGTTCCTTATAGCTTTGTATTTTCCATCTTTGGAACCTCCAAGAGGGATATAAAGATAATCTCTGAACCACGATGATAAAGATATGTGCCAGCGTCTCCAGAACTCGGCAATATCTCTTGAGAAGTAGGGAAATTTAAAGTTACTTAACAACTCGAATCCTAAGAGTTTTGCAGTTCCTAATGCAATATCAGAATACCCGCTGAAATCAGCATATATCTGGAATGAAAAAGCAATTGAACCCATTATCAATGTTGTTGCACCCTGACCAGAGAAATCGGAATAAATTAAATCCACAACTATTGCCAAACTATCTGCAATAACAATCTTCTTAAACATTCCCCATAATATGAGTCTGCAGCCATAAACCGCATTTCTGAAATTAAAACTTCTGAATGTTTGTACCTGTGGTAAAAGATGATTAGCTCTCTCAATAGGACCTGCAACGAGTAAAGGAAAGAAACTTACAAATACAGCATAATCAATAAAATTTGAAATAGGTTTTTGCCTTTTGTAATAAATGTCAAATACGTATGACATGCCATGAAATGTATAGAATGAAATCCCTACCGGTAGCGTCAAATTAAGCAAAGTCGGATTTAAATGTACTCCAAAACCTTCAAATAAATGCTGGAATTGAACAGCAAAAAAATCATAGTATTTGAATACAGCCAGAATGCCCAGATTGTTAATTATACTCAACCAGAGAAATAACTTGGATTTTCTTTTATTATCAGAATTTACACCAAAACCGTAAAGAAAATCTATGATTGTATTAAGTGCTAACAGACCAAGAAATTTCCAGCTCCACCATCCATAAAAAACATAGCTGGCTATTAAAATTAATAGATTCTGATTTCTATAAGATTTGGAAAAAACAAACCAATAGAGAATAAAAACTATCGGAAAAAATATGAGAAATTCAAATGAGTTAAATAACACCTTACTTTTATTATTTTATTCTTCCTGATTGAATGCTTTTTCGTAGCTCAAAAATATAATTGAAGCTCCTTTTTATTAGTTTCCACTTTGTTTTAAAAGAAGAACCACTCCCTCCCTTCGCCACTCCTGCAACACGTTTGGCAAAGTAAACCGGAAAATGAGCAATTTTTCCTATTCTCTTTGCCTGATATAGAAAATATAAATCCAAAGAGAAGTCGTGTGGTGCATCATTTTGTATTTTTTCAAAAAACAACTTACTGAACAATTTAGGTTGAGCGTTGATTTCAGTGAGCCTGGTACTTAATGCTATGGAAGCAATGACGCCCATTCCGTATGAAAAAAGTGCCTCAGTTATTTGACGATTCTTCCTAAATCCTTTTACTAACAGGAAAGGATTGTTTTCGTTTTTATATATTTCAAATGCCTTTAAAACATCCATTGGGTCGGTCTGTCTGTCGGCATGCGTTACAGATAGGACATCGCCTGTAGCTGATTGTAATCCGCTTAATATACCAAAGCCATATCCAATATTTTTCTCTACCGTATATACTTTATAATTATTTGAATTACGCTTTGCCAATTCATTCTTAAAAACCAAATCAGAACCATCCGTAGATCCATTATTAACCAGGACAATTTCAATGTCAGGCTTCGCTTGAACAAGTAAGTCTAATCTTTGAAACAAAGCTTCAAGGTTGTCTTTCTCATTATAACATGGTAAAATAACCGAAAGCTTCATTTTAAATTATGGAGTTTAGTAAACCATTCATCCCAGTAGTTAAAAGTTTCATAATCGTTTGGAGTACCCCAGCACACGTAGTGTTCGATCTCAAAAACTTTTACTTTATAACCTAAATCAATTAAATCGTTGATACATTCATCGACATAAAATTCATTGTTGATTCTTTTATTTCTGGCTATCATTCTTTCGGCAGCTTCAACAAAATACCTGCCTTTATTAAACCAAAATGCCCCTACAACTGCATGATCATTCATTGGTGTAGAACTTATAGGCACCTTAACGCTCATAGCGTCTACAACGTTGTCATCTTTTACTTTTATCCAACCATAAGCTTCGGGTTTAGAAGTTACCGATGGATTATTTCTAAAACTAAAGACGATTGCATCTGCACTATTTTTCAAACTATTAAACTGCTCAATATCGTATATCATTCCATTATCACTTGCCCCAATGACTAATTCATCATCATTGTTTATGATTGATTTTGCCGAAAGGCAGGTCACAGCCTGACCTTCCGTAAGGTGATCCAATACGACAATATTTGGACTATCAAAGTACTTATTGAGATATTGGTCGATTTGAAAATCTTGAATCTGAAAATCCCTAACAACAAAAGTGTAGGAATCGGCTATTGGAAGCGCCTCTGCAGCTGACACTACCATTGGCTTACCAAGAATATCCAGCAGAGGTTTAGGAGTTGTATAACCTTCGTCCTTAAAACGACTTCCCGCTCCAGCCATAGGAACTAATGCATTTCTTCTTTTCATTTTCTGTAATGCCCGATTATTTTGCCCCAATTAATATACTCTTCAAGGTCTTCTGGCGTACCCCATTGACAAAAATGAGGCACCTGATCATAAACCTTTACTGAAAGCCCTTCTTCTTTTAATAGATTATATACCAGACTGACATAATACTCTCCATTCAAATTGATATCTCTGTCAATCATCATTTGAAAATACCTTTTGACATACGATCCTTTTGAGAAATAATATGTGCCTCCGGAATGGTAAGCTTTCATTTTATTTTCCTCAAAAGAGAATTTCTCTCTAATTTCCAACATGTTCAAATTTTCATCCACTTTACAGGAGGCATATAAATTTTTAGGATGTAATAAATGTGGATGAAAACCGGTGTAACAAGGAATTGCGCCATCACAAGCCGACTGTTTTACCCAAGTTATAAAATGTGAAAAATCCCAGTCTTGATAAAAATCACAATAATTCACAATTACTTCATCTTCGTCATTTATCTCATGAAATGCCTGTGCAACCGCATAAACCGGACCCAGCTTGTGCCCTTCTATGCCAATGATTTTGCCATTTGGTGCAATTCTATTTAAAACTTCACGCATGTTGGTGCTTTCCAAATGCTCGTTTCTGCAAATAAAAATAAAATCGTTTTCACCAGGAAATAACTCTACAACCCATTCGATAATAGGCTTTCCCTGAACTTCAATCAGAGGTTTAACCGACTTATAGCCCGCATCAGCAAAACGCTTTCCCAGCCCCGACATTGGTATAATTATCTTCATCAATTTCTATTCAAATAAACTCTTTCTGTGTTTTTCCATTGACATCGAATTAATATAATCAATGTCCTCAGCAGTTATAAATTTTGGTAAACTTTGTTGACTCATTATTGTATCAAATATAAATAAATAAGCCGTCAGCGTTTCGTGTATGGATAATGCCTCTCTTTCCTTGCAATGATAGGATATTACATCAGATCCAATTGAAATTCTGGATGGCTGAGAGTCATTAAAACTGATATTGCCCTTAAAAAACACTGTTTGATCAGGAAATAAAACTTGCTCAAAAAAGCCAATATCTGCCTGGTATTTTTTAATCATTTCAATTGTAAAATCCGAAGCCGGCTTCCAGGCATCTTCTAAAGCAATCAACTTTGCAGATGGGTAATCTGCCTTAATTCCCATTATTTCCTGAATTGAAGTATCTATTGAATCCAGATATTCCTTAACCTTACCAAAGGTATCCGAATGGGCAATGATGCCATGATTTGCCAATAAAAAAACTTCAGGTTTCTTTTTGCCGTTGGCCTTTGCGTGAATAAGTGCTTGAGTAACCAGATATGAAAGTCCAAACCCAGGGCTAACAAAAGGTATACTTACAATTTCAAAACCTGTACTTTCTTTAAGCTTTTCAGTCAGTTCGAGTCTTTTAGAATTGCAATTGATAAGATTAGACCAAACAGAATGTGTATGAACAACATACTTATCCAGTACCGCATGAAATCCGGTTTCCATAGAAGGTTTTGGATATTGTGAGCCATCTGATTTTAAGTTGACAGCGTTATCAACTATTTTCAACATAGACTCTTCATTTTCTTTTTTATCAGTAGCTTCTACATTAAAGAAGAAGTTGCTTATTGGCTGATAATCTACACAAGAAATTCCCGTCTCTTCTGTCATTTCTTCAAACCTGAATCCTGAAGCTTTGATATACATCTTATCATCCTTTTTGACAGATGTATTTCCACCTGGACCTTGAATTAAATCAGGTCTTTGAGAAAACAGCTTTGTCAGTTTGAGTATGCCATGGATAGCTTCAGTCATTATTTGTATTTTAGTTCATTAAATATGATGTAAGTGACAAATATTTGTAATAACCCTTCGTAATTATCCTTCCAAACTGAATTATAAATACCAATATCTTCTAGTTCTGGTAAACATCTGTCGGCAATCATTTCAATTTGTTCCTTGGCAATAGAGCCATTCAGACTGATAACTTGTCTTTCAGAAGCATAATTGTGATCAATGGTGAGAGTCCCAACTTTTAGTCTTTCAATTAAAGGATCGAGGTCTATATCATTGGAAATGGTTAGTTTTAAACCTATAACGGGTTCAACTTCCTGTTTGACCGGATCGATATCATTCACAGGAAAATAAGAAGCTATGATATCTGCTTGGGCTGATTGTGAACGAATATACTTTTCAGAGTCTTCTTCTCTTTGCTTTAATTGTTCCAGCACCTTTTCAGGAGAATATCCTCTTTTTGCAACATCTCTCTGAACTTTCCACCACATTCTAAGCTGCTCTTCAGGTTCCATAAATATCCTCAAATCATAAACTTCAGATTGATTGTTGAGATAGAAAGAATGCAAACCTTCAAATACAATCAGTTTGTTAGGTTTTATGAATTTTGGAAGTGTAAACTTTCCGGTAGAATGGTCATAGTTGCGTCTTCTTATACTTCTGCCTGATTTAAGTACTCTTGCATGTTCTAGGTCTTCATGAATTTTATTGGCTCTCGGATCCAAATGTGTAAAATTGTTCCAGTTCTCATTACCTCTCTCCCATTTATGCATATCATCGCCTCTTATGATACTTGTATTGCCTGGTTCGAATACCGCTGCCAGTCCTTCACTTAAAGTTGATTTTCCACTTGCTGAATCACCTCCAATACCAAGTAAATAAGGTTGTGAAAGAAATTTTGACTGAATATTGCTTCCTATACCCTTCATAAAAACAAGATAACCAGTTAATATGAGAGTAGTCTGTAAAAGAGTAAACGACACATTCAAAGATTTAGGATTCGACAACATACAACCATAGTCTGAGTCAACATTAAAAGAACTGATATTACAAGAATTCCAGTAATCGGATTCAGGAATTAAACCAAAGTATACAAAATACAATACCGTCAATAAAATGAATACTTGTTTTTCCCTTATGTTCTGTCGTATGATAAAATAGACCAACAAAGGTACAATCCAGTAATACCAGCCTTGCATTGGGGCAATCATGAGTGTCAGTGCAAGAAATGTAAATGCGAGAAATAATACGAGCTGATCTCTGTTAACAAATTTGAAATTGAAATAATATACAACCAAAATAAAATAGATGGCCGGAATAAAATAGATTTTCAGGTTTGAATTAAACTGATAGAATAGATCGAAGATCTGCTGTTGTACAGGATTATTATACACCATTTCTAAATAATCTGCACTACCAAGAAACGGAGCATTAATGATTGCAACAGTGACTATTAATGCTAAAATTGAAACTACTATCTGCTTCCAGTTCACCTGAGATGATTTGAATAAGAACAGTACATAAAATGGTAAAACTAATACCATATTTGTTTTAGTTGCAATTGCCAAACCCAGACAGACAAAAGCCAATAACCATCTTGATTTAAATAAGAAGTAAAGTGAAATCATCATTATGGCAATTGGAATAACATCCAATTGACCATGAAAATAATTAATGTAAATCAAAACAGGCGACAGCCAATACCAGATTAAAACTTGTCTGGTTCTTGTCTTAAGCCATCGAATCAAAACTAAAAGAATAGCAAAGTCGGCAGCCAGTAAAGGCAGTCTAAAAATTAAACTATCGGCCATAGTAAATGCTTCTACAGCCCCCGGAAAAAGTGGCCAAAGCAACATTCTGGGTAGAGTAAACAAGGCCAGCATGAAAGGTGGATATGGAAATTCTACACCCTTACCATTCTGATTGAAGTATTGATAAGGGTCATCGAAGCCAGATGAAATGAAATAATTTCCAAACGGAGCAAATAACTCACGCAGATAAGATGAAGCAAAAAACAAAGAGATAAGAAGTTTCAATACCAGCCCAAACCAGAATAATCTGGATTTAGCGAGCGGAATTTTACTTCTACCGCGTTTATCCTTAAATATAGAATTAACCGCTCTTTTCATATTGTATTATCGTCAATCTGATAAGCCTTTATACCAATGCTCTCTGCACCTTTAATATCTTTTTCATAGCTGTCTCCAATCATTATTACTTCCGAAGGTTTCAAATTTAACTTATCGAGAGCCAATTGAAATATAGCTGGTTCAGGTTTTTCTACACCGGCTTCCTCAGAACTGACCATATATCTGACATATTGGTTTAAACTGAGTTTTTCTAACTTCCTTAGCTGAATTTGTGCAGTCAGATCGGTAACAATAGCCATTTCAATACCATTCAATCGGGCATTGTTCATAAGCTCCAATGCACCTTCTCTGACTTTCATAGAGTTGAGAAAGGTACTCCAGTACACTTCTTCCAATTTTAATCCAAATTCAGAACTGGTAAACCCTTTGGCAAATTCATGCAGCTTTTGCAAGTATAGCAATCTTGAATGTGAGGCACCCTGACCATGAAGTTGGTTGTGAACAATATCTCTTGACTTTTTCCAAAAAGCATCAAATTGTGATTCACTTATATCAAATCCCAAAGCAGTTTTTCGTGTTTCCTGATAGGCAATTTTATGAACAGACTCATAGATATAGATAGTATTATCAAGGTCCCAGAGTATCCCTTTTACTCCATCCAAACTTATTTTATTCCAATTTTCTACTACCATAAATCAGGTCTTTTTGTACACACAGCATCAATGTCCATATTCGCAAGTTTCAATTTAAATTCATCTATTCTGGATATATCGTAACCTTGCAACTCAGGTGAAACAATGCATAACTTAAAGTGTTCTTTCAATAAATTATAAGTTGCCAAATCTAATGGAAGATCATTAAAACAGTCTATCCAAACCCAATCTAACTTTCCTGCAAAACCCATAACAAAATCAATAGGTTCATACTCTGAAAAGCGAACTGCAATCTTTTTTACTCCTTTTTTCATATACTTGATCAAAAAAGGCAGAGATAAATCCAGAAAGAAATAATTCTCTATTTTGTGTTTTTCCATTAATTCAAGAATCCTGTCTTCCATACCCTCTGCTTTGGTATTTAAGATAAGCAAAGCATGTTGGTAATACTTTAGCCATTCTTCAAAATCCTCTCCTTCCTTAAAGGCATCATGGTGAATAATTATCTTGTCTCCAAATGGTCTTAAATCCATTTCAACACCATATTCTCCTGGAGTTTGTTTTAATTGTTCAATTGTATTTATTCTGTGAGCTATTTTAAGCATACTTATTTTTCTCTTAATTGTTTTAAAACAAATTGTGTAAAATAATCAGCGCCTTTTCTGTTTAAATGAAATCTATCCGAAAAGTATTCGTTCGATAGCATCAAACTTCTATCATTTAAATAACGCAAATTGTGTTTTTTCACATATTGATCTATAGCCAATTCAAGTCCTTTAACTTTAACTGCTGATGAATGCACCGGGCTCGTTAAAATAACAAGTTCTATTTTTTTACTTAAGCAAATCTCAGCTATTTTATCCAAATAGCGCATCTGAGTCGAAGATAGTTGTTCTTTATAATTACTGGTAACTACAGCGTTAATTGCTTCCATAGTTATTGTGGAGTCAATGCCTTGGAAAGCGCCATATTGCTTCATGTAATTTTCTTTATCAAACAAATCTTGAATTGAAAACAAATTTGAAAAAGCCTTTAAGTAACCCCAGGGATTAAAAGAAGTCAGTTCCTTTACTTCACTCAAGCTCATATAAGGAAACACCTTTGGGAACTTAAAATTGATATAACTTTGAGATTTATACCATTCATCAGCGGTTATATCAATATTGTGATAGTCTATGCCTAAAACTACTGTATCAATAGAACTGTTGTCTTGCAACAATTTGACCAGTTTTGAGTATGTATAGAGATAATTATCTCCGCTTTGAGCAAATGTAATAATGTCATTGTAGGTATTGTCATTAATAGATTGTTCAATATGTGAATCACCTATAAATGCAATAGTAGCTGGCTTTATTAAAGTCCAGGATCTGTTCTTGTAGGCATTTTGTACTATAATAAATAATACGATTACTACCACACAAGTAAAAATTGAAAACCAGACTATATGCTTATAAAAACTTCTCAAAACTGAAAATAGATAAATGTTTGTGGTGTTGCTCCAAGAATAAGAATGATCACTAGTATACTTGCGTAAATTAGCCATCTGAACGCCTTGCTCTTAATTCCATACATATTTTGAAGGGCATAATCTTTTTCTCTTCCTAACCATTCCATTACCAGCATTATTAAAATTAATATGAACACATTGGCTGGGCGGATTACAGGTAAAGAAAACAGATTACCTGTAAATATCCCTTTGAGATAACTGAAGGCCATAGAAACTGACTCAGCTCTAAAAAATACCCATATTAAGGAAACTATCAGGAATGTTGTCAAAACCTGAAAAAACTCTTTAATATTCGGAAGAAGTTTACCAGAAGCAACAACACCCTTAAAACTTGTTTTAAGAATGAAATTATCAGCAATTACAAACAGGGCATTAATAAAGCCCCACATGATAAAAGTCCAGTTTGCGCCATGCCAGAAACCACTGACTAAAAATACAATACCAACATTTATAATTTTTCTGAAATAGGTTGTTTGATTGCCCCCAAGAGGAATATATAAATAGTCTCTAAACCATGAAGACAAGGATATATGCCATCTCTTCCAGAATTCTGCAAGGTTTCTTGAAAAATATGGAAATGCAAAGTTCTTTAACAAATCAAAACCCATAAGTCGAGCACTTCCAAGTGCTATATCAGAATAGCCGGAAAAATCTCCGTAAATTTGAAAAGCGAAGAAAATTGCACCAACTAGCAAAGTGCTGCCTGAATAATCAGAAGCATGATCAAAAATGGTATTGGCAAAAATTGCACAATTATCTGCAATAACAATCTTCTTAAATAGACCCCATAAAATTTGTCTTAACCCTTCAATGGCATTGGATTCAGAAAATGTTCTTTTTCCTTCAATTTGAGGAAGTAAATGTGTAGCTCTCTCTATCGGACCAGCCACCAATAAAGGGAAAAAACTTACAAATAGTCCATAATCAATAAAATTCTTTCGAACCTCAACTTTCCCGTTATAACAGTCAAAAACGTAAGAAAGTCCGTGAAAAGTATAAAAAGAAATTCCTACTGGTAAGAGAACATCAATTCTTGCAAACGAACTGTTAATTCCAAATAAGTTTACAAGATCATTGCATATTTCAGAAAAGAAATTGAAGTATTTAAATAAACCGAGAAATCCAAGGTTAATACCTACACTCAAAATCAACCAAAATTTCTTGTTCTTCTTTGAAACCGAATCATCTATTTTTATTGCACTGTAATAATCGAGAAGAGTTGAAAAAACAAGCAAGAATAAAAACTTCCAATTCCACATTCCATAAAAAAAGTAACTCATCAGAAGTAAAAATCCATTCTGGTATATTCGGTTTCCTTTATTTAGCCACCAATAGATAATGACGACTACAGGCAAAAAGAAAAGATATTCCAGTGAATTGAAAAGCACTTATTTTTCTATGTTGTTTTTATGAATTATTAGTATTTGACCTGTTGTATGTTATCAGGAAGTTTATTAATCTTCTCATCTTTACATCATAATCAAGATTCTCTATGGCATACTGACGCATAAATTCTGCAGTAGCATTTAAATCTTTAATTTGACTGTACCATTCAACCACTACGTTAAAATCTATATCAGAATCATCACATGGTAATTCTAAACAACAGTTTTTTAACTCGTTATGTCCTGATATATCTGGGTCATTGTGGCCGTATATATATGGTAAACCTCTTGCAAAATATTCTCTGGCTTTAATAATTGTTGTACTTTTTAGTCCTTTTCTGAATATGCCAAATGCACCTAATCCCAGATCAATTTGGCCTATTAATTTATCTAAATCCTTCTTTTCTATATATCCACCGGCAATGACTTTATCTGAAATTCGAAGATCCATTGCCAGCTTAATTTCATTTTCAAGACTTTTTCCAAAAATATAGAGTTTTATATTCCAGTCGCCTTTATAGTTAGCTATTCCCTTTATAACCCTGTCAAGTCCATTAAAATCAGCAATAGTAGAGGCACCTTTTAAAAACAATAGATGCAGCCTTTTAGGTTCTGTTGCTATAGTTCTGATTTGAAAATCGCTAACTTTAACACTATCTCCCCCTATCAAAAGATTATAATTTCTTTTAGCTCTTTTGTTTTCGTATTCTGCAATATCCTCAGAATTGGAAATACCAAAAGCTGCATTTGCTCTGATGATTCTACCATATAACCATTCGCTTAAAAGAGGTAAATAGTAAAACTCGAGATTCCCCAACCAGGATGACAAATTAAATCTCAATGGATTTTCCTTTCTGTATAATTTTATTTCATAAGTTTCAGAAGTGACATGTTCAATAAAGATCTTTTTCCTGTATGTTTTCAACCATTTAGCTAATTCAAAGCTGGCACCGGGATAACGACAATAGATATAATCAAATTCAGGTCTGTTTTTATTAAACCAGTTAAGCAGCGTTTTATGTATGGCTCTTCTTTGTCTAAACGACCTGAACCAACCCTTTTTTATTTTAGGAACCGATATAAATTGAAAATCATCATGCTCATCATTAACATTATCAGTTGTGAAAAATAGACCTTTACAATCAACACCGTATTTTTTCAATGATTTTATCTGATTCAGTACTTTTTGTTGTACTGAACTCGTCTTTAAACCCGCTGAAGTAAATACGTAATATATTTTCATGATTTACTTAATTAAATTATAATTGATATTCTGCCATACTTCACGTATTAATGCATTTTCCATTTTACCATTTGAGTTTAATGCTGATTCCATTTTAGATTTCAATTCCTTATCAGAAGTCATGTCCAGAGCCCAATTTTTAAGTTTGTCATTCAACCAATATTCAACTGGACTGCCAATTCCGACTTTAAAGGCTCTATTTCTTAAACTTTCATCCATTTTGCCTTTCATGGACTCTCTTAAAATTCTTTTTGTAAATCCACTCCCAACCTTACTTTCAATCGGTAGAGAAAATACATAAGAAACCAACCGCCAATCCATAAATGGCATTCTGATCTCAATAGAATTCATCATACCTGCTCTGTCAAAATTTCTAAGTAAAGCTGGTAAAGTATGTTGGAAAAACTCGAAATAAACCATTCTTTCCCTAACAGGCTTTTTGCTGAAATCGTATGTTTTATCACTGAGTTCAGGTAATTTTAATGGTAAATATTCGAGATTGGGACTCTGAGTCCCTACTAATTTTTTCAATTTGTATTTCAGTCCTGATTCTCTCAGTTTTTTTTCTTCTAAATTTTTATTTGATTTAGAAATAAAATGCCCGCGATTATCCGGATGGTACATATCTGATAAAATATCTCTGTAATCTAATGCCTGAGAACTTTTTCCATACCAAAGTGCATCGTTGTAAAGGCCATAAATCATATCTCGATACCCATAAAGCATTTCGTCTACGCCATGACCATCAAGCGAAACAACAACTCCATTTTTTCTCATTCCCTCATAAACAGAAGCAATAGAACTAATCGGTGATATATTTATAAAATCGCAAAGTTCGGTATCTCTTTCAATCCTTGCCGCAAGATCAACATCATTGGTTTCAAGAAATGTTATTGGTCCGCCGGTATAATTTGCTGCAATTTGAGCATACTCTCTTTCATCATTTGGCAAACCTTTAAAAGTAGCTGTAAATGCTCTTTGTGCGTCTTCATTTACCCTGCCTAATGATTCTTTTTGAATTATGTCATAAACTGTGGAATATACAGCCGTAGAATCTAGTCCACCACTTAAAGCGGTCGCTATTGGTACATCACTGACAAGTCTGATTCGGCAGGCGTCTCTGAAAATTTCGTAAAATTTCTCACACTGCTCATTAAAACTTTTAGGAATTTCAGGATGACAATCCTCAATACTCCACCAGCGTTTCTGTGAAATTTTCTCTTGTCTTTTTACTATTAGATAATGGCCCGGTAATAATTGATATATTTGTTTAAATATAGTATGACCCAATCCTTCGAGAGCATATGGGTCTATCATATTGTGATGGAGTTTTATTTCATCTACTTCCCGGTTAAAATTATTTAAGAATTTAAATGCTCGGGTTTCTGATGCAAATACAAACCTTTTATCTTCTTCGTACAGATAATATAATGGCTTGATTCCAAATCTGTCTCTTGCTAAGAATAGTTCCTTGTTTAAATTATCCCAGATAGCAAATGCCCACATTCCATTGAATTTCTTCAGACATAATGGTCCCCATTCCATGTACGCTGCAAGTATAACTTCCGTATCTGATTCCGATTTAAAGCTATGTCCTTTTGATATCAGTGTTTCCTTTATTTCAGGAAAATTAAAAATCTCACCATTATAGGTGATTACAAATCTTCCCTGGTCAAATGACATAGGTTGTCGGCCAAGAGGACTTAAATCTAATATTGAAAGTCTCCTCTGCGCCAAACCCAGCGTTTCTTTATCGAGTAATTCAATTCCATAATCATCAGGACCTCTATGCGTCATTGAATTATTGAACTTCTCCAGAGTTGCAGCTTCTACTTTTGCGCCATCAAGTTGATATATTCCGGAAATACCACACATGTTTTTTTAACTATTTAACTTTTGAAATTTTCGCAATTCTTTCCATTTTAAAAACTCATATCTCGCTGCAAAAAAACTAAGTAAAAAACCAGTTAAACCATCCTTGTAT
This sequence comes from Bacteroidota bacterium, assembly GCA_963169345.1. GTDB lineage: Bacteria > Bacteroidota > Bacteroidia > NS11-12g > UBA955 > JABMMZ01. The sequence goes on from CAUJCT010000053.1 coordinate 326,609, forward strand.
CCTTCTCTTGTTTTAAAAGAATAATAGAATTTAATTAAACTGTCATACCATTGCTTTTTGAAACTATATCTCAGACCAAGTTTATATTGTGCCAGTCCTTCTCCTTTTAAATATCTGTTGTGTTTCGACAACAGTTGGCTCCAGCTGCTACACCAATAATGTCTGCTATAATTCTCGCCTTCAAATTTTATTTTTATTCTTGTGTATCCATCTTTCATTTTTATACTCGAGTGCACTTCATTTCCAACATGTACACCACTAAGTCGATAAAGAAGTCTGGCATATATCACGCCTCCGTAAACAGTCCCTTTAAGTTTCTTGCCTTTAAAATAATTAAACATAGGTACACGAATTACCGAAACATCATCAGCTACATTTATTAGTGTTAATTTGATACTTTCAATTAATGCCCCTGATATTCTTTCATCCGGATCCATCAATAAGAACCAATCGTTCTCTATATTGGGAATATATTTGTCGTGATAAGCATCAAAATATAAGAGATCTTTGTCTTCAAAATAATACTTATCGCAATATCTCAAAGCAATTTCCTCTGTGTTGTCATTTGAGTTTAAGTTCACAACAATGACTTCATCACAGAATTGAACAGATTTGAGACAATCCTCCAATATATGCCCCTCATTAAAAGAAGCTATGACTGCTGAAATAGGTAATGTGCCGGCGATCCCTTTCTGTCTCATCTGTATTTTTCCTTTCTTATTGATTTCAAACCAAAATGTTTTGCAACAGCGATATTTAATGCATAAGTTGAATCGTCTGTGATATCAATAAATTCGCGGGTTGCCGGGGGACCAATTAGATCATTTGCTTTTAAAACCAAATGTTGGCCTTTATTTGCCTTATACAATTCAATTCGAACAGCCATTTTTTTCACACAAAAGGAGGCTCCCCAAAATTGGTAAAAAGCAAGAACTATAAAAATCAACAAAACAGGAACTTGGAAATTTCTAATGTACTTATCGTAAAAATCATAGTTTGATTCACCAAATTCTGCAAGTTGTGTTACGAAGAACAACATTACAAAGAATACAATATGAATGTTTAACCTTGGAGAAGTGATATAATAGATCATTCTTGGAAAGTAAAATGCCAAACTGATTCCAGCTGCAATCAACCACCGGTATTCAAATAAAATGCTGTAAAAAGTGGGTCGCATTTCAGAGTTATTTCGGCGTATTAATATGAAAAACACGGCTACAACTATTAATACCCAAAGCATAGGTGTATTCAGATCAAAAAATTTATCTATAAACTGATACAATCTGAAATAGAGATTGTGAATCAATGAAAATGCCTTTTTATCAAATCCGCCTTCTAACTTAAATCTCTCGGTACTTCCGGGGGATAAAACCACTACCAGAAGTCCTAGGAAAAAAGCCAAAGAAGCCCACTTTCTTCTTGATACACCCAATTTGTCCTGAGTGTTAAAAATCTCGACTATCAATACAAACAAAATAGCCATTACAGCACCTGGTGAAGCAATACCTGCAATGAAGGAGATTAAAAACAAAAATATGGTATGTATTCTATTTGAATCTATAGATACATAGGCTGCATAAAACAGAAACACTTCAACCACATAAAGCATACCCGTTTGCCAATACAATGTTTCAAAATGTGAATAATATCCTGCCATCCATAAAACAGCTGTAAATGTGATTGTAAGGATGAATTGTTCTAATAAATTAAGCGGCATTTTTCTTTTTACAAGAATTGTAAGAAAGTACGCTGCTAAAAAAAAGAGAATTGATGCAATCAGAGTCGCAAGCCAAGGAAATGGTGTATTTAAACAATGTCTTGATATTAAATAACCAAGATTCAAGGACCTGCCGTCAAAAATCCAATAGTCATTAATAAGAAAACCCAAAGGTGTAAAAGTTTGAAATTTAACTTTAAACAAATAGTCATCTCCCCAATTCCAAACATAAAATGAGTTAGCAAAAAAAAGTAAAACAGCAATTAAAGCAGAACTATACAATATGTAATGTTTTAACCTCAATTTTAAAATATTATGCTTTTGAAATCTTCTTGTGCTTTTTTGAAATCTTCGTGCTTTCCAATATCCAGCCAATAACCAGCCATGTGATAGGAAATGACTTTGTTGCCATTCTCAACCATTCTTTCAATTAAGTCAGTTGCATTAAAGAATTGACCCTGAGGCACATATTGCTCTATGAATTTTCGCTTTACCAGATAAATGCCGCCATTTGAATAATATGTATAAGTAGGTTTTTCTGAAAATCCTGTAATTGATCTTTCCTTGTTTTCTAATACTGCATATGGTACAGACACTTTGTATGGAATTGATACAACTGATAAATCAGCATTTTCTCTTAAAAAATCGAGGAAGAAATGCTCGTAATCCAGATTAGTCAAAATATCCGAATTCATTATCAATACATAATCATGTCCAAAATTCTTGATATAACCAACAGACCCAAGAGTTCCCAAAGGCTTATCTTCATTAACGTACTCTATATGGATACTCTTTTCATTGCCATCACCAAAATAAGTCTGAATAACCTCACCCAGATAATTGATTGAAATCCAAAAATCATCAACCCCAAAATTAGTAAGCCTTTCAATATTATGCTGTATGATTGGTTTGCCAGCCACCTCTAACATAGGCTTAGGAACCGTATCTGTCAATGGTCTTAATCTTTCGCCTCTTCCACCTGCCATAATTACAACATCCATTGGCAAATAAGATCTCAGTTGTCTCAAGCTGATAACATTCACTATCTTATTGTTATCGTCCACAACCGGTAATACCATTATATTTTTATTTTTATATTCGACAATATCCTCAACCTTATAGCTGGATTTATTAATAAAAACAGGATTGTGCTGAATAATGGATTCTACTTTATCATTTAAATCATGCCCCCCAAGTAACCCTCTCCTTACATCACCGTCCGTCAATGAGCCCAATAATCTTTTATCTTCATCAACAACAAAGGCTATTGGCTCCCTGGCGATTTTATTTAATACTGACAAGGCTTCCAGTATACTGCTGTTTTTATCAATTAATCTGTGGCTATATGGAATTAGTTCATTCATAAATCAGATATTGTAAATATTGGATTTGTATTGTTTTAGATTGTCAGGATTAGAAAACCATTCTGAAGTAATTTTTAAGCCTTCGTCCAGACTTATTTTTTGACTCCAGTTTGTCAATTCCATAATTTTCTTATTGCTACCGTGCAGACGTTCGACCTCGCTTTTCTCAGGTCTTAGTCTTTGATCATCCGATACGACAATTGCATCAGGTGCAATAATCTGAATCAGTTTATTAGCCAAATCTCCGACTGAAATTTCACTTTGGGTGGCAATATTAATTTCTTCACCAATGGTTTTGTCTGATTTGGCAATTTCAATAAATCCCTGAGCAGTGTCTTTCACAAACAACAAATCTCTTGTTGGATGTAATGACCCTAATTTAATTTCCTTCATACCACTGTACAATTGTGTAATAATGGTAGGTATTACAGCTCTTGCAGATTGTCTGGGTCCGAAAGTATTGAAAGGGCGGACAATTGTAACCGGGAGATTAAAACTCCTGAAATAGGATTCTGCCAGATGGTCGGCGCCAATTTTAGTAGCTGAGTAGGGAGATTGACCTTGTCTTGGATGCTTTTCATCTATTGGAACATACAATGCAGTCCCATATACTTCCGAAGTTGAAGTGACCAGTAATTTCTCGATATTGAGGTCCCTTGCTGCCTGCAAAACATTCAAAGTTCCTTTTATATTGGTATCAACATAACTGTCTGGTGAATGATAACTAAATGGAATTGCAATTAATGCTGCCAGATGAAAAACTACCTCTACACCTTCCATAGCTTTTCTTACTCCGTTTGGATCTCTGATATCTCCTGTAAATACTTCTATTTGCTGGAGCTTGTCCTTGGAAATTGTATCCAACCAGCCCCACGAATTAAAAGAGTTATAGTAACAAAATGCCTTTACACTACAGCCCTCTTCCAGCAATGCTTCTGTAAGGTGACTGCCAATAAATCCATCTGCACCTGTGATAAGTACTTTTTTTCCTTTTAAGTTCATTTTCTGATAATGTGTTTAATTATTTCTTTTGTTTTTGTGAGCAGATTGCCCCTGAATATTGAGGAGTTGATGACTAATAAAAGGTCCTTTAAAGTCAACTCCTTTCTGAATTTCTCAAAGCCATTTTGCCACTGATTTATAAATATAAATTCTCTTAATTTCTGATCGTGAAAAAATCTCGATTTTTGATTGCATTCAATCAGATAGTTGAGCCATCTGTGCAGTCTTAACCATTCATCCTTACCTCTTAAACTATTGCCTTGCTGACAATGCTCTACATGAAAGAGAACATCTGTTTCATTATAGTTCATGCCCAGCCTTTGGAAAATATTGTTCATAATTCTAATCCAACTGGCTTTAATTATTTGCAGATTTCTTTCATTAGTGACCTGATTGCTATGTGTTCTGTAGAGATAGAGAAATTGTGGGTAGACAGCTGTTCTGTATTTATCCATAATTCTGAACCACAAGTCATAATCCTCTGCATACTTATAATCATTTCTGTAGCCAAATTCTTGAAGGACACTGGATCTAAATAATGAAGCAGCATGTGAAATTGGCGAAAAATAAAGCATACTTATTTTTTGCAAATCAAAATCATCTCTGTAAGTCACATCTCTGGTTTCATGTTTTTCATTAAAAATTTTCATCCATGAGCTTACAACAGAAATTTCAGGGTGTTGATTCAGAAAATCAAACTGCATTTCAAAACGCATGGGATGAATCAAGTCATCCAAATCCATCCGGGCTATATATGAATTATTACAATGTTTCAGCCCAATATTAAAACATTCAATAATGCCTTTGTGCTCAGTATTTTCAACCAAAGTAATATTGATGTGTTTTGCTGATAATTCTTTAATGATATCTATGGTTCTATCGGTGCAAGGGTCTGTAACTATCACCAGATGCACTTTAGGATAAGACTGAAAAATAACAGATTCTATTGCATGTTCAATATAGCTTTCTGCATTGTAAACACAGGTTAAAACATCTATTACCGGCAAATCCTTATCCTTTAAAACAAGTTCCTGATAGGATGTACGCCATAGCTGCATTGCCTTAGATTCGCTTGAAGTCAATAACGAAAAAATCTTGTCCGATATGGCAATTCTATTGTTCATCTTGTTTTCCAGTTCAATATACTTTTTAAACCCCAGATAATTGGATGAATGTGATTAAACCTCATGATTTTTCGAAACGACTTGTCAAAAAACAACTTTAGAGAAAGCGAATCAAAGCATACCAGGTTGTTCATTTGATAGCCAATTATTTCAATTGATTTCGATTTAATGTCTTCCCTTGTAAAAAACTTTATTGCTGAATCCGAATTTTCAAGAGCCTTAAAAAAGTTATAAGATTTGTAAAGATTCTGAGGATATAACTCTAAATCTCGATTCAGCATTTTGACAACAAATTCAGGACTATACAAACCGGAATCCAGTCCGAGGACATTCATAAATTCTACAAGACTTTTCCTGTGATTATTGGTTTGGACTTCTGTTTTCGTACTGCTCTCCTGCCCTGGATGTAACCGATAATTTAGTAATGCATCTGGTAAGTTGGCCAGCTTGGTATAAAATGCCATTCTCCACCATAGATCGAAATCTTCTGCAACATAAGCTTTGGTATTAAATTCCAACTGATGCTCAGTAATAATTGATCTTCTCAAGATAACACTTGGATGGGCTAAAGGACTGCTTTTAAAAATCCACCATCTTAATTCATTATCCAGACAAGGTCTTGCTATTATCTGATCGGTACCTACTATTTTCAACTGAGTTCCGCAGGCTCCAACTTCAGGATGATTGTCCATGAATTCGACTTGTTTAGCAATTCTGTCCTTTTCACAAATGTCATCCGCATCCATTCGAAGAATATATCGTCCAGAAGCTTGTTTTAATCCTGTATTCAATACATGTATCAAACCGGTATTAGATTCAAATGAAAAGTACTTTATCCTGGCGTCTTGAAATGATTTAATTACAGAATCCGATTGATCTATGGAACCATCGTTATAAATAAGTAATTCAAAATCTCTGAACGTTTGATCCAAAAGACTTTGAATGGCTTCTCCAAGAAATTCCTCAGCATTATAAACAGGTAATATGATCGAAACCTTTTCCAATTATATGCTTTTAATATAAATATCGCCGAACCCGGTACTTACAAATGAATCCGACCTGATTGTTTTTTCCATTTCATCAGGTGTAATCCATTGGTCCAATTCAAGTTTCATGGATTCGCCTATAGAGTAATTGCATTTCACAGTTCCAGATACTTTCTCAATGTATCTTAGGCAATCAACAGCTTTATCTGTTTGTTCAGGAGTCGTATATTCGTATGAAATATATGGTACCGATTGTGTCAGACCCTTTAATACTTCCAGCTCAAACCCTTCAACATCAATTTTAATAAAATCAGGCCTGCCAAATTTAGCTACCATTTTATCCAGTGTGGTCATCTCAACTTTGACCTCTGTATCCCAATTAAATTCTTTAAACCGGTCTTCCTTCACAGATTTAATCCAATCAGTAGAAAAAGAAGAAATCGTTGTAGCATTGGAAATATAGAAGGTTTTTACTTCTTCTTTTTCACCAAGTCCATTATTTACTACTTTTATCTTGTTGCCAAACCTCGCCTTTAAAACCTGTCTGCAATAATCCTGGGGTTCAAAAGCAACTACATTAGCTCCTGTCATTAAGACTGGTTCAACTCTATTGCCAATATTAGCACCAACATCAAAGAAAAGACTGCCTTTCTTTAAAAATGAACTGTAGAATTGTTTTCTTTTCTCTATTTCTTCAGGACTGTCAACAGGCCATTTTAATGGCTCTTTTTTCTCCATCAGTTTGCGAATTTTGGCTATATTATTTGGGCCAATAATCGATTTTAAAATTTGTTTTAAAGCCATATTTTTTTAAATTCTAATCCAATCTTTTGGTGTCAAATTGGATGTGTCATGTATTTCTTTGTTAAACCATTGTTTTGGTGCTACAACCAGTTTGTCTGTGTTCTGGTTTAAATACGCACCCCACCAGCTAAAACTGCTGTTTGCTATCACATTAAAATGGCATAAACTCATTAAATGCAATTCGATATCAGCATCCAGATTCTCAATAAAACGAATATTTGAACGCAGTTTAAAATTCTCTTTGCACCAATTTATGTCATCAGAGAATACAAATATTTCCAAATTGTCCAGACCAGTTCTAGATTCAATCAACTCGATTGCAGACTGATAATAAGACATTGGCAATAAACCATGCACCTGATTGGTTATATAATCATTAGCATAATCCCCTCTTCTGATATGAATACTTATTGAAGAATTTTTTTGTATTTCTTCCAGTAACGTACTATCAATTGATGAGGTATTAATCGGTTTAAATATTTTGAATAAATCTTCCTTTATACTATCGAAATATTCAGGGTTTTGCCAATAACCTTTCAACCTGACATTGTCCTTTAAATTTAATACTGTAGCATCAAAATTAAATTCCTTTTTTTCTTCAATCTCAATCCAGTTTTTTGGGATACCATTGAGTAGTTTAAAGAACCAACCCGTTTCAAGAATATTCTTTTTAACTAATCTTACATTTACAGGAAAATTGGAAAGAGAATACGTTCTTTTATTATCTCTTTCTAGTTCTGATAAATCCAAGATTAATGTTGAATTTTGTTTCAAAGCAAGCCTGTATCCAATCGAAAACTGGAACATCTGATTTCCCAAACCACCCGAAAGGACTGACAATACCATTTTACTTTCTTTTAAGCAGATAACCTTCTATTATTACAAAGTCCATATTGGTATCAAGAAAATCCTGTATAGCGTCTTTTGGCGTTTCCACAATTGTTCTACCGTGTTTGTTGAAGGAAGTATTGATGCTGACACCATAATCCGTTAATCTTTTAAGTTCTTTAAGATATCTGAAATACATAGGATTGTCTTTCTCTTCGACAAACTGAGCCCTTCCGGTACCATCTACATGCACAGAAGCCGGAATTTTTTCTCTGTGTTCTTGTCTCATTCTGAAAGCACAGGTCATGTGTTTATTTGGATAAGAAACTTCAAATAATCTGTCACGTTCTTCTTCAAGTATAGAAGGGCAAAATGGCTGAAACAATGGTCTGTTTTTAATGGACCCATTTATTTTCTTAGTAATTTCTTCGTGCCTGCAGTCGGCAATAATACTTCTGTTCCCCAACGCTCTGGGGCCCCATTCCATTCTTCCATGGAATATTGCACCAACTTTTCCTTCAACTACCAATTGTGCTGCTCTTTCAGGCCAGGCATCTCCCAGGTCTTCAAAATCAATTGTGTTTTCCTTTCGAATGGCTTCTAAAACTTGTTCTCTGCTATAAGATGTACCAAAATATGGCATGTAACGACTTTTTAACCATTGCATTTGTGGAATATCAGTCTTACTTAAATAAGCCAAATATGCCGCACCTTCAGCTGTGCCTTCATCAGTCATTGCCGGAACAATATAAATAGACTGAGTTAGCTCCTCAAATACGCGTAAATTCAATATTACATTGGCAAAAACTCCTCCACTGAAACACAATTGCTTAATGCCTGTTTCATCAATCAATCCTTTAAGAAATTTCAACATGAATTCTTCCAGAAATTTTTGAATGGAAGCAGATATATCTTCTTTTTTATAGTCTTTAAGAAACCTGTAAAATTCTTCAGTCGAAAAATATAACTCAGCATCCTCCTGATGAGTCACTATTGTGTTGTTCTTGTCTATGGAGAAACATTTCCAAAGTTTGTCATAAATTTCGTTCTGATAATTTCCGAATGCTGCCAGTGCCTCTACTTTTCCTTCATCTGCATTGGCTGTAAATCCAAGCATGTGTGTAAAGTAAGTATACATACCGCCAACCGAGCTTTCAAAAGATTCAACATTCACATACTTTCCTCCAAAACTAAAAAACTTCTTTGGTGAAATTGAAGTACTGTGTAAACTTAGCTTATTATCTTTTACAATATATACACTCGAAAATCTATTATGGTCGCCCTGAGCATCCATTGTAACCAGAAGTGTGTCTCCCGTATAGCTCGAAGTGAAATAACTCGAAACAGCATGACATTCTTCGTGATCATAATATTGTAATTCAATATCAGCTTTTGGAAACCTTTCTTTTAGAATATCTGTAAGAAGCTCGGATTGATATCGGGTAATACTTGATTCGAAGATATTCTTATAGGCTCTGTTTTTCCCTTTTTTAAACAAATACCAAAACTTCTTATTTTCTGATAAGCGCTTAAATTCGTAATCCTTAGACTTAAAGCCTTTCAAATATGGCTCATTGAATAATTCTCTAAGGAAAAGAGTTCTTTGATGCTGATTGGCGAATATTTTTAAACTTTTCTGCTCTAACCTGGCGTTAGCGCAAATGAGTTTTGTAACTGCATTGACATCTATTCCTGAATATTGAATATATTTATCCAAAACAACTATTGGAAAGATGTTATCATGCTTAAAGCGTGTAATTCTCTCGGTAGACACCGCAAATACATCCTGTTTTTGTGGGTCTATTACAAAAACTGCTGAATCGTGACCGAAAAAATTTATCCCTAAATATAGTTCCATTAATGTACTTTAAATTCTCCTTTGGTTATTAAAAATCCTACTCCTTTATTTAAATCGTATGTTTCGCCTTTTGCGTTTATTTCCAAAACTTCAAAACTTAGTAGCTTTTCACAATACTGAATGGATTTACCATTAAACAATAAGTTAAAGGTCAATGAGTAAATCCCGGGTGCTAATTTTATCTGATGATTGGTATAGAGGATCGTATTACTTCCTTTGTGTAGTTCGAATGTTTCTGATTTCTCTGAATAAATATTGACATCCATTGAACTGGCTATTCCAATGCCTAATTGATAATTACCTTGAACCGAACATTCTAATTCGAATGAAAACTTTAATATTTCTCCAGCTAAATAGGAACTTGCTTTTAAGTTATCAGTATTTAAAAGTGTTAGTCGATTTACTCCAGCTGGCTGACTGCTATCAATATCAATCTCCAACTCCTCTTCCATTTTTAATTCCTGGCTTAAGTAATTACTGATGATTCTGTCCGTTTGCCCTATTTGTTGAATCGTGCCGTGCTTCAGATAAATTGCTTTACTACACAGAGACTGAATTGCGCCCATATTATGGCTAACAAATAATACTGTTCTACCTTGACCGCTGACATCTTTCATTTTACCCAAACATTTCTTTTGAAATTCAGCATCACCAACGGCCAAAACTTCATCTACGATTAATATCTCAGGTTCCAGATGGGCAGCAACCGCAAATGCCAAACGAACATACATACCGGAAGAATACCTCTTAACAGGTGTATCAATGTATCTCTCAACGCCCGAAAAATCAATAATCTCATCAAATTTCGATTTGATTTCCTGCTTACTCATGCCCATAATTGCTCCATTCAAAAACACATTTTCCCTTCCGGTTAATTCTGGATGAAAACCTGTACCAACTTCCAATAAACTGGCCATTCTGCCATTAACAGTTATTTGACCTGTAGTAGGGGCTGTTACTCTGGATAGTATCTTAAGCAAGGTGCTTTTACCGGCACCATTTTTACCAATAATACCAACAACTTCGCCTTCGTTGATATCAAAATTTATATCCTTTAATGCCCAGACATATTCCGAACTACCCTTTTTACTTCTGTCATTTGCTTCACCAATCTTAAGAAAAGGATCCTCCTTTCCTCTCAATTGATAGATCCACCTTTTGAAATCATTGGCAAGAGTCTTGGTACCAATTGAACCCAATCGGTATTGTTTTGAAATATTTTCCGCTTTGATGATAGTGCTTGCCATTATACTGTATCTATAAATCCTTTCTCCACTTTGTTAAATATTAAAACACCAATCAATAGAGCAACTAAAGTGAAAGCTGAACTATACGCGATATATGCCCAATCAAAAATTCCCGCTCCAAGAAAACTATATTTGATAGCCTCCATAAGTGGTACCAGTGGATTTAGCATTAACATCCATTGCTTTTCTGGCGAAAGTACTGAAACGGGGAATATGACTGCACTTGCATACATTAATAATTGAACACCAAAAGCAATAAGAAATGATAAATCTCGATATTTGGTGGTTAAGGCTGAAAACAACAGTCCAAATCCAAGTCCCATTAATGCAAACAGCAACAAAATAACCGGCACAAAAACGAGGGTTAGTTGTGGGTTCACATTCTCATTCACAAATACATAATAAAGCCAGACTATAATCAACAAAAGAAACTGAATTGCCAGTTTCATAAGGTTGGAAATAACTATTGATAAAGGTACAATCAACCGGGGAAAATACACTTTTCCAAATACTGCAGCATTTGTGATGAAAGTGTTGGATGTTGCAGTAAGACAACTTGAAAAATAATTCCAGAATGTTACACCTGTTAAGTAAAATAATATTGTCGGAATGCCATCTGTAGGTAATTGAGCAAACATGCCGAACACTATTGTAAATGTTACAGTTGTTAGCATTGGATGTATGAAAAACCAAATTGGCCCGAGAATAGTTTGCTTGTAAACTGAAATGAAATCTCTTTTTACTAATAATATCAGTAGATCCCGATATTGCCAAATCTCTTTTAGATTAATATCCCAAAGAGACCGCTTTGGTTTAATAACAAATGTATACTGTGTATTGTCCGACATTATATTTTTTTTAAGTACTGAGAAGGAACTTTTACTTTAATGCTATTGTGAAAATTGTCAAAGCAAATTAAAAACCAATAATCACCGGTACAATCAAGCAGTTCTCCTGTTTTGCCTTTCAATGGACCACCATCGATTATAACTCTGCATCCTGTAAGCAAATGTTTGTAATCAGTAATTTCCATTACATCATATCCATGTTGAATAATAGACTTTAGTGTCTCGATTTCTTCTTGTGAAACCTTCGCTGGCCCATTTTCAAAACTGACAATTTTAACCACTCCTTTATAATCCTTCAATTCTTGCTTATCCCATACCCCTTTGATAAATATATAAGAATTAAACAGTGGTTGTTCAGTTGATTTTACTCTGTCGCTCCACTGTTTGACTCTTTTTACCAATGGTACATACGTTTTAAAACCTGCCTGTGATAACTTCTCAGACAAATTCTTTTCTTGCCTGGAGCGCGTATAAATAACATACCATTGCTCCTTTTCTCTAATTCTCTCCTTTCTTTGCCTTAATAATCCTTCATCAGGATTAACAAGGCTTGTGTTTTCTGCTAAATGCATGATTCCAGTTCTTTTAGTTAAGTTATAGGTTAAAGCAAATGTATCAAATACACTTATTTTAACTTTTATGTTTTCTCCCACAACAATATAAACTTGGCGTCAGATTCTTCGAACAACTTATCAAAAGTCTGTGTATTAATCAGGACTTCATAAGCAATTTGTCTTTCTATCTGATGTTCCACTTTAATACACAACTCCTTTAAAAATCCTTCGTTTACTTCACCAATAAAAATCAAGTCAATAGTTTGGCTATCAAGCCCATTGGCTATACTTCCAGTCAAATATACTTTTTCCAATTGACCTAATTTCTTTGCCACATATTCAATAATCCAATCTATACCGACATATTTTCTAACAATACTTTGAACATCCTTGAAAAGCGGATGCCTGTCATTAGCCTTATAATACTTGCGATTCCCTTCCAGTTCAGAAATCAACATACCGGCTTTTTCAAACTTATTTAACTCTAAACGAATAGCATTGGTTGATTCACCAAATTCAGACTCAAGATGTCTTAGATATGATCTTGTCTCATAATTTAAAAAAAACTTTAACAAAAGTTTAATTCTTGTTTTTGAGGATATTAGAGTTTGGATCATTTAAATTGAGTAACAAAACTACTCAACAAAAACTACTTCACAAAAAGGTTGTATTTCACAATACAGTAGATAGCTCTAAACCCGTCTCTCCAACCAATTTTTTTACCTTCCTCATAGGTGCGGCCATAATATGAAATACCTACTTCATAAAAACGAATACCGGGTATCCTCGAAACCCTTGCAGTTACTTCAGGTTCAAAGCCAAATCGCTTTTCCTTAAATTGAATTTTTTGGATGATTTCTGTCTTAAAAAGCTTATAACATGTTTCCATATCCGTTAAATTGAGATTGGTCAACATATTGGACAGGAATGTTAGAAACTTATTTCCGATTGAATGCCAGAAGAAAAGAATTCTATGTGGTTTACCGCCCATAAACCTGCTTCCATATACAACATCTGCAAAACCATCTAAAACTGGTTTTAGTAAAATATTGTATTCATTGGGATCATATTCCAGATCCGCGTCCTGAATAATTGTATAGTTGCCTGTAGCTTCTCTTATACCAGTATGGAGAGCTGCTCCTTTTCCTTGATTTATCTCATGTTTCAGGTACTTTATCGGTGCCGTTCCATTTGTCTTAATATAAGATAATATGGCAAATTCCGTATCGTCTGTTGAAGCATCATTGACAATTAATATTTCTTTGTCAATATTGTCTATCAACTCTACTGCCATTACCTTATCAAGAATTAAATGAATGGTTTTGGCTTCATTATAGGCAGGAATAACAATAGACAGTTTATCTTTACTCATTGAGGGTTTTTAATTTTGAAAAATGGATTATTAGCGTAAATGCGTTCTATGATTTCGACCACTTTCCAGCCATCCGAAGCATTTGTAGTTATAGGCTCGTTGCTATTCAAAGCCTGGATGACGTTGTTGTAAAAATGATCGTGATTAGATGCGGAACCTTTATAAGTGCCATAATCATTTGGTGGATTAGATGCTGGCAAAACAGGCATTTCATAATTAGCAATATGACAATATTCAACACTATTCATATATTGACCACCAATTTTTACAGAGCCGCTTTCTGCAATAATAGTTATGCTGCTTTCTAGGTTTCGATCCCAGGTTGATGTCGAATAACTAAATGTTCCTGTTCCGCCTTTTATAAAATCAAAAATGATATGACCCGAATCTTCAAATCCCGTTAATTGAGAATGATTAAAATCCATGAATTTAGATTGTATATTTTTAATATCCCCAAACAACCAGTACATCATATCAACAAAATGAGAAAATTGAGTAAACAAGGTACCACCATCCAGCTCAAGCTTACCTTTCCAATTGGTGTTATTATAATATCTTTCATCTCTGTTCCAAAAACAATTGATTTGGACCATATAAATCTGCCCCAGTAACTTCTTTTCTATAATATCCTTCAACCAAACTGAAGGAGGTGAATATCGATTCTGCATGACACAGAATATTTTCTTACCATTATTTTCAGACAATTTAAACAGTGATTCGCAATCTGCACTCTTTAATGCCATTGGCTTCTCAATTACAACATGTTTATTTTGGAGTAATCCTGCCATAGCGTGTTCGGCATGTAAGCCATTTGGAGTTGTTACACAAAGCACATCGCACTCTACTTTTTCAAGCATTTCCTTAACAGAATTGTAAAAAGGAATATTCAGATCTTTTGCTTCAGTGATTTTAGATGCATCAATATCACAAATAGCGACCAGATTAGCATTTGTAATAGCTTTAATAACCTGGGCGTGTCGTTTACCAATGTATCCGCACCCGGCAATGGCAAATCGAACAGGCTTATTTTGATTCATCTCTTTTTGAATGACTGTCTATATCAAACGTAGAATCGCATAATTGTATAATGCGTTTCTGGTGTGCAATTATAATAATTGTGACTTTTTGTTTTTTTAAATTCTGTAAACTTTCGATAATAATATCTTCAGTATTTGCATCAAGTGAGCTGGTTGCCTCATCAAACAATAACACACTCGCCTCTTTGTACAAGGCTCTTGCAATAGCAATTCTTTGTTTCTGACCTTCAGAAATTTTAGAACCCTGTTCTCCCATTAGTGTTTCCAAGCCATTTGGCAACTGCCCAACAAAAGTTTCTAAGCCGGAAGATTTAATTGCTCTTACCATCTTCTCTTCATTGTATGTGCTTGAAAGTGCAATATTTTCGAAAAGGGATTTATTAAATATAAATGGGGATTGATGGACAAAGCCTATCTGATTTTGCCACGGGATAAGTTTAGTTTCATCTAAAATTGAACCATCTATTGAAATAGTGCCAGATTTTGGCTGGATCAAACCAGAAATAATTTTCATCAGTGTACTCTTTCCGCTTCCACTCATACCTGTTATCCCAAATACAGAACCTTTATTGATGGTCAAGTTTACTCCACTCAATAATTCATTCTCTGAATCATCAAATTTATAAGATATGTCTTTCAAATCAATTTGCTGATGAAACTGCAATTGATGCGTTTGGTGAAGTTTTGTATTGTGTTTATTAAGCTGTAAGAATTCTATAGTATGTTGGTGAAGCTTAAGTTTCATTACTCCAACCAAAAGTCTGTTAATTGCAGGCACAAGTCTGAAAACCGATAACACAAAAACAGCCGCTAAAGCGCGCAGTCCAGCCGGATTTTCAGAGAAAAAGAAGCCGTATACAACTAACATTATTACCCCAATCAACACGACTATTTCATTAGCTCTGGCAGGAATTCCCTGATAGAAAATGGATTTTAAATCACATTCGATTAAAAACTTTTGTTTGTTTAAAAAGTCTTTAATAAAAAAGCCGGCAGACTGATTCACTTTAACATCTACCAATCCATTCATTCCAATGTTTAAACTCTCAATTGTCTCCTCTCTTCTCCCTTTTGTTTTTTCCCCCAGCTTATAAATTTTCTGTTTGATACTGCTGTTTATAAAGTAAAAAGCGGGAGCAGTTACCAATACTATCATGAAGAAAATAGCAGGATTGAACCAGATAATAAAAATCAGGATAAATAGAATTACCAGACTTTCTCCAACAATATTGACAAATGGAATCAATACTCCTGTTGCAAAATACATCGAATTGAAATGTATTTTATTTAAAAAATCGGTGGTGCCTTTGCTAACAATAGTCTCAAATGGTTGGTTGATTATATTGTAAAAAGTATTCTCTGTAAAATTTTGTACCAGTTTGGTACATAGTGAATTCACAGATTTTTGAACCAAAATTGCTGTAATATTCTTAATAAGAAAAAAGATTACAACAATAATAATTAAGGCAATCAGGAAACTGCCTTCACTTTCTAATTGAAATTTATTATAGATATAGCGAAGTTTTCTGCTTTTAGCTAAAAAATCCTTGTCTACTGCTAACATTAGCACAGGCACTACAGCTGCTAAGGCTAATACATCGGCCAATGAAACCAGACTGTTTAGAAATAAAAGTCTCTTACCTTTTGTTAGACTTGGTTTGTCTAGCAACAGATATATGCTTTTGACAGTCTCAAGTATGGCATTCTTTTGTATCCTCAAAGATTAATTTTTCTATTTTTAGCGAATTGATTTTCTTTGCAAATGTAGAATTTATTGTCTAAATCAGGTGTTTGAAATAACCCCAAAAGAGCAATTGTTGAAAAATATTCGCAAAGGATTGGTACAGCCTCTTCCAAATAAGTACCCTTTGCTAAATCTTGAGAAAGAGCTTTTAAAACAAGCTATTCTCAAGACAGATGAAACATTTATCAAACACTGGGTTGATAATGGTTTTCTATTCAGTGTATTTAAAGGTCAATACGATCTGATACATCAACTTAAGGCAACGTGCTCTAATTATAAACTAGGGCAAATGGCCTTGGATGAAAAATCACTTATTAGTCTCTTTAATGATAATGATGTTGCTTTTTTACCAATGGATAAGCTCGAAAAAACCATTGTCTGCAGTTTTTCAAAACTTGAAATTGGCACCAATACACTTTATTTCAGCTCCGAAATTCAACCTATAAAATCCTTTCATAAAGCCGAAAATATCTTGCTATTTGGTAAATCTGCTCAAATAGAATCACCCGAAAACAATAAGTATTTCAGTGAACTCACCATAAAAAGTGATTTAAAAGTTCAGCTACCTATCGCCTACTTCTCTAAATTCAAGCAGGTTTTCCTGTTTATTGAAGAGTAAACTTCATCATAATCGCTGATTTTAGTCAGTATTCATTACTTTTCGTCTATCTAATTGACCAAAGTCAGTTTTTGTTTTTGACAGGACAGATAAACTTGCCGTAAATAATAATATTATGCCTATTTATCGTCAAGTTGGAAAGATTCCTAAAAAACGTCATATCGTATTCCGTCAACCAAATGGAGAATTATATCACGAAGAACTTTTTGGTACAGAGGGATTTTCAGGTGTATCTTCTTTGGTATATCACCTATATCCGCCAACAATGGTTAAAGATCATGGAAAACCATACAGTGTACGTCCTGAAATTGCAATAGAAGATAATCTTCAGGCCAGGAGTTTCATGGGTTTTGAAGTTGATGCGGAGGAAGATTACATTCAAAGTCGCAAGGTCCTGTTTGTAAACGACGACCTGCATATTGGTCTTGCCTCGCCTATGAATGGTACCGTTGACTACTTTTTTAAGAATGCTGATGCCGACGAAATGTTGTTCATTCACAAAGGCAGTGGCGTATTAAAAACGATGTACGGTCAAATCGATTTTGAATATGGCGATTATGTCATAATTCCAAGAGGGACTGTGTACAGTATTCATTTTGAAACAGAAGACAACAAAATATTATTCATAGAATCTTTTAGTCCTATTGAAACTCCTGTCAGGTATCGCAACCAATATGGACAGTTTATGGAGAATTCTCCTTTTTGCGAGCGCGACATGAAGTTGCCGCATAGCATGGAAACAAACAGCGAAAAAGGTGAGTTCAAAATTAATATTAAGAAAAGAGGTTTAATATATCCTTATACATACGAGACTCACCCGTTTGATGTTGTTGGGTATGATGGCTGCAGCTATCCTTATGCTATGTCCATTTTCGATTTTGAACCAATAACAGGCAGAATTCACATGCCGCCGCCTATTCACCAACATTTTCAGGCCAATAATTTTGTTGTTTGTTCATTTGTGCCGCGTCTATACGATTATCATCCGGACGCTATTCCGGCTCCTTACCATCATAGCAATATAGATAGCGACGAATTACTATATTATGTTGATGGTGACTTTATGAGCAGAAATAATATTCAAAAAGGGCAAATAACACTTCACCCTGGGGGCATTCCACATGGTCCACATCCTGGAGCAATCGAGAGAAGTATCGGTAAAAAAGAGACGCAGGAACTGGCAGTAATGATAGACCCTTTCAGACCTGTAAAAATAACAAAAGAAGCTTTGAAAATAGAACTACCCGAGTACTTCAAATCATGGGTTAGTAGTGAACAACAAGAAACCATCAACTTATAAAAACCAAACAATCATGGATACATTAGATTTGACAAGTGTCAAAAATTTCAATTACGCAGAAAATAAAAAGATATTCGATAAAGCACAGGATTTTCTGCCAATCAACGGTACAGATTACGTTGAATTGTATGTAGGTAACGCTAAGCAATCTGCTCATTTCTACAAAACAGCATTAGGGTTTCAGGACCTTGCGTATATGGGTCTGGAAACAGGTTGTAAAGACAGAACATCCTACGCTTTACAACAAGGTAAAATCAGACTGGTATTAACTACTCCCTTTGATCCTGAAAGTGAAATATCAAAACATCTGATTCAACATGGTGATGGGGTAAAAGTCATAGCACTCTGGGTAGACGATGCTTATGATGCCTTTGAACAAACTGTTAAAAGAGGCGCAAAACCTTATATTCAACCTGAAACAATTGAAGATAAAGATGGCATAATCCGTCGTTCAGGTATTCATACTTATGGAGATACAGTTCATATATTTATTGAAAGAAAAAATTATAACGGAATATTCCTTCCTGGATATGAAAAACTTGAAACCGAATACAAGCCTATACCAACCGGATTAAAATACATTGACCACATGGTTGGCAATGTAGAGCTCGGAGCGATGAATGTATGGTCTGAATTCTATGCCAATGTAATGGGTTTTGCTAATCTGGTGACATTTGATGACAAAGATATATCGACCGAATACACAGCATTGATGAGCAAAGTTATGACCAATGGCAATGGGTATATCAAATTTCCAATCAACGAACCTGCCATCGGCAAAAAGAAATCACAGGTAGAAGAGTATCTTGATTTCTATCGTGGTCCTGGTTGTCAACACATAGCTGTAGCGACTGATGATATTGTCTTCACTATATCAGAAATGAGAAAAAGAGGTGTAGAGTTTCTCTATGTCCCAGGCACCTACTATGATACGGTTAAAGAAAGAGTTGGTATTATCGAAGAAGACCTGGAAGAATTGAAAAGATGGGGTATTATGGTAGATCGCGATGAAGAAGGTTACTTGCTACAGATTTTCACAAAACCTGTAGAAGACAGACCAACTCTGTTCTTTGAAATTATTCAGAGAAAAGGGGCTAAGTCGTTTGGAAAAGGTAATTTTCAAGCTTTATTCGAAAGCATTGAAGCGGAACAAGCCAGAAGAGGAACACTCTAATTTTCTAATTTATGGCTATATTAAATCCCATTAATTTTCAAAAATGGGTGAATGAGAACAAACATTTGCTCAAACCACCCGTTGGTAATCAGGTTATATATAAAGATGCTGAAACTATTGTCATGGTAGTTGGGGGCCCTAATAACAGAAAGGATTATCACTACAATGAAGGCGAAGAATTTTTTTATCAGCTTGAAGGTGATATGCAACTTCCTATCATTGAAAATGGTAAAAAAAGAGTGATTGAAATAAAAGAAGGGGATATTTTTCTTTTGCCTCCAAAAGTGCCACATTCTCCTCAGAGAAAAGCCAATACACTTGGTCTTGTTATTGAGCGAAAAAGAGCCGATCAGGAGATAGATTCATGCATGTGGTTTTGTGAATCGTGTGACAATTTACTTTATAAGGCAGATTTCAAATTGGTTGATATTGTTGAGCAATTGCCAAAACTCATGCAATCTTTCTATGATAATTTGACATTGCGTACCTGCCAAAAATGTGGGACTATAATGGAACCTCCAACTTTAAAAACAGAATAATATGAAACAAGCAACAATAATTGGATCAGGATTAGTAGGTTCTCTTTGGGCCATATACTTAAATAAGGCTGGCTATAAGGTTAATCTTTTGGAGAGACGTCCTGATATGAGAAAAAATCCGATTTCAGCCGGAAAATCCATCAATTTAGCCATTTCATACAGAGGCTGGAAAGCCCTTGACTCCATAGGTGCCGGTGATATCATAAGAAAAAGCGCCATTCCAATGTATGGTCGTACAGTGCATCATCCTGATGGTACTTGTTCTTTTCAAACCTATGGTATAAACAATCAGGCTATATATTCTGTTTCCCGGGGAGAAATTAATAGTGTATTGATGGATTTAGCTGAAAGTTCAGGAAATACCGAATTGTATTTTGATAGTTATTGTACCGGTATAGACATGAATAAGAACATTGCCTACTTTGAACACAACAACAATGGGGTAAAGTTCGATATCAAATCTGATGTCATTTTTGCGACTGATGGTGCTTTTTCATCAGTCAGGTACAATTCTATGCAAAAAATGGATAGATTTTCCTATAGTCAGAATTACATTGATGATGGTTATAAAGAAATAATATTACCAGCAAACGCTGATGGTTCTTATAAGTTAGATAAGAATTCCTTGCATATTTGGCCCAGAGGAAGATTTATGCTAATTGCCTTACCTAACCCTGAAGGGTCTTTTACATGTACACTTTTTATGCCTTTTGAAGGTCATAAATATTGTTTCAATAATTTAAAAACCAAGCATGACGTAATTGCATTGTTCAGGGAAATGTTCTCAGACTTCTATGATTTGATGCCTGAGATTGCAGAGACCTGGGATGAACATCCAATTTCATCCTTAGCAATTATCAGATGTTTCCCATGGCATTTTAATCAAACAGTTTTGATGGGAGATGCCGCTCACGCCACAGTACCATTTTATGGTCAAGGTATGAATGCAGGATTTGAAGATTGTACGGTGTTGTTTGGCTTAATGGAAAAATTTGGTGACGATTGGAAGGCTTGCTTTGAAGCTTATGAAAAGTTACGCAAACCCAATGGTGACGCGGTTCAGGATTTATCTTTGCAAAATTATCTTATAATGAGAGACAAGGTAAATGATCCTAATTTTATCTTACAGCAAAAAGTCGAAAAACGAATTCATGAATTGTATCCCGATCTATACTTACCTTTGTACTCGATGGTATCATTCAGTGATATTGAGTATCATACTGCATTAGAACAAGGTAAAAAGCAAGATGCAGAGATGAAATCATTCATTGAAAAACATCAGATAACCGCCTCTATGAAAGATGAACAAATTGATAAAATCATTCACAAGGCTTTAGGAAAGGAAATATTGGTTTAAATAAAATGAAAGAAAATCAAATCGAGTTATTAAAGAGAATTGAAGAAAAATTCGCTGCTATCGACCAAAATCCGGACACTCATTTAGAGGGACTGGTATGGGCCAAACCTATTACCTATTGGGATTATATTCAACCTGAAGCTTTACTAAGTCTTCAAATACAAAGAACAACTTTGCCTGATGAAATGGTGTTTATTATGTATCACCAGATTAATGAGTTATTGTTCAAAATGATTTTATGGGAAATAGATCAGGTGTGTCTTTCTGAAAATGTTGAAGCAGATTTTTTCTCTGAAAAACTCAGAAGAATAAGTCGTTATTTTGATATGCTATCATCTTCATTCGATATCATGGGGGATGGGATGGAAATCGCTCAGTATATGAAATTCAGAAATACCCTGACTCCTGCAAGTGGTTTTCAAAGTGCACAATACAGAGTAATTGAATTTGCATCAACTGAATTAATCAATCTTATAGATAACAGATTCCGAGCTACTATCGATCGCAATACACCTTATGAGCACGCCTACGATCATTTATATTGGCAGGCAGCAGGAAAAGACCATGCAACCGGCAAAAAATCAACCTTAATTCGTTTGTTTGAGGAGAAATATAAAACAGATTTCCTTAGAAAAATGGAACATTACAACACGCGCAATCTCTGGACTAAATTTAAATCCTTGCCCGATCATGTTAAAAGTAATGAAAACCTAATCAAAGCTATGAGGCATTACGACCGCACAGTCAATGTTTCATGGGTAATGGCTCATTATCACGCTGCCGAAAAGTATCTGGAAAGCGGCCCTAAAAAAGCTGAAGCAACCGGCGGAAGTGATTGGAAAAAATACATGCATCCAAAATATCAAAGAAGAATATTCTTTCCCGAGTTATGGAGCGAGGAAGAATTAAGAACCTGGGGTGAGGATGTTTAGTGAGTTCTGAGATTAAATTTCAAGTTAAAACTTAAACTATCTGTTGTTTTACAGCTCAAAGAGAAATTATATACTTCATTTTTTATTAGTTGCTGATCCTGGATGATTCCTGTCATTTCGAATTCTGAGATTAAATTCATAACATCGAGATTCTGACCCGGTTCTACATCATTTATTTTTTTATCACAAATCAAATTAATTGTTGATGGAACTATTTTATTTTTGTGGATATCAGCAGCTTGTAGTTTATTATAAGTAAGGCAAATTTGTTTGGAAGCTTCCTGAATTTCCTTGTCCGCTTTAGCCTTAATAACAAATACGGATTGCGAACCTTTTGTATAATTAGTATCTGTACTTAATAAAAGTCCAACAATTCGAACACTATCAGGTTTTGGCGTGCACATGCAGGAAACAAGCATTAGAATTAGTATCATATAAATTGAGTATTTCATGTTTTAAACAGTCTTATTCACACGAATTTACAAACAAATAACTTAATAAAACAATTCTATATGCTGAAACTACATGGAATAGAGACACCATTCGTATCTTTGCAAGGTGATAAACTACAACATCAGTAAGTTAGAGAACGGATTAACCCTCATACATCATGAAGACAATAATACAAATCTATGCGTAAGTAATCTGTTGTATAACGTTGGTGCCAGGGATGAAAACCCTGATAAAACCGGATTTGCTCATTTATTCGAACATCTAATGTTTGGGGGATCTGTTAATATATCTTCATTTGATACTCCTTTACAAAAAGCCAGCGGCGAAAACAATGCATTTACAAGTAATGACATTACGAATTACTATATAACCCTGCCTTCTCAAAACATAGAAACCGCATTGTGGCTAGAAAGTGACCGAATGCTCAGACTTGATTTTTCAGAAAAATCTCTGAATGTGCAAAAGGGTGTGGTTATAGAAGAATTTAAACAAAGGTATCTTAATCAACCATATGGGGATGCCTGGCTCAAATTAAGACCTTTGGCTTACGAAGTACACCCTTATCAATGGGCCACAATTGGAAAAGAAATCAGTCATATTGAAAATGCTAGTCTAGAGGATGTCATAGCGTTTTTTGAAAGATACTATAATCCCTCTAATGCTATTTTGTGCTTAGCCGGAAATATTGACTTTAAAACTGCAAAAGAACTCACTCAAAAATGGTTTGGTGACATACCTTCTGGTCCTGTCAATAAAAATAAATATCCTCAGGAACCGGTTCCTTCAAAACGAAAGGAAAAAACCATTGAAGCCAAGGTTCCACAGAATGGTTTGTACATGGCTTTTCAAATGGTGGAGCGCACCCATCCCCTGTACTTCGGTTTCGATTTATTGTCAGATATTTTATCCGGAACAGAATCTTCCAGGTTCATGAATATATTGGTTAAGGAAAAGGCCATTTTCACCCACGTTCATGCCTATATAAGCGGAGAGATAGATAAGGGATTATTTATTATTGACGGAAAGCTGAAAGATGGTATAGACTTCAAAGATGCTGAAAATGCTGTTATGGAGATATTGATAGACATTTCATTAAATGGAATATCAAAAACCGAATTAACTAAAGTTAAAAACAAAGTCATTACAAGCAACCTATTTTCAAAGACATCTGTCTTAAATAAGGCTATGGCTCTATGTTATGCGCATTTATTGGGCGACATTGAATTGGTGAATACAGAAATTGAAGCCCTGAAATCCATATCGGAAGAAGAAATTAAGCAGATTTGCAAAGACTACCTGACTACAGAAAACCGCAGTGTATTAAAATACATATCCAAACAATGAACAGAAAAGACGCACCAGAAATTCAAATAATAGATAAGATTCACACCGGCTTTCCGGAAAGAAATGGTCGAATTTTCAGAATCGATTCCGAAGAAGCCGTATTTAAACTTGAGATTATTTATCCAAATGCCGGATATGGAATTTATAAAAATAAGTTCCACGCTTTATATGGCATGGATTTGCTGTTAAGTGGCACAGCTGATCAAAGCGCTTCAGAAATTTCAGAATCTTTAGATCAACTTGGCTCTTTTGTTTTTAAAAATTGTGATTATTACAATGCTTCCATAACCATATATGGATTAAGTGAGCATCTTGAAAACACACTTAAAATTGTTCATAACTCTATTGAAAAATGTATTTATGTAGATAATGAACTAACTGTATATAAAAATAGAAAAATCAGTGAGTTAAACATTAACTTAAATAAAACAAATTTTCAAGCCAACAGAGCAATAAACGACTTGATATTTGGAGATAATCATCCATATTCACAGAAATCAGATGAAAAATTAATACAATCTATTCAAAACTCTGAACTTCTCGAATTCAAGAAAAATGCATTAACAGAACCCTATTTTATATATACCGGCCCTAAAGAAACAACTATCGAAAACACAATAGCATCATTTGGTTTTGATATTCGGGGTGAAATGCCAATAGTCATTGAAGAAAAGGCGCCTGTTATTGCCTGCAGCAGAAAGCTGATTCCGGTTGGAGGCTCTACACAAAACTCTATTCGATTCGGAAAAATACTACCATCGAGACAAGATCCGGATTATTTTAGTCTTAGCTTAATGAATCTGGTATTGGGTGGGTTTTTCGGCTCACGCTTAATGAAGAACATACGAGAAGAGAAAGGTCTAACCTATGGTATACACTCATCTATAACACCCTTCAAAAAATTCAGTTTATTCAAAATAAGTTCCGAGTGCAACAACGAACTTAGTGAAACGGTAAAAAACGAGATTGAAAAGGAAATTATTCAATTGCAGACCGACTTAATAAGCGACGAAGAACTAACTATTGCAAGAAACTACATGCTAGGAAGCCTGCTTAGAAATTTTGATGGTGCCTTTAACATCAGTGAGCGTTTAAAGGCCTATTTGGAATTAGAGACTGAGCAAGGTTATTATGAGAGATATTTCCTGGCGATTAACCAAATTACACCTGAGCAAATTCGGGCGTGTGCAAACAATTATTTAGATATAAAGACGTTAAATTATTGTGTAGCCGGTGAGGTTTAAAATTCACATATTATTTGTCATTCTTTTTTGGGGTTGTACCCAGACACTATTTGGACTTGAAGGTAGGCCAAAGATTAGAAGAGCTTGTTTAAATAGGTCTGACTCAACTCTTGATTTACATTGGAATAAGCCTGCTGACAATTGTGGGAGTTTTACTCATTTTAATCTATATGGAAGAGACAATTCCCTTAGTATTTTTGAATTTTTAGGAACCTATACCAACTACTCATCCACCAGCTTGACTTTAAAACTCAAGAATGTCAAGGCCTGGGAATTTTATCTTGTCTATCATAAAGCCTGCAATGGTACAGACAGTATTCATAGTGACACAGTATTTATTGATAATACTGCGCCATCTAATTCTACTTTAGATTCGGTTAGTGTAGATTTAACAACACAGAAAGCTTTAATTGGTTGGAGTAAAAGTGGTGATGCTGATGTTGAGGGATATTACATTTACAATGTTTCCTCATCCGGATTAAACAGTATCATTACTACTTCTTCTGGCCTAGTTTATCTTGATATAGGGGCGAGGAATCCGGGAACAAGTGTACAATCGTATAAGATTGCCGCATTTGACAGCTGTAAGAATGCCTCACTAATAAGTCAGGAACACTCTACTATTTGGCTTCAAAGCACTTATAATCAATGTAATAAATCAATTAGTTTACAATGGACTCCTTATGTAGGGTGGCCAGTAAGTAACTACGACATTTATTTAAAAATTGACGCTGGTAATTTTACAAAAATTGGCTCTGTTATTTCAAACATAAATCAGTTCACATATAATTTCAATCAATTTGGTAGTACCTATTGCTTTTTTATAAGGGCTAACAAACAAGGCTCTCCAATTACATCATCATCTAATGCAACATGCAACGCAACAGATAATATAGTTCCTAGCAAAAATTCCTACATTGCTAAGGTATCAGTAATAAATGAAGTAATCGAATTTGTCGGAATCATTCAACCTAATTCATCGGTTGAAAAAATAAATATTTATAAGAAAGTGGGAAATGGAGCTTTTGTAATATGGAACACAAGAATTATAGCTAATCCGGTTTTAGGTGAAACTATACGGATTATAGACAATGATGTCAATGTACATACAAAGACTTATTCATATTATTTTACAACCGAAGGCCCATGTAGTTTAATATTTGACAGTTCTCAAATAGCTAGCACTATCCTACTCACTGTTACAATGTCTCAACCAGGAGATCAGACATTAAATTGGAATTCATACGCAGAATTTATAAAATTTACAGAAAATCAACAGGTATTACTAAGTTCAGATCAAAACTCTAATTATGGTTCCACGTGGAACATACTAAATACACTTGGAACAGGAATAGCAACTTATCAAGATTTTACCACGGTAAGTATCAACCAACAGAGGATCTGTTATTGTATCAGAGCAATTGAAAACAATATTCAAGCGCCATTTAATAGAAAAGACAGCAGCTATAGCAATGTAGAGTGTGTTACCGCCGACCCTATAGTATATTTTCCTAATGCTATACAATTGAATGGCTTTAATACTGTATTCTTGCCTCAGGGTGTCTTTATAGATTACTCTAAAAGCTATTTTTTAATTTACGACCGTTGGGGTCAATTGTTATACGAAACCAATGATATAAGAAAAGGATGGGATGGAACCGCCAATGGAGAGCTCGTTCAAAGCGATGTATATGCATACAAAGCAGTCATTATTGGTTTAAATGGAAAAATATTAAACTTTGATGGCACGATTACTGTATTAAAATGATAACATTTAACGGGAAGAAAGAATATATAAGAGGGCAGACCAGCTCTATCCGGAAGACCATCAACTCAATCATCAAAGAACACCAGTTTAAAATTAATCAAATTGATTATATTTTTGTCGATGATGAGACGTTGTTAGATATCAATAGAACATCATTAAACCATAATTTCTATACAGATATCATAACTTTTGATTATACAGAAGACAGGCGAATTGAAGCAGAAATCTATATTAGTATTGATAGGGTAACTGAAAATGCCAATAAATATAAAACAGCGTTCCACGTGGAACTACTTAGGGTGATTTTTCACGGAGTGCTCCATTGTGTCGGTTATAAGGATAAAACCAAATCTGAAAGCAAAAAGATGCGTTTGGCTGAAGAGAAATATTTAGAAAGATATAAAAATGTGTTCCACGTGGAACTTGAATAATGGAAATAGAATACGATATAATTATTGTTGGGGCCGGTCATGCCGGTTGTGAAGCAGCACACGCTGCAGCTACTATGGGCTCGAAAGTTTTGTTGATTACAATGAACATGGAAACAATCGCTAAAATGTCTTGTAATCCGGCTATGGGAGGTGTTGCTAAAGGTCAAATAATACGAGAAATTGACGCTTTAGGAGGTATGTCAGGTATTATTACAGACAAAACCATGATTCAATTTAGAATGCTCAACAGATCAAAGGGCGCTGCGATGTGGAGTCCAAGAGCTCAGTCAGACAGAATGCGCTTTTCTGAAGAATGGCGTTTAACACTAGAATCCAATCCAAATATTGATTTCTTACAAGACAATGTAATTGGAATAACCACTCAGGGTTCAAAAGTAAACGGAGTTAAAACCTCTATGGGTTATACTATATTATCAAAAGCGGTTGTTTTAACCTCTGGCACTTTTTTGAATGGCAAGATTCATATTGGAACGAAAAATTTTGGTGGGGGTAGAATGGCTGAAAATAATAGTATTGGTATTACTTCCAATTTAGTTGCATTAGGTTTTGAAGCCGGAAGAATGAAAACCGGCACACCACCAAGAGTAGATGGACGGTCTTTGGACTATACCAAAATGGAAGAACAAAAAGGAGATGAAAACCCAAGTAAGTTTTCTTATTCAAGTCAGACATCTTCTTTACAAAAACAACTTTCATGTTATATCACTTATACCAATGATAATGTCCATGAAATACTAAGAGAAGGTTTTGACAGATCTCCTATGTTTAATGGTAGTATATCAGGACTAGGTCCTAGATATTGTCCATCAATTGAAGATAAAATTAACCGATTTGCTGAAAGAGAAAGACATCAAATTTTTGTAGAACCTGAAGGATGGAAAACTATTGAAATGTATATCAATGGATTCTCTACGTCTCTTCCGGAAGATATTCAGTATAAAGCAATTAAGTTAATTCCTGGATTCGAAAAAGCGAAAATCTTCCGACCAGGTTATGCCATTGAATACGACTACTTCCCTCCTACCCAGCTTAAATCTACTTTAGAAACTAAACTGGTTGATAATCTATATTTTGCAGGTCAAATAAACGGGACAACCGGTTATGAAGAAGCTGCCTGTCAAGGGTTAATGGCTGGTATAAATGCACATCGCAAAGTATACGAACATTCAGAATTTGTTTTAGATCGCTCTGAAGCTTATATCGGTGTATTAATAGACGACTTAATTAACAAGGGTACGGATGAGCCATATAGAATGTTTACGTCCAGGGCAGAATTCAGAATTTTACTCAGACAAGATAATGCTGATGAAAGATTAACTGAAAAAGGCCATAAAATTGGTTTAGCGAGCATCCAACGAATTAATGAACTAAATACTAAAAGAAATCAGGTTGAAAGCTTACAAACGTTTTTAAAGAATAAATCTGTAGAACCGGCTGAAGTGAATTCAATATTAGAGGAATGTCAAACACCACCAATTGATCAGAAAATTAAATTGGATAAACTTATTTTAAGACCTCAACTTGGTATCGATAATTTTCTATCCGTTTACCCAACAATCAATGAATACGAACCTATCATAAGAGAGCAAGTCGAAATTCTTACCAAATATGAATCGTATATAGATAAAGAAAAACAAACAGCTGATAAATTACATAAATTGGAAAATTATAAACTAAAAGGAGATTTTGATTACTCTACTCTTAAATCACTAAGCATAGAAAGTAGAGAAAAACTTAATAAAATTAAACCCGAAACTATAGGACAGGCATCCCGAATTAGTGGCGTTTCACCTTCAGATATATCTATTCTATTAATTCATCTTGGCAAATGAGATATATTATTCTAAGCATTTTTCTATACTCCTGCGCTTCAATTGGTATTTTAGAAGGTGGTGAAAAAGATACAGAAGCTCCCAAACTATTAAAAAACAATCTAACTGAGACTAACTTCAGTTCTCAAACTATTACATTAGAATTTGATGAATATATTGAAGTTAATAATCCGGAGAAAAATATTAAACTCTATCCAGAGCACAGTACACTTAAAGTTAGTATAACAAAAAAGAAAGTTAGTATTAAACTGGATTCAACTCTACATCCAAATACAACATACTATCTAAAAATAGATAATGGTATTAAAGATATTCATGAAGGTAATTTATTTTCTTTTGATTATTTATTTAGTACCGGTAGTGCCAGAGACACAGGAATTACCACTGTTTTAATAGAAAATTTCAAAGAATTTAAAAATCTTAAAATAGCACTAGTTAAAGGTGAAGTAAAAGACAGCCTTCGAAAATTTCCTGCGTATTATACACTTCCTGTAAATACTGAACAAATACAATTTAAGGGTTTAAAAAAGGAAGAATATAGTGCCTGGGTTTTTACAGATAATGATCAAAATAATTTACCTGATTGGTACTCTCCTATTGGTTTTACAGGTACCTTAAAACCAGATACAGTAGTAAAACTTAGAGTATATGACTGGAACACTAAATTAAAGATAAAAAAAGTATTAACAGATGGTTTATATACTAAGTTCATATATGAAAAGAATAAAAGGTATACCAACGGATTGAATCTATTATTACCTGATCAAGCTGATAAATTAATTTATGCAACAGAAGATAGTGCCCTTTTTGAAGATATTACAAGCTCGTATATACCTGATACAGTAAATTCTATTGATGCTTACATGGAATTACATGATATTATATTGAGTAATATGATGGTGATAAAAGGTAAATCATTTGTACTACAATATAAAATGCCTCAATTTTATTCAAATAAATCTTTCTATACACCCTTAGAATATTCAAGAACAGTCTATAAAAACAACATTGAAAATACACTTATATATTCTGAAAGAACAGAAGAAATAGATACTATAAGTATTAAGGAAAGACAAACTGTTGAAGAAGATAAGTTAAGCTTGTTGACTATAGAAATCAACGATACAATTAATCAGTCTTTTGATATTTTTATTATAAAGGATAATACAATTGTATACTATTCAACAGATGATAAAAATATAGAGTTATTTCTTGAACCAGGTTCATATAATATAGAAATATATGAAAGTGAAAATACAAAAAAAATACAACCATTTAATTTAATCAACGGACCTAGTCTAATTTACTCTAAACGCCTTATTTTAAAGGCATCTTGGGAAGAAATGATGCAAATAAAACTTTAAGTATTTTTCAACATAATTAACAACATAAAACACTTAAAAGGCACATTAAAACGTGGAACAATAAAATAGCGATATTTATCTATAAAAAGTAAGCATAAAAGTGCAAAATAGTAGAACAAATTGGTATGTTATCTTCAAATCAATAAAACAGAAAAGAGGTTCATCAACATTAATGTGAATTTGTGAATATATAACGTGAAGTATAGTAAAATCAAGTGTTCTCATAAATTATATAACGTTAACAAACTATTATCAAATCAAAAGAAACAAATTACAAAACGAAAAAAAAACGAGTTATCACCAAATCCACAGCACATAAATATTACATAATATTAATTTAAAATTTTATTATTTATATTTTGATTGGGGAAAGGTCGACTTGGCGAATGGAAAGTTTAATTTATTTTTGTACCATGAGTTTGAATGAAAGAATTGAATCATTAAAAAATAAAGCGGCGGAATTTTCTATTGAAAAAAAAGAAAATGTCGAGGAATTTAGATTGAAATTTCTTTCAAAAAAGGGAGAATTAAATGATTTATTCGATGCATTTAAATTGTTAGTTGGTGAAGAAAAGAGAGAGCTGGGAAAGCAGTTAAATATACTTAAACAGTCAATAGAGGAGAAATTAAATCAAGCAAAAGAAAAATTTGGTTCAGAAAAAAAATTTTCCGCTGACGCGGTCGATTTAAGTTTACCAGTTAATGCTTTTTCCGCGGGCTCACTGCATCCTGTATCTATTGTAAAGAATGAGATTCTTGAAATATTCGAAAAGATTGGTTTTACCGTTGAGTACGGCCCGGAAATAGAAGATGACTGGCATAATTTTACTGCCTTAAATTTCGCGGAAAATCATCCGGCCAGAGATATGCAGGATACTTTTTTTGTGGAAAAAGAACCGAAAGGTAACTATGCGTTAAGAACCCATACAAGTAGTGTTCAAGTGAGATTGATGGAGAACACAAAGCCACCGATTCGTGCATTAATGCCGGGAAGAGTATACAGGAATGAGGATGTATCTGCACGTTCAAACTGTTTTTTCCATCAGGTAGAGGGGTTGTATATTGACGAAAATGTAAGTTTTGCGGACCTAAAACAAACACTCTACTATTTTGTTTCTCAGTTTTTTGGTGAAAGAGATATTCGATTCAGGCCTTCCTATTTTCCATTTACTGAGCCAAGCGCTGAGATGGATATTTATCTGGGTATGGAGACAGAGCAAGACGCTAGATTAACCAAAGGGACAGGATGGTTAGAAATTTTAGGGTGTGGTATGGTAGATCCTAATGTATTAAAAAATTGTGGCATAGATCCTGAAAAATACTCTGGGTTTGCATTTGGTATGGGGATAGATAGAATTACCATGTTGAAATATGGTATTAAAGATATCCGACAAATGTTTGAAAACGATGTGCGCTTCTTAGAGCAGTTTTAATTTTTAATTACTTCTTTCAGGCGCGAATAACCGCTGCGACTTACACTTAGCACCGTCCCATCGAGTAATTCGAGATTATAATTATCACCATTTACGCTAATTAAGCCTTTTGCTTTTTCGATGTTAACCAGGTAAGAGCGGTGTATTCGAATGAAATGGCCCTTATCCAGAGTAGATTCATAGTAACTCATGGTTTTCTTCTTTACATAAATTTTCCCTGAAGAATGGATTTTGACATAATCGTCATAAGATTCGATATAGTCGATATCCTTAACAGGAACAATAATGATATCCTGACCTGATTTAACCACAATACGGTTTTCATGAGAAGGAGTGGGTTCTATTTTGCCTTCCTGTAAAGCTTTAATCAGATTTTTGGACGATTCATTATTGAGAAATTTTAATACCGCTTTATTGAATCTTTCTTGGGAAAATGGTTTTAGAAGATAATCCAGAGCATTGGTGTCAAAGGCTTTCATAGCATATTCATCAAATGCGGTTGTGAAAATTACAGAAGGGGTATTTTCAAGGAGTTCAAGCATTTCAAATCCATTTAACTTTGGCATTCTTACATCAAGGAAAACCAAATCAGGGTTTAAATTTTGGATGGATTTTATTCCTTCAAATCCATCGCCACACTCTGCAATTAAAGTCAATTCCGGAAAATGGCTCATATATTCCTTTATCAGGCCTCTAGCCAGAGGTTCATCATCTATAATAATAACATTTGCTTTCATGCTACCGGAATTTTTAAAGAAGTTGTAAAGGTATTGTTTTCATCTTTTATAGACAGCAAATCTTTTCTGCCATAAATTAAAAATAATCTTCTTGAAAGAGTTTGCAGACCAAAACCCAGTCCTTTGTGCCTGTCAGAGGAATCGGGATCATAAGGATTTGTAACACTAATTTCTATAAAACCATTAGTCATTTTTACATTCAGTTTTATTTCGACATTTCCTAAAGTGTCATATAGACCATACTTAATAGCATTTTCAATAAGTGGCAGTAAAATTAAAGGGGGTATATTGTGTTTCAGAACTTTTTCATCAACATCAATCAAAGTATCCATTCGATGACCAAATCTAACTTTTTCGATGGCTAAATACAGCTGCAGATGTTTTAATTCTTCTTCTACAGAAATATGTGATTCGTTATCTTTTCGAACAGTTCCACGTAAAAAGTCGGACAACTCATGTATCATTTTTCGGGCAGCAGCGGGATTAACAGTAACTAATGCATTGACAGAGTTTAAGGTATTAAAAAGAAAATGAGGTTGTAATTGCTGTCTGAGGTTATTTAGCTCAGCTTCTTTGGCCAACTTTTCAGATTCAAAGTGACGTTTGTTCTCTTCTTCAGAATTTATAAATAATTGAATTATCCACGCAATAAGAGCGCTTAGAACCAAGAGCAACAAAGCTATAAAAAACCTCAAAAGCAAACCTGATTCATAGAATGCTATAAAGTGTTGATCATAAGAGAGAATAAATGAGGTAAGAAAACCATTTAAACCGAGCCAAATTATAGCAACAACTATACACCATATAACAACTTTCCAGGCGTGTTTAGGTCCGGGTTGATAAAATCTGAGAATATTACTAAGAACTAATGAAAGGAGAACCAGAGGGATATTGCTAAGAATAGAATCGAGCAAAGCGGTATTAAAGGACATTCCGGCAAGAAAAAGTACCAGAACATGCAAAGACATCCAAGCCAACCAAATACTAACATAAGCGAATAGTGTATATCTTGAGTTTTTATTCATTAAAAAGCATGCGATAATTTATGGCACATTCTATCTTTTGTGTATTCGGATACGACATCTAATAGTCTTGAATCAACTTCGATTATATTGCCATCGGCTTCAACGGGGTAGAATTCGACAATGCCCAGTGGTTGCCATTCAATTCTGTCCCCATTTTCATTGACAAATGTTGAAGCTTTCTTTAGCATGGACATTTTGATGTTTTCAAACGCTATTGCAGGATTACCTTCAAGGGTCAACATACAAATTTCTTCATATTGCTTTGGAAATCCGCAAACGAAAATTTCGAATAGTACTTTTGCGGCAAACATACTTAGAAGCTTTTAATATCAATACCTCCAAACAGGCTTGTGCCTCTTAAAATTAGTACATTTTCACCATTTGGAACCACAGATTGCTGAGGTCTTTTGTCTTCTATTCCGCCAAAGATAGAAACGATTTCGGTTCTCAGCTCCCAGTTGGCCGGAATAATTAGCTTGGTACCACCCATTATATTAACCAGTTCCATAGTAACATGACCTTTAATTTCAGCTTGAGATAAATTTAGTTCGGAGCCTCCAAAGACACTTACCATTTCACCGCCCTTAAAGTCTTTCGATACAATATTTTTTCTAACGCTTCCAAATATTGCAACAGAGTCGAGTCGGTCGCTGGATTCATAATCAACAGTTTCATAGTGTTTGTAATTTTCTTTCCAATCAGTACCATCCCATCTTTTCTTTCTTCGACCAAAGATCATGGCCAAACCAATAGCAATGATGAGTATTGGCCAAAAGAATTGTTTGATGGACATCTCATAGAAAAAGTCGTCAATCAGAAAAACAACACCAATGCTGATCATAATCCACCAGGTATTGCTTCTGAAACTGTGTCTAAATCCGATATAAGCACCAATTGTAATCAGTAGCATTTGCCAGGAAAATAACCAGGCTGGTAAAAGCACCCCAGAAGTTTTTAACAACAGCAAAATTCCAACTGCCACAACTATAAGTCCGGCTTCTCTTTTACCCTTGTTGTGGTTTTTTTCAAGTTCTTGAGTATCGATTGTCATAATGTAAAAAATTATGATGCAAAACAATGAGATAGTGGCAAAGGAAACAATTCAATTTAGGCAGGAGGGAAAAGAAATAGGTAAATGAACAAAAAACGTAGAGGAAATGAAAAAATTTATATTTGCAGGTATGAAGTTATCTATGCTGGGTATAATGTTGACACTGTTTTTTACAACATGCAGTGTTAAGCATGTTTTTTACAAACAAGAGTTAAGCTATGTTTATTTTGGTTGCGGAGGTGGTTTTACCGGAGAAGTAAAAGGAAATAAAATTACCGGAAATGGGGTATTGACAGAGAACAGTGATATCAATACCCAGACAGCTTTATTAAAACCAGTATCGAAAGCAGACTTAAAGTTGTTGGAGAAACTATTGAGCAACGACAGCTTGTATCTGGTAACTGAGGATGAAAGCGGAAATATGACATGCTTCATTGAGATATACAGGGGAGGGGCTATTTTTAAGCAATTTAGATGGGTAGAAGGCACGAGTCCTAAAAGTGCTTTAGTTAGGGATTTGTATCAGCAATTAAACAAACTAAAAGAGGGGCATTAATTTTTTTAACATACTTCACCCTGCTAGGGTATCTGAAATTAAAAAAATTCATTTTTGGGTTTTTAGGTTCACAAAAAATTCTTCCATTTCACAAAAAATTGGATGCTTTGGGTGTACTCCTATTGCATTAAATAATTAGGTTATTTAATTTTATGGACTTCTAAAAGTACTCCTGTCGAGTTTATGACTTTATAATCAAACTTGATACTTCGCCAAACAAAACTTCTTTATCTTTGTCGTTCTATCAGATGAATATAGGCATAGTTTGTTATCCGACATTTGGGGGCAGCGGGGTTGTAGCCACAGAGCTGGGAAAAGCGTTAGCGGCAAAAGGGTATAATATCCATTTTATAAGTTACAGTCAGCCAGCAAGATTAGATTTTTTTAATCCCAATGTTTTCTTTCATGAAGTTTCGATATATAAATATCCATTGTTCGAATATGTGCCTTACGAAACGATACTTGCCAGCAAAATTGTAGATATAGTCAAGCAATATAAGTTGCATATACTTCATGTTCATTATGCGATTCCTCATGCCAGCGCAGCTTTGATGGCAAAGAACATTCTCGAAGAACAGGGAATTTCGATACCTATTGTAACAACTTTACACGGCACAGATATCACTTTGGTGGGCAAAGATCCTACTTATGAACCGGTGGTTTCATACTCAATCAACCATTCAGACGCCGTTACGGCTGTTTCCGAAAGTTTGAAGCAGGATACAATTAAAAACTTTCACATTCAAAAGTTTATCGATGTTGTTCCAAACTTCATTGATTTTTCAAGATTTACAAAGCAAAAGAAAGAGCATTTCAAAAAAGCGATTGCCCCAAATAACGAAAAAATACTAGTACATACATCCAACTTCAGAAAAGTGAAAAGGGTAGAGGATGTTGTAAAAGTTTTTGCGCTGGTAACTGAGAAAATTCCTTCAAAATTGTTGTTAATCGGTGATGGACCTGAGCGAATGAATATCGAGCTGATGGCACGTGAAATGGGCGTTTGCGACAGGGTCACCTTTTTAGGTAAGCAAGAGCAAATCGAAGAGATTTTATCTGTTTGCGATTTGTTCCTGTTAACGTCAGAAACCGAGAGTTTCGGTTTAGCTGCTTTAGAAGCGATGGCATGCGAGGTTCCGGTTATATCTTCGGACACTGGTGGAATTCCTGAAGTTAATGTGCATGGTGTAACAGGATATCTCAGTAAAGTAGGCGATGTAGAAGATATGGCTAAAAATGCACTGAAGATTCTGACAAACGAAGAAACACTTCATGAATTCAGAGCTAATTCTTTAAAAAGAGCAAACGAATTCCATATTGACAAGATTTTGCCATTATATGAGCAAGTGTACGAAAGACTTGTAAAAACATCTCTAAAGGCTTAAAACAGGCCAAAAACAAGCATTTGTTAAACGGCTTTTATCCATCAATTTTTTAATTTGGACGAGTTCTTTCGATAAAAAAAGGAGCACTGCTTTGACATATATAAAATTATAGGCTTAATTTGGACGCAAATATTTGTATATGAAGCGTTTTTTACCATTAATTTTCTTTTTCACCTTTTTCGGAATTCTGAATGCACAAAAATCGACTAAGACAACTCAAGAGGAAAAGAAGCCTCAGAGCAGTCCATTTTCTTCAATTGCATCATCACAAAAGTTTCGTTCAATTGGACCAGCGGTTACATCGGGCAGGATAGGAGATCTATGCGTCAATCCAAAGAACAAATCACAATGGTATGTCGTTGCAGCCAGTGGCGGTATTTGGAAAACAGACAATGCAGGCAATACTTTTTATCCGGTTTTTGACAATTATGGATCATATTCCATAGGTTGTATAACCATGGACCCAAATAACACGAATGTATTGTGGGCAGGAACCGGCGAAAACAACAATCAAAGAAGTGTTGGGTATGGTGATGGAATATATAAAACCGAAGACGGAGGCAAGTCCTGGAAAAATATGGGTTTAAAAATGAGTGAACACATAGGCATGATAGCAGTAGACCCCAGAAACAGTCAGGTGGTTTATGTGGCTGCTTATGGTCCGCTCTGGAGTTCGGGGGGAGACAGAGGTATTTATAAAACAGAAGACGGTGGTAAAACCTGGAACAGAATTCTTTTTGTAAGTGAGAACACGGGATTCAATGAAGTGCATTTGGTTTCAGGCCAACCGGATGTTATATATGCAACTGCTCATCAAAGAAGAAGACATGAGTGGACGTATCTTGGCGGCGGTCCCGAATCGGCAATATACAAAAGCATTGATGGAGGTAAAACCTGGAATAGGCTGGAAGGAGGATTGCCTAAAGGCGATCTTGGCAGAATAAGTGTAGCTATTCCTGAGGCAAATACTGATATTGTTTATGCCATGATTGAGGCAACTGAAGGGGGAGGTTTTTATAAATCTACAGACAGAGGGGCTAGCTGGAGCAAACAGTCAGGGCATGCAACAGCCGGAAATTATTATTGTGAAATATTTGCGGATCCTGTTAATCCTGATAAAGTATATTCGATGAATACCTGGGCATCTGTAAGTATTGATGGAGGTAAAACTTTTAAAGGAATAGGAGAGAGAAACAAACACGTGGACAACCATGTTATCTGGATTGATAAGGACAACCCAAACCACTATCTGATGGGATGTGATGGAGGATTATACGAAACCTGGGACGAAGCTTGTAACTGGGATTTTAAAGGCAATTTACCTATCACCCAGTTTTACAGAGTAACAGTCGATAATTCAAAACCATTTTATTATGTATATGGAGGAACTCAAGATAACAATACATTAGGAGGTCCATCGAGAACCATTAGCGCAAGCGGTATACACAATTATGATTGGTTTGTAACTGTTGGTGGTGACGGGTTTAAAACTGTAGTTGATCCAAAAGATCCAGATATTGTCTATTCTCAATGGCAATATGGAGGCCTTGTTAGATATAACAGAAAGACCGGAGAGGCTATTGATATAAAGCCTCAGGAAATGAAGGGCCAACCAGCATACAGATTTAATTGGGATGCGCCAATAGTCATAAGTAAACACGATAACAAAACCTTGTATTTTGCGGCTCAGGTTATTTTTAAAAGTACAGATATGGGCTCGAGCTGGAAAGTTATTAGCCCTGATTTGTCAAGAGGTTTAGATAGAAATAAGTTACCTGTGATGGGTAAAATATGGAGTGTTGATGCAGTTGCCAAAAATCAATCGACAAGTATTTATGGCAATATTACTGCAATGGCTGAGTCACCTTTTAATGCGCAGTTATTGTACGCTGGTACGGATGATGGATTGATTCATGTGAGTTCAGATGGTGGACAGAATTGGTTAAAAATAGATAATATAACGGGTGTTCCTAAACAGTGTTTGATTCAGAATATTTATACTTCCAGACACGATGCAAATGTTGCATGGGCGGTATTTAACAATCATAGAAATGGTGACTTCAAACCTTATTTAGTCAAAACAGTTGACCAAGGGAAGACCTGGCAAATTGTTAGCACAAACCTTCCGGAAAGAGGGTCTTTGCAGTGTATCATGGAAGACCACAAGTCAAAGAACTTACTATTTGCAGGAACAGAATTCGGAGTGTTTGCCAGTAATGATCAAGGTAAAACCTGGGATAAACTTGGAAATTTACCAACTATTTGTGTTAAAGAGATTGTTGTTCAGGAAGAAGCTAACGACCTTGTTATAGCAACCTTTGGAAGAGGTTTTTATATTTTAGATGATTATAGTGCTCTACAAAACTTTGATCAGATTAAATCAGACCTGGAAAATAAACCCGCAGTAATATTCCCAATTGAAGACGGCTTGGTGTATGTGTCTTCGACGCCATTGGGACATAAAGGTAAATCGTTTCAAGGAGCAAGTTTTTATACAGCTGATAACCCAACAATCGGGACCAATATTCAATATTTTGTAAAAGACGAATACAAAAGCTTAAAGGAACAAAGAAAGGACAGGGAAGAAAAGCAAGTGAATGATTTATATCCAAGTCTGGATAGTTTAAGAATGGAGGACCATGAACCTGAAACTTATTTAGTCATTAGTATTAAGGACAATGCCGGCAACCTCGTAAGACAATTTAAAAGAGCTCCTAAAAAAGGCATGAATAGCATCAACTGGGATGGAAGGATAGAAAAGACAAGTCCGGTTACTTTTTATACACCAGATCCAGATAATCCTTATGAAGGCGATGATCAAGGCTCTATGGCTTTACCAGGTGAGTATACAGTAGAAATTCACCTCGTCAAAGAAAATACAATACAACTTTTGGCCGGAGGAGTTAAATTTAAAATGAAGACATTGTTTCAAACCACTGGTGACGATAAGTTCAATCGTGAACTGGCAGAATTCAGAAGGGTAGTTACAGGCGTCAACAGTTATTGCAATGAAATGTCTAACAGAGTAAGATTTGTCAAACAGAATATACATCAGATAACCGACCAATCAGTTCTAAGTCAGATAAGTGAAATTGAAAAGAAGTTATCAGAATTTAACAGATTGATGTATGGTGATGGCACAAGAGCGTCAAGAGAGTTCGAAACATTCCCCGGATTACTCGGCTCTTTGGAAGGCATAGTTTATAATTTATGGGCTACATCTCAAGCACCAACAGGCACATACCAAAACAAATTAACTGAGATTAAATCAGAATTTAGCTCAGTGTATCAACTGGTTTTGGATATTAAAATGTTGATGGAAAATCTCGATAAGCAATTGGATCAGGCTAAGTTTCCGTACACACCTGGTCGTTTGCCTGATTGGAAGGGTTAATTTTATTTAGCTAAAAATAAGTCGATTAGAAGTCGACTTTCGTCCAATAAGGTACTATGTATTGCATAGTACTATAAATTTATTATACCTTTGCAACATGGATTTGGAAAATACCCGGTCGCAGATGCGAAAAGGCATTTTAGAGTATTGTATATTAAGCATAATAGACAAGCATGAGTGTTATGCGTCAGATATAATAGAGGAAATGAAGAAGGCCAGGCTGATAGTTGTAGAAGGCACGTTATATCCATTATTAACCCGATTAAAAAATTCAGGATTATTGAATTATAAGTGGGAGGAATCCAAGTCTGGTCCACCTAGAAAATATTATTCATTAACAGAAGATGGAAAGCGATTTATAGGTGACCTGACAGAAACCTGGGATGAATTAAGTAAAGCAGTAACAATCATTAGAAACAAATAGAAACACACAATTTTATGAATAAAATAATCAGTGCCAATATCAATGGTTTTGTATTTAACATCGATGAAAAGGCGTATGAAAAATTGAAGAATTACCTGGAGCGTATAAAAGAAAATGTGAAGAATGATGAGGTAATGATGGATATTGAAAACAGAATTGCAGAACTCTTTGATTACAGATTAAAGAATGGTTCTCAAGCCATATTCGACAGAGATGTGGAAGATATCATACAGCAGATAGGCAGTCCTGAGCAATTTGGACAAGAAGAGCAGGAGAGTAGCAAAGAATCAAAGAAGGAGAGCAATTATAGTGAACGCAGAAAATACAGACGTTTATACAGAAATGAGGATGATAAAGTAATTGGAGGAGTATGTAGTGGTATTGCATCCTATTTTGGCATAGATCCTTTATTTTTAAGAATAGGTTTTGCAGTTTCACTATTTGCATTAGGTACAGGTATATTGTTGTATATTTTTCTGATGATAGTATTACCGGTTGCTGCCACTCCGGCAGAGAAACTGGAAATGATGGGAGAACCCGTTGATTTTAATAATTTAAGCAAGACTATAGAAAAAGATTTTAAGGATGCTTATAACAGATATCAGCCAGAAGTAAAGACAGGATTTGAAAGATTTCTGGAGGTATTGGTAAGAGTTGGGGCCGTTGTACTGATTATATTTTTAATAAGTTTATTTGTTCCTGTCAGTATTGGAATTTTCACATCTGTTGGTGTAGCCTCATGGTTTTTACCACTCATCAATAGCTACATGTTTCTTTCGCCAAATGAAGGCATTATTATACTAATAGGTTTGATATTGTTCTTTGTGGTTCCATTGATAGGAGCGGGCTACAAGCTTGTCAGAGTAGTTTTTAAAACCAAACCAATGAATAAAGTCTTATCAATTTTGTTAAGTATATTCTGGTTTATAGGTTTTTGTCTTTTGTCTTATAGTACCTACAATATTGGTCAGGAATTTTCAAGTTCAAGTTCAATAGTGCAGACCGATACAATTGATATAGCACAAGGGGGAACTATCGTTATAAGAGCAAGAAATACTGAAGGCAAGCAAAGGTTCATAATAAATGACAGGGACGGAGATGAAAAGATAAGTATACATTCACGTGAAGATTTTAAAGATTTTCTGGATGACAGAATAGGTAGAAACATAGAACTGAAAATTGTTAAAGGGTATGCGAGTAAACCGGTGATAACAGTTATTAAGCGATCAAATGGAAGAAATCGTTTAGTAGCAGGAGAATATTCAAGCAAAATAGGCTACAACTATCAAAAATCAGACTCAAGTGTACTGTTGGATGATTATTTTACCACAGGCTCAGATCAGTTATGGCGCAATCAGAAAGTTAGAATCATTATAGAAATTCCCATGAATTTCAAATTTGAAATTGATGGGTCCTGTTCAGGAA
The DNA here is from genome assembly GCA_963169345.1 of Bacteroidota bacterium. Lineage (GTDB taxonomy): Bacteria > Bacteroidota > Bacteroidia > NS11-12g > UBA955 > JABMMZ01. The sequence goes on from CAUJCT010000053.1 coordinate 368,902, forward strand.
TCATGAACGACAGGCATTTTGATGATTATGATGATTATGAAGAAGGAAGCATATTTAATAAACAATTGCACATAGATGAACAAGGGAAAATAGTCAACTAAGTTGAGCATACTTCGACAGTTTAAAAGCTTGATATTCAAAATCAAGCTTTTTTTATGTTATTGCCGGAAAATTAAAATTATAGGTATTAGCATGAGGTAGTAAAGGTTCTAAAGGTATGGAAAACAGTATATTTTCGTATAGATGCAATAAAGTAAATCACAATTTATTCATTTTTATATATCTAATTATCAATTAATTAAGAAATATTTTTTAATAGATGTTACATAGTCAACAATATTTACATAAACTAGAGTATAAGTCGCTGAAAATCATGAGAAGAAATACTTAGTAAGTAAAAAAACCGAAAAAAATACGAATTACACAAATAACCTAAACCCTTTAAAACCATGCAGAAAACTACCCCAATTTTCCGCAAATTATTAATGGTTTTTGCCTACACTATCACATTTTCTTTAAAGGCACAAATTTCATTAACTGCGACATCCGCTACAACTTCAGGAAGTTATAGCACTTTAAAATCGGCCTTCGATGCTATTAATGCCGGAACGCATCAAGGCGACATTTCAATTACGGTAACCGGCAACACAACAGAAACTGCCACTGCGACGCTTAATGCGAGTGGTTCGGGCAGTGCCAGTTATGCCAGCCTCCTTATTCAACCTGGTGGAGGAGCAGCAAGAACAATTTCAGGAAATTTGAATGGTGGCATTATTACATTAAATGGAGCAGATGCTGTAACCATTAATGGCTTAAACAGCGGTGGTAATTCACTTACAATTGAAAATTCCAATACAGGAACAAATGCTTCAGCCTTGATTTTTTCGAATGCTTCTACCAATAACATTGTAACAAAATGTGATTTGAAAGGTTCTAACGCATCAACTACCACATATACCCATGGCGTAGTTACTTTTTCAAGCGGGAGCAATAACAATATTCAAATAACATATTGCAATATTGGGCCATCAGGAAGTAATAAACCATCCAGATGTGTTGTATCCGGAGCCGGAACTAACACCACAATCACAATAGACAATTGTCATATATATGACTATTCAGGCGGAGCCGGTACCGGAGTGAATGACAGACATTCTGCAATTTACTTGTATTATGGAACCAGTTCACAATGGACTATTACCAATAACAGCATATACCAAACAACATCAACCAATTTAACAACAGCAGGTATTATCAGCGCAATATGTATTCGATCAGGAGATGGTTATGATATTAGTAATAATTATATAGGTGGTTCGGAGCCTGAATGTGGAGGTACAGCAATGACCTATACAGGTGATATCAAAGAATTTTATTTGATAGAAATTGGCAATGATGTTGGATATGCCAATTTAAATACAATAAATAACAACACAATCCGCAACATTAATTTCAGTTCTTCATCTACTTCAAGTAGCACAAATAATTCTGTTCCAAGATTTTCTGCCATACAGGTAAGAAGAGGAAAGGTGACAATGAATTACAACACCATTGGCAGCGCTATCGATAACGGAAGTATTACTTTAACTCAAACCAACAATACATTTTCATTGTACTACTTTTTAGTACCACTGGCGTATAGTAATTACATTGTGAATGTGACGAATTGTAATCACAATGCCATTGCAGGTATTGACTTAGACGCACAAAATTTTGATGCTTATGGTGTACACATGCAACCTTACACCGGAAATTCAATTGACAGTTTTTGTTATAATACAATTGGGAGTTTAATAGTCAATAACAGCATCACAATTGCATTGAATACAACTTCAGTGACCAGAAACTTTTTTACAAGTGTATATGCTTCATCAATTACGTTAGGCGCAAAAGTAATTAGTAATAATACTATTGCAGGCATTAGCAGAGGAAACTCAAGCTCAACAGACGCGATGTATGGCATACTTTCCTATATGGATAGTGCGATCATAAAAGACAATGAAATAGCTTATTTAACTTCTGATGGAACCGGATCAATATATGGTATACATGCCTCTTATAGCCAGGACCAGACTATTTCAGGTAATTTTGTTCATGGATTAGGTTGTACAGGTAATACCAACAATCCGGTGTATGGAATTTATAATGACTATAGCGGAACAAATGGTCCTGTATTCAATAATATAGTATTACTGGGAACAAACAGAAGTGGCATGACCTATTCAACTTGTCCATTTGTAGGGATAGGTCACAGATATTCAACCAATATCTATTTCAATACCGTATATATAAATGGCTCTACCAATTCAAAAAACAGTTATGCGTATTACGAGTATTTCAATACAAGTTCAAGGATAATAGAGAGTAATATTTTTATCAATAAAAGGGCTAACACATCGGGTACTGCCAAGCATTATGCTGCTTATTTTTATAGTTCATTAGGGTTAAGCTGCGATTATAATGACTATTATGTATCAGGTTCAGGTAGTATGTTAGGGTATTTATCCGGCGATTTAAACACTTTAACATCATTAAGAACAGCAACTGGTCAGGATCCAAACAGCCAATCTTTGTTTCCAAATTTTATTGATGAAGGTGCACAAACCAGTGCCAGTTATATGTGTAAAATGTATCTGCAAGGCACTTCTATTGCAGGAATAGGCGAAGACTATAATAAAATTTCAAGGGGTACAGTTCCAATGATGGGCGCATTAGACGGGTATTACTGGAGAGGCAATATCGATTCAGATTTTGCCAATGCCAGTAATTGGTTAGGCGGAACAATTCCACCGGATAATGCATTTGTGATATTTGATGTATCACCGGTTAATCATTGTCAGATGGATGCCAACCACATCATAGGAGGTTTAATCAATGAGCAAAACAATTTTGGTTTCGACTTAAATGGATACGAGCTGACACTTACCGGTGACCTTACACTGGACGGAGGTGCTGTTATTTATGCCAATACATCTGGGTCAAAATTGATATTAGCCGGCGATGCATTGCAGGAAATACCGACTGATGCATTTTATAACAAGACAATTTACAGTTTGGAAATTAATAATCCGAGTGGAGTAATACTTTATGATGATGATACGATAAGCAATGAATTAAGCATGCTTAGCGGAGAAATAAATATGCTGAATTATACCCTGGTATTAGGCAATTCGGTTTCAAATACGGGTACTCTTAACTACACATCAGGACAAATACTAGGTCGTTTTATGAGATGGTTTGCAGCATCGACAAATACAGGAAATGCAAGTGGATTGTTTCCATTGGGATACAATGGTTACGATAGATTTGTAACAGTAGAATTCAGCAATGCCCCTTCAGCAGGCGGAACTTTAAGTGCATATTTTAATCCTACAACAATGGGTACAGATGGAATTCCAATTGTCAACGTGGCTTCAGCTGGCTCATGTGTACCTTTCGATATTACCGAAACAAGTGATGAAGGATATTGGGAAATGACACCTGATAACGGATTAACAGGAGGCGATTACGATATAACACTGGTAGGACAGGGATTTCACAGCATAAATTACTTATGTGAACTAAGCGCCATTAAAAGAGTTGGCAATAGTCCATGGTTTGAAAGCGGAACTCAAGAAGAACCAACAGGCACATTAAGCCGTCCGGTAGTGAAAAGAACTGACGCCAGTGGCTGGAGTAATTGGGGTTTTGGAGCCGGAATGATTAATCCATTGCCTGTAAAATTTATCAGCATACATGCAGAATGTCAAAATTCAAATGTTCATTTTGAATGGACAAGTGCAGAAGAAGGACAGAATATGCTTTATGATATTGAAATCAGTGAAGATGGAAAGAAATGGGTGACTTACAAGTCTATTCAAGCCAATGGATTGAAATATTCGAATTATGAACTGGAAATTAATGGAGACAATATTCACTTCATTCGTGTAGTAGAAATAAATCCTGAAGGAATAAAAGCCTACTCACCGATAAGCAGAGTAAATTGTTCAAATGACAATTCGAATATCCAGGTATACCCAAATCCAGGCAGTGATGTTTTCACTATCAGCTCAGGCAATGAAATAGGCACTGTTGAAATCATAGATATGATGGGACAGGTGGTGTTTTCATCAGAAACATCTTTATATCAGATGAGCATAGATGCTTCAGATTGGTTGCCGGGTGTTTACACGGTTAAAGTTGGCGACAGAACGATGCGACTGATTAAACAATAAGATATTAATAGAATCTTTAGAAAAAGCATCATAAGCATTTATATAGAAAAATTTAGAAAGGCGCCTCAGGGCGCTTTTTTATTCAACATCGTCTTCACCCTTGACAAATATCCTGAAACCCCGGTAAATTAAAAGTATGGCTATAAATTCGGTGATATAAAGAGCATAGACATATCCAATTTTCATATAGATGCCACCGATACTTGGTAAAATAGCACCAAATGAAATATAGAGACAAGCGATGAATTTGGATTCTCTGTTGATTTGATTGAAGTATTGATTAGCAGAATACACCGCACCACCAAAGAGAAAAATAAAGGAATAGGTATTGATGAAAGGAGAGAACAGGCGGGTCCATTGCCAGGACAATACATCGCCAGACAGTTTACCGTTAAAATCGGCAGGGATAGAAAGAGGAGATAGCGCAACACAAGAGCTTGCAATGAGCAAATAGATTAACCAGAATATGGTGGTTCTATCTCCAATTTTTTCGGAGAGAAACAAATAGACAGTACCTTGAGCGAGCGGGAAACCACCGAACAGAGCGCCTGTAATAAACCAGAATCTGAAATTGGTTTCAGACCAGCCAAAAAGACTGTTAATACCTTCGGCCATAGTGCCCAGACCAAAGAGGAAAAGACCGATGGTCCACCAGAGGACAAATTTTCTTTTAAATTTGAGATAAATTTTAAGGACTTCAAAAGCGAATACAAAAGCCATTAAAGAAGACAGAATAGGTATATATTCGGCGAGTCTTGTAAGCATATAGCATGAATTCCCGCCTGCAATGTAGCGACTATTTCAGATTATGCAAATTTTTAGACTAGGTATTTTTAAATTAAGAACAATTCTCACCCACCCCAGCTTTCTCTATCCAAACTTCTGTAATGTATGGCTTCGGCCAGGTGATGGGTTTGGATGTCGGGGCTCGAATCGAGGTCGGCAATGGTGCGTGCAACTTTCAGAATGCGGTCGTAAGCGCGAGCACTAAGGTTTTGAATGCGCATGGCGTTTTTGAGCAGTAAATTACCAGCCTCATTGATGGCGCATAGCTCCTTGATTTGATTGCCTGTAATTTGTGAATTGCAATAAATGCCATTGAGGATACCAATAGGTTTGAGGAAAAAAAATAAATTTTACCTCATTTTCGGATTAAGGAAATGTTAGATGATATATTTGGTCATCTCTGCGCTGATTAAATGAAACAATAGCGAAAATGTTAGTTTTTAGATCAGATTTGAACCTTATCATTCAAGTATTATTTTCACATGGAATACCCCATTAGAAGTGCCAATTTCAAGCAAATAGAGTCCTGCATGGAGGTTTTCTGACAGCTTATGATCACTTGACCCCGGGTCAAGAACTTGCACGCACTTACCCTCTGAATTGATTAGTTGAATAGAGGAGACCTGAATCCCTTCAGGGTAAACTATACTGAATCTACCTTCTGTAGGGTTGGGATAGACCTGTATCAAATGAAGCTTGTATTCAAATGGAGAAAGACTTGTCAGGTTGCAACCTTTATCCAAGCAACCGAAACTGTCGAGTTTCAGAAGGGTAGCCTTCTGCCAGAACTCACCTCCACTTGCCTGTCCGTTCCAATTGTCGTATTCACCAGAAACAAGAATACTCCCATCAGTGGCTTCCACATGGTTGAGCACCCACATGCCCTTGTCACCATAATCACCAGGATAGAACTCATACTCCCTGTACCAGATTGGATTGAGCATCAAATCAGTCTTGAACACCACAGCAAGTCTCTTCCAACTCAGAAAATACTGATAAGTCCTGGAACGATGCCCTGACCATAAGAGGTATTTGCCGTCTCTTGTCACGCTCACCTTGAATATATCAAGATCATTAGGGTCATACTTACCAGGAATATCGGATTTCGACATGTGCATGTTGAAGTATTCCTGAATGTTCTTTCGCCAGAGTATCTTGCCATTATTCCTGTCAATTTCGGCGAACCAAATGGTTGCCTGGTCGTTTACCTCTGCATATGGAGTGTTATGACCAGGTTGCTTATGTGGGGCATAATATATAGTATTCCAGGAGCAGATGAAATTTCCATCTGGCTTCTGAATCATCTGGAAAGAGGCGGTATTGAAACTATCATTATTATTTGGCCTGCTGACCCAGACCACCTTTCCAGTCGTGTCAAGCCTTATAATCTCGGTTTGCCAGCTGTTAGGTGAGCCGTAGTAATCACCATAGTCAGTAGTTTCTAGCAGCAGGCTGTTGCTATCCAGCATGTCCTTGTAGACTTTTTCGAAACTTGTCTGCCTGCATCCCTGACAGTTAGGTTGCACTTGTTGTCTTATAACATTGAATGAAGAATCATTCTTGAATCTCACTACCCGCCAGTTGTTCTTGCCGTTCAATGGACCATAACTCACTATCCATGTAACTATGGCGTATGAAGTTCCATTAATCCGATGCAAAGTCATCAAGTGGGAATCGAATGTGTCCATGCTCAGTTCGGCGGGCCACTTTTTAAAGGATTTTTCATGGAAGACACCCGCTCTCCATCGGTAAGCGCCTTTGACCTTCTCAAGATAGCTGAAACCCAGGTCGAACCCTCCGGTGTATGGATTCACCGTAAAGGAGGTATTGGTGTTAAACTGACTACTGAAGATGCTGTCGCCTGTAAGCATCATATAGTCAAATGTGTCACTGCGAATTAAATCTCCGCTTGAAAGGTGATGTCTGTTGACAATGATCAGGTTGTCAAAGCCTTTTGCCCCTTGGCAGAATGAAATGATTGTATCCTCTTCAAGGAAGCTTCCGAAAGCTTTCCACCCGTTTGAAAACCTGAACCATTCGGATTGTCCCGAAAGACTCAGATGAGCGAATAGGCACAAAATAATTGCGGTCTGTTTCATTGTACTATGAATCATTGCTAGTCAAGATGGGTAAGAATATAAAACGATCCCACCCATATGATTTTTACCTGACTTGGATTTTCCAAACGAATTTAGTATTATTTCTGTCAATAACCTCCAGTAAATAAATCCCATTGCTAAGTTTGTCAGTCTCAATTCGGATATCATCAGAATTTTCCCACGAATTCAATATGCAAAGCTTGCCACTCAGGTCATAGATTCTTATAGTTGAGGGCACGAAAGAACCTTTCCAGGACAGTGTCAGGCCATTCGAAACGGGATTAGGAAAAACCCAAATGGAATAACCTAGATGATTATAGTCCATGGCGTTAACGGATGTTTCCTGACCAGTATTTGGCAATGTGGACCCTTCAATCTCATCGATGTAGACATCTGGAAACCTGGGAAATGAATCATTGATAGCAAGCAAAGAATAATATTTGACAGGTAGAAAGGAAGAATATTCATTTCCAAAATCAAGAATCCAGGAAAACCTTGTTGAGTCAGGAAAATATATGCCTGAATCACTGCTCTGCCATTCATGGAGTTTCTCATATAGAGTGGTATAAGCATCATGATACAAATTTTGACCAGCGTCTAAATCAAATTTTTCTGGAATACTATCAATAATGTCGTTAAACATCTCCCAATCCCCGTTATTAAAGTACATTTCCGCTAGGGCATAGTGATACTTTAGTTCAACGGGATGCTTCAACCATTCATCCAGTGAATCAATTTGAGTAATGGTGTCTTTGGTGAATGAATATACCAACTCAGATAGAAGAAAGTCATAATCATCTAATAATGAAGCCACATCTGAGCTAAGCGAGTCCATATTGGTGAATGAGTCGATTAAATTATTTATTGAATCACGGTAACTGCTAGGCAACTGTGTTAACCTATTGTCCAGATTTGTCTGTACCCATGCCGATCTCGAACTATGGGGATTGGCGAGAAGCAGATTCAAAGTGGCTGAACTGTCAAAAACTGATTCTTTTTCAGCAATTAATGCAAGCACAGTATTGCTTAAATATGGTGAATAACTTAACAGATTGGCTTCAAGGATTGGATATGTAATAGACGTGACGGAGTTAATAATGTCAATAAGATTTTGAGTATTTCCCCCATCAACATGTCCTTGAAGTTCATTAGACTTATTAATTATTAGTGGCAATTTGACGTTCAAACCGTATGCAATGTTCCAGGGGTTGTTTCCCCATGATTCAATAAGGTTAGGGCAATTTTCAGAAGTATTATAATTAACTCTAGAAACGTTATTTGAAATAGAGTTTGGATAAAATCTATTCGCTACAATGGCTGAACCAGAAAATACATATTCAATTCTATTAGTAAATTTCATTCCTGTGAAAGGACTTGTCCAATAAGCATAATTGCCAATCTCAAGGCTTGGCAATACTGAATAATTGCTGAACTTATTATCCAAGCATTTTGGGAAGGCTCCTTGCACCACTCCTTGATATTGAGCCATGCCAATTTGACCATTAATATTTGAAACGCCATCATCCCTAATATCTAAATCCGCATAATTATTTGAGTAAAAATTACACCTGAAACGTAATCCTTTGGTTAATCCTGCATCCCTGTTTTCACCAAGAGCTTGAGTTGCTACTCTTATATCAGAGAAGTTGCATCTATAGAAAACGTTGTTATTAACACCTGAACTCCTTATTATCAATCCTCCTGCACCCTTTGCAGAACTCTGATTTAAGCCATTGAAAGTATTGTTCTCGGTATTGAAATCATGGCAAAGGTCAAGATAAAGTCCATATGGGTAATTAGTAGAACCAGAAGAAAGTACTACATGGGATATATTAAATGTATTGGTTCTGATAACTGGAAAGTCAAACCCTTGCAAATAAACACCTTTATTGCAACTAAAGGTAGTATTCGAAATTGATGTGTTTCCCCTCGTACCTTGGCCATAACTAACAATTGCATTATCTAGATTTATAAAAAGGGAAGGAATTGGAGTGCAAGGAACGCTCAGACAAAAATCAGAAACTAGATAATTTGAACCAATCGAGAAAATGCCTATTCTCCCACTAGTACCACTACCTATATTTATATTAGTCAACATATCTTCAAATTTACATCCCAAGAACCTAATCCCATTTACATCCCACATTGTAACATGGGGTTCCACAGAATTATAATATAGGAAACCATTTGTAGTCAAAAAAGAGGTATTAATAAAATAAGACTTGTTATTGGTTTCGGTACTACCAACTTTTGGATGATATGATAGAAATTCAACATCCCGCTTATTGTTTAAAAAAGTAGCATTATCTGATCTGATAATACCGCCAAACTTTGAGTAATTAATGTTACCTGATCCATCCAGCCCACTCAGACTAACAGCATTAATAGCGTTTTCAATCTTCGCTTCGTTTTTCAACTCAAGAATACCCTGATTATTTCCTATCTGGTTCAAAGAACTATTACCTTCAACACGGATTCCATCCCAACCGCAATGCCCTGTCAAGACGCCTCCATCGACGATTACCTTGCCTCCAGCCTGAATATAGATGCTGGAGTTTGAATAAAAAACTACTGTTGATTTAATTGTCAATGTTATACCATTTGGAACCACCAAGACCCCATTTATAACTTTAATAGTTTGCCAAGTTTCGTTAGAGGAAAGAGTCCCACTTCTACCTGCTGCAAGGTTCAAGGCAGAGTACATATCAAGATATCCTGTACCAACTGTTCCAGGGAAAGAGGAAGCATCTAAAATAGGTTTTGTAGTTGTTTTTATTATCTGTTCAACTTGTGGTGGAGTAAAGCAAGGGTTTAAGGAAAGAATTAAACCTGCTGTCGCCGAAACAAGTGCAGCGGCAGGTGAAGTTCCCCATGAACCTGTATATCCGTTTGAGATATCTAAAGTTGAAACGTTCATTGCCGGAGCACATAAATCGACATATGAATTATGTGCGTAATTTGTAGGGCCATGTTCTCCAACATTATTCACACCACTTACTAAAATTACACCAGGTATATTAGCAATTGAATTGTGGCTCGTACTACTCGGTAAATTTCCGGCAGAGACTACCAGAACTATTCCTTGATTTATCAAGTCTTGAACAGCATCTGGTTTGAAATCATAATCTCCTGTTGTACTAAAACTAACATTTATCACCCTTGCACCTTTATTTGCTGCGTTTGTAATCGCCGGTCCTGGATTTCCACCAGTTTGCCCAGTAGACTGTTTATGAAACACTCTTGACCCATCCCAGCGCAAGTTGTAACCAGCGCCAATCACTCCAATTCCATTGGGTTTAGCCCCAGCTGCACCTATCATATGCATCCCATGAGGATTTCCAGCCGATATTTCGCCATAGATTTCACGAATCTGACCAACAAGATCTTCATGTGTGGGTTCAAAATCTGTATCTGCAAAAGCTACTCTTAAATTTGTGTCACCTTGAGTAATTGACCAAGCGCATTGTGCATCAATCAGCTCCAGAGCATCATTATTTGACCACCCAAGGACAATCCTCTCATCGTTTATAGAAATTGGACTAGAACAATGTGAAAAGCTGAGGCAAATCGTATCAATTTCATCTAGGACATCAAGACTGTCGAGTGAGGCGATGAAATTACCTATTGAACCATCAAATCTTATGGAATAGTATTTTTTAAGTTCTAAATTTTTTACATAGTTTGAATAAGAGGGCGCGAAAAAACTGGTATTAAAGCGTTTTAGGATATTGTTTAATGTATCGTTTGCTGTATAATCAGGTGCAGAATATTGCGTTGTATCAAAAAGCGATTTTAAGTTATTGAACTTGACACATAGCATAGTATCATTTTGACTATAAATTTTTGGGAATGATATTATAAATATCAGAATTAATAAAAGTTTGTATTTAATATTCATTTTTAGTTATTTTAAATTTTGAGGTAGAGTATATTTCTTAATGTTTTAGTTAAAAAAGGTCATTGAAGTAGAGTATATTCAACTATGTAAGTAAATGAAAAGCTTTTTTATCGATACGTAAACATCTTGGTATATTACATTCTTTATGTATTGTAGTTTTAAATCAAACCTTCTTGTTTTCAATTTTTCTTGAATTAACGGCAAATTATTTTTCCTTTTATAATGTTGAATTAATTTAAGTTTGAAAATATTTGCAAATTCGATACTCTATTTTTATTTAAAATTCACAATTCAAAGTATTTAAGTAGTCTAGAAATTTTATAAATGAAACGTTGATACTATTTATGACCTATTTCACAATTGTCCATTTTCCTTTTAACATTAAGATGAGATTTCTTTTTATTGAAACAATTAAAATACATGGTACTAAATGATAATTGCTATTTGTGTAATTATATACAAAAGGATTTTATTTGATAGAGTAATTCGAGTTTTGTGTGATGTAAATGAGGGAGTTTCTTTAAAATCAGTCTCTGATAAATTCGTAAGTTTAAAAGATTTCATAGTTTAGCTTCTTCGAATGTAGATAATAATTTTTAACAAAAACAAGAAATCGACACTAAAATCACCCAAAAGGGTGATGAATTTCACTCTTTTGGGTGATAGTTTACCTTAAATAAAAAGTTTATCTGCGCCCTCACCCACCCCAGCTTTCTCTATCCAAACTTCTGTAATGTATGGCTTCGGCCAGGTGATGGGTTTGAATGTCGGGGCTTGAATCGAGGTCGGCGATGGTGCGTGCAACTTTCAGAATGCGGTCGTAAGCGCGAGCACTAAGGTTTTGAATGCGCATGGCGTTTTTGAGCAGTAAATTACCAGCTTCATTGATGGCGCAAAGCTCCTTGATTTGATTGCCTGGCATTTGGGCATTGCAATAAATACCATCTTTTCCGGCATAGCGTTGCAATTGAATATCTCGAGCTACAATGACTCTTTTTCTTGAAGCGAGTTCATCGAAGCTCACTGGAGTAACTTCAATATGAATATCGATGCGGTCGAGCAAGGGGCCTGAAATTTTACTCAGGTATTTTTGCACAACAACAGAACCACAGGTACATTCTTTTTCCGGGTGATTGAAGTAACCGCAAGGGCAGGGGTTCATGCTGGCTACCAACATAAAACCAGAGGGATAATCGACAGAAAAACGCGCTCTGGAAATGTTCACTTTTCGGTCTTCAAGAGGCTGACGCATAACTTCCAGAACTGTCCTTTTAAATTCGGGCAATTCATCCAGAAATAATACACCATTATGAGCCAGAGATATTTCGCCAGGCTGAGGATGATTGCCTCCACCTACCAATGCCACATCACTGATGGTATGATGGGGTGAGCGAAATGGTCTGCGTGCTATAAGGCCACCATTATCACCAATCTTACCTGCTACGGAATGAATCTTAGTTGTTTCTAATGCTTCTTCGAGGGTCATTGGAGGAAGTATGCTAGGCAAACGTTTGGCCAGCATGGTTTTCCCCGCTCCAGGAGGTCCAATTAAAATGATGTTGTGTCCACCAGCTGCGGCAATTTCCATGGCACGTTTGATATTTTCCTGACCTTGAACATCTGAGAAGTCGAGATCGAAATCTCGGGACGCATAATTAAATTCCTCCAATGGATTGTCCTGGCATGGCGATAAGGTTTCTTCACCTTTGAAGTGTTTGACAAGTTCATCGATATTTTTAATGCCAATGACTTCGAGACCATCCACTAATGCTGCTTCTCTGACATTTTGATGGGGCAGAATAAACCCTTTGAATCCTTCTTTTCTAGCTTGTACAGCGATTGGAAGAGCACCTTTAATAGGCAGGACACTTCCATCCATAGAAAGTTCTCCCATGATGATGTATTTTTCAATATCCGTGCTGTTGTACAATTGAGAATCGGCTGCCAATATGGCCATAGCAATTGTAAGGTCGTAGGCACTTCCTTCTTTTCTGATATCAGCAGGCGAAAGATTGACGACTATTTTTTTTCTTGGGAAATGCAGGTCGTTGTTTTTAAAAGCCGTCATTATTCTGGTCCAGCTTTCTTTTACTGCATTATCAGGTAAACCGACCATATTGAATTTACCTCCGTCACCACTGACATTCACTTCAACTGCAATCGTATAGGCATTTACACCATAGACTGCAGAACCATACGCACGAATAAACATAATTAACTTTACGAAGTTAAGAATGACAAGTGAACTGAGAATAGCGGTTCGTTAAGAAAAAAGGGTATTTCAAAAAAAATTCTGCAACAATGCAGCGTTTTAGAAAAATTTGTCGTCTATATAGGTGTAGTATGAACCAATCTTGAAAACACTAAAACTGGTTTTAAGGTTAGTAAGTAAATTTTTTCATAATAGGATAGAGGCCTTCAGAAATGGAGGCCTTTTATTTTATATTAAATTCACTCCTTACAGGTGATTTTCAATATAATCGATGAGACTATGAATGCATTTGATGTGAATCTCCTGAGCCCTGTCTGCATAAGAAGAATGAGGTGCTCTTATTTCGACATCACAGATATTTGCCATTGCTCCACCATTTTTACCCGTGAAGCCAACGACTTTCATACCTTTGACTTTAGCTGTTTCAATTGCTTTTAGAACATTAGGAGAATTACCACTGGTTGAAATAGCCAGTAAAACGTCACCTTTGTTGCCTAATGCCTCGAGATATCGTGAAAAGACAAATTCATAGCCATAATCATTTCCAACACAAGCCATGTGACTGACATCTGAAATAGCGATTGCCGGAATTGCCTGACGATTATCCCTGTATCTACCGGTAAGCTCTTCAGCAAAATGCATAGCATCACAAAGACTACCACCATTGCCACAACTCAATATTTTTCCGCCATTTTTAATTGATTGAACCATTAATTCACCTGCTTTTTCAATTTGAATGAAATTATTATCATCAGATAAAAAGGCATCCAGTATGGCTTTTGCTTCGAGAAAATGTGCTTTTACTTGACTCATGGTTTTGGGTTTCTATTTTTATATTCTTTAACACCATCTTCGAGGAACTTAAGAAATTCATCTGCGTCAAACTGTTTGTTGTTAATTTCAGTTCCAACTGGTGCCTGTAACAAATTTTCTTTTCTATCCAGCAGGCAATACAATGGCTGTGAATTGGCGCCAAAATAGCAGGCTTCAATTTCTGTATTTTTCTTACCAAGTGTGGTAATGTTCTTTTTGCTGTGTCTGCCAACAAAATACTGAGAAGGATCGAGTTTAATTTTCTTATCATCTACATATAGTGATGCAATGACATATTCATCTCTAAGCACTTTAAGCACTCTTGGGTCACTCCATACTTTCTCTTCCATTTTACGACAGTTTACACAACCATGACCGGTAAAATCGAGAAACACAGGTTTGTTAAGTTCTTTACCACAAGCTACTGCTTCATCATAATCGAAATAACCACTTAAACCATGAGGAATGTGCAGTTCGTTTGCATAAGAAGGTTTGCTGCAAAGATTACCTGACAAACCATTGGCTTCGCGAATACTTCTGTTAATATCAAAATCCTGGGTACTCATTGGTGGCAAATAGCCAGATAAGAACTTAAGCGGAGCACCCCATAATCCCGGAATCAGATACATAACAAAAGAGAAAGTTGCAATCGCAAAGAGTAATCTAGGTACTTTAAGGAATTTCAAATCTGAGTCATGAGAGAATTTAAGTTTTCCAAGTAAGTAAACTCCCATTAAAGCAAAAATGGATATCCATAAAACTAAATAAACTTCACGGTCGAGAATATGCCAGTGATAAGTTTGGTCGATGACACTTAAAAATTTGAGAGCGAAAGCTAATTCAAGGAAACCAAGACATACTTTTACTGCATTGAGCCATCCACCGCTTTTAGGCAAAGTTTTGAGCATTGAAGGAAACAAAGCGAATAAAGTGAAGGGCAAAGCAAAAGCCAATCCGAAGCCGAACATAGCGATAACAGGGCCTAAAAAATTACCACCTGATACGCCAACCAGAACAGAACCGACTATAGGTCCGGTACATGAAAACGATACGATTGCAAGGGTCAGGGCCATAAAGAAAGCACCATATAAACCACCTTTATCAGCTTCTCTGTCTGCTTTATTTACAAGCGAAGACGGAAGTACAATTTCGAAGGCCCCAAAAAATGAAAATGCAAAAATGACGAAGATTAAGAAGAACAGTATATTGGGCAGCCAGTGGGTAGAAATGACATTTCCGGCATCCTCACCAAAAGCAAAAGCAGTCAGAGTTCCTAATACCGTGTATATAAATATGATGGATAATCCAAAAACTATAGCATTTAGTTTAGCTTTGGATTTTTTATCATCCTTCATAAAAAAAGACACTGTCATAGGTATCATTGGGAATACACAAGGAGTAAGCAAACCCACCAAACCCGACAAGAAAGCCAGAATAAACAGACTCAAGAAATCAGTATCTTCAGCTAAAATAGACTTTCCATTGAATGTTTTTCTTTCACATGGCGCATTATCATTAGCTCCATTGAGTTTATAAGAACAGGTTTTACATTCGCTAGTATCTTTATTGGTATTGGTATCATTCGGTGTTACCAATGGCAGGTCGTTGACCACCGGCGTATCAATAACCAGTGTTTGTTCCACTTGTTTTTCATCACAAACTTTATCAGGTCCTGAAGCTTTAAGTTTACCTGAAAAAGGCAATTCTGAAATAGGGAAACATGCAGCAGCAGAGCACCATTGACCATCGTAATAACCAGAGATGGTAACAGCAGAAGTGAGTACTTTAACTTTTTGTTTGAATTTTGCTTTTTTAGTGAATTCGCCGACTTCACAGCCAAAAGTTTCATCCTTTATATGATGGTCGCCAATACTGGCCACTTCACCCACCAGGCAATAAGAAGGATTAGGTTTGAAAATAAATACTGAAGGCAAAGGACCAACATCACATTTATTATAAGTACTGTATAAGTGAAAACCTTCGGGCAGATCAATTTCAAAAATGACTTCGATGACATCACCTGTTTTAGGGGTGTTATTACTAAAAGACATTTTCATTGAAGGTGGCGGAGGTTCGGTAGGCTGAGCCACCACTTTAAAAGAAAAACAGACAGATAAAAGTATGAGGGTTATGAATTTTAAATTTTTCATAAAAATGATTACAAAAATAGGCAGTATAATTGAGTTAGCAATAGGGGAAGTAAAAGGATGGTTATTGTCAAAGTCTATAAAATAAAGTTGGAGCTAAAGAGTTGGAGTTAAAATAATCTTTAAATAGAGACGTTTTCATTATAAAGGGTGTTTTTATGTTGACAAAAAAGCGGGGTAGAAAGTTGTCTGTAGGGCTAAATTTGCAGTTTTAATGAAAAAAGCGATAGTCATTTTTGTTTTATTAGTATTCAGTGTGGTTGGCGTAAAAGCTCAGACCATGACTGTGAGACAATATATTGACACGTTTAAAAACATAGCAATGATAGAGATGCTGGAATATAAAATACCGGCAAGCATCACATTGGCACAGGGTTTATTAGAAAGTGGCAGCGGCAACAGCAGATTAGCCAAACAAGGCAATAATCATTTTGGTATAAAATGTAAGAAAGACTGGACAGGCTGCACCATATTAGAAGATGATGATGCAGTTGGAGAATGTTTTAGGTGCTATAAGACAGCAGAAGAGAGCTATAAAGATCATTCAAGGTTTTTAAAGGAGAACAAGCGCTATGCAGCTTTATTTGAGTTGGAAATATCAGATTATAAAGCCTGGGCAGAAGGTTTGTTAAAAGCAGGTTATGCGACCAATCAGAAATATGCTGAGTTATTAATAAGAACGATTGAAAAGAACAATCTGGCACATTATGACACAATGATCATGAATGGTTACAACCCTTATTCGACATTAGTGCCGGCAAAAATTGATATTGTATATAATAATGTACCTTCAACAGTGGTTCAGCCGAATCAGACTGTAGAGACCATAGCTGATGCTTACGACAAAAGCGAGAGGAAGATTAATAAATACAACGATTTAAAATACCATGGACCAATAGAGCCAGGTGATGTATTGTATTTGCGTCCAAAGAAAAGGAAGGCCAGTGTAGAAAGTCATAAAGTGCAAGAGGGAGAGAGTATGTGGGACATTTCACAGAAGTATGCGATAAAAATCAACACCTTATATAAGAAGAACCTGATGGTTCCCGGAACAGAGCCAAAGCCTGGAACAGTTTTACAATTACAGCATAAAGCAGATGCCCGTCCTGACACAGGCAGATATGTACCAAAAGAGCAGGAGAATACGGATACAGAATTGCATGTTGTAGGAGAAGGGGAGACTTTATATAGTATCAGTCGCATGTATGGACTAACAGTTGAAGAATTGATTTCGTTAAATGGCTTGACCAATTCGCAGATAAAGTCAGGACAGAAATTAAAGGTCAGCAAAAGTTCCAAGACGGAAACATCCAAACCAATAGAGTATACTGTTCAAACCGGAGATACCTTATATAGTATATCACGAAAATATGGTGTATCAGTAGAGACAATAAAAAAAGAGAACAATCTAAGTTCAGATAATCTACAAGCTGGCCAAGTATTAAAAATAAGTTTGCCATAAAGGCTAACATATTAGTAAAATAAGGCGATTCCTTTACATTATCATTTTTTTGTCATTTTATTACTTAAAAAATATTTAAAATTTGTTTTATTTGATAACTTGTTTATTTTTGGAACCAAATAATTATTAAGATTCGCATTATGAAAAGATTAATTACAAACTTTAAAGCATTGAAATTCATGCTAACGGCACCTTTGGTGGCGCTGTTAGGAATGAGTGCAAATGCACAAGCGCCGTGGTGCGATGGTTTTCACTATTACCAGAACTCGAGCATTGGTGGTTACACAGCAAGTAACTACATTTTTGCATTGGAGCAGGTAAGAATCAGTGCCGGAAGTCAGGTGATTTTTAATTCACCGGCAGATGGTTTCAGTGGAAGCACCAATTGCGGTCAGGAGTGGCGACTGGCAAATCCAACATCTAGAGCCTTCGACATAGTCGCAGGTAACACCTATCTTGTAGAGGTAAGTGGATCAAGTGCATATACCTATTCAGGATATGCCGGAGTATTCATTGACTTTAACAACGACAAGGACTTCTTGGATGCTGGAGAGTATCTGGGATCATCAACAATTCCAGCAAGTACATTAACACCATCTTCATTGATTGGCAGAAACATTTCAATTCCTTGTAATGTTACTCCAAGCGCAACCAGAATGCGTGTAGTAGGTAACTATAATGGTTATACTATGCAAGCTTCATACGGTTGTACTACTTGTAGTGGTGCTCCTTATTATGGTGAAACAATAGATTTTTCTATTAACCTTGTATTACCTACAAGTGTTTCAGCTAATTTCATCGCTCCAACCCAAACTTGGGTAAAAACTGTAAATACTTTCATTAACAGCAATCAGGTAGGTTACACTGAACACGCCTGGGATGCAAACAATGATGGTACTTACGAACAGAAAGGTGTTACACCTAACTACAAAAACCCACAATTCATGTGGACTACTCCTGGCAACAAATGTGTTAAATTGCGTTCTACCAACTGCTTAGGTAAAGACTCTATCGTTAAATGTTTTAACGTATTGGCTCCAACTGCAGTTCCAGTTGTAGATTTTGTTGCTGAAAGAACTACTATCGAGCAGTATCAATCAGTAAGATTATATGACCTCTCATCAAACGGGCCATGGGCTTGGACTTGGGATGTTTATGACTCAACTACTTATGCTTCATCTGGTTACTATCCTAACTTAGCTGATGGTGATTTGTATTCAGATCCTTGGGGCAATGGTTACGATGAGTTCTCTCAAAACCCTGAGTTTGCATTCGATATTCCAGGTTGCTACACTGTAGTATTAACTGCACGTAACGACGTTGGTCCTTCAGCTATTAAAAGAAAAGTATGTTACATCACTGTAACTCTTCCTACTCAGTACAACCTGGGTTACGGTACCTATGGTCCAAACAATGACAACGTTGTTGGTAGCACCAGCGGTACTATTTTTGACGATGGCGGCCCAAATCTGAGCTATGGTAACAACCAAGGTTTAGGTTCACGTTCATATTTGCAAATCACTCCTTGTAACGCTAAGAAAATCACTTTGACTATGACTCAGTTGAAGTTCAAAGGTACTGATAAGCTAAGCGTTTGGGATGGTAAATCTCCAGGCGGTCCTGGTACAACTTTACTTGCTACCTGGTCAGAAGGCGCTAAAGCTCCTCAAACTGTAGTAGCAACAAGTGGTAGCATGTACATTTTGTGTGAAACAGATGCAGCTGGTGTTGACTCTGGTTATGCAGGATTCTACACTTCAGAACTTGGCCCGGCTACATTGCCAACTCCAAGCTTCACTCCATCTTCTGTTCCAAGTTACAATAGCACTCCAATCAAGTTTACCAATACTACTACAAATGTGGTTGGTGTACCTACCTGGGAGTGGACAATTGACGGAAGTCAAGTGAGCAATAACACCAAGAAAGATTTTAACTATACATTCTATACTGATGGTCAGTATGAAATCTGTCTTGAGATTAAATCATGCGTAGGTAACAATAAATCTTGTACAACTATTGACGTTATAACTCCAAATACCCAAACTTCACTGGATTTTGTAGCTTCTAACCGTCGTCCAAACATCAATGTTGATATCACCACTTTGAAGCCTATCAGCGACAACGCTAACAGATTTGAGTGGACTATCTTCCCTACTACTTATACTTTAATGAACCCACCATCTGCTCCTTCAGCATACGGTACTGGTTTCATTAAATACAATGCAACTCCTGGTGATTCAATCCCAACCCCAAGAATTAAATTCAATTCTCCTGGTTGCTATACCATCACTTTGAAAGCATACAACTCATTGGATCCAACCAATACAACCAAAACAATTGTTAAGAATAAGTACATCTGTGCTCTTGACTATTGCAATCCTTCAGCTTACATCTTAAGTTCTGACGTTGGAATTAACAGAGTAAGAGTATTAGATGGCAACAGCGAGTTGATCAACAATTACTCAACTTCTGGTGACGCTAGCTACACTGACTACAGCAACACTGTTAAAGCTACATTGACCTACGGTCGTACTTATACATTAGAAGTATCAAGAACTTCAAATGTAGACCCTGCTAACAGAAAAGGCTGGATTGACTGGAACATAGATGGTGACTTTGATGATGCAGGTGAGCAGATTTTCTTCGAAACCAGCACATACAATCAGGTTTACAGCACTACATTTACAGTACCTGCACTTTCTCAATCATTTGAAGGTTTAACTAAAATGCGTATCGCTGCCAACTATAACAACGAAAGCACTACAGCTTGTGGTCCAATCACAGCAGGTGAGTTCGAAGATTATGGTTTGATATTGGCAAACGACAACACTCCTCCGGTTATTACCTTAATAGATGATGATACTATCAGAATTGAAGTTGGTTCTACATATACTGATGCCGGTGCAACTGCATACGATGCTTCAGAAGGAGATATCACTTTGGCAATGACAGTAACAACTGACCTGGATGCAGCAGTAACTGGTATCTACTCTGTAGAATACAACGTAACTGACAAATCAGGCAACAAAGCTACTCCAGCTATCAGAACAATCATTGTTGTGAATGACTTAACCAAGCCAATTCTGACTTTGAACCCTGGTACTCCTGGTTGTATAGAAGCTGATAGAAACAATCCTCCATACGTTGATCCGGGCGCAACAGCATCTGACAACAAAGATGGTAATCTAAACTCTTCAATTATTGTAACCGGTTCAGTTGATACCAGAACAATTGGTAACTACACTTTAACCTATTTCGTACAGGACGTTGCAGGTAACTCTGTAACTAAAACCAGAAACGTTTGTGTTGAAGATACAAGAAAACCAACTATCTTACGTCTTGGTGATGAAAACATCCAGATCGGAAGCGTTTGGTTAGATCAAACATCTGTTGAAGATGCTTACGACTTAAATCCAGTATTAACTAAAGAGTGGGGCTTCAACGGTCAGGTGAATACTTTGATCAGAAGAACTTACCCAGTAGTTTACTATGCTGTAGACCAAAGCGGTAACCAGGCTGACACAGTAATGAGAAATTACAGAGTAGATGATTTCATCCCTCCGGTAATCAGTCTTAATACTTTCGATATCGTTGAACACGAAGTAAGAACTCCATACAACTCAGTTCCGGCTACAGTTAGTGATAACTACTACGGATCAGGTCAAGTGAGTTTAGTAATGTTGTCAAGCAATGTTAATCCTAACGTACTTGGTACATATCAAGAGGTATTCCAGGCAGTTGACGGATCAGGTAACATCACTACCAAAACCAGAACTGTTAAAGTTGTAGATACTGAAGCTCCAAGAATCTGGGGTGAAGTCATCCACGGTTGTGTAGGTGAAAATATCTGGCCAATGTGGGGTATTTCAACCACTGATAACTACTACAGCCCAGCTCAATTGAAGCCATTGGTTGAAGTTGTAAATCAGAACGTGAACATCTGGGAAGAAGGTATTTACACTATCACTTACAGAGTAACAGACCCAAGTGGTAATATTTCTAACGAATTTACCAGATTGGTATACTTCACCTACTGGCCAAAATGCTTCAACAGCACAGTATCAGTAGATGATATTAAAGCAGAAGACAAGGTAAATGTATATCCAAACCCAAGCAGTGGATTGGTGAACATAGATCTTGGCGGCGCATTAGCCAACAATGCAACTGTAGAAGTTTACAACGCACTAGGTCAGCTTGTAACAAGCAAAACTTATAGCGAAGTAAGCGGCAAATTTGATGTAGACCTGAGCGGTAACGCAGCAGGAGTTTACACCATCAAGTTGATTGTAGACGGCGAGGTAGTAACCAAGCGCGTAGTATTGCAGTAATTAATCTGAATCAATCATAATGAAACGCACCAGTGAAAACTGGTGCGTTTTTTTTGTATTCGTCATTAACAGGTCACAATTGTGTAATGCTATTATCATATAGACTCAAATCATATTTTTATTCATATATTTTTATTTAGCTTTGCTTAGATAATCCTCATGAAATTAAATTAATTAAGGGTAAATTATTAGAATATCTACTAATTTAGAACTATTTTAAATAAACCCTTAAATTAATGATAATAAAGATGATATCTAAGGATATATTAATTAATACTATTTTCAAACATTTAAGTAAAAAATACTAGTTTATTAATTATCTATTAAATTGCCAACCTATTATAAGAAATATGAATAAGTTTACTAATCATTTACTCGAGAAATTAGGTTTCGCCAGATACTTACTTGCGGCGATTCTTATTTTTTCCGGAATCAGTACACTCTCCGCTCAGTACTGTACTTCCAATGCTACATCTACAGCTGACGAGGATATAGCCTCTGTCTACTTAAAAGGAAACACAGTTACACTGAACAATGTTTCCAGTACACCAACATGCCAAACTTACACCGATTGGACAGCATTAACGCCTGTTGATTTATCAGCAGGTGCCAAGTATACCATTGTTGTAACAGAAAGTACATGTAATGGACACTACACTTATGCTTGTAATGCCTGGATAGATTACAACAAAAACAACACATTCGAATCGAGTGAAGCAGTTTCAGTTACTTCACAATCGAAGTCAGGAGCAGGAGCAGTATTCACCTACTCATGGACAGTACCATGTAATATCGTACCTGGTAATACCAGAATGCGTGTTGTATTAATTGAAGGTTCAGTTTCAAATCCGGGTAGTGCATGCGGAACATACACCTGGGGTGAAACTGAAGATTACACCGTAAGTCTTCAATTACCAACCAGTTTATCTGCTAGTTTTATTGCACCTAACCAAGCCTGGGTAAAAGCCGTTGTTAAATTTATCAATGGAAATCAATCTGGTTACATCTCTCATCAATGGGATGCTGACAATAATGGTTCAATTGAAGCTCCAAACGCAGTTAATTTTAACTACACCTGGACTACACCTGGCAATAAATGTGTTAAATTGAAAAGCACCAATTGTCTTGGTTCTGACAGTGTTGTTAAATGTCTCAATGTACAGGCTCCAACTGCAATACCAGTTGCCGATTTTGTTGGTAACAATGTTATAGTTGAACAATATGGTTCAATGCAGTGCTTTGATTTATCTACCAATGGCCCATGGGCATGGACATGGGAAGTATATGACTCAACCACTTATGCATCATCCGGATTTTATCCGAGTTTAGCAACAGGAGAAGTATATTCTGACCCTTGGGGAAATGGATTTGATGAGTTTTCAGCCACACCAGAGTTCGCATTTGATTACCCTGGATGCTATACAGTTGTATTGACTTCACAAAATGATGTTGGTCCATCAAAGCCAATAGTTAAGAAATGTTATGTTACAGTAACCTTACCAACTCAATATAATTTGGGTTATGGTACTTATGGTCCGAATAATGATAACGTAGTAGGTAGCAACAGTGGTTCTATCTTTGACGATGGCGGACCAGGTCTGAATTATGGAAATAACCAAGGTTTAGGTTCACGTTCATATTTACAAATTACGCCTTGTAACGCTAAGAAAATCACCTTAAACATGACAACTTTGAAGTTTAAGGATGCAGCAGATAAATTAAGTGTTTGGGATGGTAAATCACCAGGAGGTCCTGGAACTACTTTACTTGCAACATGGACTTCAGGTTCTAAAGCACCTCAGACAGTTATTGCTACAAGTGGCAGTATGTATATCTTATTCGAAGCTGATGCGAATGGTGTAGATTCTGGTTATGCCGGAACATATACATCAGAACTAGGCCCGGCAACATTGCCAACCCCAAGTTTCTCACCATCTACAGTTCCGAGCTACAATAGCACTCCTATCAAGTTTACAAATACAACTACAAATATAGTGGGTGTACCAACCTGGGAGTGGACTATTGACGGTTCTCAGGTGAGCAATAATGCCAAGAAAGATTTCAATTATACTTTCTATACTGATGGTCAGTATGAAGTCTGTTTAGAAATCAAATCTTGTGTAGGTAACAACAAATCTTGTACTACTATCGACGTTGTTACACCAAATCAGCAGACATTATTAGATTTGAGCGCCAGCAATCGTCGTCCAAATGTCAATGTGGATCAGGTTGTTCTTTCATCTATCAGCGACAATGCCAATAGATTTGAGTGGAGCATTTTCCCTACAACATATACATTAATAAATCCTCCGGCTGCTCCATCAGCATACGGACCAGGTTTCATTAAGTATAATGCCACCCCAGGTGACTCAATGCCAAAACCAATCCTGAAGTTTAATTCACCTGGATGTTATACTATAACGCTTAAAGCATACAACTCATTGGATCCTACCAATACAACCAAAACAATTGTTAAAAATCAGTATATCTGTGCACTTGACTATTGCAATCCTTCATCTTATATCTTAAGTTCAGACGTAGGTATTAATCGTGTAAGGGTGTTAGATGGCAACACAGAATTGATTAACAATTATACTACTTCAGGTGATATTGCTTATACCGACTACAGCAGCTCAGTGAGAGCCACAGTAACCTACGGTAAGACATATACAGTTGAATTAAGCAGAACCAGTACGGTTGACCCTGCCAACAGAAAAGGCTGGATTGACTGGAATATTGATGGTGACTTCAATGACGCAGGTGAGCAGATCTTCTTTGAAGCCAGCACATACAATCAGGTTTACAGTGCAACCTTTACAGTACCAGCACTTGCCCAATCATTTGAGGGTTTAACTAAATTGCGTGTTGCGGCTAATTATAATAACGAAAGTACAACTCCGTGCGGACCAATTACTGCAGGTGAGTACGAAGATTATGGTTTAATTCTTGCCAATGATAATCAAGCGCCAGTTATCACTTTAATTGATAATGATACTATCAGAATTGAAGTTGGTTCTACATATACTGATGCCGGTGCAACTGCATACGATGCTTCAGAAGGAGATATTACTTCAGCAATGACAGTAACAACTGACCTTGATGCAGCAGTGACAGGTATTTATTCTGTAGAATTTAATGTAACTGACAAATCTGGCAACAAAGCTGCTACAGTAGTAAGAACAATCATCGTAGTTAATGACTTAACTGCCCCAGTGTTAACTTTAAATCCTGGTATACCGGGTTGTATTGAAGCAACAAGAGTAAATCCACCTTATGTTGATCCGGGTGCTACAGCATTTGACAGTAAAGATGGTAATCTGAATTCTTCAATTGTTGTAACTGGATTTGTAAATACCAGATTAGTTGGAACATATACCATTTCTTATTTTGTACAAGACGTTGCAGGCAACTCAGTAACTAAAACCAGAAATGTATGTGTTGAAGATACAAAAGCTCCAAATCTATACAGAAATGGTCCTGAGAATATCCAGATTGGAAGTGTTTGGGTTGATTTGACTGACCTGGACGATGATTATGACAACCATCCTCAAATGACAAAAGAATGGGGCTTCAATGGTCAGGTAAACACTTTGATCAGAAGAACTTACCCAGTAGTTTACTATGCAGTTGACTCTTCAGGCAATCAAGCCGATACTATGATGAGAAGCTACAGAGTAGATGATTTCATTCCTCCTGTCATTAACCTGAACACATTTGATGTTGTTCAACACGAAGTAAGAACTCCATATAACTCTGTTCCTGCTACAGTAGTAGATAATTACTACGGATCAGGACAAGTGAGTTTGATTATGTTGTCAAGTAATGTAGATCCAAATGTGATTGGAACTTACACAGAAGTATTCCAGGCAGTAGATGGATCAGGTAATACAAGCACCAGAACAAGAACCATTAAGGTTGTAGATACAGAAGCTCCAAGAGTTTGGGGTGAAATTATCCACGGTTGTGTAGGTGAAAACATCTGGCCAATGTGGGGCATCGCAACTACTGATAACTACTATAGTCCTTCACAATTGAAACCATTAATTGAGATAGTAAATCAAAATGTGAACATATGGGAAGAAGGTATCTATAATATCACATACAGAGTAACAGACCCAAGTGGTAACACATCTGAAGATTTCACCAGATATGTATACTTCACCTACTGGCCAAAATGCTTCAACAGCACAGTATCAGTAGATGATGTTAAAGCAGAAGACAAGGTAAACGTATATCCAAATCCAAGCAGTGGATTGGTGAACATAGATCTTGGCGGCGCATTAGCCAACAATGCAACTGTAGAAGTTTACAATGCACTAGGTCAGCTTGTAACAAGCAAAACTTATAGCGAAGTAAGCGGCAAATTTGATGTAGACTTGAGCGGTAATGCAGCAGGAGTTTACACCATCAAGTTGATTGTAGACGGCGAGGTAATTACCAAGCGCGTAGTATTGCAGTAATTAATCTGAATCAATCATAATGAAACGCACCAGTGAAAACTGGTGCGTTTTTATTTTTAGGCTCAGTTGAAAAAAAGAGTTAATAGCAGCCATTTAACGAACTTGATCAAGTCGTTGTATACAAATTTGTGCTAGCGATGAAATAATTGAATACAGAAGCTTATTTCATCATTTCCTGGTCGTCCAGAATATCATTAGGACTATCGGATACAGAATAACCTATGAAATACAAAAAAGAGGAATAGAATGCCATTGCAAATAATCCAATAGCAAGCAGAATATTGCCATTGAAAATATGGAGATACTTAAAAATTGCGCCTGTAACAATAGAAAGACTGGCAACAGGACGCAGATATTTAAGGATGAGGATATTTTTTTTATTCAGTTTACGAGAGTCAATTTTAATTTTATCTTTAACAAACAGAGAGATTCCAAACCATAGCAGCAAGATAGCTGTTGGCAACAATCGGTAGATTATACCAAACAAAATGTTTCCATTATAATCCCAAAAAAATTGAAGGGTTACGAGAATAAATGCGAGCCAAAGTAAAATTGACCGAAACAGCATTAGCTATACAGAGGAAATCTTTCCATCATTGTATTGACAGTTTTGCGAATTTCATTCAACACCGCTTCATTGCTATGGTTCATCAAAGCTTTGTCAATTAATTCAGCAATTGCAGGCATATCAGATTCTTTCATACCTCTACTGGTGATAGCAGGTGTTCCCAGACGAATACCGGAAGTGACGAAAGGAGATCTGGTTTCGAAAGGCACGGTATTTTTGTTAATGGTGATATCGCATTTAACGAGGGTATTTTCAGCAAGTTTACCAGTAATTTCATCACCTTTAGGTCGAAGATCAATTAACATCAGGTGATTATCAGTACCTCCTGAAATGATTTTGTATCCAAGATCGACCATAGCTTTGGCCAAAGCAGAAGCATTAGCTTTCACCTGAATCATATAGGATTTATATTCAGGAGTAAGTGCTTCGCCAAAAGCAACAGCTTTAGAGGCAATGACATGTTCCAAAGGACCACCTTGAGTACCTGGAAAAACAGCACCATCGAGAATAGCGCTCATCATTTTTGGTTCACCTTTTGGCGTTTTATGACCCCATGGATTTTCAAAATCTTTCCCCATCATAATGATACCACCTCTTGGGCCTCTGAGTGTTTTATGAGTTGTAGAAGTTACAATATGGCAATAAGGAATTGGATTATTGAGTAAACCTGTAGCGATTAAACCTGCAGGGTGTGATATATCAGCAAGTAAAATGGCGCCAACGCTATCAGCAATTTCTCTCAGTGTTTTGTAATCCCAGTCTCTGCTATAAGAAGAGGCACCACAAATAATCAATTTAGGTTGTTCTTTTTTAGCGATATCAGCTATTTTATTAAAGTCAATTCGGCCACTATCTTGCTCAACCCCATAAAAACTTGGTTTGTAAAGTTTACCAGAGAAGTTGACGGGAGAACCATGTGTCAGGTGACCGCCGTGACTGAGGTCGAAACCAAGAATCTTATCACCGGGATTTAGGCAACCCAACATAACAGCAGCATTGGCTTGAGCACCACTATGTGGTTGAACATTTGCCCATTCTGCGCCAAAAAGTTGTTTTAATCTGTCAATTGCAAGTTGTTCAACCTGGTCGACTATTTCGCAACCGCCGTAATAACGTTTGCCCGGCAAACCTTCAGCATATTTATTGGTAAGCACAGAGCCCATGGCCTCCATCACTTGTTTTGAAACAAAGTTTTCAGAAGCAATCAATTCAATTCCGTGTTCCTGGCGTTTTTTTTCCTGTTCAATCAGGTCAAATACAATACTATCTCTCTGTGTTGTCATGATGGGGGCAAAGATATCTAAAGTTTTGAAAATGTTAAAGGTTGTAATTCTTAAGCATTTTTTAATATATTTGCTATCTTGATAAAAATTTACTTAAAAAGGCTTTTTATCTCTCTTCTATGTTTATTATTTAGCAACTTGATTCTCAAGGGGCAAGGAAATAGATTGTCTATTCAGGCAACAGGACCAAAGTCCTTATCCATTTGTGGAATAAACGATACTGCCAATTTTCAAATTTTTAATATTTCATCAGGAACAGTCAATAACATCCAGGTTAAGCTCAATCTACCACCGGGAATTTATTATATTAAGAATTCTGTGAATGGAGTTGGAGTTAGTGAGAGCAATGTTTCAAACCTCAATCAACCTGTTTTTTCGGCAGCCAATTTATCAATTGCAAAAAATTTTAAGTTCAGAGTAAATTTAAGTTCAGACTGTAATCTGCTCAATTACCTTAATTCCAATAATACTCCTGCTATACTTGTTAGGGCAGACTATCTTGGTAATTATGATGTAGGATCATCGATTCCATTTTCGGTGAATGTGCCATCTGCACAATTTGGAACAGTCACAAATTTGTCTTTTACAGGAGATATTGGAACAAAATTTAGCAGGAGCATCACCATAGGGAATTTTGGGAAAGGGCCATTAAAAGAAATAAAACTCAGAAGAGTCAACGGCAAGGATATAAAAACTTTTTTTGTAAGTGCAGGTTCGACGGTTGTAAAGGGAGACACAGTTGAAACCACTTTTAATGGGTCATTTTTTAAAACGATTGGCAATAAGGATACATTTTTAGATCAGAATGAAACTATCAATTTAATGGATTCAAATTTAATATCTGGGTGTAAAAATTTGAGTACCAATTTTGAATTGCTTTGGGGGTGTAATGGAAAAACCTGTCAGGTAAGTAAGCTCTCAGGTTCGGTTTTTATCAGTAATAAATCCCCAAATTTAAAAGCTATTCCACTGCCTGTATATCCAACTTGTTATAGTAATAATACCTTTAAATCGGAGATTCGTTTTGTGAATATTGGTAATATGCCTGCAGTCTCACCAAAAATTGGTATTTCCTCCAATTATTTTTACATG
Source organism: Bacteroidota bacterium (assembly GCA_963169345.1). Classification (GTDB taxonomy): domain Bacteria; phylum Bacteroidota; class Bacteroidia; order NS11-12g; family UBA955; genus JABMMZ01. The sequence goes on from CAUJCT010000053.1 coordinate 398,264, forward strand.
TATTCCAGTTTTGACACATCTTCTGTAAGAATAAAAGTCGGCAATAATGGTACCTGGAAACGACCAATCAAAGACAGCACAAGTTCTTCCTATAATCTAAGCTATTACGGTTGTGTCGGTTTGTATCCTATAGGCTTATTCAGAGTACTATCTCCCGATTTGAAGCCCAATGATACATTGTTTGTCACATGGAATACCACATCTTGCCTTCCACCTAAATGCAGCAATGCCAGTATAGTCATCAACAGTTGGGCATATAATGCAGAGTATCTGGATCAATGTAAAAATAAGAAGACGATAAACTGGACCTGGGGTAAAGTGTATGATCAGCAATATTGTTCGGGTTCTTCCTTTATTCCTACTGATTTAATCAATAATCAGACAGGAGAATTCAGAACTTATTTTAGTTCTGTTAGTTTGCTTAACAGGAGTTCATCTGCATCTTATATTGTGGATTTAATTATACCGCAGGGACTAGTTCATTCGATGATGAAAAAGGACTTTTATTTTATTAATTCGGATTTAACGACTACCTGGTCACCTGACAGCATTGTGAAAAAAGGTGACACTTTAAGGGCTTATTTTCCTCATCCGGTACCAATAAATCTAACAGGTTCGGAGTTGGTGTATTATTTAAAAGCAGATTGTTCAAAATCCGGAGCAAATGGCATACAAAATTTAAATCTACAAATCAGGTATAATCCAGATAAGAACTGCAAACCTGCGGAATGGATTTATTTATATTGCCAGACAAATCAATTGAAAATTCACTGTTACAGCAATTGTGGCGGTGGAATGAAATTTACAGATTTTAGAGTACAGAGGGTTAATTTTGGATTACCTGACAATAATAATGACGGAAAGCCAGATACCAGTGGCACTATTGATAGTACGAAAGTAAGAGAAGAGCGTTGTCTTACAGGAGATACAATTCTGGCACAATTCCACGGGGTTGTCAAAAGGACATCAAGCATTATTACATGGAGAAATGCTTACATTGAAAGTACAATTTCAAATGGCAAACATATAGATATAGCGGGCGTTCAACTTTTAGTATGGAGGAGGGGAGTCACGCTTTCGGTTAATTGCAATCAGATTAAATACTGGAAAACCCTTTCAGGAAACAATGCAACATTTAAACTGGATTTAAGCACTGATTCTATGCAGGCATGTGTTTCGAGTGGATTCAGGTATAGCAATGATGATAGTTTAGTTGTCAAGGTAAAATTTAAAGTTACAGGAAATGTAGGAGGTACTATGGTAAATTTAAATTTCAGCAACAGATTTTATACCAGTAATGTCAATAATCCAAGCAGCAATTCGAATAAATTCCAGTGTGATACTTTTTCTGGTCAGATGATAATGGCCGGTTATTTTTTCACAACATGCTGCAAAGATATATATCAGGTTAATTCATGTGCTTCTATTAATGTCAACAACTATTATTATTTAGGAATTGGAGGGGCGAGTTATGGAGGCAATAATCACTTTCCATACGAATACAGGCATTTTGCGAGACTAAAAGCTATACGTTATTATTTACCAAATGGATTTAAATTGAAACTCGCAAATATGACACAATACAGAACGAGTGGATCAAATAAAACTACATTTGAAATTGAGGATTCATTGAAAGCCATAAGTAATAATTCAAGTCCACTAACCTATGATGTAACAGATGTATACACAGATTCGGCGGGCCCTATACAAGGTAGTGATGATGGTTTTCATGGGTATTTTATAGCACTTATAGAGCCAAGTTGCGAAATTCAGAATGGTAAACCTATACAATTGAAATATGATTTTATATTTGAAAGAAAAGGTACCTTATCGCCAGGTTTCGATACAATAAGTTCGGGTTATTCAGATGAAGTTGTATACAATAAACCTGTTTTTGCTATCACACCTGTATCACCAACCATATATGCTGCAAAAGACACAGCTGAATGGGAACTGAATTTCACCAATTATTCTTCAACATTCAGCAATGTAAATACCTGGTTTTCTCCGGATAATAGTGGTGCAATCAAAATAGTTCAAATAAGGGATGGAGCCAAGGACACTTTAATACCATCAGGTAATCAAATCTATAAGATTGGAACTATTCCTTTTAATTCAAGCAGAAAGTTTAAAGTCAGAGCAATTTACAATTCCTGTAAGCGCGATAGTATAGTGCTTTATGCCGGTTGGAATTGCGCGGGGTATCCAAGTGACTTAGCTTCCTATCCTTGTTTAAAGGAAAGAGTGGTTTTGTATCTTGAGCCTCAAAATACACAATTACAGGTAAGTCTTGCAGACTCAGTAACAACAGCAGATTTGTGTGCCGGTACACCCTATACAATGCAAATTGAAAATATAGGAGCCACCAATGCATACAATACAAAAGCGATTCTCAATTTACCAATTGGTATGTCTGTAGTTTCCGGTTCTTGTCAAATCAGGTACCCGCATAAAGGCAGTAAAGTAAGTTTGTCGGATCCAATTCTAAAAAATGGAACACAGTATGAATGGAATTTAGCTAATTTAAATTCAAATATTCTCGCAGGATTTAAAGGAGTCGGCGACACAAACAGGAATAAGATAATTATATACTTCAGAATAAAAACCAATTGTGATTATTCAAGTGGTAATTATATAAGAGCATCTGCTTCTGCCAATATCAAATGCGGAGATCCTGTTTTAGTTTATCCTGCAATTAGCAATCCACTTAATATAAAAGGGGTGATCAGACCCTATTATACGCTGTTAAAAATTGAAGCAGATTCTGTCTTTCCATGTGAAAAACCGAGTAAGGTTAAAGTTAAGATCATCAATCTAGGACCTTCATCTACGGGAAAAGAGGACAAATATCAGATTGTATTACCACCCGGACTAAGTTATGATTCATCATTATATCAAGCTTATTACAATGCCCCTGAAGACAGTTTAACCAAATTAAAAGATATAAATGGAGCAACAGAAGTGGAATTAAGTTTGAAAGACAGTGTTCAGCCGGGCGACAGCATGTATTTTGAACTGGGCTATATTTCAGACGGCGCACAAATCAATTGCGGCAAAACCGATTTATATAGTCAGACTGCAGTAAAGCAAGAAGTCACATGTGTAGCAGATAATTCGAAATGTAAGATCAATGTATCTACAGGTAACAATCTGACACAAGCGGTAGTTAAGAAGGGAGAACTAATGTTTACGCAGCTTTCTTCCAAAATTCAGATAATGGATTCTGATTCAGAAGAAATTAAAATAAGTTTTAATGTTGTAAATAAAGGCAAAGACATAGGAACCGGCAATGTACTTAAGTATGCTTTGGTTTATGATAAAGATGCCAGCGGAACAGTCAATAAAGTTGACGAGATATTGAGGTTTGATACGATTCATGGACCCATTTCAACAAATGGTATCAGGATGATTAGTAAGAATGTTAAACTGAAAGCAGGCAAGACTTGTGCTTTATTTGTTTCTCTGGATTCATCCTCCTGTAGTTGTAATTTTGTATCTTCAAAGTTTCCGATACCGCCTTTAGTCAATGCAGGAAAAGATCAGTCTATTTGCAGTAGTGATACTTTCAGACCGGGATCCAATCCCGTAAGTTCATTCAGATACTTATGGACTTCTGGGGGCGAATTAAGTTCGGATACCATATCAAATCCATGGGCTAAAATAATAAATAATGATTCTGCGGAGATAAGTAAAACATACATTTTAACTACTTACAGAGGACAATGTTACAGTAAAGACAGCATCAATGTGAACATATATACTTTGCCTCAATTAAATGTAATTCAGAATGACACCATACTGTGCTCAGGGGCTGATATTTTTGTTAAGTCTGTTTATAAAGGGGGCAATGGAGGTTTCAACTTTCAATGGTTGCCTATAGGAAATGCAAGTTCTCCTAATTCAAGCAATACAAAAATCAAGACTCAACAAGATGTATCTGTTAGATTGGAAATGAAAGACAGTAAAGGATGTAAAGCAGCGGATTCATTCCATATACAAATAAAAGAACGACCTGAGACCAAATTTTATTACACTCCAGCCTGTATAGGACAACTTTTAAACATATATGATTCCAGTTTGACAAATAAGGACAGTATAAGTTTTAGAAAATGGACCTATGACGCTTATGATACCCTTGGAACTAACAATGTATCCATAGATTTAGGGGGTAATTCAGATATACATGTCAGATTGATAGCGGGAACAGATTTTGGATGTAAAGACACTTTTGAACAGCAGGTTTATCTTAACCCTTATCCAATAGCGTCCATTTTTGTGAGTGAAGTTTGTTATGGCGATAGTACAGAATTCATTAGCACAAGTAAGATTAGTAGTGGGAAATTGGCAGAATTGAAGTGGATTATTGGAGATAGTGATAGCTCTAATCAGATTGAGGTTAAATTTAATTTTAATCAACCGGATACATTTAAAGTTCAGCTTGAAGTTGTAAGTGATGCCGGTTGCAGAGATACTGCATTTTCAACTGCAATAGTACATGAGCGTCCAGAAGCAGATTTTAATTTTGTTGAGAATTGCCTGGGAGATTCATCAGAGTTTAAAGATAGTTCAGTATTTATTTATGAAAAAATAGAGGAGTATAAGTGGTATATTGATGATAGTATTGCATACTCCAACAGGTTAAAAGTTCATTTCAAAAAGGACAGTATTTATCAGGTTGCTTTGGTGGTAAAAAATGAGTTTGGTTGTATAGATTCAATAAGTAAAAATATCAATATTAGAACCATTCCTATGGCTGATTTTATAGTCAACAGAGTATGCGAGGGGGATAGTTCATTTATTTCGAACAGATCAACTATATCCAATGGATATATTACAGAATATTTATATACACTAAGCGATGGTAATTCTAATTTGAACGCTTCTTTTTCACATTTGTTTGAGTCAGGTGATACATTCAGTATTCAACAAATTGTGAGCAGTAATTATGGTTGCAAAGACACAATTGAAAAATGGGTAATTGTCGATCCAAGAATACAACCTGATTTTAATTTTGTATCTGTCTGCCAAAAAGATACAGCACATTTTACAGATTTAAGTGCATATTCGAACACAGGAATACAATTATCTAAGTTTTATTTCGGAGATGGTGACAGCAGTGCAGGAAACAGTGTTTGGCATTTATTCGGGGCGCCAGGACAATACAAGGTTATTCATGTTGTAAGCAGTATAGAAGGCTGTGTTTATGATACTGCAAAATGGATAGAAATTTATGCTGAACCAAGCGCGGAATTTTCAGATTCAAACAATTGTTTCGACAATATATTTGAATTTATAAATCAATCATCTGTAAGTGTTGGAGCATTGAACAGTTTTCTTTGGCATTTTGGAGATGGAGATTCATCAACAAGTAATGATGTGGAGCATGCTTATTTAACTGATGGTAAATTCGAAGTCAGATTAAAAGTTATTACAGATAATGGTTGTGAAGATACTAGCAGCAGATGGGTTGAAGCCTATCCGGCAGTGACAGTTAATTTTGAAGCACAGGCTGTTTGCGAAGGAGAAGAAATGAGATTTAAAGACAGCAGTTTAGTTCCTAATTCAGTCGTAAATAAATATGACTGGGATTTTGGAGACATGAGTTATTCAACTGCAATGAATCCTGTACATTTATATAAATCTTCAGGTATATATCCTGTCAAACTGACAATTATTACAGCCTATAATTGTTCATACGATACTTTAAAAAATGTTGAGGTTTACCCGACACCAACAGCATTATTTAACACACTACCTGATAAAGCGACGATAGTTAATCCTGAAATACAGGTAATGGATTTGAGTACAGGTGCAGATACAATTTTTTATGATTTAGGTAATGGTCAAACCAGCTACAACAGGCAATTAGCTGTATTATATCCTGACAGCGGAATTTTTTATATTCGACAAATAGCTAGCAATACCTTTGGATGTAAGGACACATTTATAAAAGCTATTTTTATCAATTATTTATTTGTATTCAATAGCCCAACCTCTTTTACACCTAATAATGATGGAAATAATGACACATTTGCACCGGCAGGCATTGGCTTTGACCAATATGAGATGTGGGTATACAACAGATGGGGTGAAATGATATACCACAACAACAATGGAATGGGTTGGGATGGCACATATATGAATTCGGATGTAAGTCAGGATGTCTATTGTGTCAAGTATAAAGTGAAAGACTATAAAGGCAGATATCACTACTACAGTACGGTGGTTACTTTGTTGCGATGATTTGTAAAAGCCAATAGTTTTAAGTATATTTGTAATACACACAATTTACACGACATTGAAATTCAATTTATTAGCATTCTTACTGCTATTTTATTTTCAAACTTATGCCCAATTTACGCCTCAGCTTGATAAGTTTCAAGCGCAGCAAAAGGATGGGATAGTTTATCTTGATTGGGTACTTTCTTCGGGTAGTGTTTGTCTCGGAATAAAGATAGAACGCTCTGATGATTCAGTACAATTTACAGAGATTGGATTTGTTGGAGGTATTTGTGGAAATTTAACAAAACCAACTTCATATCAGTTTGAAGACAATTCACCCATCTTTAATAAAAAGATGTATTACAGATTGAGTTATCCGGGCTTAGGAGTTTCAGAAGTCATTAATATTACAGTTATACATGTGGCAAAGAATGATTATGAAGCCAATCCAACTCCATCTGTAGGGATTACAAAACTAAATTTTTACAATCCAAAATTTGAACGACATACATTGAAGGTAAGTAATTTATCGGGTATAGTAGTTTTGGAATTGGAAAGTTCAGAATCTTATTTTGAAATTGATGTCAGTGAACTTGACCCCGGGATATATCAATTTTACATTTACAACGAGAGCAATACCAACACGGTAAGTGGCAGAGTTTTAGTTGCCAGATAACAGGATATATTTAAATACCATCGCTGGCAAATAATTTCTATTTTTGCTTTGTGCAACAAGTACCATTAGCAGAACGTATAAGACCCAAAAATTTTGAAGAATTTGTTGGACAATCTCACTTAACCGGAGAGAATGGGCCATTGCGTAAATATCTGGAAACAGGTACAATACCAAGTATAATATTTTGGGGTCCGCCAGGAGTTGGTAAAACAACACTAGCAAGAATTATAGGAGAGAATTTACAGATACCTTTTGTGCAGCTGAGCGCTATAAGTGCGGGAGTTGCAGATGTTAGAAAAATCCTGAATGATTCGAATGAACAGGGTAGGATTTTGTTGTTTTTGGATGAAATACACAGATTTAATAAAAGCCAGCAGGATGCATTGCTAGGAGGTGTAGAGTCTGGAAAGATTTTACTGATAGGAGCTACAACCGAAAATCCGTCATTTGAAGTAAACAATGCATTGTTGTCAAGATGCCAGGTTTATGTATTAAAAGACCTTGAGTTGGATGATCTTAAAAAAATGGCAGATCAGGCATTGCAAAAGGATGAATTTTTAAAAGAAAAGCAAACTGAAATATCGGAGTACGAGGCATTGATACAATTTAGCGGAGGAGATGGCCGAAAGCTATTAAATATAATGGAAATGATAGCCATGCATGAGCCTGCGCCTGTCATTATCGATAATCAAAAAGTAAAGAAGATTTTACAAAGTCGTCAGGTTGTTTATGATAAAGCTGGAGAAGAGCATTACAATGTTATTTCTGCATTTATCAAAAGTATGAGAGGAAGCGATCCAAATGCTGCAGTGTATTATTTAGCGCGTATGATAGAAGGAGGAGAGAATGCCGAATTTATTGCCAGGAGAATGGTTATCTTAGCTTCAGAAGACATAGGAAATGCTAATCCAACTGCTTTGGTGATGGCTACTAATACACTTACTGCTGTACAAACAATTGGAATGCCTGAGGGCAGAATAATTTTATCACAATGTGCAATTTATCTGGCCTGCAGTCCTAAAAGCAATGCCTCGTATCTTGCCATAGATAATGCTTTAAGTTTAATCAGAAAAACCGGCGCTTTATCTGTGCCATTGCATTTAAGGAATGCTCCCAGTAAGCTGATGAAAGAACTGGATTATGGCAAAAGTTATCAATATGCACACGCTTATGAAGGGAATTTTGTGGATTTAGAATTTTTGCCTGAAACAATTAAAGGGGCAAAATTTTATGATCCAGGCAACAATAGCAGAGAAAATGAAATGAGAGACTTTTTGCGTAAGAGGTGGAAAGAGAAGTATGGTTATTGATAGTTCAACAAGTTATCAGTACTTGGTTTGAATTCTATATTTCCGACAGGATTCTATAAAAAATTTCGAGAATTTCTTTTAAAAAGCGGAGGATGGTGTGCTCGGTACTGCCCGGGTGAGATTTGAGTGCATTGAAACGGAATATATCTTACTGATTTGCAATTATTTTAATTACTCGTGTGTTTATAAATGCCGTTTGACGAAATAGATGAAAAAGACATAAAAAATCGTTACCTTTGCACATTTTATAAAAATAAGCATGTATCGCACCCTGAAGCAAGTTAATTGGCCGGAAATAGAGCAGCAGATCAAGGATCTATGGGAGAAGGAAAGTACCTTCCTCAAGAGTATTGATAGCCGTTCGGATGGCAATAGATTTGTTTTTTATGAGGGTCCACCCAGTGCAAATGGAATGCCGGGCATTCACCATGTAATGGCAAGGGCCATCAAAGATTTATTCTGCAGATATAAAACTCTTCAGGGATATAAAGTTGAAAGAAAGGGCGGTTGGGATACACATGGTTTACCAATTGAACTTCAGGTTGAGAAGCGATTGGGTATTACAAAGGAAGATATTGGAAAATCTATTACAGTAGAAGAATACAACAAAGAGTGCAGAAAGGATGTAATGGAATTCAAAGACAAATGGGATGAACTCACCATGAAAATGGGATATTGGGTGGATCTCGATCATCCTTACATTACATACGAAAACGATTACATAGAAACACTTTGGTATTTGCTTAAGCAATTGCACCAGAAAGGTTATCTATACAAGGGTTATACAATTCAACCTTATAGTCCTGCTGCCGGAACCGGATTATCTTCACACGAACTTAATCAACCGGGCACTTATAAAAATGTTAAAGACATAACTGCAGTTGCTCAGTTTTTAGTCAGCGATTCGGAGCTCAACAAAATCAACACGCTTTTCGGTTCAAAAGAGGAGCAGGTTTATTTTTTAGCCTGGACTACCACTCCCTGGACCTTGCCAAGCAATACTGCACTTGCAGTTGGAAAAAACATAGATTATGTTTTGGTTAAAACATTCAATGCCTATACCCATCAGGCAGTGAATGTCATTCTAGCTGAATCTTTATTGAGCAAACATTTTAATGCTTCAGCTGCAGAGATAAAGTTAGAAGATTACAAGCCAGGTGATAAATTAATTCCATATCAGGTAATTGGAAAAGTTAAAGGCCAGGCTTTGGAAGGTATTCGCTATGAGCAATTGTTAAATTTTGAAGCCAATACAAGGGATAAAATTGAAGGAGATGCCTTTAAAGTACTTATTGGTGATTTTGTAACAACAGAAGATGGTACAGGTATAGTACATATAGCTCCTAGCTTTGGTGCAGATGATTTTCGTGTAGCAAAATTAAATGGTGTAGGTACATTAACACTGGTTGATAAGCGAGGTAAGTTTCTGAATGGCGTTAAAGATGGTGTATTCCTTTATGGAGATGAATATGTGAAGGAAGATTATCTTAATGAAGAAGAGAAAGCGCAGGCTACAAATCAACAAAGAGAAGGGTTAAGTGGTTTTATGAAAGACACCAGTAAACTTAACTATTTGAGTGTTGATGAGAGAATAGCTTTAAAACTTCAAAACGAAAACAAACTATTTAAAAAAGAGAAATACGAACACACTTATCCTCATTGCTGGAGAACAGATAAACCAATTTTGTATTACCCGCTTGAGAGTTGGTTTATAAAGACCACTGCGGTAAAGGATAAGTTGGTTGAATTTAATAAAACAATTAATTGGAAACCTAAATCGACCGGAGAAGGAAGATTTGGTAACTGGCTGGAAAATCTGGTTGACTGGAATTTAAGCAGAAGTCGTTATTGGGGTACACCATTGCCTATTTGGAGAACAGAAGATGGCACTGAAGAAAAGTGTATTGGTACTATAGACGAACTTTTTCAGGAGATAGAAATAGCAAACAAATCATTAGGGATTCAGCAAACGTTTGACCAATCAAGTTTTGACTTACATAAACCTTTTGTAGATGAAGTAATATTGGTATCTCCAAGTGGTAAGGAGATGCGAAGAGAGAGTGATTTGATTGATGTATGGTTTGATAGTGGCGCAATGCCTTATGCTCAGTGGGGATTAAAAGATAAAGACAATTGGAAAAACAATTTCCCAGCAGATTTTATTGCAGAAGGTGTTGACCAGACAAGAGGTTGGTTCTTTACATTACATGCAATTGCAGTCATGCTGTTTGACTCAGTGGCGTATAAGAATGTAGTGGCCAATGGTCTTGTTTTGGACAAGAATGGCAATAAAATGAGCAAGCGATTAGGGAATGCCATAGATCCATTCAAAACCATCAATCAATATGGTGCAGATGCCACCAGATGGTATATGATTACCAATAGTGATCCCTGGGATAATTTGAAGTTCGATTTGGAAGGCATCGCAGAGACTCAAAGAAAATACTTCGGAACCTTATATAATACCTATTCATTCTTTGCAATATATGCCAACATCGACCAGTATAAGTTTGATTCTGATAAGGTAAGATTAGCAGACAGAAGCGAACTGGACAATTGGATTTTATCAAAGCTCAATACTTTGACACAGGTTGTTGTTTCAAGAATGGATGAGTACGATCCAACACCTGCAGCAAGAGCTATTGAGACTTTTGTTTGTGATGATTTGAGTAATTGGTATGTGAGATTATCAAGAAGAAGATTCTGGAAGGGTGAGATGAACAGTGACAAACAAGCGGCATTCGACACATTGTATACTTGTTTGAAAACTGTATCAAAGCTCATGAGTCCATTTGCTCCGTTTTTCTCTGACTGGTTATATAGAAGTTTAGATCCAGGTTCAAATGACAACTCAGTACATTTAAGTTTGATTGATAAGGCCGATGATAGTTGGATAGACATTGAACTTGAAAAGTCTATGCAACTGGCTCAGGATTTAAGCAGTATGGTTTTGAGTTTGAGAAAGAAACAGAGCATTCGTGTCAGACAGCCTTTACAGAAGATAATGGTGCCGGTTTTGGATGCCGAGGTAAAAACCAGGCTTGAACATGTGAAGTCACTGATATTATCGGAAGTAAATGTCAAGGAACTTGACTATCTTGAAGCTGATAATGCTATTTTGGTTAAAGGTATAAAACCAAACTTTAAGGCATTAGGTCCGAAGATTGGGGCTAACATGAAAGCATTGACTTCAGCTATTAGCTCAATGACACAAGAGCAGATAAGATTGATAGAGAGTCAGGGTAAGATTAATTTAAATTTAGGACAGACCGAGTTCGAACTGGAATTATCTGATGTGGAGATTATTTCGCAGGATATTCCAGGTTGGTTAGTTACCAGCTATAATGGATTAACAGTTGCTTTAGACATAACCATATCGGAAGCATTAAAGAATGAAGGTTTGGCAAGAGAATTTGTCAACAGGATGCAGAACATGAGGAAGGATAGTGGATTGGATGTAACAGACAGAATAGCTGTTTCAGTTCAGTCTGGTGAAACTTTGTGGAAAGCCCTGGAGGAATTTAAGTCGTATATTTGCAGCGAAATTTTGGCAGACAGTCTGTTGCCAGCAGACGAATTGCCTGACAGTGCTGAAATAGATATAGAAGGAGAAATCTGTAAAATCAAATTAGTAAAAAATGGCTAAGAAAAAAGTTGAAGAAAAAGAAAAGACCCGCTACAGCGATGCTGACTTGCAGGAGTTCAAGCAAATTATCCTAGCAAAACTAGAAGTTGCAAGAGAAGAATTCAGCAAGATGCAAAAATCGTTGCAGAACCCAAATGAGAATGGTGATGAGAATACATCCAATCAGTATTTAACATTGGATGACGGCGCAAGTACATTTGAGAAAGAAAACTTAAATCAGTTGGCTGCAAGGCAGAAAAAATTCATTGATAATCTGGAAGCAGCACTTATCAGAATCGAGAACAAAACATACGGTGTATGCAGAGTTACAGGCAAATTAATCCAAAAGGAAAGATTGAAGGCTGTTCCTCATGCTACATTGAGTATGGAAGCGAAACTCAACCAATATAAATAAGCACTTTGCTCAGCGAAAACACTTTGGAAATAAGGCCGGCCAGCATATCTAAAAGTAAATGGATATTGCCTTTTCTTGCATTGGTACTGGTGGTATTTCTCGACCAGTGGCTTAAGTACTGGGTAAAGCATACCATGATTCTTCATACAGAAAGAAAAGTATTTGGAGATTGGTTTATACTTCATTTTACAGAAAATGAGGGTATGGCATTTGGAATGAAGTTTTTTGAAGAAAAAGGCAAGTATGCATTAACCATACTCAGAATTGGCGTTGCCATTTTTGGATTTTGGTATTTAATTACGCATATCAGGAAACATGCAAATACATTTTTTCTGGTCTGTGTGGCGTTAATACTGGGTGGTGCATTGGGCAATATCATTGATTGTGTTTTTTACGGAGTCATCTATAAAGATATTAATGCCTATTCAGGAGGCTATCTTTTAGGTTGGGTAGTCGATATGTTGTACTTCCCGATTGTGCATACACACTATCCTAGTTGGTCGCCAATAAAAGCAGGACAGGAATTTATTTTCTTTAGCCCGGTATTTAACCTGGCAGATGCTGCTATAAGTGTAGGTGTTATCTCCATAATAGTTTTTCAGAAGAAATTCTTTCAAAAACATGAAGAGGTAACAAATGCCGCTGAGGTGGGTACACAGAATGATGTTACCAATGAAACGCAGATTGACAGCAGTTCTGATAATGGCGATCAAGCCAATACCATTGAAAATGCGTAGCTTTAGGTTATTTGTTGTACTCTTTATTTTATTCGGCAGCAAATTAATTGTTGCTCAGGATGCCTTATTATGGCGTATTAGTGGCAATGGATTAAGCAAACCCAGTTATTTATTTGGAACCATTCACTTGCATTGTCAACCTTACGAAGTAGTTAAAACAGTTTTAACTAATGCCATCGACAGTTCTAATGTTGTTGCATTAGAGCTTAATTTTTTTGATTATGACACTCGGGTAGCGATGCTCAAATCGGAAATGGCTAAGAGTGATAAGACCATCAGTTCGCAGTTAAATCAAAAGCAAATAAAACTGGTAGACAGTGTATGTCAAGCATTGTTAGGGCAACCACTTACTGATTTCGACAACAGGTCACCTATGATGTTGATGAGCCGTCTTTACTCTACAAAAAGCATAGTTTCATGTTCGGAACCAGTTCCAATTGATATACTTATTGCCGGAATTTGTACCAAGACAGGCAAGGAGATATTTGGATTAGAGAGTTTCGCATTTCAGGATAGTTTAATTAAATCGTTTCCGGATAGTTTACAAATAGCCTGGTTACTCGATTTTTGCCAGAATACAGATTCAGCAAAGAGCGAATTCAACAGCATGACAACTCTTTATAATCAGCAAAAAGCACTGGCATTGTATGGATTGTTAGTTAAAAATTCACCAGAGATGATTTTCTTCAAAGAGCAATTGCTGGATGACAGGAATTACAGATGGCTGGAATTTTTAAAAGACAATATGAAAGAGGTGTCCATTTTTATGGCAGTTGGCGCAGCACATCTGGGAGGAGAAACCGGATTAATTGCAGCATTGCGAGCAGCGGGCTATACAGTTACCCCAATAATAATCAAGTAAGATCATGATGAAAATTTTAAGAATATATATACTTTACAGACTTTATATTTCACTGGCGTTAATCGTAGGTGGTATATTGTCACATGTTTATGGAGACCCAATTTTAGCCTGGATTTTATACATTGCAGCTTTTTTTTCACTTTTATTGCATTTCCTGATTGGTCCGATGAGATTGGTTAAGGATGCCGTTGAAAATGGAAATGTGGATGAAGCTGTAGACTTAATTAACAAAGTCAGGTTTCCCAAATTATTGATTAAGCCAATTCGTTCGGCATATTATATGTTGCAAAGTACATTGAATGTAGCAAGTAATGATTTAGGTAAGGCAGAACAGAATATAAGAAGGAGCTTAGAAACACAATCTTCACTTACAGGAGATATGAGAGGAACCAATCTTATGCAGCTTGGTTTTATACAGTTGAAACAAGGTAAGGCAAAAGAGGCCATTGCTAATTTAAAGGAAGCTGTAAGAGCCGGAATACCAGATAAGGAAAGTGCAGCCAGTGTTTATCTGCAGTTGTGTTCTTATGAGATACAAAGACAACAATATAAAGTGGGTAAATCCTATTTTAAAAAGGCTAAGGATTTGAGACCTAAAAATCCTGAGATAGTAGAGCAAATTAAAATGCTAGAAAAGACCATCAGCAGATTACCGGGTTAATAAGAACAAAGTTATATCAGAACAATAAAAAAAAGCAGGGTATTAATCCTGCTTTTTTTGTAATTGAATATGAAAATTTGAAATTGTTTTAAGTGCTTTATATTCCAAATAAGCAGATACCAAATGAGAACAGATGCTGATGAGGGTTGTTATTGTTGTCGTAAGCAGATGATTTATACATATCAGTGATTGAGTATTTGCCATAAACCGCAATATCATCGATACCAATTCTAAGGACTGCGTTCATTTGGGTCGGATTAATTTTAAGGTCTCTTTCGTCAGATTGTTTGAATTCAAGTGAATTTTGAT
>CAUJCT010000054.1 GCA_963169345.1 Bacteroidota bacterium
TTGCAAATCTACCTGCCCATTTTCCTGCTAATATACCTAGCAGTGACATTTGTTATTCCTTCATACAGGGTATATAAAAAGACTGGAATTAACCCAGTCACATTTGGCAAGGAGGACACAGCTCATAATTATATTGGCTTTGTCATGATAATACTGATCGGGCTGCTAATAGGTGTGGTCCTTGTCTTTTCGCTTGCCAATCCGTACTACAATATACATATTAAGGCGGAGTTTGACCACCAGGATATTGCACTTGATATAGCCGGACTGGTGATCCTGCATATTTCATTGATCTGGATTGTAATCGCCCAGTCGCAGATGCGCAACAGTTGGAGAATTGGCATTGATAAGGCGAATAATACAGACCTGGTAACCGCCGGGGTATTCCGTATTTCAAGGAACCCGATATTTTTAGGAATTATAGCCACCGTGTTCGGTATGTTCCTGATCCTGCCAAATTTCCTGACCTTCTTCTGCTTTTTTACTTCTTACTTCATTATCCAGATACAAATACGATTGGAAGAAGAGTTCCTGGAGAAAGAGCATGGAGAAAGGTATATTCATTATAAGTCAACAACTAAAAGATTAATGTGAAAATATGATAAACACAGATCCAAACCATAAACATACATACGACTCGCAGGGAAGAATGACCTGTTGCTCTCTCGAAGAAAAGGTCTATTCCAAGGCCGATGCCAAGGATTTACTCAATATCAATCAAGGGTCCATCTCAAATGATATTGAAGATGAGAATCGGAATGGAAAGGCTCAAGAGCAACCCAGTGCCTGGAGGCCGTACATACCTTCGATTATTAGTCTTGTCCTTTTGTTAACAGGGATTGCGATGGACTATTTTCCAGTTGGTTTTTTCAAGGATTACATCAGGTTATCCTGGTATCTTCTGGCATATATTCCTGTGGGATTTCCGGTCATGAAGGAAGCATGGGAAGCCTTGAAGAAGAAAGAGTTTTTTACGGAATTTACCCTTATGACCATTGCGACATTGGGTGCCTTCGCCATAGGGGAATATCCGGAAGGTGTTGCTGTAATGTTGTTTTATGCCATCGGTGAACTCTTCCAAAGTGCTGCCGTGCGAAGGGCCAAAGGAAACATAAAAGCCTTACTCGATGTCAGACCAACAGAGGTGGCTGTGCTTAGAAATGATCAATACAGGAAGGTAAAGCCGGAGCAAGTGGCTATTGGAGAGATTATACAGATTAAGGCCGGGGAAAAAGTTCCACTGGACGGAGAAATGCTGAGCGAGGGCAGCAGTTTCAATACAGCCGCCCTGACAGGAGAAAGCAAACCAAGGTCCATTTATAAATCGCAACAGGTGCTTGCAGGTATGCTGAATCTTGATAAAGTGATTGAACTCAAGGTGACAAAGTCATTTTCAAACAGTTCGCTGGCCAGGATACTGGATATGGTTCAAAATGCTACGGCGAGAAAAGCAAAGACAGAGTTGTTCATACGAAAATTTGCAAAAATCTACACACCCTTTGTATTCTTCCTGGCACTGGCAGTAGTGTTTGTGCCTTATTTCCTGGTTGACGATTATAACTTTAGCCAATGGTTGTACCGAGCCTTGATATTCCTGGTCATTTCCTGCCCCTGTGCGTTGGTGATTTCTATTCCGCTGGGATATTTTGGCGGTATTGGGGCTGCATCGCGCAATGGCATTTTGTTTAAAGGCTCGAATTATCTTGACCTGATGACTAAGATCAACACGGTCGTCATGGACAAGACAGGTACCTTGACGCAAGGGGTCTTTAAAGTTCGGGATATTATAGTTAATAATTCAGCAAGAGAGGAGTTTATGAAAATATTGGCTGCATTGGAGAGTAAATCAACTCATCCTATTGCTAAAGCCATAGTTGAACATCAAAAGGAGGAACAGATGTATGAAGCCAGGGACATCGAGGAAATTTCGGGTCATGGCTTGAAGGGCAAAGTGAACGGCGTGCAGGTTTTGGCAGGCAATACCAAACTTCTTAGAAAATTCAACATTGAATATGACAAAAAAATAGATTCTATTGTTGAAAGTATAGTTGTAGTTGCCTTTGATAATAAGTTTGCAGGCTATGTAATAATCGCTGATCAGTTAAAGCAAGATGCTCCTCAATCCATTAAAGATATGCATGATATGGGTATTACAGATATTGTAATGTTGAGCGGGGACAAAGATTCTATCACACAAAAAGTTGCTCAGTCATTAAGTATTGATAAAGCTTTTGGTGATTTGCTACCGGAAGACAAGGTTCAAAAGGTAGAAGAGTTGAAAAAGGACGCAAAAAAGGTATTGGCATTTGTCGGTGATGGCATTAATGATGCTCCGGTATTGGCATTAAGTGATGTAGGAATTGCAATGGGAGCAATGGGTAGTGATGCAGCCATTGAAACTGCTGACGTGGTGATACAGACCGATCAACCATCGAAGATTGTTACGGCCATAAAAATTGGAAAAGCAACTCGAATGATAGTGTTCCAAAATATATCCTTGGCCTTTGGAGTGAAAATCGTAGTACTTGGTTTGGGCGCAGGAGGATTGGCGACTATGTGGGAGGCAGTGTTTGCGGATGTTGGAGTGGCTTTGTTAGCCATTTTAAACGCTGTGCGAATACAGCGAATGAAATTCAATTAAACCTAAAGTGGGAAATTATTGACAAGTAGATTATTCAATAATTCCATATATAAACATCAAATTTGCGCTACTAACATACTAACAGCTCATTGGTGTGTTAGCATTGTTAGTAGTTGTTAGTATCATTTTTTCACAAAAAAAGGTAAGTGAATTATTTTCGCGCCCCCTTATGAATTTTACAGACGATAGTTGTGAAGCATTAAAAAACCGATACATCCAAAAACTTAGGTATTCTAGAAACAAATTCCTGACGGAGGCCCGTAATTCAGATAAGGCCGCTGAACTTTTTGGACTAGGATTTATCTTTACATCAGAACTGGAACTGGACGAATTTTCACAAAAGGTGGCTGACACTTTCAATTGGACTTATGATATCGGCAGGTCAATTGACGAAATTCTAAATGTACTTATTGATGAAGTCCGAGTTAATTACTTAAAGCAAGTACCTCAAAAACTATCTGAAAATATAATTAAAGTTAGAAGATCTATTTGGAAAATAAAATTACCATTTGCAAAATATTATGAAACGTATGACTATAAAGGAGAACTGACATCAAGATTCAAGATAAAAC
This sequence comes from Bacteroidota bacterium, assembly GCA_963169345.1. GTDB lineage: Bacteria > Bacteroidota > Bacteroidia > NS11-12g > UBA955 > JABMMZ01. The sequence goes on from CAUJCT010000054.1 coordinate 3,214, forward strand.
GTGATTGGAGTATAGAAAAATTTAAAAGATTTATTGAAACAGAGTCAAAGGAAGAACGAGACTTCATGCTCTGGAATGTATTCATAAAGAAAGAATATTTGTTTCAAAAAACCAGAACAATACCACTAACCAGTTTTATTATAAACCCAGAAGATACAGACAAAACAAAATGGTTTAAGGCACTGGTAAAATACAGAGCCAAAAAGGAGTTCTTTCCTGAGACGTATATTTCTGAATTACCAATGCAGGAACAGAAAGTAATTGAACAGACCAGAGAAAAACGCAAGAAGGAAGTCTCCAAAATTGTCAAATGGACTGACGGAAGAAATAAAAACAATTTTGTCAAGCTTGTATATGCATTGCATCATACCGGGCTAATTGATAAAGGGGAAGGCGAGGTCACAAATACCGTAGAAAGTCTGGCACCATTTTTTGGTATCGAACTTGGAGACTGGGAATCCAATTTTTCTAAAGGAATAACCAATCAAGGTAACTACTATGATCATGGTGGTTTTTTTGATGATTTGAAAAAATCTTACCTCCAAATGGTTGAATCCAAATTAGAAAACAAGCAAACCAAGAAAAAAATCCTTAAAGAACTGGAAAAGCAACATGCCTTAAATGATAATTAATATCTTGTAATTACTTAACATTCAATATAGTATAGTTTATAAAAACTAGTTGAAGTCGAATTCTCCTCCAAGTTGGAGCTACTTGCAGGAGTTTGTCCAGTTTTCGCCTCCTTAAAAATTTATCATCGCAAACGGGTTCGGACAGAACTAAAAACCGACCCGTTTTTACATGATAATTAATAATCTCTTTAACCTAACCAACTCAAAAACGGATTGCACTTCAGATGCAAAACGTTTACTGCAACATTTGTTGCATGTATGTTCGGGACAGCATTCGAACAGGGTTTTTCGCCCGAACACCGAACAGACCATTTATTATTCCATTCACCCTAAACCCCTTTTTAAACATTGATGAGTCACTCAAAACTTGAAAGGGTAATTTCAGTCATGTCCCTGAAACTGGAATCTTATTGCAAAAGACACGACTCTAGGCAAGAGTACATTGATCTTCAAAATAGTCTGATTTCTGACCTTGTAGACGTTCATAATTCCATGCTTGAATCCAGAAGTCATTTCCTCAGTCCTTTGGAAAAGGAGATTTTACGACTTGAGGCATTGGATACGAATCTCTCAGGCCATCATGTCACCATCAGAACTAAACCGACAGGAAACAATTTCTCATACATCAACCTGACATTAAATGAATCCACTGAACTTTACTAGACTTAAAAAAATAGAAGATCTGAAGTCGTTTTCAAAAGAAGTGGAATTTGATGAGTTTCTTAACATCCGCTCCGCAAGTGAAACTATGAGGCTTGCCAGCTTGAAACCGATTCCCAAGATGTTATTTTCAGAGCTTTGGCATGAAGGAGAAATCTGTATTTTGTTTGCGGATACCAATATTGGCAAATCCATTCTATCCGTTCAGATAGCAGATTCCATTTCAAGGGGAGAGCCGGTAAGAGGATTCCGTTTGGAAGCTTACCAACAGGTCGTGCTTTATTTTGATTTTGAAATGAGCATGAAACAATTTGAAAAGCGATACTCAGATAATTATACCCGCCACTATGATTTTGATGACCGTTTCCTTAGAATAGACATCAATCCTGACTGCACCAATTTTGACGACTTTGAAAAGACATTGTTCTCCTCCATAGAGAAGGCAGTAGGTATTTACAATGCCACTGTACTTATCATTGACAACCTGACCTGGCTAAAGACTGAAACGACAGAATCTGCAAAGGAAGCCCTTCCGCTGATGAAAAGGCTTAAAGAACTCAAAGTGAAGCATGGGCTTTCCCTGCTGATTTTGGCGCATACGCCTAAACGAAGTCCTTTCAACCCCATTGGCATCAATGATATGGCCGGAAGTAAGCATTTGGCAAATTTCGCTGACAGCATCTTTGCCATTGGCAAGAGTCATAGGGATGGGTCCTTGAGATACATCAAGCAAATCAAGGCAAGGGATACGGATGTGGTATTTGACTCGGATAATGTCATCTTGTGCGAAATAATCAAACCCTTCAATTTTCTCGGATTTGAATTCTCAGGTTTTGGTAAAGAAAGGGATCATTTGTCTTTACCAAGCAGTGATGAGACTGATCAAACGGAAATGCTCATATTGGAACTTCGAAGCTCAGAGCCATCAATATCCAAATATGAAATCGCAAAAAGACTAGGCATAAACCAGATGAAAGTCAAACGGGTTCTGGACAAACAAGCCGGAGAAAACAACTTAAAAACCAATACTAACACTACTAACAATGCTAACACCTTCTAATGGCTGTTAGTAGTGTTAGTACTAAAAACAAGCAAATTATTTAAAATGAATATCAAAATCAAAGCGTACAAGCTAAAAGAATCTGGCATGAGTTACGGTCAGATCGCCAAACAACTGGAAATAGGTAGAACAACGGCCTATGATTACATTAAAGAAGTCAGAATGAATCTTAATGGCAATCAAAACAGAATAGAACCTTCAAATAGTCCCGAACCCGCTTCGGAAAAGGTATTCAGGTTCAATTTTATGAAAGAAAAAACTGTAGGAAATACTATCGATGAATTTCAAGCTGAAAAAAAGAAGGTAAAAGAATTTACAGGTGATGAGCTGATAGAAAAGAAATTTGATTCTTTGGAATTTGAAGGCAAATTCTTGGAACTGATTGGAAAACCATCTAAACTGTTTTCTGCTATCATCTGGGGACTACCCAAAGGTGGTAAAAGCAACTTTTCAATCCGCTTTGCAGACTATTTGCAGGAGTATTTTGGGGATGTAGTTTACATTGCAGCCGAGGAGGGTGAATCGGTTACTCTACAGGAAAAGATTAAAGCCATAGGAGGTAGCAAGGTTACATTTGCAGAAAACAAGGACAGGCAATCCATCAGGGAGTATCTACCATCCAAGTCTTGCGACTTTGTATTCATTGACTCAATCAACAATGCAGGAATTGATAATGAGTTCTTGGAACTGGTAAAACAAGAAAATCCAACTAAATCTTTCATTTCCATTGTTCAGGCCACCAAGGGAGGCAATTTCAAAGGTGATCAGGCACTTACTCACAACTGCGATTTTATCATCAAGGTTGTAGCTGGAGTAGCCTACCACTCAGGAAGATTCAATACCATGACTGAAATCAACATATTTTCTGGGCCACTGTACGAAAAGAATCCTATCAGCAGAAAAAAGAACGTTACAGAAAAGAGCATTCCGACTAATGATATGCAAGGTGCAGAAGAATCATTACCAGAAGAGATAAGTTCTAAAGAAAATGAATCTATAGATACCATTGACAAAGAACAGGAGTCAGAATCAATGGACATACTAGCAACTGCTTTTGCATCACAGAAGCTGAAAGAAATAGTAACACCCCAGAAAATAAACTTGCCAAAACTAAAATTCAAAAAACCTGAACCCGTTGGTATAGTCCCAACAAAACCTATGACAAGCAAAACTCTGTTTTGGATTTTGGGAATTGCTAGTGCCGCTTCCATTATTGACAGCATGATGAAAGGTTCAAAGAAGCCAGAAACAAATACACCAACCGATAAAAAATAAGTTTGAATTTGAGAAAAGAAAATATTACACTTGAAGATCTGCGCTCTTGCCCTGAGTTTGAAGGTATGTCTGAAGAAATGGCACAAAAAATGCTAAGTTCATTAAATATGTTTTGCGATATCCTCTTGGCAAAATGTTTGGATGAATTCACTGGATGGAATAGCCGATGATATTGACCCCCTCGTGCCGATCGTAATTGACCCCCTTTCGCCGAAGTAAGTTGACCCCTTCGTGCCGGAGTAAATTGACCCCCTCATTTCAGAGCAAATATTTCCTTCGATTTTCATCCTCAGTTTTTGGTTTATACAAATCTACTTTTTTTTATTTAATTTTCATTTGCTTTCTTTTTACTAGTTCTTTTTCTCATGCTTTCACCGGTAAGCTCTAAGCGGTGTGCATTGTGAACTATGCGATCGAGTATTGCATCTGCAATGGTCTTCTCGCCTATAATCTCGTGCCAGAGCTTTACAGGGACTTGTGAAGTTATGATTGTAGATCGTTTGCCATGCCTGTCTTCAATGATCTCCATTAGGTAAGAACGGCTGTGTCCGTCCAACGGTTGTATGCCGAAGTCATCCAGTATAAGCAAGTCCTGTCGCTCTATTTTTGCGATTTCTTTCATGTAGTTTCCTTCGGCTTTAGCCATTTTCAGTCTCGACATGAGCTTATCGGTATTAACATAAAGCACTTTGTATCCTTTAGTGCAAGCCTGATGTCCCAGTGATGAAGCGATGTAGCTTTTCCCTATACCGGTTGAACCGGTAATAAAGAGGTTCTCCTTGGCTGCAATAAAATCACACTGCGCATAACGCATAAGCTGGTTCTTGTCCAGATTGCGGTCTTCATCATAAATAATTTGTTCAAGTGAAGCATTGTAACGGAACCTTGCATTCTTAACTTGGCGCTCCAGTTGCCGGTTTTGCCTGTCATCCCACTCAGACTGCACTAAAAAAGCAATCATTTCATCCGAAGTTAATGATGAGATTTCCGGGGTTTCAAAACTGGTGGTAAATGCCCTGAGCATACCAAGCAGTTTCATTTTTTTGAGTTGTTGTTGGATTTGAGTATTCATTTATTATTAATGGGTTTATTCGTAGTAATCTTCTCCTCTTATGTTATCATGCTTGGGCATATTGAACAAGTCTCCGCCTGACTCGTCTTCAAGCTTATCAAGTCCTTTTATCAGTATATTCTGAACAGCCATATAGTGATAGGTATTAAATGTCAATGCTCTTTTGCAAGCATTGTTCAATCGCTCGTTTCCAACCTTCTTGGCCATGCCTAAAACCCCTAAACAAGATTTATAAGCCTGCTCGGGATGTTGTTTTTTCTTCAGGATATTGATGATCATAAGTTTTGTTTCCTGGCCAATGGATTCTCCCCAGGTGATGAAGCGTTCCGGATTCCAGTCGTTAACGAACTTATGCGCAGAGGCCAAATGATCTGTAATGGTGGTGTGGTTGTATGGACTTTTTGTGCGCTTATGGGTAGCAATCAGATTATAATCATAATAAATGTCTACCTGTGATTTTGAGAAGATGATCTTTACGCGTTTACCTATGAACTGGTATGGAACACTGTAATAATGTTTATCCGGCGTCAGGCACACATAATTGTTTTTAGGAACCGTTACCATGAGTTGCTGCTTAAGTTCATACCTGAGCTTAGGGAGCGGTTTTAACGCCTCTTTTTCAATGTCGTTGAACTGTGATCGACGCGAGTATTCTCTCCCCTTTAATGGGGCATCGTTATGCAGCTCCAATTGCTTCCATACATCTTCATTCAAGGATTCAAGGGTATGGTAAGTATTCTTCCTTAAAGCCGCATAGATTCTAGTATAGATGATCTTCACTGCTCCTTCAACCAAGGCCTTATCTTTCGGACGGTAAGCTCTGGCTGGTAAGATATCGGTATCGTAATGCAGAGCAAAGTCAGCGAAGGTTTCATTAATGGTTGGTTCATATCGGTTGCTTTTTGTGACCGCTGCTTTCAGATTGTCAGGCACTATAGCACCCGGCACACCTTGGAAGTAATGAAGTGCATTTTCACAAGCCATAATAAAATCGGCTTTCTGCTGCGAGTCAACCACCTCTACATAGGTGAGCTGGCTAGCACCCAATATGGCAACGAACACTTCTTTCTCAAGTAGCTCTCCCGTATCCGGATCTACAATTTTCAACTTGGATCCGGCATAATCCACATACATTTTATCGCCGGCTTTGTGATGGATATGCATCGATGGATTGGAACGCTTGATCCACTGTCGGTACAAGTGGCCGAACTGTGAACGACGGTATCCTTCGGGATAGAGATTAACATACTCGAACCAAAGCATCTCAAGCGTTACACCGGGCTTTTTTAATTCTTTTTCGACGTAAGGAAAATGGTTCTTTAGCTGCTTGTATTTATAGGATTCCTCAGGTATTTTTAAAGTTGACTTACCAAATAATTCATTTAAGCCGTAATCATCCAGACCGTCTATTTCACTCATGCTGATCTTTAGTTCATTGAACTTAATGATATACTTTTTAACCGTGTTTCGGGCTACTCCGGTTTGCTTACTGATAAATTTTGTGCCCTTCTTGTGCGTGTATAACCGCAGTATTTGACGTATTTTACTCATAATAATGGTGTTGTTAGACATGGAGATAAAATAAAGCGTTAACGCTTTATTTTATCTCCCATATTCACCAAAAACTATGGGTTCAATCGAATGAAAAATCAGGGGGTCAATTTGCTCCGTTTTCAGGGGGTCAGTTTGAATCGGCAGACGGGGGTCAATTTCAAACGGCAAAGGGGGGTCAGTTTAAATCGTTTTTAGGGGGTCAGTTTGACCGGCATTTCCATTAATGAACACTTCACATGGATGTTTTCGGTATTGTTTATCCTATCCGATACCAGCGAATGTCCTCTATCCGCACCTATGTGAATAAAGTACTTCTTAAAAATGTCCCTGTAGTTCCAATACGTTCGATGCAGATTTTCATCGGTTGTCTGTGTGAATGATAGAATTGGCCATAGCAAAGTAATAAGGACCATAGTTCCAGTTTGAATTTTGTTTTTCATATTTATACCTAAAGTTTATTTTTCTAAGTGGTAACGGATTAATTCCCAACGGTTTAGTTTTTTTTCGTTATTTGAATACAAATAAAGGCTGTCTTCCATGGCTATGATTCCAACGCCCTTTCCCCAATAAAATTTACCAAAATTAGCTGGGCCACAGCCACCTGGAACATTTTTTGGCATCCGAATCATATCAAATGAATATACGTCATTATAAAACACTCCTACATCATAAAATGTGCTGTCGCTCCATTTTATCTGGTTATAGTGTTCGTATTTATTGGGATTAACTTTTAAAGGGAATGGATATTGAAAAATATAACCTGATGTTCCACTTTTGGGTCCATCAAATGTCATCTCACAAAACTGAACACTAAAAAAATTATTTGGATCAAAACCAGTAACATCAGGTAATACACGCTGTGTGTATGAATGATACGAAGCACTATGAATATCGCTTCTCAATTTAAATTCAATTGCGGTATATGTTACGTCCAGCCACCTATAATCCATTCCCTTGGTAGTCTGGACAAATGTGTCGCAATAAGCCATATACAAGCTGTCAAGTTCGCCTGTATAACTGTTTTTGTAAATCCAATAAGAACCTTGTTTGAAATATAGGTAGTCCTTGGCACCACCAAGTGGATAAGGCCCGAAACTTCGAGGTGTGCAATCGCTGACTTTATACCCCCACCTGTCGTTACATTTACATTCGTTGCTACGGCAACATGACTCAAAAATTAAAATGATAATTACCGAAAGTATGATTATTGTTTTTTTTCTCATCTTGTTTAAATCGCTAATCTAATAATATACCTACTCCGAGATCGAAATAAGCTCAGGTTTTAGTTTTCAAAAGACATAGCAAGTTTAATGAATTAGTTCCTTAAAACCAAACTTTTATTCAGAACAAGAAAATGACTGGAATATAGCCAATAAACCAAGCAGAAACAACTAGAAATCAATATTCAACAATTGACAAACTATTTAAATAATATTAACAAATTGATTCATGTTTGTATTCATTAAGATGGCAAGCTGTTTCCACAAACTTTCATTATGCCTACCTACAGGTTTTGTACCTGATCCCACTGACCCCATACCCCAAAACTATTTGACTTGATCCTATTTGACTTGAACCCAATGTTATGCAAATTGTTATGCAACTGAAAATAAAAAAGGGTCTCAGATGTTGACCGAGACCCTTAATTATATTGCTGTGGGCCTTCTAGGGATCGAACCTAGTACCCTCTGATTATGAGTCAGATGCTCTAACCGAATGAGCTAAAGGCCCAAAAAAGGAGTGCAAAGATAAGATTACTCTTTCTTATTGGCAAATGGAATTAAAATTTATATGATTTTGATGAAGCGAGGTATCCTCTGTCCCGATAGTTATCGGGAGAGTCAGATGCTCTAACCGAATGAGCTAAAGGCCCAAAAAAGGAGTGTAAAGATAAGACTACTCTTTCTTATTGGCAAATGGAATTTAGTTAGCATTAATTTATAATAAACCGATATCCCAATTCCAACTTTTTACATTTACAATATTTCTCATCTCCCTTCCGTTTAACCAAACTAAATCATTCATTTACTCTCGCACTTTAAAATTCAAACATGATGAAATCTATTGCTTTCTTAATTTGCCTCCTGTTTAGTCAGGTTTATGGCCAGTCTTCAAATAGCTTTTTGGTGGTGTTTAATCCTGATCAGACAAGTATGGGTGATGCTCAGAAAAAATCAGTTGATGATGCAGCAGCTAAACTTAAAAATGGCGCCACCGCTACTTTTCTCCCCTTGGCCTATGACAGTATTTACGACTTATATCGCTTTACCTCTAAAGCCAAAGAACAAGCTCAGGCTATTGCCGATTATGCCTCTACTCGTGGTTTTTCCCTGATTGGTATGCCCCGAAATTTTCCGAGCAGTTTCAGCGGACTGAGTGTTGGTGTTAATATGAAATATACTGCTCCAAGCATCGCCGAACAAACTCAAATTACTCCAGCACAAAATCCAACAAGTCTAAACAGTTTCTATCCCGATAAACCTTCTCAGTTCTTTATTATCAATCCTCTTAGAGATACCATCATTATTGGGAAAGAAGGCACTATGTTGCACTTTCCGGCAGGAAGTATGTTGAGCAAAAAACCGGTTGAGATAGAACTAAAAGAATTTTACAGTTTCACCGACTATCTCAAAAATGGTTTAACTACCTCCTCTAATGGTCAACTTCTGATTACCGGTGGAAGTATCTACTTAAATGCAAAAGAAAATGAGGGTGCTAAAAAACAAGTTGGCATCAATCAGGAAATTGGTGTGGGTGTCGATTTTACATTGGGAAAAACGGATACTGCTATGCAGATTTTTATTAAAGACCCAAGAGTAAAGGATGAAGTCAACTGGATATTACCTAAAACACGCACCTACAGGGAAACATGGTCGATGACAGAAATTGTTTACGGCCCTGGTGGAACCATCATTTCGAAAAAGACTTACAATTCGAAAGAGGAATGGGAAAAGCACTTAAAAGAAGAAGCGGATAAAAAGGCATTGGAAGCCAAGAAAAATCAAGAAAGAGAACTAACAGAGTTAAAGATGATAAGCAAGCTTCAAATCTATGATCTAGGCTTTATAAACTGCGATAAGTTTTACAATGAACCGGTAATGGATATAAACTTTGTTGCTGATAGTTTATATGGTGCCGAATACTATCTGGTTTATACAGATATCAGAGGTGTTCTCAAAGGTAAGGTCAATAATAATATTGTTCGGTTTAGCTCTATTTCCAAAAGTAAATCTGCAGTTTTAATAGCGGTTTGTATTGTCGATAAGCAACCTTACTTCTTTAAATGCACAGTTGGTGCTAATGGCAAAATCAGCAGTAAAATTGTACTTGCACCTGTTACCGAGACTTACCTCGACCAACAACTGGCTATACTGAAATGATGACATTTGGAATTTTGCAAACTAATGTCTAGTTTGCATTAAAATAACTAATGCTAGTCTCAAAAATCCAATCATTATGAAAAATTTTCTTTTCTTATTTTCAGCTCTTCTTACATTTTGCAATTCTTATTGTCAAAGCCCTAAAGTATCCGTTAGTGAATTTGTAAAACATTCCAAGTCCAACATTTTTATAGGTGTTTTTACAGTCGGAGAAAAACGCTTTATGTTGACTGCCGAAGGCGCTGTCTATTTTTCTGCCATTTATCCTATAACGAATGACAACTCCATTGGCGAAGCCATCAAACAGGAAAATGTAATAGTAGGTGTAGCTGGCATGACCTGTAAAAAATGTCTATACATAGAGAGCATTATTGTCAACAACGATCAAACATTCCTGTTTTATTCCAAAAGAGAAGGAACATTGGCAACTATATACTATGTGAAACTGGATGATGACTGTATTATTAGAGAAGAGGAAGCCGTTGAGGTCATGAAACTGAAACTATCTCATTTATCCAAATCCACTGATTTTGTTGTCAGTCAATCCCCTGATAAATCAAAAATCTTAGTGGCAGGCATGAACAGAGGTAGCGCCAAAAACTGTGATTTTAATTTCAAAGTATACTCGGCTAAAATGGGCAATATGATTTGGGAAAAAACCTTTGAAGCAGCCAGAACTGATAAAGGAACTCTTGGAGGAATGACCAATTTTTCTACTATCAGCGATTCTGAAATACCCAATAACAATAACTTTTTAATCAATAACGATGGTCGTGCGTATTTTCTCTCTGATTGGGAAAATCCATCCGGTAAAAAACACGAATTGACCTATATTTCAATAGACCAAAACGGCAAAACCAAAACCACAGCAGAAGTCCCATTTAAGGGCGAATACTATGTGCGTCAGCTATTTCGCTTAACACCTACTGGCAAGGCTAATCTAATTTTGTTTTACAACACTGAAAAAATACAAGCTGAGATGACCAATCAATGGGGCGCTGATGTCAATGCCATGTCTTTTCAGGAATATGATGGCAATAAAGTAGTGGTTAAGGCCGATTACAAACTTACAGAAGAAGAACAAGGCAAGTTTTATCCTATAAAATTTAGAAAACCAAAGTCTGACTACAGAATTGGAGGTTATGATATAGCGCGCATTATTGATCTACCAAATGGAGACATTGCTTTTCTTTTACATCAAACCTTTAGCACTGTAGCAACTGAAAGACCATTTTCAAACACTGCCCATGGATTTACTTGTGTATTAACCTTAGATTCTGGCTACAACATCAAAAGCACACAAAGTTTTGTCAGTAAAAATAAATATGCATGGCGTCGTTTCTATTATAAAAGCAATTGCAATCTGATGCTAATCAACCAAAAACTTCATTTAATCTATATAGATGAAAGTGACAATTTGATTGCTCAGATTATTGATGACACAAAAATCAAAGGCACTAACTTCGGGACAAGTATTCTGGCTCTAAAAGCTTTCCCTTTCCTAGACTTTATTCTAGTAAATAAAGATGAATTGCTCATTCCTTTAAGCTCTAAAAAGAACAAGTATGGCTTAGCAACAGTAAAACTTTGAGTTTTGATTAAAGCTAATCCTCCTGTAAATCCTCTTCTCCCCCTCCAAATATCTTTTCCAGCAAATTGCGTTTTAATGCGCCATCTTTGTATTTCTCCTTGAAATCATACTCTCCATTAGGTTTGTAATACTTCCAGGTGCCATCTTTGATTCCTTTGTTATATCTCCCCTTCACCTTAATAACACCATTCTCATAATACTCAATATACGCACCATCCATCACAGTGCCATCCATTTCAACACTCGACTTCGGATTGCCATTGTCGTAATACGTTGTATTCATATTGTCCTGGAAATTCTTAATTAAGAATAGATCCATTGCACTCAAGGTATCTTTATCGTCATCAACCACATTGGTATCTACTAACTCAACAGGTGCAGTCCAAGGCGTATATTGAGTTCCAAATACCGAACGCATTCTGTCTCCATCGCCTGATAAACTTAAGCCAACATGCGTGAAACAACGAATATATGGTTGATTTTTCTGAGAACTTTTCCATTTTTCCGAATTCAACAAACCTTTGAAATTTGCAAAATGTCTGTCAGGACTAAAATAGGCCAATACACTGGTCTTATCAGCAAAATTAGTTCTGAATTCACGATAAGCTGCTTTGTTTGACAAGGTTTTCTGCGCCACAAAATCGTCAATGGTAAGTAACAATGTTTTTGGGTCATCACTTAACACCACATAATCGCCCAGAATGGTGTAATACGGTTTATCAATTTTAGCAAACAACCTTCCGAATACCGACTTAAACAAGCCTTTTACCTGAAGGTATTTGATTTCATAACCATTGTACACAACATTGGTAAATCTAATAGGCGTGCGCTTCCTGACTTGCTTTTCTATGATGGCTAAATTTTCTTTAGCAGACGTAATATCATTGGCTTTAATGGCCATAATGCTTCTGACTTTATTGCCAATTAATTTATCTGTCTCGTATTGCGCTAATGCAATTTCAGAACCCATCCAGTCAAATAAATTTTTCTGAATGTTGATGTTGAGCATTTTCTGAATCTTCTTAAATGCGGCTTGTTGCTCAGAATAAGCTTTAGCATCGTTTTGCATAAACTTATCCAGATTCTCATAAAAAGTATTGAAATCATTGAACCCCAGACTTAAAAAGAAGGACGCTTTTTCAGAAAACACTTTTTCAGCATCGGTACTTGATTTACCCGACACAGACAATGCCTGCAAATACGAACTCAAACTGTCATTCACAATCGAATAACCATCAGCCATCAATAAATTGTTCTCAAGTGTGCAGTCGAATCCTGAGTAAAACATTGATGCAAACAATGATTTCACATCAGTAACATCGTCCATATATACACCCAAATACTGATGAAATGTCGAATAATTAATAAATACTCGACACATTCCTTCATCTGAAGTCAGTTGATTCACTTCAGTAAATTTTGGATTCATGCCGAACTGTGTTTCAGGCGCTAGTGAACTGGTAATGACTTTATCGATTAACCCTTTGTTATAAGAACAAACCAGGTAATTCTTTACATAAGCAATAGATAAAACATCCCTTGTTTTTTCATCCAGATATTCATTGACTTCGATATCCTGAAAGCTTCTGACGGTATGCACGTATCCAAGTTTTTTAACAAGACTGGTTAAAGAAGCTTTAACAATATCCGATTTAGAAGCTTCAGCCATATCTGCATAGTAAACAAAATCATAGTCCTTCGCTTTAGTCATGTGAATAGATATGAGCAGGTGTCTTTGCCCAAGGAGTGAAAACACCTGTTGATTGGATTTAATGAGATCATCCATCATATCCGCATTTTCAGTTATTTCGGCGAAAGCAGGAAATGTTTTCAAACCAATCCACATATCACTCGAACTGAACTTTTGCCAATTACCCACAGGGTCTTTGGTTTCAACAACCATCACTGCATCTTCGGGCACAAGATAAAACCCGTCAATAAATTTATTTGGCGACCATTTCAACCACAATAAATAGCCTCCAATGGCGACCAATAGAATGACCAGTATGATTAAAAATTTCTTCATATCAATTGTTTTGCCTTAGTTCTTCCAGTTGCTGCCATACAAATCCAAATAACTCTCCCACATATTCCTGTGAAAAATCGAATTTCACTTTTCCGGCTTTGTATAATTCAGGAATAGTTTTGGTATAGCCAAGTTTAAGCATGTCTTTATATCCATTCAAGCCATTGGTCTTATCATTCAATACATTTCTCCATATAGCTATTGCACCAAGCTGTGCAAAACCATACTCGATGTAATAGAATGGCACTTCATACAAATGCAGTTGTTTTTGCCAGGAATAAGCCATAAAGTGTTCGTATCCACTCATATCTGTCACACCTGTATCGAAACGCTTCAAAATGTTTATCCATGCGGCTTTGCGTTCTTCAACACTGTGCTTAGGATTCAGATATAACCAGTGTTGAAAGGCATCAATGGTGGCAATCCATGGCAATGTGGCTATTACGCCTTCCAATTGCTCTATCATAGCTCTTTTCAATTCCTTCTTATCAGCAAAAAACTGGTCCCAGCCTTCCATACTGATGAGCTCCATAGACATGCTGGCAACTTCCGCCACTTCCATTGGTGCGTTTTTAAATGCATTCAATTCCAAAGGTTCACTTAAAAACGAATGCATAGCATGTCCACCCTCGTGCACCATCGTTTCCACATCTCTTAAACTACCGGCAGCATTCATGAAAATAAATGGAATACCACTCTCAGCAAGCGGGTAATTGTATCCTCCCGGTGCTTTTCCTATACGGGAATCCAAATCCAGATAACCTTTCTCTGCCATTATCTTTAAATTATCCGCAAAAGCCGGCTCTACTTTTTGAAAACATTTTATGGTTTTCTCCAGCAGTTCTTTACCTCCTTCAAATGGTTTTAAAGGCTCTCTGTTTAAAGGATCAACCGCAAGGTCGTAAGGTTTTAAAGCATCGTATCCCAAAAGTCTCTTGCGCTCCTCCTCAAGTTTACGGCACAACGGCACTACCACTTTTTCAATGGCTTCGTGAAATTTAAAGCAGTCTTCAACCGAATAATCAAATCGGCCCATGGCTTTATGCATGTAATCCCTGAAATTATCGAATCCGCAATTTAAAGCAACCTGATGTCTGAGCTGAATTAACTGGTCAAATAAGTTGTCCAATTCATCCTTGCTCTGAAGTCTGCGTTCATTGATGATTTCGTATGCCTGCTTTCTTTTTTCGCGGTCAGTCAGTTTAAGTTTATTAGAAGCCTGTTGCAAAGTCAATGTTTCACCATCTATCACAACTGACATGGCTCCTGTTATACTGCCATATTTTTGGGCCAGGGTCTGCAATTCAGCTTGCAGAGGGATATTTTCTTCTCTGAATAAATCAATGGAATTGCTGATGGCTCTGAAATAAATTTTATAAGCTTCATCCGATTTCAATGCATCCAGGAATGGTGAATTATTGATTTTATGATTGATCTTATCTTCGAATGGCGCAATATTGGGTTGAATATTGGTTACAAAATCCACATACGATTTTTCAAGATTTTCATCTGTTGTATCGCAGGTCATTTTTATATATCGCCATGCCAGGTCCTCACTAACCATGCTTTCCAGTTCGCTTACATGATGCAGAAATTGCTTGTAAGAATCGATAGTATCAATTTGACAGTCGAGTAATGACTGATAATAAGGTAATAGCAAATCCCATGTAGTGATTTTGAAATCCTGAGGTAAATATTGTCTGTTGGCCATTATGAGCAATGTATTTAAAACTATTTAACGACTTCAAACTTAATCGAAATACACAAATCCTTCAATAAAATGTATGCACATCCATCACTACTTCTCAGCTTGTCCTAATTGTTTGATAACTCTTAAGGTATTCAGCGCATTTAAAAGTAAAAATACCGCGACCAGAAATATAGCCGAAACCAATGCAACACTGCTCAATCCAGCTTTTACTTCAAACCCTTTCTCTATCATAAATCGGGTGCTGACAATTTTAATCCACCAGGAGAATGCCAGACATAGCAGCAAAACTATCCCCATCAACAAGGCATAAAACTTCATATACTGGGTAAACAAAAACGATGGTGAATAACCAAGATGAAGTAAATTTTTTATCTCATATCTTGAATTAGACATCAACAACTGAGCGTACTGTATAAACCCGAGTACAGCCAGTAAAACAATGACAAAACCAACCAGTAAAACAATGCTCAGTGCCATTTTCAACAATGCACTCATCTTGCCGCTTTTTAACAGCTCCAGATTGGTCTCGTAGCCTTTTTGCTCTAAAAAATCCATCAATTCTGAATCTCCCGGATCCTTGCATAAAACCACCAATCTGGATATTCCGGCATCTTCCGACTTACCAAAATGCTCATTGGCATAATCGATAAATGATTCCGGCACTAAAATCGAATTGATTCTGTCGGTAAATCCTGCTATATATCCTGTTAATGTCTCTGACTGCTCTCTGCCCGAAATTATAACCTTCATAGGTGCCATTTTAGCCATCCCCTTACTGATTTGAGGTAAACCCTGGCTGGGAGCAAATCCAAAATTATACAGGTTGAGATAATCCGTTGGTAAAATAACAGGAACAGCTTCGCCGGGGCGCCATTTCCAATTAGAGATTTTTATATCCAGAAATTCATCAGGCACCGACTCAAAAAACATATCTGTCATCATTTCCTGATCCTGGAGTGCTATACCTGTTTGAGCTCTGAATCGGTTGGCCTTAAAAAACCCCACTTTTTCAATACTTTTCAGTGTCCTGAATTCATCCATTTCTTCAGGTGTAAAAACTGCTTTATTACCGGTAATGGTATTGGCCAGACTCACTGGTTTATTGACCACAAGAAATTGAGAACTTATTAGCTCCTTCTTATTGTCAAAGATGCTCTTAAAATCGATATACAACTGTATAGAAGCCACAGTCAGGAGTAACCCAAACAAACTCCCGAATAACACAATACCAAGCTGGCTGTAACTTTGGTTGCCAAGAATAAGTTTTCTTATCATACCTTCAATATTGAATCATAAGTCAAACTACCTGTATCTCCCAGACTTGTGATAATTAATCCCGCCTGATTCGCTTTGCAAAACCGCTCAATCATTCTTTCCATTTTTAAACGATTGCCTTCGTCCAGATGTGAAAAAGGTTCATCCAATAATAAAAACTCAAATGGCTGCAGCAAGGACCGAATCAATGCAAATCTTTGCTGTTGACCCATCGAAAGTTTCAATACAGGCTTATCTCTCAACTCCGCTATCTCAAGTTCCTGGCACAAATCTCTTATTTCACTCTCTGATATCACAGGGTTAAAGCGATGTTTAATCATCAGGTTTTCCCAAGCTGTAAGTTGAGGAAATAAGCGCAAATTCTGAAATACAATAGAAAGTTGACGAGATCTGATGTCCGACCAGGCACTGGGTTTTAGCCCTTTTACACTGTTTGTATCGAGTAAAATATCACCTGAAAAATCTTGTCGAATTCCATAAATATAGGATATAAGTGTAGATTTTCCTTTACCGGACTCAGCCGAAACAAGGTATCTGCCACCTTTATTCAGAGTGATTTCCTTCCCCCATATACTTGCACCAGAAAAAGCACCTTCTAATGGCTTAGGAACAACTGACTGAAGTTTAATTTGCATGACTATTCAAAGTCGAACACATCTGCTTGTTTCAGCAATCTGTAAAGAGAATTGCCTTCTCCAGACTTAAGATTGATACTGTATTCGCTGGATTTGGTATCTCCGTATCCTTTTGAATCCGTAAATATAGACATGTAAGATTTGAACTTATTGAAAGATTCAGCGTCGGATGGACTTGAATTTAAACTACTGAACAAGCTCTCATATTTTGCCATATTCAGGTCCATATAAAAAGCGCTTGGATTATCCTTGGCCAAATTTTTCGCATCTTTATTAGACAGTTCTCCAAGTTTACCGGTACTTTGAATTGCTCTTCCAAAAACCTCATTATTTGTGATAAATAAAACTTTGTCTTTACTTACCAGATAAAAGTTCATTCCGTTGATTAAAGGGAAAGCCATGATACGCATATCATTATCTGCAGGCAATTGAGTTTGCTCCAGAATTTTATCAATTACAGCTTTATTTTTCACACCGAATGCCAGATTCAATTTAGGTAAAGTTATTACTTTAGATTTCTGAACTATTTCGAATTGACCTGTTGCCTCATTCATTTCATAAGAAGGCTGAACAACACTGATAGATTCGAATCCAGCTAATGACAAAGTCATCTCACCACTAAGCGCTGCAATCATATCTTCGTATTTGATACCAGACATTTCTGCAAATGATTTGATGGATTTTCTTAGTTCAACATTTGGCTTAAACATGTCATCCAGCATATTGATTGTTTTATCCATATTGAAATTGGCACTCAACATAGCCAACATATCACCATTGGCAATGCACTGCAATGCATGGTCTCCGATACCACCTTTATTCGAAATCTGCATTTTTTCCAATGCTTCCTTCTCACCCATCATTTCACTGGTCATGTTAATTTTATCATTCTCAAAATCAACATTAGCGCTGACATAAATCCCTTTAAATGCTTTATTAATCCCTTCCATTTGAGCCGCACCCGAAATACTGCCCGCAATATCAAAGTAAGTACCGTAATTCAGGAAAATGGAAACATCCTTTTGTGATTTCATTGACTTCTTGAAGTATACAGAAGCCAAAACAGATTTCGACTCATCCTGTCCCATATAAGTATCTGCAATGTCTTTCACATTACCGGACTCTTCACCATACATACCTCCCATTTGATTGATGTACAATAGTCCTTTATCATTCCAACACAATAATTCACTCGTGTTAAGACTGAAATAACTCATGTTTTTTGCCTTTTCCAATTTGCCTTTAAGACCAGATTTAACAAGCATGTCAACAAATTTACCTTCGTCACTTAAAGCCGCGATGGTACAAACATATCTGTCCGAATTTTTACTTGACATAAAGAAATACACTTTACTTCCTAATGACAAACCGGAACCAATTGGATCTTTAAGAACTGAGCCCAATATCTTATCCTGCACATCTTCCCCTGTATTCTTTTTACTTTGCTCTTCGAAATATTTATAAAGCTTGGTAGATTTTAACTTGCCATTGTAATCTGATTTGCTTGCAAGCGACTTAATGTCAAAACCTACAACAATTGCAGCATCCATAGGCACGATACCTAAATGCTTTTCTTTAGCGCCAAAGTATTTCATATATGCAAATACTCCGCCACCTACAGCGACGACACCCAATAGTGCCCATAATAGCTTTCTATTCATAATCTTTTAAATGTAGGAAGCAAATATAACCGGATTGATGTCGGTCACAAAACATCTGTTTAAAGAAAATGTTATTTTAAGTTTAAGTCTACTCCTGCACTAAAACTTCTAATCGAAGCACTCCATCATTAAAACAACTCCTTTATCAAACTCTACAGATATCAAACCGGTTTCAGTAACTTTATTACTGCTACTGGTATTGAAAGGATATTCAAGCGTATGTCCATCCAGATTCCAATCGAGATTGGTTGTTTTGATGTTTTCCACTCTGTTTAATGGAATTATGGACACATTATCACCTTTTACGAAATGCTTTTTAAACCCTGATTTAATCGGATAAATTTTAGAATGATCGTCCAACATAACCTGATCGATCTTATCCTTATATCGGGCTAATATGCCGATATTATTCATATAATGATCGCTTCTTCTTCCGGTAGCCCAAATGATATTGACTGCTGAAAAATTGCGCTCTATTAAATATTCGATCCCTTTTTCCAGGTCTGTTTTTTCCTGATCCGGAACATACTCAATTTTAGTATCCGGAGGTATACTCTCACGGATTGAATCCAAGGACTGGTGGTCGAAATCTCCTAAAACCACATCGAACTTAATACCCATTTCCAGAACTCTGCTCAATGCCCCGTCAAGCACTACAATGAATGGACTCCATTCAAGCAACTGCTCAGTCAATGCATGGCTGCAAGATGCACCATTTGCAATGATGAGCGCCGGTTCCTGACCCTCTCTGACAATATGATGACTAGACATTAATGAATAACATTAAAGCGCAGACGCCCTTCTTGTTTAAAGCTGGAATATATCAGAATGTAATTACCCGATGGCAGTTCCCTTAACGGTATGGTGTTATTACCAGGCTGTAATGTACCATTGAGAACTTCCTTCGCTTGCAAATCCACAATTTTATATTGACAGGCTGTTTCACCCCGCAATTCTAAATTTAAAACATTATTAGCCGGTATAGGATATGCAGTTCGAATTAAATCGAGCTTTTGCTCACCAATACTGCTGAATCCTGCATTGTTGATTTGTCCTTTAAATATTCCTCTTCCATGTGTAAAAAAGTAAATATCTTTCTTATTGTTGTGCACTTTGATGCAACTAATAACAGTACTTGGTAAACGGGTATCTTTTACCCAGGTTTCACCTCCATCTTCGGTGATATACAAACCATAATCTGTTCCGGCAAATATTACATTTTCCGGATTAAATGGATCGCATTCAACCCAGTTAACAGGTAATCCTCTAGGTAAATTTCTGCTGATATTGGTAAACACTGGTGTACCAAACACATTGCTGACTTTCCACAATCTTCCAGAATCGGCAATGTTGTTCAATGCCAAATAAATTTTATCTCTGAATCCTGGTAATACTTTTATAGAACCTATGAAGGAAGAACGGACATAAGTTGGCATAGAAAGCCTCAAATCTTTGTATTTAGGTGTTGCATTCATTACAGAATCAACTGCAACAAGAGAGTTACTACCACCGGCAAATACTGAAGGATTCTCACCAGCAGAGAACTCAGCACAAAATAATCTGCCGGTTGTAAGCTTACCTAAACTTTTAAAACTGTTTCCTTCATCTGAACTAAAATACAAATAAGTATTGGAGGGATATAAAACAAGTTCACCAATTGTTGGACTCACGGCATAAGGATGAATGAACCACTTAGCATCTGAGGTAGGAATAGCATTGGCAATATTTTTTCCGTTTAAATACACCGCACCATTCTGTGTCGCATAATATCTCGAATTTTGCTCAGTTGGGTGATAAAAGGAATACCCACCATCTCCCCCATAAATACTGGTGAAAGTTTGAGATCCATTTCTGCTTTCTTTTGTTCCATTATCCTGAGTACCGCCAAAAACATATTTCTGAACATTGGAAACTGCGCCATGATAAAACTGAGTAATATTTAATCCGTTATTCAACAAAGTATAATTAGCAAAATTATTCCATGAATAATAACTTAAACCTCCGTCATTACCGACATATAAGAGATTATTGGAACCTGTAGTAGCCATGTGATGGTCGCTGTGTGAATATTCAGCAGTTGTCCATGAGGCACCACCATTATACGAATAACCAGCATCAACTGAGCCTATGTAAATATCATTTGAATCCAATGGATTTACAGCCATCGTCATACAGTACCATGTAAATCCAAAATTGACTTTACCATTTGGATTTGTTTTCAACACAAATGTCTTTCCTCCATCACTTGATTTATAGAAAGCACTTAACACGCCATTATATGAATTATCCGGTCCTGAAATGGCAGCATAAACCACATTTGGGGCATTTTTACAATAGGCCAGCTCACCTCTGGCTGTTGAACCGGAACTAATGGAAGTAACTTTCGAAAACGAATTGGCATCACCGGTACTAGACCTGTATACTCCAGCACCTTTTAATGTTATCATAACTGATCCATCAGGAAAGACTTCCAAATCATTCATCTGCGAACCTGTATTCATGACTTTAACAAAAGTCTCACCGGCATCTGTACTTCTCCATAAACCATTGCTATTGGTTGCAACAAACAATGTATTGGTATCTTTTGGTGAGCATTTTACTGACCAGCACATTTGAAATTCACTTCTGTTTGTTGAACTTAACTGTTCAAATGTATTTCCGCCATCAGTTGATTTAAAAACGCCGGAACCAATCAGGTCGGCACTGTTACCACTGGCTTCTCCGGTACAATAATATATGACATTAGGCTGAAAGGGATTCTGATCCATATAGGTTACACTGGGAGATAAAGCCTGATCATTGATGGCTCTCCATGAAGCTCCATTATTATCTGAAACAAATACGCCTCCAGACGCCCCTCCTACTATCAAATGATTTGGATTGCTGTAGTCTGCCACTATTGCTCTGATTCTGCCACCCACATTTCTGGGACCGAATTCATATACGTTTAACAAAGCATCTGAAGTCGATCTTTTTGAAGATGCAATATCCCAATTGTATTGACTCATTTCCGGCAAAATATTAGTGCCATTGGTTTTCATATAAAGCCATTGTTCATAATAGCCAGGAAGATTACCTTCATTGCTTTTCTTTACAGACCTGCTACAAGATGCTAAAACTATTGATAATACTACAAATCCTATTAAATTCAATTTGGACATAAGCTACAAATATATGTATTTCTAATTAATCTGAAAATCAGAACTATCTTAAGAAAACAGCTCAACCATTGCGTTTGTTTGCATACAGCCCTATTTATAACACTTTAAACCTCTATAAAGAAACTCTATAATCACAGTTATAATTCAGCCAATTATCTTTGCTGCATGTCTGACTCATATAAAATTGCCACATTTGGTGGTGGTTGCTTTTGGTGCATTGAAACGGTTATGAATCGTTTAATTGGGGTTGATAAAGCCATAAGTGGCTATATGGGAGGCAAAATTGCCAATCCTACATATAAAGAAGTTTGCAGTGGACTGACTGGTCATGCTGAAGTTGTACAGGTACATTACGACCCTGATAAAATTAGTTTCAATACCTTACTGAGTGTGTTCTTTTCGATGCACGATCCAACGACTCTCAACCGACAAGGCGCCGACATAGGCACTCAATACAGATCTGTGATTTTCTTTCAGGATGACAGTCAAAAATCTGAAGCTGAACTGTACATCAAAGAACTTGAAAACAATGGCACCTATTCAAATATTGTAACAGAAATCTCTCCTGCAGAAACCTTTTATATTGCTGAAGATTATCATCAAAATTACTATAATGGAAATCGTCTCTCCAACAGTTATTGTACTGTAGTTATTGACCCTAAAGTTAATAAGCTTAGAAAAGCCTATGCGCATTTATTAAAAAGCGAATAGTGTAAATATTGAAGGCAAAAAAAAAGCGCCCTTATTGAAAGGCGCTTTTTTTATATATACTAGTTGATTAGTGAACGATACTCAGTTTTACCTGATGTTTAACACCATTTATGGTAACTTCAACTGTGTAAAGTCCGCTGGCTAAATCAGTGGTTGAAATTTCATTTGTAGCCTGACTGGTAGATACTTCGTAAACCAATTGACCAAGATTATCAAAAATACGGATAGTGGCAGATTCTGAATTGAGTAAATCAATATGCAGGACATTGTCACTAGGATTTGGGTAAACTTTCAAATCGTTTATACCAAGTTGATCAATTCCTGTCTGAGTAATGGATACTCTCTTAACCAATACACATTCACAATCGTGATCAATAGCTTTCAGAGTTACATCAAAACTACCTAAGAACTGATATTGATATATTGGTGATACATCCGTTGACAATCCTCCTTCACCAAATAACCAGCTGTAACTATCGTAGGTGCTATTGGCTGGAGTAAATTTGTAGTGATTAAATCCAATTTGATTGTATGGTGCTACAGTAAAATCACAAGTTGGGGTAGTAGTCACAGTTACCTGCTGATAAGCTGTATCATCACAACCGCCATCAACACTGGCCACTAACATGGTAGTATAAGTTGTAGAAGAGGTTACAGCAAACTTATGTTTAGGGTGGAACTCACTGCTTGCACTGCTTGTGTCTCCAAAATACCATTTAAATTTCAATGTACCATCTTCAATGGTTGATTTGTTTACGAAAACAGCTTCATCATCCTGACAAACATCTTTTACTTCAAAGGCTGCCTCTGGTTGTATGAGTACTGTAAACTCCTTGGTTATCTCGGCATGACATCCATTGCTTAATTCAGATTTAAGAGTTGCCGTTTTTGGTCCATGAATATTCCAATTGCGAGTAACATTTTTATTAGTACTTGTAAAACCATCACTGAAATTCCAGGTATACACTGAGGTAATACCAGGGAACTCAGAGCTATTATTCACAAAACTGGTCGGATCATTTTTACAAAGTTTACCAATTGAGAAATCAACTGCCGGAGCAGGCTTGATAACTACATTGATGGAACTTGAATCTTTGCATCCAAACTCAGATTCCATTCTTAATCTTACAGGATAAGTACCTGCTGTTTTATAAGCATGTTTAGGATCTTTAATAGTAGATACATCCCCATCTCCAAATGACCAATAAGCGCCTATATTACCACTGCTAATAGTTGAATTATTGGTGAAATTTATTTCATCCAATACACATACAGATTGTACCGGACCTGAAAAAGCTGCATTAGGGGTAGGGAACAAATAGGCATTCCTTTTAACTATTGAGATACATCCATTTTTGTTTGCTTTCAATGAGACAGTATATTTATCAGGAATTGAGTAATTATGTGTTGGGTTCACAACACTGGATGTTGGGGTATTATCTCCAAAATCCCAGGTATAAGTAATTCCGGTTCCTGGAGTCTGATTAGTAAAACTAACAGCGCTACCTTCGCATGCATTTACAACTTTAAATGCAGCTGCCGGAATTTCGCCAACAGTAACGGTAATAACTGTATCTTCAACTACACTGTATGGGTCTGTTGTAACAACTAATTTGACATTATAAGTACCTGGCGTCTGGAAGTTCATAATTGGCTCTACAAAGTCAGAACTGTCATTAGGCGTAAAGTACCACATGTAATGTAAACCTCCCGAATGTACGGTTGTTAAATTGGTGAAATAAATATCATCACCGGCACAGATAGAAGTTGGGAAACTAAAATTAGGTTTCGGTGTTGGAGCGACGTGAATGATTCGGGTGATTAATGTATCACAATAATAAGGGCCTAAATCACTGGTTGTAACCAGTATTCTGATATTGCTGTCCAGCAGGTTGGCATCCGGAGTAAAAGTTAAAACACCATTGCCGCTACCTGGATTACTAAATGAATATAAAGAAGTATTAACAGGATCGCCATATTCTGTTTCAAGATATACAGAATTAACATCCCAGTTAGTACCAAATCCGCCATTGTTATATCCGCTTGGTGGTGTTAATTCATAAACAACCTGATTGCCTACTTCAACAACATCAGGGTTACTCATAACACCGAGGCTAAATTGACCATCGAAGCCAGTTCCTTCAACCAGTTCAGAACCATAAGGCTTAGGATTAACTGTTACTACAACCGGTTGTCTTGAATTGGATGCACATGTCTTTTCATAAGACAACTCACAATCAAGTGTCCAGGGTGTGTAAATACCATTACTTCCAAATTTACCATAAACAAAGTTGCCTCCTGTAATGGTTAAATCTGAGTTGGAATATGTACTGGTACCATAATTGATCCAGATATCTTCACCATTCAAAGGATCTGTAGTAATATATAATCCATAATCTACACCAGGTTGTAATACTAAACTTACAGGAATGGTGTTTAATGTTCCGCCATTTGTTAATTCAGCGTCAAAAACTCTGGTCCATGCAGTAGAATCGGTTTCGTATCCTGCAAAACCACCTTCTCTCATGTAAACTTTATAATGAGGGGTTGTATTTCCAAAAAGTGATTGCACTTTAATTCCCGAAACCCTGATTAATTCATTCGCTTTTACATTAATCATAGCGCCATTGTATTCATTAGGGTCGTAAGAAATCATGGTATAGTTATAGAACCCAGTACCAAACTTATTCGATACACTTCTAAAGCGCTTTGCTTCGGCATAATAAGTGGCATTTGAATATAGATATGGCGTCTGGAAATTGGCTCCCATAGATAAAACACTACCGCCGGTAGGACTATCATACCACGCTATAGAGTCGGATGAACCAGCATTGATCCAAACCCTGCCGACACCGCAACTGGTCACATCGGCAGCAGTTGGAACTGCAGGAGCTCCTGTGTGCACATAAGTAATGGTGATGGTATCATTGGCTGTTTCTGAATCAGGATTACCATTTGGATCGTAAGTCCATATTTTAAAAGTGTAAGATGTATTGGCAGTAAAAGTATAATTACTGTTCAATACAACATTGGTTATATCATCAGAAGCAAGAGCAGTATTGACATAAACCGGAGTTTGCAAATTACCATTGATTGAATATCCAACATAGTAATTGCTCACGCTATTGAAACCCATATTGCCAATTGTAGCATAAATAGGCTGTGAATAAGAACACTCATTTGGTGTCACAAAACTTTTTACGGCTAAATTATCATTGCCATAAATACGTTCAACTTCTACAATCATAGTCTGATTGGCATTCTGATACCACCACTGGCAGGTTTCTGTGTTCATGCCTCCCCAATTTGGTGAAGTAATACCCGGACGAATTGTATATGAATTACCACAGTTACATGTGTACTGATTCAGAGTTAATTCAATATAATCAGAGTAATTGCCGCAGTTGTAATCTGAGCAACCTGTACCAACACTCCAAACATTACCATCGCAAGAGATTGAAGCATCATAACCATTGTATAATGCATCGCAAATCTGACGTACAGCATATTTATCGGTACAAGACTTTCCTACCATGTCGTAAGTACCCTTCATGGTAATCTTAGTGTACTTATCTACCGTTGTATCCAAAGTTGTGATAAGTCCAACCCAATTATCGTACTGAGGGTCACCCGGACAATAACCGGTACTGTAATCGAAATATTCGCTAAATGTCAGTTTCGATTGAGCATTTACTATTATCGGAAAGAAAAATAACAGAAATGCTAATTTTAGTGTAATTTTAGTCATAGAAATGATTATTAATAAGAGTACTACAAAATTAGTACTTTTACAAACAAATCAATTTTTATTGACCTTCTTTGACAATTTAATTACAAACAATCTTATCGTCTTGCACGCATATTGTTCATATTTTTCATCATTTTTTTCATTTGAGTAAATTGTTCTAATAATTTATTCAAATCTTGAATATTGCGCCCACTGCCTTTGATGATGCGGCTTTTCCTCGAGCTATTTAGTAAATCCGGGTTCTTTCTCTCACTTGGTGTCATCGATTGAATCAACGACTCAATGCCCTTAAATGCATTTTCATCGACATCCAGATCTTTTATCTTATTTCCAACACCTGGTATCATCGCCATTAGGTCTTTGATATTACCCATTTTCTTAATTTGCTGTAACTGGCCAAGAAAATCTTCAAGATCAAAGTCATTTTTACTGATTTTCTTGCTTAGGCGTTTGGCTTCCTCTTCATCATAAACCGATTGTGCTTTCTCAACTAAGCTCACCACATCCCCCATACCTAAAATCCTGCTGGCCATCCTGTCAGGATAAAAGATATCTAAGGCATCCAGTTTTTCACCATTACTTACAAATTTGATGGGTTTATTAACTACAGTTTTAATGGATAAAGCCGCACCACCACGGGTATCACCGTCCATTTTACTTAATACAACACCATCAAAATCGAGCCTTTCATTAAAATTCTTGGCGGTATTAACAGCATCCTGACCAGTCATGGCATCTACAACGAACAAAATCTCAGAAGGCTTTAATGCCATCTTAATATTATAGATCTCGTTCATCATATCTTCATCAATACTTAAACGACCAGCTGTATCTACTATAACAACATTATTGTTGTGTTCCTTTGCATATTTCAGAGCATTCAATGCTATCTCAACCGGATTTTTATTTTCTGTTTCTGTATAAACATCCGTTTGGATAGATTGTCCAAGGACTTTCAACTGTTCTATTGCCGCAGGTCGGTACACGTCACAAGCAACAAGAAGCGGGTTTCTGCCTTTAGAACGAATAAGTTTGGCCAGCTTACCTGAAAAAGTTGTTTTACCTGAACCTTGTAAACCTGCAATAAGGATGATTGCCGGCGCCCCGTTTATATTGATATCCTTGTGATCGCCACCTAAAAGCTCTTTTAATTCGTCATTAACAATTTTTGTGAGCAATTGACCAGGAGAGACACTGGTTAATACATTTTGTCCAAGTGCTTTAGCCTTAACCTGATCGGTAAAATCCTTTGCGATTTTATAGTTAACGTCAGCATCAACCAATGCTCTGCGTATTTCTTTGACAGTTTCAGCAACGTTAATTTCTGAAATCCTTCCCTGACCCTTTAGGTTTTTGAAGGCTTTTTCAATTTTTAAACTAAGATTTTCAAACATGAAGTTAGGACTCCTTTAAAAGAGTGCAAAAATAGGTTTTAAATGCCTTATCTCAAAAGGACAAATACACCTTCTAAATTGAAAGAAGTTACGCCATCCAGAGCCAGTGCACGAACTTTGTATACATAATGACCTTCCTGACATGGTTGGCCGTTAAAAGTACCATCCCAGCCTACATTGACATCATCTGAAACGAACACCTGTTCGCCCCATCTGTTGTAAATTTCCAGCCTGTAATCCAAAATTGGATTTCCGGTCTGATTAAATATCAGAATAGCTTTAGGAATAAATACTTCATTTTTTCCATCGCTGTTTGGTGTGAATGCGTTTGGTACAAAAATCTTGGCATCTGATATCAAACAAAGGACATTAGAAAAACTCTCTACAAAAACACTGGTATCCTTTATAGCTTGTATTTTAAAACAAATGGAATCATCCAGTTTTGTATCCAGAAAATCAAACTGAAAAACTGATGAAGGATTATTAATAGTTCCAACTACTTTAAATGTGTTGTCTTCTCTTAACAATACCTGATATTGTTTTACTCCGCTGTACCACTTATCATAGGCCGACCACTGCATCTTAGCAACATATCCTTCACTTGTGCCGGTTAATAAAATTGTCTTATTGATTGGACTAACAGGTGATTCGGCTCCACAATGATCCACCGCCCTAATGGTATAAGTATAAGATATCTTATTAGTTTCCATTAGTCGGTCGTTATCAATATAGCCCGTAGAGTCGGATACATCGTAATAATCAACACCACTGCTTCCTGTATATGTCCGGCTTATAATATAATGGTCGGTGTTTTTTACGAATTTATATCTGTCCCATTGAGTATAGGTCGTATTATTAGGCAATACTGTTGTTCTGACAGCAGTTACTGGAACAGTTGGAGGAATATATCTGGAAGTTTTACATGCAGTATTACTTCTTGATACCCATTTGCCGGTAATATCCAATGCCTCTACATAATAACAGTAATTCTTGTTGCAAAGCTTTTTGTCACGATAAGAATTCTGTGAACTTCCCACCGAATCAATTAATTTGAATGGTCCACCTGCATCGCTTCTGTATATTCTGTATCTTCTTATTCCTCCGGTACCCCAACCTTCATAAGGCAGCCAATCTAATATCAAGTCATTAATTGCTGTATCCGTAATCTGCAACAAAACTGTACAATGAGGATATGTTGTAGGTCCGAGATTATTGCATTTGTCTTTTGTTCTTATTACATAACAGTATCTGGAGGTATTGACATCAATTCCTGTATTAATTCTGTATGTTGTGTCGTTAATATTTGGACTGGAATAGACCAAATTGTAATTTGGTGCATTATCGTTGTATAGTCTATAACCTGTAAATTGTTTGAAGTTGGATTTACCCCAATTGGCATCTATAAACTGATTATTGCTGACAGTGATAAAATTCATAGGTCTCGAGCTTGGCCCAAATGTATCATAGGTGTAGACGAACCTGTCAAAAGTATCCGTACAATTATTTTTGTCAGTCACCAAAAGAATCACCTGACTCAGATACAATCGCTTAAAATTATAGGATGCGTTTTGCTGGTACGACGTATCATTTAAAGTCGTTTGATCTCCAAAATCCCATTCCCATCGTTTGATATCAGCGTTCGATGGTGTATTGTTTGCAGCAAAATTTATGACGCCATTATAACAAACTGAGTCTTGTGATACAGTGAACTTAACATCTGGTCGCTTAAATGCTTTTATTGCCACAACATTCCGGGCTGTATCCTGACATCCATTACTTGCAGTTGCTATTAATACAGGGTTAAAATCGCCGGGAGGATATGTAAACCTTGGAGCAAATACCTGATTATCTATAATACCGTCACCCTCAAAATCCCATTTAAATGACACGCCTCCAATCGATGTATTTCTAAACGTTACTGTCAGATCAGCACATCCTGTATCGTTATTGACTGTAAATTTAGGTTCTGGCGATTTGAGGACAAAGACTGTATCATCTTCGTATTGCACCAGACATCCAAATGAATCTATAACAGATAAAGTAGGTTTAAATTTCTGATATGGCAGTGAACGGTCAAATATCTGATAGGTGTGTGTGTTAAAGTTTACAGAGTCTAACACGCTACCATCTCCGTACTCAAGGAAGAACCTGCGGTAGTACTTACTTTCGTTTATAAAGTTAACTTTTAACTTTTCGCAACCAACATTATTACTCAACTGAAACTTAGGTATAGGACCAATGACCTTGATGTAACCTTTTTTGTCCATTGTGTCGTTACAACCATATCCGTATACGATCAGTTTTACGTCACTTCCATCAGGACCGGTATTTTGCTTATACAAATGTCCAAACGTACTGAGGTTATTCGTTACAGAATCACCATCACCTAAATACCATCTGTATTGAAGAATGGCAGGATGACGCTGAGCAGTTACTCTGGCTATAATTGGTGCACAATAGTTCAGTGTGTCATCACTTGAAAATCTTGCTCTGATATTATTTGAATAGATAGAAGCAATAGTTGTGTCTGTACAATTACCATTTCCGTAAGCTATCAAACCAACCTTAAATACACCTTCATTCTTAAATACAATCTTGGTATCCTTGCTGGTATCGGAAGGTAAAAAGTAGGCACCACTTCCCGAATCTTTTAGAAACCACTTGAACTTAATTGCATCCTTATCGGACCTGTTATACAAATTAAGCGCTCTGTCAACACAGGCATAATAGCTGCTTCCGTTTGGAATATAGGATGCAACAACTCCTGAGGTCAATGTCGCTGTATTCACCGAATCATTGCAACCAGATGGATGTGTGTACTTAAATTTAAATGAAAAGTAGCCGGATTTCTTAATGTATAACTTAGTTGGATTTAAGTTTGGTTGTCTGATTGCGACCCTTGTCGTATCGTATGGGTGCGACCAGTTATAGGTATTTGGAGTTGTATTGCTGTTTTTAAAATTATAGTTGTAAGTTGGTTTTGCAACCAGGTTGGCCACAAATGGATTACAAACTTTAATTGGATCAGTCGATGCTAAATAATTTACACCACTTACTTTCAATCTGAAAGGCAAAGTAATGGTATCGTAACATGTTCCTCTGTGTGAGTATCTGGCGTACTTGATGATATATAGTCCTGGCAGTAAAGAAACAGCAGCGCTGTCACCATTGTAAACGTATTTTAATCCTGCAGTATCTTTATGCTGGAAAAACCATTTATGATAGTAAGTATTGTAATAACCCGAATCTTTATATCTGGCTTTTATACCTACAGATTGTCTGAAGCAAACATTTGAATCTGTAATGTAAAAATTAGGAATTGGTCTTTCTATAATGACTTCTTTAAGAATAGTTACGGAATCTTTACAACCCAGATTATTAAATACTAAAAGTTTTACCGAATAATGTCCGGTATCCGGATAAGACAATTTAGGGTTAACAACAGTGTCTTTTGCCATGACTGCGTTGGCATTGTTGTAAAAAGTCCATCTGTAACGATTAGGTACTTTACTGGTACCTCTTTGTGTCAGATTGTTAAACTGAACCATTTCTGCAGGACAAGCAGGCTGTGGAGTCCAGGAGAATTTTGGCAGTATTTTCTGAATCTGAATAGCGGAAAGTTTCCAAACTGTATCCCTGCAACCATTATTACCGGTTATGACCAGTCGGACTGCATAATTATTGTACTGACTGCAAATGAGCTGACCCGGGCTGGAAGTAGAAGTTTGAAGACTGGTGGTCAAATCCAAATCGTTATACAAATCCCACTTGATAGTTTTACTCACATTCGATTCAATCTTCGATGTATCAATACAACTGAAAGTATCCGGACGCAAACAGCTAATGTTATTAGGAATCATAAAACCGCCTATTGGTCCGTTAATAGTAACGTGATTCGTATATGTCTTTTCAGATTTGCATCCATTGACTATATCGGAGATGTAAAAAGTATATGTGCCAAAGTTTTTAAATTTGACTGCATATTGTTTTGGCGCGATATTGTTGATACTGGCTGAAGATGGCACTACTGAAACAACTGGTGTATTACTTCTTGAATTGTTGAGATTGACATAAAGAAATTCGCTACCACACAAATTGGTTTTACTGAAATTTGCTGTTAAGGCTATGCTGTCTGCAAACATCAGATAGTTGCTTATTTCCTTGGTATAAGTACAGCCTCTCTTAGTTGTCAGAGTGAGCTTAACATCAAATGTATCCTTAGTATTGTATAAAATATTCTTGGGCTCGTACTGAGTTGAAGCACCCGGTGTTGCACCCTGAAAAGTCCAGTTCCAGGATTGAATTGGTTCAAGAAGTGTATCCGTTAAATTTTTAAATGAAACAAGTGCTGGCGTACAACCACTAAGTTTAGAAGCTGAAAAATTGGCAGAAATTGAATCCGGAATAAAGACAGCATCGTCAAATGTTTTCTTACCTTCACAACCAAAACTGTCTTTCATAAACATGGTGAAGTTCTTGTAACCGTTGGGTGCTCTGAAAATAGTTTTAAGCACTTTAGGTCCATTGGTATAAAGCACATTATCAACCAACCAGTCTCTTGATACAGTTTTAGGTGAAATATCTGTCAGTACGACCGAGTCGGCATAACCGCAAATAACTGTCTTTGAAATGGAATATGCAGGAATTGGTGCTGCTTTACCTTGAATAAAACCAACTTTATCAATGATACATGTCGAGCCATCCAGGTATCTAAGCTTTACCCTGACATTAAAATTGCCAGCATTCGCGTATAACTTCGTATACGTGCTATCTGAAGAAACATACCCAGATCCAAGATCCCATTCAAAGGTTGTCCCTACCGGGAACCTGTGAACAACGAACTTCACAATCTTAGGCACACACACAACCGTATCATCTGACGACACGTAGGCTGTTCCACATTGCCCTTTCAAATCTGTAGTGGCGAACAGGAACCCTACAAGAATAAATACGATTCTTTTTAGGGGCATAAACCAATAATTAGCAAAAATACGATTAAATAATGAAAAATGTACAAAATATTGCTACTTTTGCACAAAATACAAACATTTAATTATTTGCATCTTATGAATAGACGTATTCTTTACCTTTTGGTTGCTTCAACTTTGTCATTTTTTTCTTGCAAACCAAAATCCAATGAGGCCGATAGATGGTCGACTATCTACAAAAACGCCTATTCCAATAACGATTATATAACTGCCATTGTTGCTCTGAATCAGTTGGTCATTATAGATACTGCCAATGCAGCTGCTTATTACGACTCATTGGCGTATTACAGCATTAAGAAAATAAAAAATTACGATGCCGGTAAAAAGTACACCGATATCGGTTTAAA
This sequence comes from Bacteroidota bacterium, assembly GCA_963169345.1. Classification (GTDB taxonomy): domain Bacteria; phylum Bacteroidota; class Bacteroidia; order NS11-12g; family UBA955; genus JABMMZ01. Next base: position 36,095 of record CAUJCT010000054.1, read on the forward strand.
ACTCAATCCTAATAACGCTCAACTGCTCGAATACAAAGGCATTTTCTTAGGTTCAGAAAATAAAATTGAAGAGGCAAAAGCCTACATTCAAAAAGCCTATAAAAACTCTGGTCTTAACAAGCATAAATACATGTATGCATCTTTAAGCTTTACTACAGACAATAATCTGGAAGCTTACATCAAAACCATAGACGAAATTTTGTATAGCAATTCTAAACCAGAAAAATTTGAAGCAAACGTCGATGCCGGAACAACTCAAATGGTTGATTTGAAAGCGTCTTGTTATCTGGATAAAGCGAAAATTGCCTTGAATTCCAACCAAATAAAGCTATCCCTTTTATACTTGGATTCTGCGTTAATACTTACCCCAAATTTCCAGGAAGCTTTATTTTATAAAGAAAAAATAACTACAGGAAAATAATGTTAGGTTCGTGGTCGCCACGAAACTTCTCCAACACCTTCGATTTTAGCTTCAAATCTGGCTAATACAAACAAATAGTCAGACAATCTATTGATATATTGTAGTATCAGTTCTTCCACTTTATCTATTTCATTGAGATGCACTATTAATCGCTCTGCTCTCCTGCAAATACATCTGGCGACATGACAATGTGAAACATTGGTACTTCCGGCTGGCAATACAAACGACCTTAATTCAGGTAATTCTTCATTCATGGCATCTATGCTTCTTTCCAGCAATTCTACATCGCTTTCGTGTAAATCAGGCACAATCATTTTGCTACCTGGAGCCGAAGCCAGTAAACTACCAATGGTAAACAATCTATCCTGAATTTCTGCCAATACCTGTGGATTGATTTTATCCTGAACAAAACTTCTAAGTATACCTATATATGAATTCAATTCATCAATGGTACCATAAGACTCAATTCTTACGTGATGTTTCGGCACTCTTTGTCCTCCTATGAGTGAAGTTTCTCCTTTATCACCCCTCTTGGTATATATCTTCATATCTTACTAAACATTAATACTTCTGGATTGTTCGAATTTATCATTAACTGTATCCGATTCAATCTTACCATCTCTGAGTCTGACAATCCGTTTTGCATTCATCGCAATATCTTCTTCATGAGTAACTAATACAATTGTATTGCCTTTGTAGTGAATTTCTCTGAACAGATCCATAATCTCTACTGAAGTTTTAGTATCTAAGTTTCCGGTAGGCTCATCTGCCAGCAATATACTGGGATTATTGACCAATCCTCTGGCGATGGCTACCCTTTGTCTCTGTCCTCCAGAAAGTTCATTAGGTTTGTGAAGCATTCTGTCTTTCAAACCTACCTGGGTCAAAACCTCTTCGGCTCTTTCCAACCTTTCCTTTTTTCCGATACCGGCGTAAACCAAAGGTAAAGCGACATTTTCCAAAGCATTCATTCTTGGAAGCAGGTTAAATGTCTGAAACACGAATCCGATTTCCTTATTCCTGACTTCAGCCAGTTTATTTTCGCTCATTTCGCTGACATCAGTGCCATTCAAAATGTACTTGCCATCAGAAAACGAATCGAGGCAACCCAAAATATTCATCAATGTTGATTTTCCAGAACCGGAAGGCCCCATCAATGCTACATATTCTCCTTTAAAAATATCCAGATCAACGCCTTTAAGTGCATATACTTGCTCAGTACCCACTTTATAGACTTTCTGAACGCCTCGGATATCAATGAGTTTTTCCATTACTTATTCTGTTCGATAACTTTAGGCACTCTAAAGTAGTCACTGTCTTTCTTAGGAGCATTTGAAAGCATTTGTTCCTTGGTGAAATTCTGCTCCACAACATCTTCGCGGACATTGTTGAAAGTTTCCGTCATATAAATTAATGGTTCTATACCCTCTGTATCTACTTCATTTAATTTTTCACAGAAGTCGAGTATATTTTCCAAATCAGTTCTGATTTTGGCTTTAGAAGCTTCATCAAATTCCAATCTGGCCAAATGTGCCAGCTGATCTACCTTTTCAATGCTTACTTTCATGGATTATGTTGTTATCAATTAATTCCTGATGAATCAGGTTGTAAATATCATCTCTTAATTGGTCTGCATCATCAATATTTAGATGACTTGTTTCAATAGCCCGATGAACTTTGCATTTGATTATTGTAGGATAATATTCAAACTTCTCATCAGGCAGAGCTTTGTAATTATTATAAAATGTAATCGGCACTACAGGAACCTTCATCTCAATGGCAAGTTTAAATGCACCATTTTTAAAAGGCTTAAGCAAAGGTGTCTTATTCCAGATAGTACCTTCAGGATAGATGTTGATACTAAAACCTTTTTTGATTCTCGATGCCGCATCCATGAAGGCTTTGTGTGACCCTCTCAGACTTTCTCTGTGAACGGCCACATCGACGGTTCTAAAAAAAATCCCAAATAAAGGTATTTTAGCTAATTCGACTTTACCCATAAAAGATACTTTGATTGGGGCAAACAAACCGAGTACAACGATATCGAGATAAGATGTATGATTGGAAACGATAACGCAAGGTGTAGGAAATCGTTTTTCTTCGCGTTTAACTATGGCTACTGAACCACAAAGCAGAAAGGTGCCCCAGGCCCAAATTTTTCTCAGGAAGTTGGCAGCAGGATATAATTTTTCGTGACTTAAAAAAAGTAAAAAGAAAGGATACAGCAGCAAAAATATTGTTGCAAAGACAAGTCCAAACCAAACGAAACCTATTTTCCCGAGTATTTTTTTCAATAGTCTTTGTTCATTCTAGCTTTCATGAAGAAACCGAAAATAGCGCCAAGAAACAAGCCTCTGGCACCGCCTCTGAACATCTGATCGATGAACACGGTTCTCACATTGTACATGTCTTTAATTTCCTGGATTTTTTCTTCAACTTCCTTTGGGGTAAATTTACTGAAAAACTTGGATGATTTGAAGCTATTGATTTTCAAATCCACCATTCGGGCTATGATAGCCGGGTCGTATGTATGAATGTACGAATAGAGGAGAGAAACAGAAGCACCAATTATGATGCTCAGCAAGAAACCAAGAAAAACAACTCTACCCAGAATAAACTCTTCTGGATTTTTCTTTTTAAAATCGCGGATAAATAAGTACATACCCAAACCAGGAACCAGGAGCATTTCTGCAAAAAATTCAAGTAAATGTTTCCATAAATCAGGGGAGTACACAATGGACACCATATAGATATAGGCCAATGCAGCAGTAGCGCTGCCAAATGCCAAGCCGTAAATCAGAAGTTTCTTACTCATAAAAATGTTTACAAAACTATGACAAAAAAAGGTGTTAAGGTTTTGTTTTGTCAAAATATTATAGAAAATTTGCGGGACTTATGGAATTGAAAGATGTCGTAGCAATTTCGGGTATGCCCGGACTTTATCATGTAATTGGTCAACGCAAAAATGGCCTGATCGTAGAAGCATTGGATGGAACAGGAAGAAAAATCCCAACTTCTCCGACAACCAAGGTGTCTATTTTGTCTGATATTGCCATGTTTACTATGGAAGGTGAGCAACGTCTGGCGGAAGTACTTTTGACTATTCACGATAAAACAAAAGAAGGCTTAACAGTGCCTGATAAAAAAGCTTCTGATGATGCTTTTCCTCAATTTTTAGGTAAAGTATTGCCAAACTACGACAATGAACGTATCTATCTTTCGGATATGAAGAAATTGGCAGCGTGGTTTACCATATTAAGTGATAAATTGGATTTCGAAGCATTGAGAAAAACAATTGCCGAGGAAAATGCAGAAAGTGAAGGTGACAAAGCTGAGGTTAAAGAAACCAAAGTAAAAGAAACCAAGGCTAAAGCTGAAAAGACAGTTAAAGCTGCCACACCAAAAGGTGACACTAAGAGCAAAGGCAAATCTGTCAATACAATCCGTAAAATGGCGTAATGCAATTGCTTTTTGTTGTTAATTAACAATAAAAAGTATACATTTGCACCTCTTTTAATAAAAAGGGTCGGATGGCCGAGAGGCTAGGCACGGGTCTGCAAAACCCTCTACAGCGGTTCGAATCCGCTTCCGACCTCAAACCCCAAATCCCGCTTTCAGCGGGATTTTTCATTTTTCACAATCACACGGCAAAGTCCCGCCAGGGCTTTAGACGTGGGATTTGAAAAATGAAAATAATCACGAGGCCACGAGTGATTTGGGGTTTGTAGGCTACATCCATTACCGGATCACATTGTAATCCGCCTTTAAAACATACCGAAACTTAGTCGTGTGATTTGAAAAATGAAAACAATCACGAGGCCTCTCCTCAAACCCTCACCACTTCCTGCGCGGCCACACCAAATACAAGCCAAACAACAACAAACTAATAATACTCGCCGCGGCCCATGTGTATATATCAGACATAGGATCCGACATCCTGCTTAAACTGTAATGCAATAATTCCTGAGGCTTCATAATCACATCCCAGGAATTGAATCTTAAGTCGCGACCTAAATAAATCCCTATACCGCTTAAAAGACATAATACAAATATGGCCATTTTAACCAGTCCGTTTGATAATCGTGATTTTAACCAAACTTCAATATCCAACAAAGATATGACAGCTGTAGCCAGAGCAATAAATGCAAAATAACTCAAGGTAAGCACATCCAACCAAAAATAAGTCTGATCACCATAAGTGAGGTGAATATAATCAGTCAACATGTAGGGTGCATTCGGAAAAAAAACCAGCCATCCAAATCCTAAGATGAGTTGCGAGTATAGCGGCAGCTTTTCACTTTGTGCCTTTAATAAAACTGAGCTAAATGCCAGCGGAATTAAAGCCAGAAATAAATTCCAAAGCAGAAATGCCATAGGTTTATCCGTTGGAATAAATTGGCGGATGATGATTAAAACCAATCCCACTCCTGCAAGCATCAAATATCTCAACAACAAATTTAATCGACCTTCAATGCTCGAACGAATGAGATAAAGCCATTTCATGACAACAAAAATATTAAAATGGATGAATGGATCATCTTTCCCTCGTTCAAATCAGATTTTTATCGATTGGAAATAGTGGAGAAGCCCTTTTGCATTTATCGCTTATTTTCTCAATCTTTGAAGCCAATTGCTGCATTTGAATTCCGAAAGAAAACATATCTACTTCGCTTCTGATTTCCATTTAGGTGTCCCTAATTTCGAAGCTTCTCTCGAAAGAGAACGCAAAATATGCCGCTGGCTGGACAGTATTCAAGATAAAGCTTCAGAAATTTATCTTGTTGGTGATGTTTTTGATTTCTGGTTTGAATACCGGGATGTGGTTCCAAAAGGCTTTACAAGACTATTGGGCAAAATTGCGCAAATGTCGGATATGGGTATCCAATTCACATTCTTCAAAGGCAATCACGATATGTGGTCATTTGGCTATCTTGAAAAGGAACTGGGTGTCAAACTGGTATCAGACGAACTGATCATTGAGCGCCAGGGCAAGAAGTTTTATATACACCACGGTGATGGTCTAGGCCCCGGAGATAAAGGTTACAAAGTAATTAAGAAAATATTCCGAAATCCTGTATCCATCCGGTTATTTGGATTCTTGCATCCATACCTGGGAGCCGGATTAGCAAAATATCTTTCAAAGAAAAGCAGAATAAGCAAAGGTGACAATGATAAACACTTTCTGGGTGATGACAAGGAGTTTATACCACAGTTTTGCAAACAAACCTTGTTAAAAGAGCATTTTGATTACTTTATTTGTGGTCACAGACATTTTCCAATCGACTTAAAGCTCAGTGAAAATTCGAGATACATCAATCTTGGAGAATGGGTCAGTGACTTTACTTATGCCGAATTTGATGGCACGAATCTTGAACTTAAAACCTTCAAAGAATGAAGCCTTTTTTAACATTACTGATACTTCTACTCAACTACTTTGATATTCATTCGCAGACTGATATCATTAAAGTTGACAGTATACCGGTTTCGGCTGGCGCTTCAATCTATGCAGATAACCTCGAAAATTTATATATCGTTACAGCAGTCAATGATATCATAAAGTATGGCAAAGATGGTGTAAAACTGGCAACAGCTAATTTTAAAGTCTTGGGCAATGTTAGTTGGATGGATGTTTCCAATCCTTTTGAAATTTATGTCTTTTACCGCGATCAAAACCGTTTATTAATTCTCGATAATTTACTCAATTTAAGAGGCGACTTAGATCTTGAAAGTATTGGTGTATCACAGATTGCATGCATTGCCAGAAGTTACGACAATCAGATATGGATTTTTGATCTGGCTGACCAGAAGCTTAAAAAATACAGCAAAGATTTAAAACTCATGACCGAGAGTGCTCCCTGGAATACACTCGGCATACGCGGCAAAATAAGCCCTCTGGTCATCAGAGATATCAATACTTCTGTACTGATTTTAAACGACAGTTCGGTGCTCGAGTTTGACATTTTTGCCAATTACAGTAAAATCAAATTAAGAGACACATTAAATAACTATTTTTATGTAAATGGTCAATTACTTTTCCTAAAGGATACAAGTTTATATCTCTACAACCCATTTGCATTTAATATGAAGCGCATATCTATTGAAATACCTGCTAAATGCAGACAATTCGCTATCGGCAAAGAAAGATTGTTCTTTTTAACCGATGAATTTGTAATTTTGCGCCCCTATAAGGAATAAGCAATTCCTAAAATCCCTTACAAATGCTCGAAAAACTGGAAGCCATAGAGGCCCGATTCAAAGAAGTTGAATTGTTATTAAGCAGTGCCGATGTCATGAGTGATATGAAACGATTCACTCAGCTTAATAAAGAATACAGCGATTTAAAAGAAGTTGTCGAAACAACCGAAGAATACCGCAATACACTTAATTATCTTAAGCAGGCAAAAGATATGCTTGCAACTGAAAAGGACCCTGACCTCAGAGAAATGGCCAAACTGGAAGCGGATGAGATGGAAGCTAAAATTGGTCCTTTAGAAGAAAAGATAAAACTGTTGCTGATACCTAAAGACCCTGAAGATGCCAAAAATGCCATTATTGAAATCAGAGCAGGTACTGGTGGTGATGAAGCCAGTTTATTTGCCGGTGATTTAATGAAAATGTACATGCGTTACTGCGAAGGCAAAGGCTGGAAAGTAGAAGTAATGGATGAAAACGAAGGAACAGCGGGTGGTTACAAAGAAGTTATTTTAGAAGTGAGCGGTAACAATGTGTATGGAGATTTAAAATACGAAAGTGGTGTACACAGGGTTCAAAGGGTTCCTAAAACTGAAAGTCAGGGAAGAGTTCACACTTCTGCAGCAACTGTAGCAGTGTTACCCGAAGCCGAAGAAGTAGATGTACAATTGAATCCGGCAGATATCGAAATGCAAACCAGTCGAAGTGGTGGTGCTGGTGGACAGAACGTCAACAAAGTAGAAACAAAAGTACAGTTAACGCACAAGCCATCAGGCATAGTAGTAGTTTGTCAGGTTGAGCGTTCACAGCTGGGCAACAGAGAACGCGCAATGCAAATGTTGAGGACCAAGTTATATGAGAAAGCTTTGGAGGAACACAATGCCAAGATAGCAAGTACCAGAAAAACATTGGTAGCCAGCGGAGACAGGAGTGCTAAGATAAGGACGTATAATTTTCCGCAGAGCAGGGTTACAGATCACCGGATTAACATGACTGTTTATGCATTGGACAGTTTCCTAAATGGCGATATTCAGGAAATGATCGACGCCTTGAAAGTAGCCGAAAATGCCGAAAGAATGAAAGAAGGTAATGTAGCCTGATGGAATTTAGATTCCTGCAGGACCTTGCTTAATACCTTCGCCATCTTTTCGTATGGGTTTCTCCATACCTTTTCGGCGGCTGCGCACTTTTGGGTATTTTTTTTCGGTGTTCATCTCTATCTGTGTAACAATTTAAATCAGACAATTATTGTGCCCTTTTAATTGTTAGACGCAAAAATTTATAAAACGTTTCACAAAATTTCTATTTTTATTTAAAAATGAATATCTGCTGACAATCGTTTAAGCACTAAGGATGTTGACAATCATTTGTTATAACAGATGTCAACAAATTCAATAAATAAAAAGCTGTTGTGCTGCAATAGTTTCAGAGACTACAAATTCGTCCGATTTTAAACTCCAAAATAATAGACAAGTAAAAATACCTAGATAAATTTTTTCTATATATTTTAGTCGAAAAATGTACTGGAAAGGAAATTTCAATTTTACAAGGAACTTAAAAATCCCGAAAATTTTAAGTCCATATCCATAAAAACTTCTTAATACGAATTAGTAATTGTTTTCGATTGGATGAAGTAGATGCGATTTTTAAAACCCTATCTTATCCTTAATAATATACAAAGGACGTCTTTTGATTTCACCATAAATGCGGCCTACATACTCTCCTATTATACCCAATACAAGCAATATGATGCCACCAATAAGCAAAACAGATATCATCAGTAAAGTCCAGCCTTCAACAAAGTTGTTTGTAAACAAACGCATATAAAGCGCGTACAATATACCTACAAATGCAATGCAGGAAGTTATGAATCCAACAAATGTGGCTATTTTAAGAGGTGTATTCGAGAACGATAAAATGGCATCACTCGCCAGTCTCAACATTTTCTTGAGCGGGTACTTGGTCGAACCGGCAAATCTGCTTTCCCTGTCGTACTCCACAAAAGTTTGTTTGAAGCCAATCCAGGCCACCATACCCCTTACAAAACGATATGTTTCGCGCATGGATAAAAACTGATCCAGTGCTGCTCTGTCCATCAATCTGAAATCACCTGTATCCAAAGGAATATCTACATCACTCAAACGATTGATAAATCTATAAAAATACTTTGCAGTTAAAAGTTTAAATGCACTTTCACCGGCTCGGTCTCTGCGCTTTCCAAATATCACATCATACCCTTCCTCCCACTTGGCAATCATATCCAAAATAACGGAAGGGGGGTCTTGCAAATCAGCATCAATCACTACTGCAGCATCTCCTTTACAATTATCCAGTCCTGCAGTAATGGCAATCTGGTGACCGAAGTTGCGGGCAAAGTTGATACCTTTAACACGAGGGTCACTGATGGTTTTCTCCCTGATCATCTCAAGGGTTTTATCTTTACTGCCGTCGTTGACAAATATCAGTTCGTAGTCGTACTTCGTTTTGTCGATATGTGACATGGTTTCAGTGAGTCGTCTGTACGTCTCAGCAAAAACTTCTTCTTCATTAAAACAAGGAACAACTATGGATATCAGTTTCATTGATGCGATATGAATTATTATAGTGGGATGTTGCCGTGTTTTTTTCTTGGCAGATTTTTAACCTTATTTTCCAACATGGCAAATGCAGAAATCAAACGTATTCTGGTTTCTTCAGGATAAATAACTTCGTCAATAAAACCTCTTTCTGCTGCGCGATAAGGATTGGCAAAGATTTCTGCATACTCTGCTTCTTTTTCTTTCCAGGCCTGGTCAGGGTCACTGGCATTTGTGATTTCTTTTTTGAAGATAATCTCAGCTGCACCTTTGGCTCCCATCACCGCAATTTCGGCACTAGGCCATGCAAAATTCATATCGGCTCCAATGTGTTTGCTGTTCATCACATCGTAAGCACCTCCATAAGCTTTGCGTGTAATAACCGTAATACGAGGCACAGTTGCTTCGCTGAATGCATACAGGAGTTTAGCACCATTGGTTATGATGGCATTCCATTCCTGATCGGTACCAGGCAAGAAACCAGGAACATCTTCCAATACCAGTAATGGGATATTGAAAGCATCACAGAATCTCACAAAACGCGCTCCTTTGGTAGACGAATGTACATCGAGTACACCAGCCAGTGAGCTCGGATTATTGGCTACAATACCTATACTTCTGCCGGCTAATCTTGCAAAACCCACAACAATATTTTCTGCAAAGTTTTTGTGGACTTCAAAGAAAGAACCTTCATCCACCAAACCTTCAATTACTTCGCGCATATCATAAGGCTGGTTGGCGTTATCCGGTACTATATTTTTTAACTGGTCTCTTGTTTCATCTCCCGACTGATAAGGCAGCATTGGCGCTTTCTCTTCACAATTCTGAGGAATGTAACCAATTAATGTTTTAAGACTGCTTAAACATTCGATTTCATTGGCAAATGAAAAGTGAGCAACACCTGATTTACTGGAATGCACAGAGGCACCGCCAAGTTGTTCGCTGCTGACTTCTTCATTGGTTACCGTCTTTACAACGTTAGGACCGGTAACAAACATATAACTGGTATTTTCCACCATTCCAATGAAGTCGGTTATAGCAGGTGAATAAACAGCACCACCTGCACATGGACCCATGATGGCAGAAATCTGAGGTATTACGCCCGAAGCAATGGTATTTCTGTAGAATATATCAGCATATCCGCCCAAAGACACAACACCTTCCTGAATACGTGCACCACCACTGTCGTTGAGGCCAATCAATGGAGCACCATTTTGCAAAGCTAAGTCCATAATCTTGCAGATTTTTTCAGCGTGTGTTTCGCTTAAAGAACCTCCAAAAACTGTGAAATCCTGTGAAAATACATATACCAATCGGCCATTGATAGTGCCATATCCTGTAACAACACCATCGCCTAAAAATTTCTGTTTCTGCATGCCGAAATCGTTGCTTCTGTGCGTAACAAAAGCTCCTATTTCATTGAAACTATTCTCATCCAGTAAAAAGTGAATTCTTTCTCTGGCTGTTAGTTTTCCTTTGGCATGTTGCGATTTAATACGCTCTTCCCCTCCGCCTTGCACGGATTCGTGGCGTTTGCTCTCAAGTAATTCCCTCTTATTCATGTTTTGTTGAGATTGACTTCCCATATTATGGTGCAAAATAAAGACTTTTTAAATAGTACGCGCCATTTTAAAATCGAATTTGTTCATTTTTAAGCTTTATCTGATAACGGCCTTGTCCTATTGCAGTTGGCAATGAAAATGAAATGCTGGCATCTGTATTTTTCTTGTCTGCATTCAGGAAAGCTTTTAATGTCGACTTTTCACTCTCGTTTAGTGGCTCTATGCGTATTTTCGACAAGATTAAATCTTTCATATGAGAAGCCTCTTTACTTTCTAAGAGTTTTAATTCTGTTGATATATCGATTTCCTCCAACATACCTTTTGCTACTGCATATCCGTGCAGTACTGGTGTACCTTTTTCCAGCATCAAAGATTCGTATGCGTGCCCAATGGTATGTCCGAAATTCAAAAGCTGACGTATACCATTATCTTCAAAATCCTGATTGACTATAACAGCTTTATCATGAGCACATCTGTGAATGATTTCACTGAGTGGCCGCTCATTTTCGAGCATATCAAATAAATCTTTATCATAAATACAAGCTGTTTTAATGATTTCTGCCATTGCAGCATTTTGTTCATCTGAAGGCAGTGTATTTAAAAATTCAATGGATATAAAAACTTCCATTGGCAAACGAAAACTGCCTATGTAATTTTTCAGATGTTTAAAGTCAATTCCTGTCTTTCCGCCAATAGCTGCATCAACCATCCCTAAAAGAGTTGTTGGTACATTAACAAAAGGAACTCCTCGTCTGTAGATAGAGGCAGCAAAACCACCAATATCACTAACAACCCCACCTCCAAGATTGATGATTATATCTTGTTTGTTGACTTCAAATTTGAGGAACTGTTCTAAGATGGACTCCAGTACCTGAAAATTTTTAGAAGTCTCGCCAGCTGGAATAACAATTACTTTATCTGATATAGAATTTAAAAGAGGAAAACAATATTGATGTGTATTCTTATCACAGATAAATACTGGTTGTCTGACAGCCTTTACATCTAGCCATTCTTTGAGCGTAAAGGCAATGTTATCAGTAAAAATAAGATTAGCTGCATCCATCACGTTTTGATGGTATCGTAAAAGCTTTTATTAGCAGGATCCATTCTTGAAAGCAAGTCAATTGCTTTAATTTGTTCGGCAGATGGTGCGCCTTTATAAATTTCGATGAGCTCTTTGTATTTGGCATTAAAGAAAACTTTCACCAGCATCGAATTGGGATAAACTTTAGTAATCTCTTCAAAGCTTTCAAGTGCTTTAAATATCTCATCTCTGCCTTTTACAACATCTTTGTGCATGATATCCATACCATTCAGATGATAGGCATAAAGTGCTTTTCTGACAGGCAGATAGCGGTCATTTAATAAATTATCTATCAAATAAAACCTGTTTTTCATACTTTGCCCATCATTCGGTCTCCAACCATCCATACTTTGGCTGGCATTTAATATCTCTCTTGCTTTTTGGTAATATGGAGTGCCGGCTTCGGATGAATAAGTATCATAATTGAGTCCTAAAACAACATTGACATAAAACGCCAACATACCTGTCAGGTTATATACATTGGCGTTGGGTTGAAACTCCATAGCCTGAAACTCCTGATAGGTAAAGTTAAAGTTCTGATCGAGCTGATTAAAAATGACAGTATTGTAGGTGCTGTTGTAGACGGGTCTTGTCGCCTGAATCTGAATGGTACCTTCAAAGTTGTATGTATTCATGTCATAGGCTGTAATATCTATGAGCATTGTAATTTTAAATCGTTCAATAGTTGCAACTTTATCGCTGCACCAAAGTCTTTGATTGATAAATTGGGAAATAGACTGTTGAAGTGAATTAAATATTTGGGTATTGCTTATCTGGACTTTCGGGTGAATTACAGATACTGTTGCCTCAACGTCCTGATTTTGGGCGTTTATATGGAAACAAAATAAGAAACTGACAAATACAATGAGTTTTTTCATGCTAGGTTTTCGGCAATACATTTAATAATATCTTTGGCTACTTCTTGTTTTTCCTTCAGTGGAAATTCAAAAATAGTACCTTTTTCGAGAATAATGCTAATCTTGTTGGTTGAATGTTTAAAGCCAGCTCCGGGGTCATTCAGAGAGTTCAATACTATGGCATCTGCTTTTTTTCTGCGCAGTTTATCTAAAGCATTTTCCAATTCATTGTGAGTTTCCAATGCAAAACCGACCACTATCTGATTAGCTTTTTTGGAATGTCCCAGCGTAGATAAAATATCCGGATTTTTAACTAAATGAATGGTAAGATTTTCTTCACTTTTTTTAATCTTCACTTCGTTGTACCGATCCGGTCTATAATCGGCAACAGCTGCCGACATGATAGCTATCTGGCAATCAGGAAATATTTTCACACAGGTATCATACATTTGAACTGCAGATTCTACCTGATAAAGTTGAATGGATGGATGTTGAGGTGTCAAAGAAGTTGGACCTGACACCAGATGCACTTCTGCACCCAGTTGAGCCAATTCTTCTGCTATTGCATACCCCATTTTACCTGTAGAATAATTGCCTATGAAACGTACCGGGTCGATTTTCTCGTATGTCGGACCGGCAGTTATGACAATCTTTTTACTTTTGAAGTATTCAGCTATCAAAGTGTTTGCAGATAATTTCCAAAATATGTTCAGGTTCGGCCATTCTGCCTTTACCTTCCAAACCACTGGCCAGTTCACCATCTTCTGCGTCTATAAGTAAATTACCATAAGACACCAGTTTAGAGATATTGGATTTAACTGCAGGATGCTGATACATGTCAAGGTCCATTGCCGGAGCGAAAAACACAGGACATCTTGCCGATAAATAAGTTGCGGTTAACAGATTATCACAGGCTCCATTGGCCATTTTTGAAATGGTATTGGCACTGGCAGGTGCAATGATAAAAGCATCTGCCCATAATCCCAGTTCGACGTGATTATGCCACGAGCCATCATTCGGATTAAAAAAATCCGAATTCACAGGATGTTTGCTTAAGGTTGCCAGAGTTACTGGTGGAATGAAAGACTTACCGGCATCGGTCATAACAACCTTTACCATTGCGCCTTCCTTGACTAAAAGACGTGTGAGGAAAGCCGACTTATAAGCCGCTATACTCCCCGTTACACCGAGCAGGATATGCTTATCCTTCAGTCTCATCAGGCAGACGGAAATACACCTTGCCGTTTACAAATTCCTGGGTGGCTACCAAGGTCGGCTTTGGCATTTTCTCATACATTGCACTGATCTCAATTTGTTCCCTGTTCTCATGCACTTCTTCCAGGTTGTCATGATCAGAAGCAAACTCTGACAATTTAGTGCTCAACTCCTCTTTCATTTGTTGTGCAATTTGGTTGGCTCTTTTGGCAATAATTACCGATGACAGGTAAATATTACCTGACTGGCTTTCCAAATCCTTTAGATTCCTTGCTTCTGCATTAGGAGACACTTTCTGTTCTTTCATTATTATTGGATTTTATTGAGTTTCTTGTGTTTTTCCAAATCGACTTTAGCTTTGGCTTCAATTTCAACCACTGCCTGATAATGCGCCGATTCAGCTTTGTTGTTTTTGAAATATTCTTTTGCTTCAACAAAAACTTGCTGAAAACGTTCTTCCTTTTTTTCTTCTATACTGTTCTTCGCAAATAAATACGTGCTTCGAACAATCATGTACTCTATCTCTTCCTTGTTTTCGATATCTGGAAAATCTTTAATAGTATTTTTGAAAGTCACAGTGGCCGCGAGGTAGTCTTCCCTCTTAAAATACAACATAGCACTTTGAAAAGATTTTGTCTTCAGGTTTTTCCTGAGCTCATCCATGTGATCGTTACAAAAATCCTTATATATCGAATTTGGATACTGATTCAAAAACAATTGTATTTCTGCTATAGCTTTTACAGTATTGGTTTGATCCAATTCATAAGGCAAGGCATCCAGATACAAACAACTTACATATCTGTAAGCACACTCTTCCGCATGCTTGCTGTTGTAAAAATTCTCAGTAAAGTTTTTGAAATGGTAGGCGGCCAGTTCATATTGACCCAAACCATAATGGCAATAAGCATACTTCAGATAAATATCTTCACTTTCTGCCTTTCCTCTATAAACTGCCAATAGATCTTCATAGAGCGTTACGGCACGGATATAATCCTTCTTTTCGTACAATTTATCCGCTAAAGCAAGCTTTTCTTCATTTGTTCCATCTTTCAATACTTTGCTGTATTCTGAGCAGGAACTCAAGAAGATAATGCCTATAAACGCTATGATTTTACCGATTTTCAAATTAATCTGCAAAGGTAATGTTTTCAACGCTATTAATCAAAAAATGTTACAGAAGCCCCTCGTCGGCATAAGAATAATAACCGGAACTCGCCACTATAATATGATCTAGTACATTAATATCCAGCAACTTACCACCCTCTTTTAATTTACGCGTCAATGCATTATCTGCATCACTTGGCTTTTTATTTCCTGAAGGATGATTGTGGAAAAGAATGATGCCTGTACTTTTATCTTCGATAGCAACTTTAAAGATTCTTCTTTGGTCAACAACCGTGGATGTTATCCCGCCTTCACTGATTTTGTAGGAATTTATCACACAATTGCTGCGGTTTAAAGTTAACATCCAAAACTCTTCATGCCCCAATGACTCCAGGGTATATCTCATACGTTCGTAGGCATCAAAACTTCCGGTAATTGGCTTAAGTTCTTTTCCCGTGTTGTTCATTCTTCTGGCCGACAACTCTAAAGCAGCTATTATGGTAACTGCCTTTGCCATACCAATGCCGTCAATTTTGCAGTAATCTTTAACTTCCCACTTGGCCATTTCCGACAAATCGTTATCGACTTTATTCAGCATTTCCCGGGCCAGATCCATAGCCGATTTTTTAGAAGTACCAGTTGAAATCAGAATGGCTAAAAGTTCTGAATTGCTTAATGTGTTTCTCCCCAGTTTATTGAGTTTCTCTCTGGGCTTTTCGTCATCAGCCCAATCCTTTATCCGCTTAAAATCACTCATGTGCGAAATTATTTATAATAAGTGAATCGCACACTTGCACTTTATCGAAACCTCACTTCTTTTTTGTGAGGTATGCAATATTTCTTTTTAAACCTTCATAACCGGTTCTTTTTACTGCACTGCCTTCAAATAATTGATTGAATTTTTCATTGTTCAGATCTTCCCAATCCTGCTTATTCATGGTTTGCCATTCAGTGTTGATATTGAACAATGGCTCATGATGGGTTTGGGAGAATCGGTTCCATGGACAAACCTCCTGGCAGATATCACATCCAAAAATCCAGTCATTATATTTTCCATTAAACTCGGATGGGATTTGCTCTTTAAGTTCAATAGTCAAATAAGAAATACAACGTTTAGCATCGAGGGTTTTATTGGGTAAAATGGCTTCAGTTGGACAAGCTTCTACACATTTATTGCATGAACCGCAATAATCTTTGATTGGACTATCGGCGGCACACTCTAAATCAATGACCAGTTCGGCCAGAAAAAAGAAGGAACCCATTTGTTTATTAATCAGCAGTCCATGCTTTCCTATCCAGCCCAATCCGCTTTTCTGTGCCCATGCTCTTTCCAAAACCGGCGCAGAATCTACAAATACTCTGCCTTCAATATCCCCAATCTCATGTCTGAGTTGTTCGACCAATTCAAAACATTTATCCTTAACTACTTTGTGATAATCTTTACCGTAGGCATATCTGGCAATTTTAAATGTATCCTGATTTTGCATTTCTGCCGGGAAATAATTGTACATCAGACTGACCACCGATTTTGCATCTGGCACCAGTAAAGTTGGGTCGAGCCGTTTATCAAAGTGGTTTTCGAGGTAGTACATTTGCCCATGGTGTCCATCATTCAGCCATTTTTCCATACGCTTAGCCTCAGCATCCAAGAAGCCCGCTTTAGAAATACCGCAAAAATCGAAGCCCAGGGATTTTGCCTTAAGTTTTATAAGTGCTGCATATTTCTCCGGGTTACCCATTGTGGCTGCAAAATTAGGCGATAACACATTTAAAAAAACGGTTAAATGGCTCATAGTTACTATTATTTCAATATAAATCCAATATTGTCAAATATTTACTGTACCTTTGCACCTTCTTTATGATAGATTCATTTCAGGACATGGGCTTAAGCCAGCCTGTGTACGATGCGATAACCGATTTAGGTTACGTAAAACCAACACCAATCCAACAACAAGCTATTCCAGTCCTACTGCAGGGCACGAGGGACTTTGTCGGTTTGGCCCAAACCGGAACCGGTAAAACTGCAGCTTTTGGATTGCCATTGCTTTCCCTCATTGATACTTCTAGAAAAGAAGTTCAAGGTCTTGTGATATGCCCAACCAGAGAATTATGTATCCAGATTGCCAACGACTTCAAAGCGTTTGGTAAATATATGGACGAATTCTACCACGTGGCAGTTTATGGTGGCAGCAGCATTGAAAACCAAATCAAATACCTTAAAAAAGGTGTACAAATTGTGGTTGCCACTCCCGGTCGATTAATCGATTTGCTTGAGCGAAGAGCTGTAAAACTCGACGCTGTAACACACGTTGTTCTCGACGAAGCAGACGAAATGCTCA
>CAUJCT010000055.1 GCA_963169345.1 Bacteroidota bacterium
TAAACTTGAAAAAGGAGAAGAAATGGAATGGGTCATAGAAGATAAAAATACATTTGTTTTACAGAGAGTTAAGAAAGATCCTATAAGAAAAATTAAAGCAAATGAGGAACAATAAAATTGTTTAAGTTGACGCCTATGCCCGCTGGGGCTTTGATTGCGGAAAGCTTTAATGCATTTCGACATTGATTTTATGAAAATGTCGCCCTCTGGGCTTTATTCGCATTAAACTTTTTGCTATGATAATGTCGCCCGTTGGGCTTTGATTGTGGAAAGCTTTAAGATTATCGATAAGCAAAGCAACTTAACAAATAAACAAATAAACAACTTAACAACAAACAGCTTAACAACTTAACAATTACCTAATTTCAGAAGCAGAACTAGCTTTTTCAGCTTTTCCTTCCCCTTTTCTCCTTACCTTTGTAGTAAGCTATGGGTAGAAAAAAACACAGGACCAAATTACTGGAAGAGGATATACTCAAAGTGCTCACCGAGCATAAAGGCCGAATCCTCAACCATAAGCAAATCTATTCGAGACTGGCTCTGGAAGATATGCCCAGACGCGCAGAAGATATTTTGCCCGTTTTGGATCAACTCGTTCAGGATGGTCAGGTGGGCAAACGTGATGCCTATAAGTTTTACAGAATTTTACCTCCTGTAACCATTGAAGGTGTGGTCGATATTACCCGAAGTGGCAGAGTGTTTCTCAAAGTGGAAGGACAGGAAGAAGACTATATCGTTACGCAAACCCATATCCGTCTCTTGCCTTTCGATCGCGTTAATGCAGTCGTAGTGAAGCATGGTAAGAAATCGGATAAAGCCGAAGTAATTTCACTCATTCGCCATTCAGAAAGACAATTTACCGGTATACTCGAACAAGAGCATCATCACTGGTATATTCAACCGGATAACAATAAATTTCAGAACCGATTCAGCATCAAACACGAAGATGTTTTTAAATCGGGAAGAAAGGTTGTTTTTAAAATAAAAGAATACCGAAAAGATACCCGTTTCCCAAGTGCCGAACTGGTTGAATTGCTGGGTAAGCCCGGAGAGCATCACACTGAAATGCACGCCATCCTTGCTGAGTTTGGCTTGCCCGAAGCTTTTGAACCTGAAATTCAGGCTGCATCGGATGCTTTATCTGAAATTATTACTGACGAAGATATTAAAGGCAGGGAGGACTATAGAAAGGTTCTGACATTTACCATCGACCCTGAGACAGCTAAAGACTTTGATGATGCCATTTCTTATCTGCAACTCGACAACGGCAATTTTGAAGTTGGGGTGCATATAGCCGATGTTTCGCATTATGTCAAGCCCGGCTCCATTTTAGACAAAGAGGCACTAAAACGAGCAACTTCTGTTTATCTGGTAGATAGGGTCGTTCCTATGCTGCCTTTTAAACTCTCGGATGTTATTTGTTCTCTGGTGCCTAATCAAGACCGATTGACCTTTGCCGTTATATTCGAAATTGACCAGGCATTTAACATTGTCAATAAAAGATTCACCAAGGCCATTATCCATTCAGATAAACGATTCAGTTATGAAGAAGCTCAGGATATTCTCAATGAGGGCAAAGGGATTTTTCACGATCAGCTGAAGCATCTCAATACTTTTGCCAAACATTTATCTGCTTTGAGATTTGGTGCAGGAGCAATGAGTTTTGAATCTACTGAATACCGATTTGTTCTCGACGATCAGTTTAAGCCGGTCAGCATGCAAATTAAACTGCGACAGGATACCAACAAAATGATTGAAGAATTGATGTTGCTGGCAAACAAAACAGTCGCCGAGTTTGTTTATAATGGTAAGCCTCGCAAGCCTTTCATTTATCGAACCCACGACGAGCCCAGTGATATCCGGTTACAGGAGCTGAAAAGATTTTTAGCCAAGTTTGGATATGCTTTGCAGATTGACAATGAAAATGTATTTCGCAGGTCCATCAACGAAGTGACCAAAGCTGTAGAAGGAAAACCAGAACAGGATTTAATCCGAAACATGTCCATACGCTCTATGGCTAAGGCTGTTTATACGCCTAATAAACCCAGTCACTTTGGCTTGGCATTCCAATATTACACCCATTTTACTTCACCAATTCGCCGTTATCCCGATGTAATTGCACACAGATTGCTGCATGGCTATCTCAATGGAAAGGGGATGGAAGAAATTTGCGGATGGAATATGGAGAAGCTGGATGCCGCTTGTAAACAAAGTACCCAAATGGAGATTCAGGCATCGGAAGCCGAAAGAGCATCTATCAAATACAAACAGGCTGAGTGGATGGAAACTCAGGTAGGTAAGGTGTTTCCGGGTGTTATCAGCGGACTCACAGATTTTGGAATGTTCATTGAAATCAAGGAATTTAAAACTGAAGGTATGGTTCGACTCAATCAAATTCAGGGTGACAGATATGAATACGACAGTTATCTTATGGCTGTAATAGGCAGCAGACACTACCGTCAGTTTAAGATGGGCGACGAAGTACAAGTACTTGTAGTTGCCAGCGATAAGATTAGAAGAACAATAGATTTAGAACTCATTTTAGAAGATCAACCACGTAAAAAAGAGCATGGCAGAAAACATCGTCACTTCAGATAGCTTTGAGCATTTTCTTGTAACGCATCCATTCAAAGGGAAACCTGAGAATCTGTATAATTCCATGAATTACATCATGCAGTTAGGTGGAAAAAGAATGCGACCGAAGTTTTTGATGCTGGCATATAAAAATGCGGGAGGCGCTCAGGATAATCAGGCATTACAACTCGCTTTGGCTATAGAAACGTTTCACAATTTCAGTCTGGTTCACGACGATATCATGGACAAAGCCCCAATCAGAAGAGGTAAAAAAACGGTGCATGAAGAATGGAATATTCCGACAGCAATTTTAGCCGGAGATAATTTGCTCATTAAATGTTTTGAATTGATTCTATCGACTGATTTCAACAACAGGATTGATTTGCTAAATGAATTTACAAGAATGTCTTCACTGGTTTGTGATGGACAGCAAATGGATATGAATTTACCATTAATGGAATTCATTGAAGAAGCAGATTATCTGAAAATGATAGAACTTAAAACGGCTATTTTACCCGCATGCGCATTGAAAATGGGAGCAATGGCGGCAGGTTTGAGCGAAGTCGAGGCTCAAGTATATTACGATTTTGGTTTAAACATTGGAATGGCTTTTCAGCTGCAGGACGATTATCTGGATGCCTTTGGACTGGAGGAGGAAATTGGTAAGCAGGAGGGAGGAGATATCATCGAAAATAAGAGAACTATCTTATACATTCACGCTTTGCATCATCTTGATATGATTCAGAAACGCGAATTTCTCAATTGGTTTGAGCAGCCGGTACACGATTTAAAATTAAAGATTGAAAAGGTCAGAGAGTTTTTCAAATCATCGGGCAGCGACCAGTATCTGGCAGAGTTAAAATCGAGCTATGAAACAAAAGCATTGGCTTGTCTGGATACCATGTGCAAGGACAGCGAATACAAACAGCAATTTTTGCAGCTTTTCGATTTTCTAAGCGCAAGAAGTAAATAGATTTTTGGCAGCCAGCCTAAGAAGACACCAATCTTTATTTAGTAATTATAAAGCTCTGTCGCGGTGGGAAGCTTCGCTGTTAAGTCGTTGAGTCGATATGTCGTTAAGTCGTTGGGGTGATTCGATGGGATGATGAGTGTGGAATGGGGAGTTGAGGGGAAGTAGATCGCAGAACAAGGAAAGAAAACGCTGAGTACGCAGAAAATTAATTGGCCTTTGACACGGCAATTGGTTTGCTTACGCAAACGGAACGCGCGGATACCAACGTGAAGTAGATCGCAGAACAAGGAGAGGAAACGCAGAGTACCCAGAAATTTTTTTTTTCCTTTAACACGGCAGAGTTTTACTTGCGCAAACGGAAGACACAGAATGAATGTGGAAAGCAAAAAATCTTTCGATAAGCAATACGACTTAACGACATATCGACTTAACGACTTAACACCATTCTGTGCAATCTGCGTCAAAATTGTCCTCATCATTCACAAACCACAACGCAATCAATTCCACCGCGACACAATTCAGCTTTTCAGCCTTTCAGCAGTGTAGCGTCAGCCTCTCCCAACGACTTAACGACTCAACGACTTAACAGCGAAGCAATACGACTTAACCTTTGTTGAGCGTCGCGATAAATCGACGACGCCTACGGAAGCGATATAGACGCTTCGAAACATAAATTATGAATATCTCAAAGTTTATCGATGAGCCCAACGACTTAACGACTTAACAACTCAACGACTTAACAGCGAAGCATTCAGCCTTTCAACCTTTTCCCTTATCTTCGCAGTGAATTGAATTTTTTAGATTTCCATTTTAACGAAGACCTGCAAAACAGCCTGGATGCTATGGGCTTCGAATCGCCTACCCCTATACAAAGCCTTGCCATTCCTGTTATTCAGAAAGGCAAAGACCTTATTGCTTGCGCTCAGACCGGTACTGGTAAAACAGCTGCTTTTGTATTGCCTGTCCTAGATAAGTTAAGTAAAAACCCATGCGACGATACCAAAGCTCTTATTGTTGTTCCAACCCGAGAACTGGCCATTCAGATAGATCAATCTATACAAGGCCTATCGTATTTTACTTCCATCAGTTCACTCGCAATTTATGGTGGGGGTGACGGTGTTGTATTCGAAAAAGAAAAAAAAGCTCTGACTGAGGGAGCGAATATCATCATTGCTACTCCGGGTCGATTGCTGGCTCACCTCAATATGGGGTATGTTAAATTTGATACCGCTGAATTTTTAATTTTAGATGAAGCCGACCGCATGCTGGATATGGGTTTCGTGGATGATATTCTTAAAATCGTTACTTTCCTTCCTAAAGAAAGACAAACTTTGATGTTCTCGGCTACTATGCCCGATAAAATCCGTCAATTGGCCAAACGCCTTTTAAACGAACCTGAAGAAATCAGCATTGCAATTTCCAAACCTGCAGAAGGTGTCGATCAAAGAGCTTATCTGGTATACGACAAACAAAAGAATGCATTGATTGAAGCTATTCTAAAACAACAGACTTTTACCAGCGTCATCATTTTTGTCGGCACCAAAGTTAAAGCCAAGGAATTGGAGAAAGAGCTCAAGCGCATGCACATGAAAGCACTGTCCATTCATTCTGATTTGGAACAAGCAGACAGAGAAAATGTGCTGATGCAATTCAGAAGCCGACAGATTCAGATTTTAGTAGCTACAGATATATTATCAAGAGGAATAGATATTGAAGACATAGGTTTGGTCATCAATTACGAAGTACCACATGATGCCGAAGATTATGTACACAGAGTTGGTCGAACAGCCAGAGCAGAAACCAAAGGTGTAGCCATTACTTTTATCAATGAAAATTTTCAGCACAGATTTAAGAAAATTGAAGATCTGATAGGCTATGAGGTTACCAAACACCCGCTACCTGAAGGTTTTGGACCAGGACCGGAATATGCGCCAATATCTAAAAACAAGAAAAAGGGCAATTTCAAACGCCCAAATGGAAAAGGTAAACGCCCATATCCAAAGTCGGGCAAGCCTACTAAACCAAATAGCAATTAATATTATTTTTCGAAGATTGCTTTGCGGTGGGTAAGTCCCCAGGAATGCAAAGTGCCTATTACCGTTTTCAGTGATTTGGCATGTTCTGTCAATGTATATTCTATTCGCACCGGAAAATCATCTATGACATTGCGATGCAACAGTTTATTCATCTCCAGCTCCTTTAACTCCTTAGCCAAAACTTTGGTGGAAAGTTTCGGGATACTGCGTTCTATTTCCCTGAAATGTTTATTGCCTTCCCAAATGGAAATGATAATCAACAGTTTCCATTTTCCTCCAATTAAATCAAGAGTATCTTTAACCGGCAACAGGGCGGAAACACATTCTTTATGGTCTCTTTTTTTCATATTTAAACTGATTACCTTTAGGTAACTGGTTACTTTTGGTAAGCAAAGATAGGTAATTTTGCTCCATAAAAAAAAACAATATTCAAATGGAACAAAAAAAATCAAAAGGAATGCATGTTGTGCTTTGGATTGCGCAAGTATTGCTGGCAGGTATGTTTTTAATGGCAGGTTCAATGAAAACATTTACACCAATACCTGAATTAGTTAAAATGGGCATGACCTGGGCAGAGACGATGCCATTTATGCCCCGATTCATCGGTATCAGTGAAATGTTAGGAGGTTTGGGGCTTGTTCTGCCTTCATTGCTTCGAATACAACCTAAACTAACAGTAGCAGCGGCTTACAGTTTGTTGATTGTAATGATTATGGCAGTGGTAGTACATATCGTCGAGAACGATGCGGCTCACAGTTTAATGCCATTGTTACTGGGAGGTATTGCCTTGTTTATCGCCTGGGGCAGAAGTAAAAGGGTCCCTATTTTAGCCAGAGACTAAGAACCGGGATTACGGAGATAATTCTATAAACTGACTTATTTAGTTATTTTAGAGTAGCGACTAAGGCAAATTCATATCATAGTTCTATGAAGAGTTGGCCTTGGTCGTTATTATTTTTTTAATCCAATAATTAGCTCGAAATTGCGGGCTTTAATTTTTTTAGCATGCAAATTGGAAACAACAGAGTGGTATCGCTTTCTTATACCCTCACAATCAACAGCGGTGAAGTGGTAGATACAGCTACAGCAGAGCAACCATTCACTTTTATACACGGCATTGGAATGACTTTGCCATTATTCGAAACTAATTTACAGGATTTAAAAGCTGGCGACAGTTTTGAGTTCAGCATAGATGCAGCTAACGGATACGGCATTTCGAGCGAAGATTACAAAGTAAGCATACCAAGAGAAGTATTCTCTGGTCCTGAAGTACCGGCTGATATCTTACAGGTAGGCAGAATGGTACCTATGCAAGACCATGAAGGCAATCCAATGAATGGTATTATATTAGGTTTTGATGATCAGACTGTTCAGATTGACTTCAACCATCCATTGGCTGACCAGGATTTACATTTCAAGGGCGCTATCATCGAAGTAAGAGAAGCGACTCAGGAAGAACTCAACCATGGTCACGTTCACGGTCCGGGCGGACATCACCACTAAGAATCAGACTTCATCTTTTAAAACCTTCATGACTTTCCATGTCTGAAGGTTGGTTTTAAATTGTTCCAGTACCGTAAACTTAATTTTTAAGTGAAAGTACTGTAGATAATATTGTCTAAGCATTTCCTTATAATGCGCTTCGTTTTCTTCAGGTAATAAATGTACCGTTTTAGCATTGATTAAAGCTTGACTCAAGCTCGAGTAACCGTATGTTCTCAGTGTTTTATGTCCCAAAGGCGTATTGATGAGCCATCCACTGGGTAAAAATTTAAGTCTGGGCATTTGATTAACCGATGGTAAATAACTCTTAAATCCACAGACAGGATAATAGTAGTAGAATTCCATGATGTCTTTGTTTTTGTATTGATTTTCAAGATGGGCATTCATGCCAGCCAACTCAGTTCTCAGTTTTTGAATGAATTGAATCCTGGGTAAAACAGAAAATACCAATATACTTATCGAAATGAGCAGAAAGGGGAGCAGGTTGAGCGTTCTTTTTGGTCGTATACCTAAAGAGAAATAACAAGAACTGATTGTACCTATAAAAATGGAGTTAATCATTCTTGGTTTGAAAATATATTTGTTGCCTGTCAGATAAAATAAGAAGCCTATTATTATTCCAAAAAATATCAGGTTGTAGAACAAGTGTTTGCCTCCAAAATAAAAGTACGAGAACAACCAGGACAGCGTTATAAAAAGCAACATATAAGCTGGCAAGTATTGAAACATAGCTGGAAAAAATTCATTGTAATCCATCATGTCTCTGGGTATAACTTCATTTAAATAATGCAGTTTTTTAAGCGTTAGATTACCTGGTAAGTCGAAATAAAAATGCTTAAATAAGGTGTAATCATTTTCAGTCCATTCTATTGTATTCAGATGAGGGCGCAGATAATACATGTTGAAGCATGGGTTATCTAGTAAGTAAGCCATTGCATTGTATTTCTGGTGACTGTCACACCATGCGCCTTTGTCTTTGTAGTGAAGAAAATTGCCGATATTGAGTAAATAATAAATCAGAGCAATTATGAGCAATTTGATATGAATAGAGTATTGTGAAGTTTTTAACTTTGATATAATGACTGGTCCATTCATTAAAAATGCCAGAATAAAAAAATGTTGCCTGATCATTAACGACAATGCAATGAGCAATAAAGCCAGCCAGAACGTTATTTTACATAAATCAAATGCATTTTCGAGCAAGTAAAATATGGCAATGAAACCCGATAAAAATGCAACTGTTGCAAAGTTTAACTGAACGATAAAATTGAGAAATCCTCCAATAACAATTAAAGATAACCATATTGAAGAATGTGCAGTCCATTTGGTTTTAATGACATGCCAGATGATTAGTAATACAGATAAAAATAGGATAGACAAATGAATCCAGCCATACCAATTGAATTGAGGGGCGGCGCGATATAAAGCACTTAAACATTTACCTAAAATAAAATGGTTATAAAGACTACCATATTCGGGACTTCCGGAATAATGACCACTGTATGCCAGTTCCATTCCTATATCATCATTGGTTTCATAACCTAAGGGCAGAAGTACAAAAGCTAAAGCAAGTATTACTGCAGCCAATAACAATTGCATGACCGGATTGATTTTGAATTCAGCTTTTACCATGCAGGGTTTTTATAATGATGTGACAAATCCGGATGATTTGATGAGATTCTAATTCATAGTACAATGGAAGCCTCAGAAGAGTATCTGAAAATCTGTCTGAATTAGTCAGTGTTCTGCCATCATGTTTATTCTTGAAATAGGGACTTCTGTGCAGACTTTGATAGTGAAAGACGGCGTGAATGCCTTTGTCTTTCAATGCCTGAATGATGAGTTCCCTTTGAGCAAGATTCTTGCATAAAAGATAATAGATATGAGCGTTATTTCCGGAATAGCCTGGTATGTAAGGCAGCTGAATCCCAAATTGCTCGAGCTCTGGTCTTAACAGCGTATCATAGAGACTCCAGATTGCCTGACGTTTCTCCTGTATTTTTTTAATCTGATTTAACTGGGCATATAGAAAGGCACTGATAATTTCTGAAGGTAAAAAAGAAGAACCAAGATCCACCCAGCCATACTTATTGATTTCACCCCTAAAGAAAGCCGATCGGTTGGTCCCTTTTTCCCAAATAATTTCTGCTCTCGATTTAAGATTGTTGTCATTGATGGCTAACAAACCACCTTCACCTGAAATGATATTTTTAGTCTCATGAAAAGAAAATGCCGCCAGGGATCCAAAGCTTCCAAGAGCCTTTCGTTCTTCAAACTGGTCATTATAGTTGTCTATTGCCTGTGCTGCGTCTTCAATAATGGAGAGATTGTATGTATTTGCCAGTGCCATTAAACCTTTCATGTCAACAGAAGTACCTGCATAATGCACAGGAACAATTGCTTTAGTTCTCTCATTAATAAGTGGTTCTATGGAGTGAACATCCAGATTGGGATGAAGTGCACTTGAATCTGCAAATACCAGTTTGGCACCACGTAAAGCGAAAGCATTAGCAGTTGACACAAAAGTATAGGCAGGCATGATAACCTCATCACCAGCTTGAATATTCAAAAGGATAGCTGACATTTCCAATGCATCCGTGCAAGAGGTAGTCAGTAAAGAATGTTTGAAGCCATATTGCTCATTAAAGAAATTCTGACAAAGTTTGGTGTATTTGCCATTGCCTGATATTTGACCGGATTCGATGGCATCACGAATGAAGTTGAATTCATCTCCACTGAGATACGGTTTATTAAACGGAATTGACATGTTATCTCAGAAGTGGAATGAACTTGGCCTTTTCCGGCAGTAAGAATTTCATAAAACTGATTTCTTCAACATTGTTTTTCTTGGTATAGGTTCTGTTGTTGATATTGAAATAGCTGACATCATCATTAAACGACATCTCATCTTCTTGTTCAGTAATTTTGATTTTATTTTTATTTCCACCCCATATTTCAATCAGTTCTTCCATTCTCAAGCGTTTGGCTTCTATTGTTGGCTCAATAAACTGATAGCCTATTTTGTGGGAGATAGATTTAGCAGGTTGTCCGGCATAGATGTTATTGTAAGCCAGATCTTCGGTAACAACACTTCCGGCAAGCACCATAGATTTATCGGCAGCCGTGATTGGAGAGATGGTACAATGACCGGTAATCCAAACGTCATTGCCAATGATGAGTGGTTTATGACTGTTAAACCGGCAACCATTTAATGTGTCGCCAAATTTAACATGCGACCAAAGGTGTGAAGCTGCGCCAATACCACAGTTGTTGCCAATATCAGTTTTGCCTATGGAGTCGATGATCACATACTGACCAATCCATGCATTATGGCCGATTGAGCAGGGTTGATACCCATAAATATTCGTGTGATGATGGATTTTGCTGTAATCACCAATTTTAAAATCATCACAAATAATTTGAACATCAGCACCTATGTAGGTATGATCTCCAATGGAAATTCGATTGGCTAGTCCGTTCAGACCCCTGATAACGGCACTGGGGTGTATGGTAACACCGATACCAATTTCTATATGTTCTGCATGAATATTGTCCTTTAGCATGTTGATTTTTCTATGATGTAGAGAGGTCTTTGTTTAGAAGCGTCAAAGATTTTGCTGATATATAATCCTGTAATACCCAGAAACTGTAGTATCAATCCGGATAGGAACCAAATTGAAATCATCAGACTGGTGTAGCCTTCAACTATTATTTCACCTGTCAAATACCGGTAGAGTAAAAGCAGGCTGAAGCAAAAGGCGCTGAATGAAATCAGGAATCCGACTTTAATACTTATTCTGAGAGGTTTATCAGAATAAGCTATTGAAATATCCAATGCCAGTTTAATAAGCTTAGAGATTGTATAGGTGCTTTTACCATCTTTTCTGTTGGTGTGTTCGACGTCGATAGCACAGGTTTTAAAACCAATCCATTTCATCATAGGAGGGAATGCGCGCATAGGTTCACGCATGCTGTTAAATATATCTATACATTTTCGATGATAAATGCCGAAGTTGGCGATACTGCTGTCCTGTTTGACTCCAGACAGATAGCTATAGAGAATGTAAAACAGTTTCGACTGCATTTTTTTTATCCAGGAATCTTGTCTGTTGCGGCGCTTGGCGAACACAATATCGAAGCCCATCTGGCTCATGCTGAAAAGTTTCGGTATTTCTTCAGGCTGATCCTGCAGATCACAATCCATCACGACAATCCAATCACCTTTACAGGCATCGAGACCTGCAGTTATCGCATGATGCTGACCGAAATTGCGACTGAGTTTAAAGCCATAAACTTCCCTTATTACTCTGGATATTTTCTCTATTGTCTTCCATGAATTATCAGGACTATTATCATCCACCAGGATAATCTCCATTGAATCAAATTCAGGTGGTTTGGAATGCAACAAACGCTCCACAAGTTCATGTAAAGTGCCTTCAGCCTTGTATACAGGCACAACTATACTTAGAAGCATAGATTAGACTATAGTTATATAGGATGTTTTGACCTTTTGACTTGAACCGGTGCATCCTGTAAACTCAAAATACCCTCTACACTTTGCTGACTTTCTCACAGTCTTTCTCTTTTCCTCTTTCATACTCAGTGATGTTTTTTAATCGTTTTCTTCGAGGCAAAGATGTTGCTTGTTTTGAAGTAATGCTCACTCTTATAGTTGAATAGTTTATTTACAGGAGGAAAATTTTTACTTACACTTTTAAGCTTGCCGGATAGTGACATTAATCCCGATAAATGGGAATTAATAAGTATAAAATACGTGATAAATCTTGCTATTACTGATTATTTGGTATATCAATAATCGGTTGAAAATTAGCTTATTATTCCCTTTAATCGAAATTAAATTTGCAAGGATGGATAAGACTGAGAGACAGCTTAAACAGATGTGCAATCGCATTAGAAACTATAGGGAAATTCGCGACTTCTCTCAGGAATACATGTCTCATAAACTTAGTATCAGTGTGAGTTCTTATTCAAGAATTGAAAGAGGAGAAGTTCAACTAACAGTTGAAAAATTACTCCAGATATGTGAACTGCTTGGTGTTACTTATACGATGATTATTGAAGGTGAACCTAAAGAATCATTAATTCCTATCAATGACTCTGCAAATCCTAACTACGAATACATCCACTTACTTAAAGACCAAATTAAACTTCTCAAAGAACAAAACGATTTCTATAAAGAGAAGATGGGTGATAAAAGTTAATATCAAACAGTTCCGTTTCAGTTGTTTTTCTTAGTTCAATTGTCTTTATCTGACAATAGCCCTCTAACTGTTATGTTTAGAATATTAATTTACTTTTCTCGTAGTTTACGCTCTTTCTGACATTAAAAATTCTTAAAAATCTATACTCCATTATTTGATTTTCAGCAATTCAAAAAAAATACGGCCATTCTGAAAGAAAATTTACCTGTTTGGATAAAGTACGCTTAAATTCAACTTCTCAATTTTCTATTTTCGCGCAAATTAATACCTAAGAAGTAGCTTCAGAACTATTGCAATTTCTTTGACTAATGCGTGTTTGGATTGTTTAATTCAACCAGAAGTGGAAATTTTGATTTGTAATATAGTCAATATGTTTTACTATATTGCGCCCCGGTTTACACTATTTGCAATTTTTTGACACTACGCTGTTTCCATTGGTGCATGCGCCTCCGGGAAGCACTTTTGTAGCTGAAAAGAATTTAATCTATGGATAAAAATAGTGAATCTGACCTGGCTTACCTTGGTCGCCGCATCCGAAAACTCCGCGAAATGAACGACTTCTCTCAAGAGTTTATCGCCAACGAACTCAATATGTCTATCTCCGGTTACTCGCGTATCGAAAGAGATGAAGTTAAACTTACTCTGGATAAACTCATCATCATCTGCCGTCTGCTCGATATCTCTATTGAAGACCTCCTGAATACCGACGACCGAAAACTCATTGAACAAGTCAAGTATCAACAGAAATCAAACTTCTCTGATGATGTAAAATCGTTCTCCAAAAATTCTGTGGAAGATGTTTACCGTGAACAAATCCGTCTGCTCAAAGACGAAATCCGCTACCTGCGGGATATCATCAATAAACTGACAAAATAAACCTGTGCTTATTTACAATACTTTTCTTAAATAGAAAGTTCCGAAAGGCACTATGGATAATAAAAAGGCTTTGACTGCTCCCATGAAATTGAATTGTTTTTCAATTAACATCATCAATATCTGGTACATAAATGCTACAAATAATACACCGTGCAACAGACCTACTATTTTAACCGCCTCAGGAAGGTTGAAGCCATATTTCAATGGCATGGCTATAAATAATAAAACCAGATAACTGTATCCTTCTATTTTGCCTACGTTTAAAAATTGCTTTATGCGGCTGTCGTCTTTTGTTGTTGTACTCATGCTGTTTTTTTATTGATCCAATGTTGTTTGTATGGGAGTAAAAATTGATTTTTTAAGGCACCTAAATCCTTAACCAGTGTGTTAAAGAACAATGTGTCTTCACTGATGAATCCTTTATCCAGTAAGGCGTCTGCCTCACTTAAATGTACAGTTTGCACTTCTTCGTTTTTCAGGTAAGCCACTTGCATACGGTTGAAAAAATCTATACCAAGCTGTTGGCTGATGTCTTTCAATTCTCTGGTGCTTTTGTCAATACTGCAACCACTGGCACCTGTCATACTTTCATCGACACTTAATACAATAAATCGATTGTATAAAATATCAAATCCTGCCTTCAATGCCTTGTCATGCGCGGTCCAGCTGATGCAGAACGAAGTTAATCTGTCACTGATATATTGTACTTCCTCAGAAGTAAGGGCTCTTTCTGATTGGTAAACCCAAACACGGCTGCTGTCTGATAAATCGTTTCTCATTGGTGCATTAAGGTCATAATTCGGTCCACTTCTTTTATCATCTCATTGATTTTAAACTTCAGGTCGCGATTAGATGAAGCTGCTTCTTCAGTTTCACCACTTACACCTTCCGCTATCCGTTTCATCTTCAATTTGTGTTCAAGCTCTTTGATACTGCTGTTTTGTATATCCAGCAGTTTTCTCAGACGCGCTACTTCTTTCTCGCGACTTTCAAGTTCTTCTGATTTTAACTTTAAAGCTTGTTTTAAAGCTGAAACCTTTACTTTAATGTTGTTAAGACGTTTGATGAGCGCTTCCATAACTGCTTATTTTCTAATGATGGCGTTGATTTCCTTTTCGAACCTGTTGATCAGTTTTTCCATAATTGGGTCAACATCTGCATCGCTCAAAGTTTTGTATTCATCATACAAATCAAGACTGATGCTTATCGATTTCTGATGTGCTTCCAATGGTTTACCCTGATAGACATCGAATACATTGATTTTTGAAATGAGTTTGTTCTTTTCACTTTTGATGATGCCTTCAATCTGTTCAAATAAAACGGATTGATCCAGTACCAGACTTAAATCTCTTCGTACAACCGGAAACTGAGGGATGGCTTTCAATTCAAATGCCTTGTTCTGCTTAACTAAATTGGTCCAGTCGAGCACCGCATAATACACCGGCTCTTTTATTCCAAACATGTTCAATACAACTGAATCAACAGCTTTTATTTCATATTTACCTACGGGTACTTTGAAAGATTGATAAACTCTGTTGACGACTGATTTGACATAGTGTAAGTTCATTTCTCTTGCAGGATTTTCCCAGCTTTCATTGGTTTGATTGCCGGAAACCAGAATCAGCAACTGATCTATTTCAACAAATCCGCTTTCTTTCTGCCTGTAAGTTTTACCCAATTCAAAAAATCGGTTATCGTTCTGTTTTCTGTTTTTATTATGAGCAACAGATTCCAGTGCCGAATACAACATGTGTCCGCGCATCACATTCATTTCGGCGCTGAGAGGGTTGGAGAGGTATACAAGAAAAGACTTGTCTTCGTAATACTTATCTGAGCTCAGAGAATTGGTCATTATTTCCCTAAAACCCATTCCCTTCAACAATAGAGAAATGGTTTTTTCGCCGTTTCTCAAAGCATTTCCCTTCTCATAACTGAGTGACATCTTCATGCTTCTCTCAAGTGGGACATGTTTAAATCCGTATATTCTGATTAACTCTTCTATAACATCTATTTCTCGAGTTACGTCGCTTTTAAAACTAGGAACAGAAAGCAAGAAGCCAGTAGCATTTTCGGAAAGGATAGTAATGCCCAGTCCGGTTAAAATTTGTCTTATATCGTTTTCTGGTATGTCTATACCAAGAATTTTTCTCACATTGCTGCGGTTTAATTCGATACTGAAAGGAGCGATAGGTTGTGGGTACACATCTATGATATTTCCATTGACTTTTGCACCACATATTTCGCTCAGCAAAGCAGCTGCACGTTTTAGAGCTGTAATAGTCATTTCAGGGTCGGTCCCTC
The DNA here is from genome assembly GCA_963169345.1 of Bacteroidota bacterium. Classification (GTDB taxonomy): domain Bacteria; phylum Bacteroidota; class Bacteroidia; order NS11-12g; family UBA955; genus JABMMZ01. The sequence continues at coordinate 15,486 of CAUJCT010000055.1, forward strand.
TTTCAAATCTGAAACTACTGTCGGTGTTTATACCATGTGATTTGGCAGCTTTGCGAATGACATCCGGCGAAAAGTAAGCACTTTCCAAAAAGATACTTGTGGTTTTTTCACTAACCCCGCTGTCTTTTCCTCCGTAAACGCCTGCCATACACATTGGACCAACTGAATCGTTGATCATTAATTCATGACCTTTTAAGGTTCTTTCAACCCCGTCCAGAGTGATGAATTTGCCTTCCATTGTAGAGCGTTTTACAATCACTTTTTTGCCTACAATTTTGTCCATATCAAATGCGTGTAAAGGCTGCCCCAATTCATGTAAAATGAAATTGGTAATATCGACTACATTATTGATAGGTTTAAGCCCAATGCTGATTAATCTGTTTTTCAACCAATCAGGACTTTCTGCTACCTGTATATTATCTATGACCAGACCTGAGTAACGCGGACAGGCGAATGAGTCTTCAACTATAACTTCTAAAGCATGGGTTGGATTACCTGCATTGAGTTCGGCGGTATGAATTTTAAAATCTTTGCGGAGTACTGTTGCCAGTTCGCGGGCTACACCAAGATGAGAAGCTGCATCGCCTCTGTTGGCAGTTAAACCTATTTCAAAAACGACATCACTTTCAACTTTAAAAAGTTCGGAAACTAATGTGCCTATTGGGGTTTCATCCGGAAGAATTAATAATCCGGCATGGCTTTCACCTAAACCAATTTCATCTTCAGCGCAAAGCATGCCTTCAGAAGCTTCACCTCTGATTTTAGCTTTCTGAATTGTGAATTCTGCACCTTTGACCGGATATATAGTTGTTCCAACTGGTGCTACTATTACTTTCTGACCAGCTTTGACATTCGGAGCACCACAAACGATTGACAACAAGTCGCCTTTGCCGATGTCCACTTTTGTTAAACTGAGTTTATCAGCATTAGGGTGTTTCTCGCAGGTCATAACCTGTCCGACAACGAGACCTTTCAGTCCGCCTTTTACCGATTCAAAAGGTCCAAAATGTTCAACTTCTAATCCTGTTGCTGTCAGAATTGCTTCTATCTCCTCGGGTGTTTGCTCAAGAGGAAGTAAGGTTTTTAGCCAGTTTAAAGATATCTTCATCCCAACTGCGAAGATAGAGAAAATGCTGAAATGCAAAAATGAAAGAAATGAGGAAGGGCTGAATGGCTGAATAGCTGAAAGGCTGAATAGCTGAAAAGCTGAAAGGCTGAATAGCTGAAAAGCTGAAAGGCTGAATAGCTGAAAAGCTGAAATGAGGAAGGGCTGAATGGTTGAAAAGCTGAATAACTGAATTGCAGAGGGGTTAAATTGCGGATGGGAAAAATAAGGAAAGTTACCTGAAAGATTCTGCTTTATTGAAACTGCAATTTAGGGCAATGAAACAGTACTTTTTCACACTATTCAACCTGGAAGGTTGAATAAGAAAAATCGTCTAATAAAACCTGTTTTATCGAAACTGCAATTTAAGCCAATGAAACAGCACTTTTTTACACTATTCAACCTGGAAGGTTGACTTATAACTGCCTGATAATTCTACTTTATCGAAACTGCATTTTTGACCAATGAAACAGTACTTTTTCACACTATTCAACCTGGAAGGTTGAATAAGGAAACCGCAAATCAATAAAAATCAATTAATTAACCCTCTGAAACACCCATTATCTAATTCGCAATGTTTACCATCTTCGTGACAACCCCCAAAGCATGGTAAACTTTTACTGTGTAAAGCCCTACAGCTAAGCCTTCTGTATGTACCTCCAACTGTCCACTTGAATTTCCATTTTGTGAATGAACCAATCGTCCATTAAGATCATACATCTCTATTTTTTGAATGTTATAAGGCTCCAGACTTAATGTAAAATTTCCGGTATTAGGATTAGGATACAGATATAAATGCAATCCCAGATTGTTGCCGGGTTGCGAATAAGATACCACTTTTGTTACGATGGTATTGGTGAACACCGGAGCCTGAAAATCGAAGTATATAGCCGCCTGATTGGTAATACTGTCTCCAATTTTTAATTGATTTTCCAAGCCCGTTGTAAAGCTGATGAATCCCGAACTTAGTTCTTCTCCAACCATATTCTTAGCACCCAGATTTATATCCTCAAATCCCCAAATCACCGCATGATCTCTTACTTTAAAACTCACAGAGTAATTGTTTTTATGCGAATAATCCATCACTCTTAAAAATTGTAATGGCATTGTTCTGCTGATGGTATCTACCACATAAACATTGGTCGCTTCAGCATTGCCGAGATTTTGAAATCCAATTCTGTAATCCAGCTTGCGTGTACCGGTTCCAATTCTTGTATCACTGCATTGCTTGTCATTTGGGTCGTAGGCAGATACAACCTCTTGTTTTAATTCATCATTAACTGCCCAATTGTCTTTGTAAATCTCAGCATGCATGTTAAGGATATCTCCCATGTTACACAATACTGGATTCACATTGAAACTGAAATTAATTTCTGTAGGAGATACTATGTGCCAGCTAATTTTACCATCTTCAATTTGTACCGGACTGGTTTCTGTTTGAAAACCTGTTAGTGAGCTTGGATAAGTCAATATTAAATCGAAAGGATATTGCTGTTCATTTGCCTGGAATTCGATTTTGTAATGCGCATCAAATCCATGTTTCACTTTAAATCCTTTGTCACTGCTTAAGCGGATATATTCTCCCGGAGGAGGCGAAGGCATGTCCTGGAATCCAATATCCACTCTCAGATAATCCTCTCTGTCGAAAGTTTGAATTTGAGTCAGTTCACTGCCACAGGCTACTTTCAAATTGTTGCCAGGATAAACTCTGACATCATGAACTTTATTTGGACTCAATGCCAGTTCGTAATATCCATATTCATTTGTACTCGTATAATATGCACCATTGTTGACATTGATTATGGCATTGGCCATTCTTTCATCGGCAGCATCCATCACGCAGTTGAGATTGTTGTCTTTGTAAAGAAATCCACTGATGATGCTGTGATGTGGAAAGAGTTCGACTATGTGCTGGATTGGATTGCCAAAAAAGCTTTTGATATTGCCTCCAAAATACAGGTGATTGTTGATGTTCTTAATGTAAAATCTGTTGCCATTTTTAGGACTAATATCGCTGCCTTTGATAACACTCTTCCATGCAATGCCATTCCAAACCAGCAGATGATGAACCAATCCCGAATTATCTTTGAATACGCCGCTGATGTATAAGGATTGGCCATACTCTGCCATCGACCCTGTATAAATGGTTTCATAATTCCAGACACTGGAAAGGGTAGTCCAGATGCCATTGTCAAAGACTCGTATTTGATTTTTACTTAGTGCAATGATGCCTTTTCCATATCTGCCCAATTGCAGGATTTCGCCCATGTTTGGATCGGGAAGTGCTTTCCAAACGCCTGAATTCAAATAGGCTATTTGGGTGCAGCTTTGTCCATCCAGGCTGGTAAAGGCGCCTGCTGCAAATAAAGTGTCTCCAACTTTTAACAGGTCATTAACTCTGCCATTTGCTGATACATGATTCCAATCCTGGGTGTAATAAACTAAACCATTGCAACTGCCTTTGCCTGTTTGATTGAAATTGCCACAAGCCCATAAAGTATTGCCAAAGGAGACCAGTTGCTTAACGGATATTTCAGGATGTATGGGATAGTCTGACCAAAAGCCACTGCCAACCTTTTCCCAACTGGTTCCGTTCCATTTCACTATTCCGGCATCTTTATGATTGTCGCTGGCAAACGAACCGGCCATATATAAGGTATCCAGATGCGTGCAAATGGCGCTTCTGTTAAAATCTCCACTGTAAAAAGATTCAGGAATATAAACAGGGTAAGCTGTGTGGAACTGTCCATTCCATGAATTCAGAATGATACCGGCTTTGGCAAAACCCATGTATTTCTCGATAGTCGTGTAATATAATTTGTCACTGTTACCCGAAATAAATGCCTCAACGGGTTTAAGATGCTTATCGTCAAGTGATATATAGGCAGGTTTTTGACCGCTGAGCTGGACTAATGTGAACAGACTTATAAATGCGCCAATTGTTTTTTTCATAATCTCATGTGCAAGCCTGCTCTTAAACCAAAATATTGAAATGAATTGCTGTAATAGGATGTCACTTGTTTAAAGCCTGAATTGATTGTGTAATATGGTTGAATATTTACGAATGTCCCTTTGCCTACTGGAATCAGATAAGACAATCCCAATTCAGCACCCAAAATGGTGTTTTTAAAGTTTTCTGGGCTCAAAGATTCTTTATAATCCAGGAATTGCGCGTTGGGTAACTGTCCATTGATTCCCTTTAAAAACTGAGGAATAAAGCCAAGGTGTACTCGCAGAATATGATGCTTCTTATTTTGTGAAATCTGATATCGCATATACAATGGAACTTCTACAAATGTAAGACTTTGTGTCGAGGTATATTGTACGCGTTTTGGTGCATTGACGTCATAGCCAATGATTCTGCCATCTACATCTATCACAGGTTTTTCGGTATAAATAAAATCGTATTGACCTTGCACGCTTCTTCTGCTATAACCAAATCCAAGCATCCATTCGACCTTTCCGGTTTTCCTGCCGAATCCCAGTCGGAAATCAAATCCACCAATTGGCCTTTCAGAAGACTTTCTGATTGATTCGTAATCCTTGTGAATAAAGGCTTTCCCAACATCCAAAACTTTGAAAATAGAATTGAAGGCATATCCTGAAGCACTGATTTCAAAAATATTTTTTCCTTCATTTTTCAATTTTAACTGAGTTCTGCCAATTGACTCCAAAGGTTTGAATTTGTATATAAACGATTTATATTCAATGATTTGGCTATGTCTGTTGATGAGTTCATTATTTAATTTTAATTGACTTAAATTCAATTTATCTGCCTCATTATCAGTGGATTTGTTGATGTTTGTTTTTGAAGTATCAATAGAACTCATGTCTGAATAGGTAACGCTTTCTTTTTTAGGATATTGAAGCGCTTTTTGAATAGGAGATTTTTCAGTATTGATTGAGTTATTCTCGTTGAATTGATCAGTTGATAATTGATTTTCAGTTTTAGTATCTGTTTTAGGTTCAGGGCCTTGATTGTTGGATAGACCAACTGGAATGCCTTGTTTTTGATTGATGTCATTGTTATTATATAGGAATAGTCCACCCATAAGCGAAAGCACCAGCAAAGCTGCGCCTGAATACCACCAGAACAGGATACCTCTTTTCTTTTTTTCTTTTTTCTGAAAGGCGTTCCAATCAATACCCGGGGCATCTAATTCGGCGTCACCAATCAGCTTGTTCAGCAATAAGTCGATATCTTTATCCTTTTCTGTCAAGATTTATTTTGATCAATAATGATTTTCTTTAAAGCTTGTCGGGCTCTCAGTAATTTGGAGCGCGAACTAGCGTGTTCGATGCCAAGTTTATCAGCTATTTCCTGATGTGAGTAGTTTTCAATTGCATACAAGTTGATGATGGTTCTGTAATCTGGTCTGAGACTTTGCATGGCAGTGAAAAGTTGTTCGGGTGAATAGGAGAGTGGGTCGAATTCCTTGTTATCCTGTTCCTCTTCGGCATGGTCACTTAATCTGTCTGCCTGATCTTCGATTGAGTTAAAAACATATTTCTTATAAGCAGAACGAACATAATCAATGCAGTGGTTGGTAAACAATCGCCTGACCCAGGCATCCAGTTTACCTGCTTCACTAAATGAGCCAATCTTGTCAAATAGTTTGATGAAACCATCGTGGAGCAAGTCCTTGGCTTCGTCTCTATCACCGGTATATCTGACACAGATGGCGTACATACGTTTATAATAGTATTCGTAAATGACTTTCTGACATCCGGGATCTTTCTCAGCGCAACCTTTGATTATGGATTCGGAAATCTCACTCACCATTAATTTTATATATTTGTCCTGAGTTTTGGATGCCTTTATAGATTCATGACGAAGCTAATTGAAAATGTTGCACTAAAAAAAATAAAAAAAAAATTCTGCAACTTTTTGAAATACACACGTCATTGAATTAAAATTTCAGATATTATGACAAAATTATACAAAAAAATCCTCTTTGCCTTAACAGGATTTTGCTTTCTAACAGCAAGCGCACAAACCACTGTTCCTGCTATTATCAGCTCGAACCAAACCTGGACTGCTGCCGGTAGCCCTTACTTAATCACTCAGAATACCCTGGTTAAAAATGGTGTAACCGTAAAAGTTGAACCTGGAACCAGAATCAAAGCCAATGGAATCAACAGAGTAATTGTAGAAGGCACTTTCATTGCTGACGGTACTTTCGACAGCGTTATTATGATGGACTCCATGTATTTTGAATTCACAAAAATGAGTGGTGGATACAATTTTGCTACCAATAGTGGTTCAACTTTTAATTACTGCTGGTTCAATGGCAGAGGCTGGGGCGGTGACAATACCATTAAATTAAATGGTGTCTCCATGTTTATCAGCAATTGCAGATTTACAAATACTTACTACACTGTTTATCAAATGAACGGTTCTTACGATACAACTTTAGTAAGAATTGTGCGCTCAAGTTTCGAAAGCAAGGACGGCTACGGATACCCAACCAGTATTTCCGGCACTTATGCTCACCTCGAAATGGATGAATGTATGGTGAAAAATATGTGTGGTATCATTATTCCTGCAAACTTCTCCATGACCCGCTCCACAGTTATTGGACAGGCTTGTTATTCTGCTATCCGTATCATGAATGGTAATAAATCTTACAGAGGTAATACCTTTGTTCGTTGCAATACATTTAAAAACTTCAAAGGTGGTGTGTTCGAAGCTTTCTATCTTGATTCTTTTAACACCATCGATTTAACCAATAACACTTTCGATTCAGCTGATTTCTTTCTGTCATTGTACGCTGGTGATATCAATAACACAGCGAATCTGAATATGAATAAAAACAACTTTTTATTCAGCCGTCAGTACGATTTGAAATTCTCTGCTTCATCAACTGCAGGTATCTATAAAACTTATGATTTGCAGGACAACTATTGGGGAAGTACCGACACCAACGATATCAAAGCCAGTATCAGAGATTACAATGATGATATCACCATAAAAGCACTGGTGGATTACAGCAATTACAGAACTTCTGTTAATTATGTTTGTTCAGAAGAATTCACTGGTGTAAACACTACCAGCATTGCCAAAGTGAATATTTATCCTAATCCTGCCAATTCTAACTTATACCTCGATTTCCTTACTGAAGAATCACGTATTGTGAGAGTGTATGATATGATGGGGCAGTTGATTTTGGAAACCACTAGCTCTGATGCACATCTCGAATTTGATATTGCTTCTTTGTCAACCGGAACTTATGCTGTTATGGTAATTGCAAATGGCAAAACTACTATGGCAGGTAAAGTGATTATTGCACATTAAATTCTTTTTGAAGAGTAAAAAATAGGTTTAGGAAAAGAAAACCGTCAGCAATGGCGGTTTTTTTTATGCCTTTAATGTCAAGTTTTTTTTCTTTTGTAACATTTTAAAACAATCTGCGTTAAACTCTTCATAAGGTGATAAAAACAATCATCTTTATCCATCAACTTAAATTTAAAATAACGCTTATGAAAAATCTAGTCATCTTATCCGCCATTGCAGTTGCATTAGGCTCATGCGCGGGTTCTGCCTCCAAAACTGAAACAAAATCCGGCAATGCTTCCGGTTCTGATTCTTCTACAACTTATGTTGTACCTCCTTGTCAAAATGCTAAACTTAACACCGAAGCCATTGCCTTTTTAAATGAAGCTGGTTCGGTTTCCAAAACAGCTCGTGGTACCATGGTCATTGTTCCTGAAAATGCCTTTGTGTACGAAGATGGAACTCCTGTTAAAGGTGAAGTAAAAGTAGACATCAAGGAAATTTTTACACCAGCTGAAATCATTTTGTCTGGAATCCCAATGAATGTTGAACACAATGGTAAAATCGAACCATTTATTTCGGATGGTATGTTTGATATCAGAGCCAGTGCTCAAAATAAAGCCGTTAAAATAGCGGAAGGAAAGTCTATTACTGTTTGCAATGAAAGTAATAAAGAAAACACTGATTTCGATTATTGGTATTTTGATGAGAAGAGTGGTAAATGGGACAATTTGGGTAACAGAGGTCAAACTTCTACAATGAATGAAGTGCAACAAATGGCTGAAGAGACTAATCCTGTAAAGACAAAGGCATATGTTAGCTTTCAGGCTGTTCAAAATCCTTCAATAAAATCCATACAGGCTGCTCCTGGTACACAATCCATTCAAACAAATCGCACAGCAGGAACTTCCAAATCTTCACCAGGTTCTGGTAAGAAGGAAATGAGTATAAGCGGAGATGATTATGTGTTTTCTTTAAATGCAAATTACCAGAGTTATCCTGAACTTGCCAGCTATAAAAATGTTATTTGGAAAACAGTTCAACCTCTGAGTTCTGATGAAGAAAAAGCTTTTGAATCTTCTGTTAAGCAAATCGGTTCAAATATTGAGTTAAAATGTATCGATGAAGATAAATTGATTTATAACATGAACTATGGTGGTAATTCAATTAAAATAGAACCGATACTGACTGATGGTGGTAAGAAAGCTAAAGAGCAATTTGCCAAAATGGATAAGAATTATAAAGCAGCTTTGGAAGAGCACAATAACGAAGTCAAAAGACAGATTAAAATAGCTCAGGTTGCTCAAAAAGTGTACAATGTTTTTAGCGTAATGAAGTTAGGTATTTACAATTGTGACAGATTTTACAGCAGTCCTAAAGCACCAGGTTTTTTCACTTTACTAAAAAATGGAATTGAACTGAAACAAAATATATACGCTGTACTTGAAAAAAATGAAGGTGTAGTGGCCTTAAGTGCGCCTTATTTGCAAAATGGAAGGTATAGAATTCCCTCAACTGATGTGGCAGGTTTCATTCATATAGATTCAGAAGGCCTTATTTATAAAAAAGTGCATTCTGATAACGGAAGGGAAAAGTACGATATGAAGCTTGAAAGTACTGGCAAGTTTGCAGATAGAGAAGGTGAATTGCAATCAGTTCTTAACTCTCTGTAATTATGAGGTACGCATTGGTCTTGCTGGTATTACTGACCATTGCCAAACCTCAGATTTCTCATGCACAGGATTATTTACCTCATAAAAAAGATGGGAAGTTTGGATTTGTCAACGGCTCGGGACAATGGGTAGTTAACCCGGTTTTTGATAGAGTAGGTCATTTTAAAAATAAAATTGCTTACGGAATCATACATGATTCTTTATTCCTTATTAACGCCAATAATTCCAAAAGATTTATTAGTGGTGTACGCAATATGGAAATTGTAGACAGTAACGCTTTTCTTCTTCAGAATAACGAAGGTAAATGGGCTATAACTGATTCCACTCTCAAAACTATCAGCGATTATAAATACTCAAAAATAAAGATGGTTAATGGGTATTTTCTGGTCTATCAGGGTGGATTGTTTGGTGTATTGGATAAGAATGGTAAAGAAATGTTGCCAGTCGAAAATTCTTATGGCAAGTTTATCATGAGCAATTTGTTTTTAGCTGTGGTCAACAAAGAAAAGAGGTTTTATTCTGTTCCCCGCGATTTTAAACTAATCATCAAAGATAAATTCGCTTTCTTTTTTGAACCCGACTCTCTTAACTTGTTCATTAAAAACCGAACCGGTTTAAGCATGTACAATTTAGACGGCGATCTAATCTACAATTGTAAAAAATGTGATCCTGTGACATACCTCAATACCATGGTGCTGTTTAAACAGGATGAAGATCAAATTGTCGTAGATGCTATAGATGGAAAAGTAATATACCAAACCAATGATACAGTCAACATAGTTGCCCAAACTCAAAAACCAGGTTTCTTCTTTCACTCAGGTGGGTCTAAAGTCATCGCAGGTCCGCACACCGGAATTCATTTCGACGATTCCTTAAAAGTAACGGCTTACACATATTTGGATACATCCAACATCATTTTTCTGCATAATACAAAATTCGGTATTTATAAATTTACCGGAGGCTTTGCCATTGAACCCACCTACGATTATGTTCGCGAATTATCTGAAAGACATGTCGTATGCGGTGATTTCAGTCAAATGGATATCTTCAGACGTTCAGATTTTTTAAAAATTAAATCTACACCGGCAGCCGCAGATGTGCAGGGGACAGATGACAATATATTGATTAGTTTCCATTCTAAATCGGCTGTTTTATACAATTTAGATTCCAACTTCAAAATACGCGATTCAGTTCGTTTTCGTGAACTGAAAATGCTAAGTATTGGCAGGCGTTCTGAAGAATCCGGTTCATCTTTAACACCCGGAAATGGGGCAATTGTTTCGAGTTCAAAATTTTATTTCAGGCATAATAATGCGATTGGATTACTTAATTGGAATAAGGATGCAGATACATTTTTCAAACCAATGTTCACCTCGGTTTTTCAAATCAATGATTCTATTGATATCGTCTCTTTGTATAGTCCTGAACGCAGAATTCTACCCCTTAAAGGCGGAGGTACTTTGTCTTCATTTGCAAAATACGGAATTGTCAATCATTTAAGCGGTAAGTTTGTGGTTCCGCCAAGTCTTAGCTATATTGACTACAGCATGTTGAACCTCGAAAATTGCAGTGTAATTCGTGTGGTTTTACCTAATTCAAAATTTGCACTTATGGATATAAATAATTTTAGAATAGTAAAGTCTTCCATTTGCGAATATATCTGTCCTCCTCATAATGGATTCATGCGTATGCTCATTAAACCTGTGTTTGTAGTGATTCCCTTTAACCAATTTTATTGCGCTGAATATAGATTGAAACAATTGTATATTGCACCTGTATTTGCAAGTGGACTGACACTGGTTAAAACAAATTTAAATTCTTTTATTTACTGCAGGTCAAGTGCTGTCAATATAGTTGATATCAAAGGCTCAACTTATTTTTCAAAAGAATACAGTGAAAATTTTGCATTTTTAGATGAAGGAAAGTATGGCAGGTTTATAGGCTATAATCACAGAGATAGTATGGGTGTGGTGAGTACCGGCGGTTCTGTTGTTCCTTTCATATATGATAAAGTGACACGTTTAAGTACGAAGGATAGCTTATTCATACTTACGAAAAACAATACCCGATATGGCTATGTCAATCAATATGGGGACGAATTAACCATCCCGGTTTTTACCCGCTCTCTTAAATTTGGAGATGGTTATGCCTGGAGCAGTATTAAGGATTCAAATTTTCTTGTCGACTCAAGTGGATATATTGAATTTAAATTTAAGGGAGTTCTTAAAACGAAAGAATACAGCAATGGTTATGGTGCAGTGAGAAAAACTAAAGGCTGGGTCTTGATTGACGAAAAAGGACAGGCTATTTCTGAACAGTATTTTAGAGATGTCAGGCCCTTTGTAAATAATGTAGCAGCAGTCAGAACCAAGAAAGGATGGGGTATCATGAATTCAGATGGTCAATTTGTTTTGGAACCTCAGTATACTGAATTTGAAGCTCAAAATGCGCAATGTATTGTCTTTAGGAATGAACGAAAATGTTTCTTTTATTCGCTGGAAGGTACTCTGTATTCAACTAAAAAAATACCCGGAAAATTATTTGCACTTGGTGACGATATGTTCCAGGAAAAGGATGATAATCAAAGTTGTCTATTTTATTCGAATGGCTCAAGTTTTAAAAATGGCAAGAAATACCGGGGTGAGTTTCTGAATCAGAATGATACTTTGATTTTAGTGAAGGAAACCAGAATAAAAATTATGGATGAAGAAGGAAAATCAAAAACAAAAATTAAACACTACAACGGCATTAGAGCTGTTAAGTTAGGCAAGATGAAAGAGGCAGTTATGCCTAGATACAGTGTCTATTTCAAAATAGAAATAACGCCTTCCATGCACTTTTTGTTCCCCGAAATTTTTAACGACTCAATTCAAAACTTCACAGTTAGAAAACCCAATAATATGAATGTTAGGCTGGTCAATAAAAATCTGCCGGATTGTTACAGATTAAATGCTTTTATGTTTAAAGCTCAGTCAAACTTCTATCTGGCAGACAGTTCAGGGAATCTCATTGTTTCAAACAGCTTTCTGAGTATGGATTACTTTGGCGAAAATTACTTTAAAGTTTCAATGAGAGATCAAAATGGGTATCTTGTTTATGGTATCATCGATAATTTTGGTGTTTGGGTATTGCCGCCTAAATACGATTATCTGGATAAATTCAGTAATGGTGTAGGAATTTATGGGATGAAAAAGGATTATTTCATTAGCAATATTTTCGGTCAAAAGATCACACATCGAGAATTGATGCAACTGGAAGTGGTAGGTAATTACCTGCATCTGGTGTCTGAAGATGGTGCAGCCTGGTGGAACATCAATGGCAAATGGGTAACCGATTTTGCAAAATAATGAACCAACATTTCAGCTGCGTCTAACTTTGTGACGAATCTCACATAAGTATTGGTAATAGAATGTTAACTTTGCCCCGTGAAAAATTTGGCTAAGTTATTACTATTGGCGCTGCTTGTGACAGGATTGGGCTTGCTGCTTAATTCGACTGACAAATCAGCTAAGTTAGTGCCAGTAAAAGACAAAGTTGAGTTGGGGAAACTTTTATTCTTTGATAAACAATTGTCACTGGATTCAAGTATTTCCTGCGCATCTTGCCATATTCCTGAATTTGCTTTTTCTGACACTACAGCTTTAAGCAAAGGGGTGGGCGGAAAGCTCGGACTTAGAAATGCGCCTTCTGTAATGAATGTTAAATTCAGAGACAGATTCTTTTATGATGGAAGGGCTAAGAATATTGAAGACCAGGTGCATTTTCCGGTTGAAGACCCATTGGAAATGAATCTGGCATTTGATGAAGCTGTTAAACGCATTGCATCTGATCCTATCTATATGGAGGCATTCAAACGCTTATATGGTGAAGCTCCTAATCGCGTTAATGTTGCGAATGCCATTGCTGAATTCGAACGAAGTCTCGAATCTTCCAATACACCTTACGACGATTTCATGAATGAAAAACCAAGTACTTTCTCTGAGTCAGCCAAAAGAGGTATGGATGTTTTTCTGAGTGATAAAGCCAAATGTTTCGACTGTCATTTCAGTCCCGATTTTACAGGAGATGAGTTCAAAAATATCGGACTTTACAACGGACTCGACTGGAATGATCCGGGTCGGTTTAAGATAACAGGTGATAGCGCTGATTTGGGTAAATTTAAAGTGCCTGGTTTAAGAAACGTAGGTGTAACCGGACCATATATGCACAATGGCCGTTTTAAAACCTTAATGGAAGTTATCGATTATTACGACACTCCTGATAAGTTTGTACCAAATGCCATCAATAGAGATTCCACTCTGTCCAAACCGCTTAACCTGACGACTCAGGAAAAAACAGATTTGCTGAATTTTCTTTTGTCACTTACAGATAAAAGTTTGAAGCAGAGATAGTATCTGCAATTTTCTGTCAAATGAGCTTAGTGTGCTTCTTCCCCTAATCCTCCATATATTTGCCCTTGGATGTTAGTTAAAGATATAGTTCAGATTTTCGAACAAATTGCTCCGGGTCAGTATCAGGAATCTTATGACAATTCAGGACTAATAACTGGTTCTCCTGAAATGGAAGTTAAAGCCATCATGCTGAGTCTGGATACAACTGAAGCGGTTATTGATCAGGCCATTCAACAGGGATGCAATATGATTGTTGCCCATCATCCCATTGTGTTTAAAGGTCTCAAGCGATTTAATGGTAACAATTATGTTGAAAGGGCTGTAATCAAAGCTATCAAACATGATATAGCTATATTGGCAGTCCATACCAATCTCGACAATGTCCTGCAGGATGGAGTTAACCAAAAAATTGCTTCAAAATTAGGATTGGCCAATACCAGAATACTGGCGCCTAAATCGGGGATTTTGAGTAAACTATTTGTTTATGTACCCGCAGCTCACCTCGAACCTGTCAGAGAAGCACTTTTCAATGCAGGAGCTGGTCAGATTGGTCAATATTCTGAATGCAGTTTTGCTTCAGAAGGTCAGGGTACCTTTAAGCCGGGGACGACTGCTCAGCCTTATTCTGGAGAAAGAGGCATACGTGAAAGGGCAGATGAAATTAAGCTGGAGGTTCTGTTGCCGGCATATTTGAGTTCAAAAGTAATTGCGGCCATGCGTGATGCTCACCCTTACGAGGAAGTCGCTTACGAATTGGTGTCTTTGAATAATGAGCACCAGGAGATTGGTTCAGGAGTAATTGGAGAATTGCCGGAAGCGATGACAAAAAAAGCCTTCCTTGAATATTTGAAGAAAAACTTGAATCTTGAAATAATTAGACATACAATTGGCGGTTCAAGTATAAAAAAAGTAGCTGTATGTGGAGGTTCGGGGTCCTTTTTGATTTCTAATGCAATGCGCTCAGGGGCAGATGCTTACGTGACTGCCGATGTAAAATATCACGAATTTTTTGATGCTGAGGAGCGCTTGTTATTGTGCGATGTCGGGCATTACGAATCCGAAATTTCTACATTGGAGATATTTTCTGATAAAATAAAGGAAAAATTCCCTAATTTTGCGGTCATTTTTTGCAGTATATCAACGAACCCTATCCAATATTTTAAATAAACATGGTGGATTTATCAATAGAAAAAAAGCTGAAAGCCATCTGGGAACTACAGCAGATCGATTCCAAAATTGATCAACTGAACCTTTTAAAAGGCGAATTGCCTATGGAGGTTGCCGACCTTGAAGACGAGATTGTCGGTTTACAAACCAGACAGGAAAACATCAAAGCCGAAATTAAAGCTTACGAAGCTGATATTGTTGGTCACAAAACCAATATCAAGCAGGCCGAAGAACTTCAGAAGAAATACAAGAAGCAACTGGATACGGTTAAAAACAACCGCGAATTCGAAGCCCTTAACAAAGAACTTGAAATTTCAGGTCTTGAAGTACTGGCTGCCCAAAAACGTATTAAAGAAACTCAGTTTCACATGGAAGCTAAGCAAAACGCCTTAGCCCAGTTAGATGAAACCATCGAAGGCAGAAGAAAGGACCTTGAGTTCAAACAAAAAGAACTTAAGACCATTGTTAGTGACACTGAGGATGAGGAAAAAGAGCTGATGGCTACAAGAGATGCTATCAACAAAGATGTTGATGAACGTCTTGCCAAAGCTTACAACAGAATCAGAAAAAATGTAAAGAATGGTATTGCTGTTGCTCCAATCATGCGTGGCAGCTGCGGTGGATGTTTTGCTAAAATACCACCTCAAAGACAAAGTGATATCAAACAACACTTCAAAATTATTGACTGCGAACATTGCGGAAGAATTTTGGTAGATAATGCAGTAACTGGAATACTGGCTGAAAAACCGGTTGAAGAAGAAAAACCAAAACGCCGTGTAAGGTCTTTGAAAGCTGCAAAGTAATCTTAGCCTATGCGTAGGATAACCATCTTGAAAGAGAACATCGTAAAACATGTTCTCTTTTTTATTGTCTCGCTTCTCAGTTCGGGCTCTGTTTTCGGGGCTGTGCACTTCACCATGAACGACAATTGCCTTAAAGCTCAGGCTTTGCTTTATGAGTTAAAACTGGATGAAGTGGAAAAGCTCATGACGACTGAGTCGGATAAAGATAAAGACAATCTTGCGGTTACTTGGGTGCACGAATCAGCCATCTTCTTAAAAATATTCATCACCGAAGACCCTGCAATTTACACTGCCTGCTCTAAGTCCTGGGCTACTTTGTTGAAATCAGCCGAAAATGCTGTTTTTAATAATGCCTGGAAGGGATTTGTTCTGAGTGATATGTATATTCACAGAGGACTTATCCATTTGAAACTTGGAGAAAATTTTTCAGCCGGTACGGATATCAAATCGGCTTTTAAATTTCTGAAGGAGAACAAAAAGAAGTTTCCGGCTTTCTTGCCCGATAATAAAAATATGGGCTTCCTCTCTTGCTTGTTCAGCTCAGTTCCTGCCAAATACCAATGGCTTGCAAAATTGATTGGCTTTGAAGGTGAAATGAGTGAAGGCTTGTCGGAAATGGAAGCTTACCTTAAAAGTGATTTAAACTCTAAAGAACATAAATGGTTGAAATTAGATGCTGCTTTTATGTACTCTATGGTACAGCATCATCTCAATAAAAGTCCTGATATAGCCTGGAAAACAATAGATCCATATACCCGCGATTACAAATCCATTGTTTTAGAGAATTATATGAGAGCAACTCTAGCCAATTACTCGGGAAGAAATGAAGAGATGTACCATGTGCTAATGGCAAAACCTCCTTATGCCGGAACGACGCCTTTTTATTATCTCGATTACTTGTTGGGGATGTCCAAATTAAGAAGATTGGATAAGGATGCTGAATCTCATTTTAAAGTCTTTACAGTACTTTATAAAGGTAAAAATTACATTAAATCGGCCTATAAATTTTTGTCCTGGGCTTATCAGTTGAAAGGGGATAACAAAACAGCCCTGACTTATTATGCCATGTGTTGCAAAAGTGGAGCTGCCTTAATTGAAGAAGACAAGGCAGCTGAGAAAGAAGCTCTGGAAGCTTTGCCATGGCCTGTCGATTTATTAAAAGCGCGATTGCAATACGATGGTCATTATCTGGATAAAGCCATGGATATTTTAAATGGTGTTCGTGAAAGTACTTTAACACATAAAAAGTTTAAACTGGAATTGCATTACCGTAAAGCTAAAATTTACCACGATAAAGAAAATCTAAATTCAGCCTTGACTCAATATCTCAAAGTCATTGAAGATGGTAAGAAAGAAACCTATTATTATGCGGCTTATTCGGCTTTGCAGGTTGGACTAATTTATGAGAAGCAGGATAAGAAAGAGTTGGCTCGCAAATATTTCAACATGGCTAAAAATGATTTTTCGTGTAACAAGGAATACGTCAGCAGTATCGAACAAAAAGCCAAGGCCGGTTTGAAACGACTGAGTAAGTAGCCATCTATTGAATTTCATTGCATCTATCTGCAAGAATTTAGCTTTTCATTTTTAACGCAGAACGAGGAAGGAACTCGCGGATCACACAGAATTTTTTTGCCTTTGACACGGCAGGGGTTTGCTTGCGCAAACGGGAAGGCACAGAAGGAACGCACAGAATATTTGTGCTATGAAATCGTCATCCCGTCCTGTCCTGTATGAAACGGGACTTTGATTAAGGAAAGCTAAAAGATTAATAATAAGCTCTATGATTTAACATTTGAGAAGCGTCGCGATAAATCGACGACGCCTACGGAAGCGACAATGATGATTCGAGGCATAAAATAAGAGAATCTTAAAACTTATCGATAAGCAATACGACTTAACGACTTAACAACTCAACGACTTAACAATTGCACCTTCTTTTGCTGTCCACCACCAAGCTCCAGTTAAGGAGCATTGATGATGTGAGCAGCTTGTTGTGTATTTGTGAACCTGATAGGAATATTAATTGGACTTTACAACCAAAGTGCTGTAAAGTGTTTTGCCATTGCTTTTCACGCTGAAGCTGTAAACCCCGGCATTGAGATTGTTTAATCCGTCAAGAGCAATTAAAGTGGTCATATTCGATTCTGTATACGATACATCTTTGGTATAAACTATCTGACCGTACTGATTGTAAATTTCGAACGTATAGTTCATTCGATTGCCTGTTGTCGAATAGATATTCAACTCCAGCTCGTCAGTAAATGGATTAGGATAAAGCGTATAAGTTGGAACATCACTGCAACTGAGTTCATCCAGTGAAATCAACTGAACGCGTTCTCCACTGTTGTTGATGGCTACCCATCTGTAAATGGTGGATGGATTGTCTAACTTTTCAATCGACATGTGGTACTGTTGAGCAACTGAACCCATGGTACCAAAGGATTGTACTTTTCTTGAAATGAACCAGTTTCTACCACCATCTATTGAATATTCTACCGCATAGCTATTAATGCTTTCAGAAGGAATACTCAACCAGTTGAAATCGACTATTTTTCCGTTGATACAATTGGCATGTAAATGATTGTCGTATACAGGTAATGAAACATAAATATATGCAGTATCGACACTGAAACAACCGGTGGCTGTGTCGTATACTCTTACATAGAATCTTGGGTCGGTTACCTGAGTTCTGTAAACAGATGGGTCGCTAACCGTTGAATCGTTCATGGCATAACCCTGATTCCAGTCGTACTTCATATTGACGCAGGTGTTACATTGTCCTGATGGTGCTCCTCCAATATTAAATGTATCTAAAGTAGTTGAAATATCCGGACCTGCATTAGCAGTTGGTATTTCATTCACGTCAAGATAAACTGTATCTGTTACGCTGCAAGTGCCTGAAATGGCGGTTACAGATACTAAGATTGGATTGATACTGTAATCCGGTACGAGTGGATCATAACTTAAGACAGCATTGCTTGTTTTTAAATCACCATTTCCTGTTGGCGGTGTATAAATGCCGGTACCATTGCTGTTCCAGGTTAAACGATCAATGAGGGATGGTGCAGTAGTGGTCATGTTAAATTGAACTCTGTCTAAGCCACATTGAACTGCATCGTCAAACAATTGTGCACTGAATCCTGGAATATAACGTATGGTGTCATTAATAGTTAATCCACAACGGTCTACATAGGTCATGAAATATGACTGAGTGCTTAACTGACTGGATATAGCATTAAAGTTTTTCTTAGGTGTTGTAGGACCTTTAACCGACATCCTGTTGATATGGTTGGTGTGGTTACTGGCTGAAGAGTAGTCGGCGAATACCGGGAAAACAGCTCTTTGAGAGTTTGTAAATGTGTGGTACAATACACCATTTACCCATATTCTGACCCTTCTTGTTGATAGTACTTCAAAATCGATGGTGACAGTTCCGGCAAATGTACCAAGATTTAAAACCTGAGAACCCTGATAATAAGCTCTGATATTGGTACCATTGACTCTGACATATTGGTCCATGTCAATACCATTATTTGAATTGGAACTGTTAAGTCCAACATAGAAGCTCATTCCTGATTGGATATTCACTTCAAATCTGAAAATACCGGCACCAGTTAATGAATCTCTTGATATAGCACCTTCTGTATTACCGGAAGTCCATGGTGTAGTACCAATCTGACTGCCACTGGTTACAACTCTGCTCGAAGGATTTTTCCAGGCAGATTCAACATAGAAATTATCACAAGGAGAAATGATCAGTTGATTGTCAGTATTCAGAGTGTAAGTATTCGAATTGGCATCCCAGATGGTTGTCACATTGGTTTCACCAAAATCTATGGTGTCACTGATACAATCGCAATAGTTTTTATCCAGTTTAGGAATATTGTCGTGTGGATCATAGGCCCAGTATTTGACATAAACCGAGTCTATGATATCTACCGTCTGACAATAATTCGAGAATTCAGCACTGGCGTAAATCCAAACTGAGTCAGGTACATTGATTAAGGCAGAATCCAATGAAGTTGAACCGATGATATAACTTTGAGGCGACCATTGTACGTTGCCCATATAGAAAGGACAGATATCAGTGTTTGGCTCAAGTTCCAGTGTAGCATTTGGTGTGCAAAATAAATCCAATGAGTCAGATGCTAAAAGGTCGCTTACAGAAATTTGTGAAATGACCGGTTTACTGGTATCACCGCAAACCACATCAAAATAAGCATAAGCGTAGTGACCTAATAGAATACAGTCTCTTGTAAAAAGGCGAATTTCAATGGTGTCTCCAACAAAGCAGGCGAAGTTAAGTGTTTCTTCACCCCAGCCAGTTGATTTACGAACCCCGGCAGTATCTTTAAATGTACCTAATTGCCAAACAGGTGGATTGTCGACATTACCACAAAAGAATGCTCCTTTTAAACAATCTACCTTAGATCCGTTTATGTAAATTTCATAACCAAAACCAGGCGCTTCATTCACCGGAACTCCCCAGTAGTTGTGCGCAAGTTCTACTACACCATAACTGTAGATAGTCAACTTGTCTGACAAACTATCGACAACATATTTTCTGTAAACTGTATCAGCTGTAGCTCTTACTTCTCTGTTACCAACTTTTATCAGTCTGTTTCCAACTGTCGAATTTGCTCTAAAAATAGTGCCCAGATACATATCCGTGCCACCATAATTCACTACACCCATATTGATGCCGGGTGTCATGTAACGTCTTTGAGAAGGTGTTATAAAGTTACTGTCAGTGGCGGTACTCCAGCCGGAGAAATTACCACTTTCAAAACCTATATTACTGGCACACTGGCCAAATGACTCCGTGGATATAATCAGACTCCACATAGCCATCATTAAATATTTGAGTAAATGTTTATTCATAATGCATCAATTTGGTTGAAGTTTACTTTTTCAGATAGCCCACCCAGATGACATTCTGTCCGTTGATGGTTCCGAATAAGCGAATTTTAATCATTGAACCGGGTGCGTTGTAAGCTACTCCCAGGGTGGTGGCATAATGACCCGTAGGTGGGAGCGTGCCAATACCCAGTGAGATGAATTGTGGACCCCACAATTTCTCTAGGTTCGTTTCCAAATTGATGTTATTGATGCTTTGCTGTAATATACACTGCTCGGTAAAATCGAAACCGATAGCAAATATTTCTATGAAGAATGGCTTAATAGTGTCAACATTGTTATTGACAACTTCAAATTTGAATTGCGTCCCCGTGTTTTGAAGCATATTAATACTGAATGCTCCTGCAGGTAATGCAATTAGTGTGTCCTCATGGTCATGACTCTGAGCTATGCCCTTGCTCATGGATACCAATAATAGAAGGCTCAAAATGCCAACTTTCCTGGTGATACCTGTCGGGAATATCTTCCCGAAGGCCTTTAATTTGGAATAGTCTGTCTGTCTCATGAAATTTCGTGTATTTTGTGTGTAAATTTGCTACAAAGCAACTGTTTACCAACGAGTTACCATTGGCTAAAACACCTATTGAGTATAAATGCTTATGTGTTGAACTTTGCATATAGTCAAGATGATAAAACATTTTAATTCTCACAAGTATTTTTAAGAATTGATATCCAAATACCTGTTTTTCAGTAGTATATTTTTTCTTTTTTTTCTGGTATTGTTCTTTTTTGGCTACAGGATGTTTAAAAAAAAAGCCGATCCGGAATTTTTTACTTTCCAAATCGGCTTTATTTTTTTATTTAAATTTAACTCAGTTTGTTTCTGTAAAAATAATTATCTTATTCTCTGATTTATAAGTAATTCTACTTGTCCGCTATTTATACTATAAAATTTCAATTCTAAAACTGACTGAAGCATCCGTCTCTCCTTTATCTCTGCTGCCGTCTTTAACTCCCGGCTGATGCTTTAATACTATTTCCAAAAATCCATTTCCCGAACTCAAATTGCGCCATTTCGAAAATAATCCTAGTGGTAAATTGTTGCCATCTTTGTCTGTAATCTGAATGTTCATACTCACATTTTTTGGATCAAAGTAAATTAGGTGCTCATTGGCTTCTTCTATTATCTCATTCGAAATAGTATCTGTTTCAGCTTTGCTTTCATCCAGAAACAGCAATTCGCAACTATAAACCTTACCGGCGCTCACCTTTATTGTGTCAAATCTTTCAGGTGCATTGCCTCCTTCTCCATCTTTGTCTCTGAAAATAAATTCTGTTTTTGCCGATGTGGCGCTGTCTGTCAGAATCACTTTTAAAGTAGTGATTAATTCTGTTGCATTGTCTGGAGTTTTACCCGGATCAATTGTTTCTTCTTTGCAAGCATTCAGGAATAGAGTTATGAATGCCAAACTGAGGATGTAATTAATGGTTTTGTTCATTTTGATGTTTTTTATAATTAGTAAAGGGAATGTTTAATCGTAATTGAATGTTGCGTCCCTGTGCATCTGTGTAATATCTGAATCTGTTGAGATAATCTCTGTAGGTCGCATTCAGAGCATTGCTGACGGATAATGCCCATCGCATTTCAAAGTCTTTGATTTTAACAGTTTGGTTGATTTCGAGCCCAAGAAGGAAATAGGAAGGAGGTGGTGGTAAATAATCACTGCTGTCGTTATATCGACTTTGCTTTAAAGTATAATCTCCGAAGAGTTTAAATTGAAAAGATTTGCGTTCATATTGAATTTCTACTCGCCCGTCATAAGGTGGCATTTGATTCAGATAATTCTTACTGCCCGCATTATATCCATTTAACATATTGCCGCGTAGTCGGAGGCTGAAATTGCTGTCAATGTTGTAACGCAAATTATAAATACAGCCATAAATCCAGGCATTTTGTTGCGTATAGTAAAATGAAGGGAAGGCGCCGCGTATGGTTAAAACAGGCTCTTTTCCGGGTACCAGATTGATAAATCCGTCTATGTATTTTGCAACAATTTCATAGCCAAGATAAAAGCGTTTATTTTCTATAATATGTTCAATTGATAAGTTATACGAACGTTCTCTTTTCATGCCGGCATCACCAATTTCAATTGAAGCTATACCCTGATGCACACCATTGGCATATAACTCATTGGGAGCTGCTGGTCGCCAGGTTGATGAAACCACATATCCAATCTTATGGATTTTGTTCAACTGATAGGTTTGTCTGATTAATCCTGAGAATCCATCGTAATTTTTATTGACTATTTGTAATTGACCATTGGTCCATAAATACAAATCGAATAATCTTGTATCATGCCTTATTGAAAACTCAGTGTTCAGTCTGTTTTGTTTGCGTTCAGCTATGATGTACTGAGCCAGACTATTTTGATAAAATCCAGGAATAAAATATCGACCTTCATAAGCATTGCTTTGATGTAAACCAAAAACACCACTCTGGATTTTATATCCAAAAACATCCAATCGAGTCCAAATCAAATCGGCCATCCAGGTGCCTATACTGTAGTCAAATGCCGGTGCAGTTGACGATGAAGCCGATCTTAGGACATCGTATTCTTCGCGGTGGTTGCGTTGATAGGACATAACCAGTTCAAATGAATTAAGGGGATCTTTGAACCAGTTGGTTTTCCATTTGTAAAGTTGATGTCGGGCTTGCTGATAGGGTCTTCCCAAAGAGTAGCTAAATTGGTCGGAAGTGATGGGACGTTCTCTCTGCATGGCGATTTTTAAGTCACTCAGGTTACCTATTTGTGAACCTGTGAAAAGACCGATCTGCGAATTGAATAGACTATAAAAAATTTCACTTCTCCATTTACTTTTACTGTAACCGACATTAAATGAAAAGTTTTGCTCATTTAAACCGGTATTGTCAAGGAAATACAGGGGAGTTCTTGTGTTTCCGGCTTGTTTAACAGTGGCATTCATTTTAAAGTAAAGGGGCACTCTGTCAGAAACTTTGTAGCCAGCAATTATAGAAGCTATGCCGCCTCTGCCGTTGCTAAATCCAAGCAAGTTGAATTCACCTTTTAAAACACCATTTTTTTCTCTGAAAACGCTGGCTGGATTTACCAGTAATACACCTCCTATGCCATCTGCTCCGTAACGCAGACTTTGTGCTCCTCTAATCAGAGCAACTTCGCTGGCTAAAAACGGGTCAATTTCAGGAGCGTGCTCCATTCCCCAGTTTTGACCTTCCTGTCGTATGCCATTATTAATAACAATGACACGGTTGGAATGCAGTCCATTTACAACAGGTTTTGATATGCTGTTGCCAGTTCGCATTAAGGTAACGCCACCCAGTTCAGCAAAAATCTGGCTGATTCCGGCGCTTCTGCTGTTCTCGATTCTGGATTTGTCTACTCTGTCACTGGCATCCGAATTCTGACGTTTGGTAATGATGCGAGCGCCTTCAAACTCCTGATCAATATGTCGAATGTACAGTTTGATAAAGGTATCTTTAATCAGTTCAATATGAATATGCAGGTGTTCGCAATTCAAATGACTGATATGCAATTCAATATCTCCGGGACATAGATGATCTATGATGAATTTGCCATCGTTATCTGTGACAACTTCAAAATTTTTGACACCCACAAGGGCGATTTGTGTGTTATTTAATGGTGTTTGGTCGAGACTGTCAATAACAACACCACTTAAGCGTATGTTGCAATCATCTGTCTGAGCCATTACACCTTTGCCAATTGCTATAAGAGCAAAGGCAAGGAATAAATTTCTCAAGCTTTTTTAAAACTGTGAATTAAGGTTGTGATTTTGGTTAAAGGTCTGGTTTTAAGCTTGTGCAGGCGGACCTTTATTAGAAGCGAGTTCTAAATCCTGTTTAATAATTGGAGGAACAGAAGTGTTATGGGATAAAGTGTAAGCTACTTCAACTTCACACATCTGTATAAATTGAATATCTTCGAAAGGGTGCAGTTTGGCTTCACAAATCAGACATTCGTCATGTCCGGTTTCAAAGCTCAGTTCATTGTGGTGATGCTGTAGATTATTGCAATCGTGAAATGTTTGTACACCAATATTAAAAAGCAATATTGGGATGAGTGCCAAGGCCAGTTGGCTATATTTGCTGAAAGCAGATTTCACTTTTAAGCTTTTGTCATGTTATTCGCAATTTCGCGAATTTCATCTCTGTTGTATTTGTTTTCACTTTTAGCATACAGAGAGACAAGATAGGAGAGGTTTTCTTCCACTTCTTCGCTATCTTCCAGTGTCTGGAATTCCCAGCCTCCATTGTTTTCCAAATGTTCGTAAACCAAACGGATTGAACGGGTAATAAGCGGATCTTCTTCCGTTTTAGCCAGCTCCCTAAGTTCTTTAAACATAGGTATTAAAGCCTCAACATTCACGCTATTGGTTTCAATTTCCTTGAGGATTTTATCTATCAGTTCGTTGGCTTTTTGGTTTTTCATATATCGAGGTGCAAATTAAGGCAAAATTTCATAATCAAAAAAACCGAAATGGGATAAAAAAAAGCCTTGCGTCGAGGACACAAGGCTTTTTAAAGAATTTCTTTACGTATTATCTGACGATGAGTTTACCGTAAGTTGATAGTTTACCGTTTTTCAGGTTCACGTTATAGATACCAGAAGTGAAATCAGATACCTTAACAACAATACCGTTGTTTAAGTTCACAACTTCATGGTAAACGATTCTACCTGTCATATCGGTGATAGTCAATTCAGTTTTTTCACTAACATCTTCCAGAATAGGAGAGATTACAACCTCATCTGTAGCTGGATTAGGGTAAATTGAAAGCTCATTTACACTGATGCTGTTCACGCTAACTCCCCAACCGTATTGATTGGTCCAAACCATATCTTGTGATTTTTGATTATTGGTAGTAGAAGTTTCGTTGAAAATACCATTGGCAGTTGCATTGATAACTATTGAAGTAACTACACATCTAACGTTTTTAGAAAGTGATAGTTTGAAAGTAGTAGATAAAGTACCTGATAAGTGCATAGTATCACCTGCGCCAAGATTTCTGGTGATTGGTCTGATGATAAACTGAGTGAAGTTAGGGTAACCTAAAATACCAGTGTTGCCTTCTGCAACAACCAATTGAAACAATAAAGTGTCGGTCATGAATACAGAATCTGTACCATTGTTCTTTAAAGCAACATCGTATACAAAACTGGTACCACCTGAAGTACTGGCTAATGATGTTGGAGCAAGAATAGATTCAACTGACCAGTCAATAGCTCTTTTTTGAGCAAATGTAAAGTTGACTGCCAAAGCTAAACCGAGAGTGAGTAATAATTTTTTCATTTATCTAATGGATTAGTGATTAATAAATACAAATGTAAGGATTTGCATTTATTCCAACAAATTTTTTAATGTATCTTCTTCGAGATTTTGCACAAAACTGGCCTCAGTGTCTAAAATGTCATCCGATACCTTTTGTTTTCTCGCCTGTAGCTTCACAATTTTCTCCTCGATTGTGTCTTTGGTTATAAACTTGTAGACAAAAACCGGTTTGTCCTGTCCGATTCTGTGTGATCTGTCCATAGCCTGTCGTTCCACGGCAGGATTCCACCATGGGTCTAAAATAAAGACATAATCAGCTGCTGTCAGATTTAATCCAGTGCCCCCGGCTTTTAATGATATTAAAAATACCATTGCCTCGTTCTTATTCTGAAATCTGTCTACCAATTGCTTGCGCTCCGCAGCAGGAACATTCCCCGCTATATATAAATAAGGCAGCGATTTGCTGTCGAGATACTGTTTCAATAAACTTAAATGCTGAACAAATTGTGAGAATATCAAAACTTTATGCCCGCTGTCTACTACATTGTTAATACTCGAAATAATAGATTCAAATTTACCTGAACCGGCTAAATACCCCGGGTCGGCCAATATGGGATGATTGGCTATTTGCCTCAGCTTTATCAGTCCATTCAAAATCAACATGTTCGACTTTCTGAAGCCATTCTCACTGATAGAACTTAATAACTCATTTCTAAACTCCGATTTAATACTCTCGTATTTCTGCTTCTGTTCATCACTCATCTCACAAATCACAATCTTTTCAGTTTTATCCGGTAAATCCTTTGCCACTTGCTCTTTGGTCCTGCGCATAATAAATGGCTTGACAATATTTCTCAGTCTTACAGTGTCTTCTTCGTTCTTGTCTTTCTCTATTGAACTGACATATTTTCGGGTAAAAAAATTGTAATTACCCAGAATACCGGGATTTAAAAAGTTGATCTGACTCCAGAGGTCGGTGATACTGTTTTCTACCGGCGTACCTGTCATGGCAATCTTGTGTCTTGCCTTTAACTGATTCACTGAAATAGCAGTTTGTGAAGACGGATTTTTTATGGCCTGCGACTCATCCAGTATCACAGTTTCAAATGTATAGTTGACAAATAAATCAATGTCATTCCTAACAGTTCCGTAGCTGCTTATTATCAAATCGCATTTTTCAATAACATCTCCCAGATTTCTTAAACGGTTAAATCCGCTGTGTATGTGAATTTTTAAATTGGTAAACTTCTTTACCTCACTTTGCCAGTTATAAATTAATGACGTAGGCACAACCACTAAACTACATGCATGTTTGCTGACCGTTTTAGCTGATGAAGTTGTCTGTGGTACCTGAGTTGTAGCACCAAATAAATCAAGTTGAGGCGAACCCTGTGCCGCTATCGTGTCCATATTGTTCAGATGATGGATAGGCTCTGCATCTGAAACCCTTTCAGCTAAATGTTCTTTTTGGTATTGAAGAAATGCCAGTATTTGCAAAGTCTTACCAAGACCCATATCATCAGCCAAACAAGCACCAAAGTTATTTTTGTGCATGTATTGCAGCCATTGATAACCTGTTTTCTGATAGGGCCTTAATTCTGCATTGAGTCCAGCAGGTAATTCTACTTCTTCATCTGCTGTGAAAGCTTCTACTTTTTGTTCCTGCTCAAATTCCTGTTCATTGAACAAACTTTCAAGTAATCCAAAATGGTATTTCTTAACCTGAAGTTGACCATCTTTATTTTCAGTGTAATCAAATATATTAGAATATCTGCTGAACCATTCCTCAGGAATAATGGCAATGCTGCCGTCCGGTAATTCAAATTCTCTGTTACCTGATAAAATATGTTGTTTGAGTTTAATGAAAGGCAATTTGAAAGTACCAAAACTCACCACAGCTTCTAAATCAAACCAATCCTTATTTTGACTGATGTTGAATGAAATTTTACTGTCTCCCAGGTGATAGACTTTGTTCAGTTGATTTTGGTCTATCTGAAATCCAAATAAATTCAACCTTTCCAGCTTGCGATTGAGCAATTCGATGATATTGGATTTGTGATCTTTGGTAATAAACAGAGAACCTTCATACACCTGCAAGCCAATTTCGTTCAGGAACTCAACAATATTGTTTTCCCATTGTCTCGAACGTTTTACTCTGTGAAAGATATAATTATCAGCTTTCTTTTCAAGTGACACGGACACCATCTTCACTGAATGATAGGGGAACTGATAGGGGCCGTAATTAAAATACAAACCAGCACACAATCGGTCTTCAGTAAAATTGTTGATTTTTAAAATTGGGTGAGCTCTGTATTGTTCTGTGACGATGTCGAAACCTTCAGCGTAGACATCATAATTTTCAATTAAAGTCTTAACAAATTTTTCAAAATAAACAGCTTCACTTTTAGACGGTATGCTGATGAATTTTTTATTCAGGAATGGCTTTATTTTATTGCCATCGGTATCTTTTTTAAAGGTGATAAGTTGATTGTTACAAAGCAACCAGGCAGGCTCCTGAATGATGAGCTCGCTGTTATTTTGTGAAAAGCTGATTTTGTTTTCACCTAGTTTTATAGTTGCAAAATAATTGGTACCGTTTTCATTGCGCCTGAAATGGAACAATATTCCGGCTTTTTCTGTTGCTATCTTAAGAGGGGTATGTGTAAAGTTTTTATCTTTTGAGAGAAACAATTTTTGCTCACCCAGCTGACTCAACACTTTTAAAATCCTTTTTTCAATAAAAGGTCGGATTTTGGCATGTAGTTCAGGTGTATAATGTTTAGCGAAAAAATCAACCGGACGAATGGGCTTTTTACTTTGGTAGAACTTTTTAATCAGGAATTCGGGTTCGGTTTCATCCAGACTTTTAAGATTGTCAATAGCATCATTTCCGGCGCCAAAGTCAGCTGCAGTATTGTGGTGTAATTTTTGGGAGAGCAAGCTGTAATTGCCGTTGGGCATTAATTGTACAGCGATGTATTCGAGTAAATAGCCAAGCTGAGGATGCTGGTACAAACTATACACCAGCTCGAATGGTTCTTTTGTATTCACCCTCATGTTAGCCATTTTTCAAAGGAAAATATCTAACAAAGGTAAGGTAGTTTAGCTGAATAATGGAATTAAATTTCGATGAAATTTTGAATGCACCAATCTTGCGTATCTCGCAGTTATTTAGGCAAACTTGTTGGGTTAAATCATTAATATCAATTCAATCAACGTTTTTGACATATAACAATGGTGTGCTCTTCTGTTAAATTATTTTCTTTGGTGTACTGAACAACAAAAACCTTTATAATTTCAAATTTGTTCTTTTGAAGTACTGCAATCAGTTCATCAAAATTATAGAAGTAGAAATAGGATTTATCACCCGTGCTGCCAATTTGAAAGCCCGAATTTCCGGGCTCACCTTCTACAAAACTCAGGTATAATAAACCATTTTCATGAAGCAGACTGTTACAATCTGAGATAAACTTTTCTGCATCAAGAGGCGATAAATAGGGCAAACAAAATCCGCAGACTATGCCGTCATAAGTCGACTTAAGTTCAGCAATGTTTCGGCAATCCATAGTTGCAAAACTGGCATTAGGATTGTTTTTTTCAGCCAGAGCAATCATGTTGGGAGCAACATCAATTCCAAAGATGTTAAATTCTGGTCTAACGGAAAGCAGATACCTGGTAATATTGCCAGGCCCGCAGCCGATTTCCAAAATTTGAGCAGAGTTTTTACCAATTGATTGACAAAAGAAATCATAGGATTCATCATATAAAGTCAAATCCATAAATTTGGCTTGATACAATTCTGCGAGTTTATTCCATGTTTCAAATGTTTCCTGGTACTTGTCCATAAATTGCAACTGCTAAATTAAGTGAGGTTTGTATAAACTCAAATTATTTTTTCGATGTGCAGATTTGGTTATTCGGGTTGAACCGACTTGATATTGGTTTTTTGTTGATAGTGATTAAATTTTAATTAGATGGGGAAGGTAGGTCGCAGAACTAGGGAAGAACACACAAAATACGCAGAAGAGTTTTTGCATTTGACACGGCAGGGGTTTGCTTGCGCAAACAGGAATTCACGGATGCCAACGTGAATTAGGTCGCAGAATTAGGAGAGAACACGCAGAATGCGCAGAAGAGTTTTTGTTTTTGACACGGCAGGGGTTTGCTTGCGCAAACAGGAATTCACGGAAGGGAGAATGGCTGAAAGGCTGAATAGCTGAATTGTGTCGTGGTGGAAAGATTAAAGGATGAAGGAAATAGGAATAAGGATTAAGGGGTGGAGAGCTGAAATACTGAGTTGATTAGCGGCTGAGAGTTTACCGACAAACTCTACGACTTAACGACTTAACAACTTAACGACTTAAAAGCGTCAGCTATTCTACCGCGATACAATTCAGCTTTTCAGCAATTCAGCAGCGCAGCCTTTAGATTTGAAATTTAAAAAATGAATATAGTAATTATATGTGATAAATTTCTTTTTTGCTTCTTTTTTCTTTGTTGAAAAAGTAGTAAAATGTGGAAAAATCAAC
>CAUJCT010000056.1 GCA_963169345.1 Bacteroidota bacterium
ACTCATAGAGAAAAAAGAAAGATAAGGCAATCCCTATTTCAGTTAATACCTTAAAGGTTTATTAGGATTTAGACTGCTCTTATCTCCCCTTCATTTTTATATCAAATTTATTGATTTTTCAAACATACGAGGATTTAGGGGGAAGAGGAAATTTTATAGAAAATCGAGTACTGCGAAGTTTGAGTATTCAATTAAACCTATAGCTAATCTTTATGCAATTTTCAGTAATATTGTTACATATCTGTGCTTGTTTTCAATACTTACGAGTCATAATTTTCATCTATGAAATCTATACCCATTTATCAAATTGATACCTTTACTAACCAACTTTTCTCGGGTAATCCTGCCGCAGTATGCATACTCAAGGAGTGGCTTCCCGAAACACTGATGCAATCTATTGGTGCTGAAAACAACCTGGCTGAAACCGCGTTTATAGTGCCTAAGGAAGACAAATTCGAAATCAGATGGTTTACACCCACAGTTGAAGTGGACTTATGTGGACATGCCACTTTAGCTGCAGCTTATGTTCTCTTCAATGAATATGACTATCCCGATGAATTGATTCAATTTCATTCACACCGCAGTGGTCTTTTAAAAGTGAAAAAAGATGGAGACACATTTTACCTTGATTTTCCATGCGACACACTCAAAAAAATAGAAGACAAAAACGAGATAATACAAGCTTGCACAGGCATTCTGCCATTAGAAGTGTATAAAGGCAAAACAGATTACATGGCTGTTATTGAAAGTGAAGATGCATTACTACAAATGGAACCCAATCTTACTGCCATTTCGAAATTAGATGCCAGGGGATTGATAGTAACTGCCAAAGGCACCAATGCAGACTTTGTATCCCGATTCTTTGCCCCACAATCAGGCATCAACGAAGATCCGGTCACCGGTTCAGCACACACCAGCCTAATTCCCTATTGGTCAACCCGACTCCAAAAAACCCAACTCAGCGCCCAACAACTCTCACCCCGCGGCGGTCAACTCCACTGCACCTACAAGCACCACAGATGCCTAATTGGAGGTCAGGCCAGGTTGTATTTGAAGGGAGAGGTTTGGGTGGGGTAGAATGTAGTAAAGCGTAACACTTTAATGTCTTATTCATATTAGCAAAATTCTAGTTGAAATTTTTAAGATGCACCTGAATATCTTTTATTCAGTTCACCCAACATCCGCTATTCATTCTCATCATTTAATAGCGAGTTCATTACAAGCATCAGATTGCTGGTCATAAATAAATAAGAGTGCGCTTTATCCAAAATGTAAATGAGGATAATGCAAAAAATTGGTGAGTGATTTTGGACCAGAAATCAGAATACAATATATGATGTGACGACCTGTTGGTCATTATAGGCGAAAATGAGACATTAAATTGTAGTGCCTAATCAGTACCAATGTCTTTTATTTTTTCTGAGAGACGCTTATATTTGTCTGAAATTTAATTCCATTATGATATCAAAAACTAAAATCACAGGCGCTGTACTTTTTCTGTTCATGTCTTTCATGATCAATGCCTGTTCTAAGAAAGAATCCGGTAGTACAGGCGGTGGCAACAACTCCACACCTCAGGGCGATTACCTGAAGATCGGCGACCTTACCTTTACTGGGGCAGCCAACATGAAAGTTACGGCAGGCTTTAAGGGCATCACACGCAAAACTGAACTGAAGATTTACACTGGTAATCCCCAGGACACCTTCTTCGGTGTTGAACACGACACCGTGCTAATCAACCATCCCTGCAAATCCGGTTTAGGCGAAACCTTTAAGGACTCCACTGTTTACTTCTATTGCAGACTGGGCTTTGTACTGGGTTACCCGATACTAATGACAGTCCAGGACGGCAAGAAATATGGTTCCTACGTAGTTAAGACCGAAAACGGTAAACGCGTAAGTATCTTTAGCGGCATCATCCTTGAAGACATGAATACCAAGAAAAGGTATACCTGTGAAGGACGGATAACGTGGCCATAAAAAAGAAATCAAATTAAAGACCTTTCATTGAAAAGCCCGTTTGATCGGGCTTTTTTTGTTTGTAGGAAGTAAGGTAGTCCGTAGGGGTCGAAACCCCCTATGTTTCAACCTGTTGCGAGACAAGGCTTGCCAAATTTTTTGATACCGTTCGGTATCAAACGGGTGCCAAAATAATCATTTTGGTAGCAAATAATTATGATTCGTTATGAATAATCAGACATAATTTTTCAAAAAATTTAAATTTTTTAATAAATCTTTTTGAATTGCATATTATGAGAATGAAATTGCGACTTTCTCTAATATCGATTAAATTTTATGATATATAATGAAATTAGCAATTCTGATTTAGAAATGTTTCAGATTACTCTTAGTAATTTCAAAAAAATTGCTGAATCTGGGATTAATGAAAAGAATGAAAAAGAAATAATTAGGACTTTAGATTATTTCATACCATTTATTTCAAATTTAACTGCAAATTCAGTTTTCTCTAAATTACATAGAGTAACTATAAACAAAAGAGTAGTTGGAAAAAATCAAAGGATTTTTAAAATTTCAGAATTGAAATATCCCCCCTCATCATTGGTTACAAAATATGGAAGATGCAATATTAAAGGGCAGTCTATTTTTTATTCAGGATCTAACTGGTTAAACACAATGAATGAAATGAACCCTGAAAACGGAGATATGATTACCGAGTCTGTTTGGGAAGTAATAGACGAGCAACCTCTTAAATTTAGCCCCATTTTTAAAAATCAACCTAATATAATTAAGGATGGAATTCCTATCACAAATCTACTATCTCGGGAATATGATGAACTTTATCAAAAAACATTTGGTGCTTACCCACCGAATTTAACAAAAAAAATTGACATGCTAATTCAATTCATTACTGATGAATTTACTCGGGAGGTTACAGACAATCATTTTGATTATCTTTTTAGTGCTTATTTTTCAAATAAAATTTTCACTGAGTTAGAAGCAGGAACAATTGAAGCTATTCATTATCCAAGTGTAAAGGAAAAACTATCATTCAATAATTTAGCGATTAAAGCTGATGCATTTGATAAAAAATATAAATTGATTCAGGTAAGTGATAGTGTAGTTGTAAAAGATAAAAATCAAATTGGAGGATATATAACTCATGGGCTAGGTGAATGTGAACTATTTGAATTTGAAACAAATCAAGTTTTATGGGATTTGAGCAGCAGGAAAATAACCCAACCTTTCGAAGTATTGAACAATTTGAAAGATAAGTATAAAATTGAATTAAATAACATTAATAATAGCTCTAATTAATTTTCATAAACTTATACAGCTTTTTAAGGGTTATGATACTATTTGTATTTCTAAATTTCAGTCCAAATTTAGTTTTCTATTATCAATGTGAATAAATTCTCAATTGGCATATTTGCCAATTATAATTAAAATTACTACTTTTGAATATTCAAATTTTAAAAGTGACGGCATCACTATAAACACGGCATTAAATTTATGACAAAAGTAAAATTTTTAGACAACTCAATTATTGAAGTAGTAGCCAAAGATGGCGAAGTCTTCACTTTAAAAGCACATCTTCCGGTTCATCCAAAAGATCAGGATCAAATCAAAACATTGCTTACTAAGTACTTTACCGAATGTTTTGAAGAAGACAAGTCAAGCATGGTGTATAGAGTATTATGTAAAATGTTTGGAATCTTTAGTTTTTCTTATCTAAACAGCGATCGAAGTGCCGACCGTGAGCGTATTGGAGCCAGAATAAGACAAATCCGAGAACAAAAAGGTATAGAAGCTAAGCACCTTGCAATACTGAGTGGAATTGACGCTGCTAATTTAAGTAGAATTGAACAGGGTAGATATTCAGTTGGCTTGGATGTTATTTCGAAAATAGGTGAAGCTCTTGGCTCTAGGGTTGATCTAATTTAGACCAACTAATTTCAAATACCCAGTTCTATATAAATTCAGAATAATCTAATCTGGTTAATTGTTAGTCTATAAACTAAATGATAAATGCCAAATCGATTATTTTGACTTTGTCTCGAAATTTGGAAAAATCCTGCTTTTTGCCGTAATTCCCGCAAATATTTGTAATTAATTATAAATAACTAAAACGAGTTATAGGGGAAACACTTATAACCCCGATATATTTGCACAACACATTGAAATCCAATAGGAAGAAATAGGCTATGGCTAAAATTAAAAAAGAAACAAAAGAAAAGAACATTGAATTTACCCTATGGGAAGCTGCCAATAAACTAAGAGGTAGCGTTGAACCTTCAGAATACAAACATGTCGTCTTAAGTTTGATTTTTCTGAAATTTGCGAGCGATAAATTTGAAGACCATCGTGAAAAACTGATTTCTGAAGGCAAAGAAAAATACATAGAAATGCTTGAGTTTTACAACAAGGACAATGTGTTTTTTCTTCAAGAAATATCCCGTTGGAATTATATTATTAAAAAAGCAAAGCAAAGTGATATTGCTCTTATTGTAGATACAGCACTTCATACCATTGAAAAAGACAACAAGTCCCTAAAGGGTGCTTTACCCGATAATTACTTTTCGCGATTAGGACTTGATGTAACAAAGCTCGCTTCACTTCTTGATACCATTAACGATATTGACACTACCAAAGACCCGAAACAAGATCTGGTTGGCCGGGTTTATGAATATTTTCTCTCCAAATTTGCATTGGCTGAAGGCAAAGGGAAAGGCGAATTCTATACCCCTAAAAGTATAGTCAATCTCATTGCCGAAATGATTGAACCATACAAGGGTATTATCTATGACCCGGCCTGTGGTTCCGGTGGTATGTTTGTACAATCCATTAAATTTATTGAAGCCCATAATGGCAATAAGAAAGAAATTTCTATTTACGGTCAGGAATACACCAATACCACTTATAAACTGGCCAAAATGAATCTGGCTATAAGAGGCATAGCCGGAAACCTTGGAGAAAAAGCCGCTGATACGTTTTTAGATGATCAACACAAAGACTTAAAAGCCGATTTCATTATGGCCAATCCACCTTTTAACCAAAAAGACTGGAGAGGAGAAAACGAATTGATTGACGATCCTCGCTGGAGAGGCTATGAAGTACCTCCTAAGAGCAATGCAAATTATGGATGGATACTGAACATTGTAGCCAAGCTTTCTGAAAATGGTGTAGCCGGCTTTATTTTGGCTAATGGTGCATTAAGTGGTGGGGGTGAAGAATATAAGATTCGAAGAAAGCTAATTGAAAATAACCTTGTGGAAGCAATCGCTATTTTGCCACAAAATATGTTCTACACAACTGGTATAAGTGTAACAATTTGGATAGTCAACAAAAACAAAAAAGCCCATAAACGAATCATTGGCGATGAACAACGCCAATACCGCAATCGTGAAAAAGAAATTTTGTTTCTGGATTTGCGGCAAATAGGCGAATCCTTTGAAAAGAAATATATTCAATTTAACGAAATTCATATTGCAGAAATAGCTAAAACATATCATAACTGGCAACAGGAAAACAACATGTATCGAGATATCCCTGAATATTGCTATTCTGCAACCCTTGAAGAAGTTTCAAAGAAAGATTTTTCACTTGTTCCTAGTAAATATATTGAGTTTGTAAATCGAGACGAGAACATTGAGTTTGAAGAAAAAATGCGGAGACTTCAAATTGAGTTAACGGAGCTGTTAAAAAATGAAGCTCAAAGCAAAAATGAATTACTAACTGTGTTTAAAGAATTGGGTTATGAAATCAAATTATAGCAAATTAGGGAATTATATTTGTGAGATTAATGAAAGAAATTCCAGCCTTTCAATTACGAAGTTGTTAGGTGTGAGTATGGAAAAAACATTTATTCCTTCAGTTGCTAATCTGAATGGAGTTGATATGTCAACTTACAAAGTATTAAGAAACATGCAATTAGCTTGTAAATTAATGAGCGTTGGACGTGACGAAAAACTTCCAGTTGATTTGTATAAAGAAGAACAACCAGCATTGGTTTCCTCTGCTTACTATGTATTTGAACCAAAAGACAAAGAAGAGTTAATGCCTGAATATTTATTGCTGTGGCTCTGCCGAAAAGAAAATGATAGATATATTGGTTTCATAAGCGGTGGCGATGTGAGAGGTGGTATTTCTTGGGAAACATTTTGCAATCTTCCAATTAAAGTTCCTTCTATTCCAAAACAACGAGAAATAGTTACTGAATATAACATAATTCAAAATCGAATAGCAATAAACCAAAAACTTATACAAAAACTGGAAGAAACAGCAATGTCGATTTACAGGGAGTGGTTTATAAAAGGAATTGATGAAGACAATTTACCTTCGGGGTGGAGCGTTGGTAAACTTGGAGATTTAGTTGATGTTATAAATGGGTATCCATTTAGTAGTGAAGATTTTTCTGAAACAGGCAATTTCCCAATCATTAAGATTACAAATATAACCGAACCTAACATTGATTTATCAACAACGCAATATTATCTAGGTAAAATTGAAAATAGGATGAAGAAATGTGTAGTAAACCAAAACGATATATTGATTTCAATGACAGGTTCACATATGAACCAAATTAATTCTGCTGTTGGAAAAATTGGAAGATACGACTATGAGTTCTCTTCATTACTTAATCAGAGAGTAGGTAAACTTAACCCAAAATTTCAATGTCAGGAGTTCGTATTCTTTACGATGCTGCAACAAAACATCAAAATGGAAATTTTAATGGCCGCAACAGGAAGCGCAAATCAAGCCAATATTTCATCGGATACGATAAAAGGTATTGAAATAATCATACCCAATGAAACCATACTCGAATCATTTGAAAATATTGTTTTAAAAATAAGGAATGTAATATCTAACTATAATAAGGAAACTAGAAAGCTAAAAGAAATGAAAGATTTACTTCTTTCAAAGTTAGCAAAAAATTAATAAATAATTAATGGGAATACAGCTAAAACAATTGAGAGTGCATGGATTCAGAGGATTAGATAATCTAGAAATTGATTTCGATCCTACAACCGTGTTAGTAGGCACAAACAATGCAGGCAAAACTACGATACTAAAGTCTTTACAGCTTGGTCTTTCAAATTCATTTCAAATAACCGATGATGATTTTCACTTTACAGATACTTTAAATCGCAATAAAATTGTAATTGATATTTTGTTTATTAGTATTGATGATGAAGGAAGACAATTAGCCGAATTTGAAGATAAATGGGCAACAGTATTTACAGTAGACCGTATAAGTATAGATTCAATGGGCAACCAGTTTCTTGCATTTAGAACAATTATTGAGGAAAATTTAATTAGAAAAACCTACAAGAAAAAACAATTTTTAATCGACGAATGGGTTGAGTACTATAATGAATTCGATGGATTTTGGTATTTAAAAGATTTCAAAAATGAATTAAGTTTTTATATTGAAGAAATTCCATTTTTCTATTTAGATGCAAATAGAGATATTCTTGAAGATTTAAAAAACAAAACGTCGTTCTTGGGGAAAATCCTATCGTCAATTACCTACAACAAAGAAGACAAAGAATTAATTGAAAATCTCATCAAAGATTTAAATGAAAAAACTATAGATAAAAGTGAAATCCTAACGAACCTTGCTAGCACCTTGGAGGAGTTAGACACCGCCATGGATAATCCAAACAACACAGTGGACATTACACCTTTCACAAAGAAAATTAGAGATCTCAACAAAGGTGTAAAGATAAACTATTCACAATTTTCAATGGAATATCATGGCATGGGAACTAGAAGTTGGTCGTCTTTATTAATTCTTAAGGCTTTTATTTTACAGAACAAAAAACTTGCTGATGCTGCCCTCGTTGCTTATCACCCTATAATCGCAATCGAAGAACCTGAGTCACATCTACACCCAAACGCACAAAAGAAGCTTTATTCGCAAATTAAAGCTATTGAAGGCCAGAAAATAGTTGCGACTCATTCAAGTTACATTGCAGGTAGTGCAAGATTGAAAGAAATAAGGAGTATAATAAAAGCTGACAACTCAACAAACGTTGGTAAAATAGTTGAATCTGATTTAAGCTCTGAAGAAATTAGAAAAATCCACCGACAGGTAATCAACACTAGAGGAGAGCTTTATTTTTCTAAAGTGATTATACTTTGTGAAGGAGAAACAGAGGAACAAGCATTACCCCTTTTGTTCAGAAAACACTTTAATAAAAGTATTATTGAGCTTGGAATAGATATAGTAGGCATTGACGGCGGAGGCAATTATTATCCATTTATATACTTCGCACAGAAGCTAAACTTAAAGTGGTTTATTTTAAGTGATGGAGAAGCTAACATAATAAAAAAACTAAAGAAAGATATTAAGAAGTTATCTTCTCTAGAAGAGAATATTGATGACATTATCCTTCCCGAAAACATTGTTCATTTCGAAAATGAAAATGATTTTGAAATGGATCTTATTACTAATGGGTTTATTGAAGAAATTGAAAATTGCCTAAAAGTCATCCTTAACATAGAAGATCTGGAAGAGCTAATCGCGAACAAAAATGGCACATCAAAAGGACGTGTTAAAACTGAAAACATATGCAATACTTGTAACCAAAACATTTTTCAAGAACAAATGCGAGATTATAATGGAAATGAAGGCCATAAAAGAGCTTTGAATGATTTATTATCACAAAATAAAACCAAATACTCATTTCCATTATCAGAGTTAATATATGACTCTGACAAACCATTACCTCCAAAAATTGTAGAACTCTTTGATAAAGTCAGTAATATTTTAAATCCTATTTGAGATGCAACAAATTAACTTATCAAAAAAACAGCAAGAAATAGTTGGATTAAATGATGGGGCATTTCTTGTTTTAGCGAGTGCCGGTAGCGGAAAGACCAGAGTACTAACTGAAAGAATTAAAAGACTTTCAGAATCAACAAACGGAAAAATTTTAGCCATCACATTCACTAACAAAGCAGCTACAGAAATCAGAGAGCGTATAGGTACAAATGATAAAATAAAAAAAAACGTCTTCGTTGGCACTTTTCATAGCTTTTGCCAATCAATACTTGAACTTAGATTTAAACTTTTGGGTTATAACAAAATGCCACACATTTTTGAAGATGATGTAGACAGGATTGAATTAATAAAACAAGCCATCAAATCTGTGCCTTATTTTGATTCAATATATAATGAATTAGAGCCAAAGAAAAAAAACGAATATACTTATAACGCATTACAATTTATTTCAACAGTAAAAAGGGAAGTATTAACAGCCGAAGATTTAGTTGAAAATTCCGAAAACAACGAATTTCGATTTTTATATGAAACTTACCAAGACATTTTGAAATCTAATAATGCAATTGACTTTGACGACATTATTAGATTAGTGTATGAGTTATTTACAAACAATGAATCTGTAGCTAATCTATATCGAAAATCTTATACATTTGTTTGTATTGATGAATGTCAGGATCTTAACAAGTTACAATATTTTCTCTTAAAATCACTTAGTGGGAACATCATTAAAAATATAATGATGGTTGGTGATCCTAATCAAGCTATCTACGGGTTTAACGGTTCTGCATCATCATTCATGCAAAAATATTTTGTTGAAGATTTTAAGGCGACTGAGTTTACCCTTGATGAGAACTATAGGTGTTCAAAATCAATAATTAATGCATCAAACGTTATAATGGGACTTAACGTTGAAGCTGTAAATTATGTTATTCCTGGAATATTTGAAATATACCAGGCTTCGACGGAAAATAACGAAGCTCAATTTGTGATCAACAAAATAAAGGAACTTCTTAGCTTAAAATCGCATCAAGATATAGAAGGTGAAATCACTTTTGATAAAATATCTATACTTGGCAGAAATAAATTTGTTTTCAAACATATTGAGCTAATGCTCTCAAATGAGAACATCCCATTTTATTATAAGTCTGGAAACTCCGGAATTAAATTCAGCTCAGCTGCAATGAAAATATTCGACTTGTACTTTAGAGTAAAAATCAACCCATTAGACAAATTACACCAAAAGTACTTAGAAGATATATTAAAAGTTAAGGATATCCATAATGAAACAGATTTGAATTCTTCGAAATTCCCAATTGCCTTAGACATAAAATCTATTATAGATGAAATATCAATTGACAATCTCCATTTAAAGATTGATCAACTAAAGAAAATATTTGAGAATGCTAAATTAGAAGATGACGAGAAAAAAATGACTCTTGATGAATTAAATGATTTTTCAAATCAACTTACTCAATATAAAATACACAACATTAAACCTACATTAGAAGGCTTTAAGTCTGCACTAGCACTTGGTCTAATGAACAATTCCCTAAATAAGGAAACAGGTATTTGCTTAAGTACGGTACACACGATGAAAGGCCAAGAAAGTGAGATTGTTTTCTTACTTGGAATGGATGACGGTACTTTTCCAGATTATAGAGCTATAAATAAAGGTGGAGAAGAGTTACAGCAAGAAAAAAACAACACTTATGTTGCGTTTACTAGAGCAAAGCGCTTCTTATTTGTCAGTTATCCAACAAAGCGCCTAATGCCTTGGGGAGATATTAAAACTAAAGCAATTTCGAGGTTTTTAAAACCTTTAATCTATGAAATTCACTGAAGAAAAATTAGAACATGCTTTTACAGAACTCCTCACCCTAGAGGGCTTTATTCATCAACTTGGTGAAGCAATAGCTCGTGTGCCTGATGAGGTTCTGATTGAGGAGGATCTTCGGGATTTTTTAAGTACCCAATACGAAGCTGATAACATTACCACAAATGAAATTAATTTAATCATCCTTCAACTAAAGAACTTCCCTTCTTCTGATTTATATGAAAGCAATAAAACCATCAATAAAATGCTTTCTGATGGGTTCATTTTGAAAAGAGAAGACAGGAATCAGAAAGATATTTTTATTCAACTCATTGATTTTTCCGGATTAGAGAAGCAAAGAAAAGCGGATGATGATAGTTTAGTTAAATTAATTGCAGAAGAAGATAAAGTTGAAATAAAAGTCAATAATATTTATAAATTCGTAACCCAACTTGAGATTCAGGGTTCGGAGAAACGGATACCGGATGGCATAGTATATATCAATGGTCTGCCTCTGGTTGTATTTGAATTTAAAAGTGCTATTCGAGAAGAAGCTACAGTCTTTGATGCATACAACCAATTAACAGTTCGTTACCGACGGGATATACCTGAACTATTTAAATACAATGCTTTTTGTGTAATCAGCGATGGGGTTAATACCAAATCTGGCTCTTTCTTTGCACCTTATGAATTTTATTACGCCTGGAGAAGAGTAGCAGGACAAGCAAAGGATGTTGATGGCATTGACAGCATGTATACCTTGGTTCAAGGTATGTTCAACAAAGACCGTATCAGAGACATTGTTCGAAATTTCATTTATATACCAGACTCGTCCAAAAAGAATGAAAAAATCGTTTGTCGATATCCTCAATACTATGCTTCCAGAGCGCTTTACGAGCATATAAAAAATTCTCAAAAACCTAAAGGAGACGGAAAAGGTGGTACGTATTTCGGAGCGACCGGGTGCGGTAAAAGTTTTACCATGCTTTACCTAACCCGCTTGTTAATGCGAAGTGAACATTTCAATAATCCAACTATTGTATTAATTACAGATCGCACCGACCTAGACGACCAGTTATCAGATCAATTCACCAATGCCAAAAATTTTATAGGTGACAATGCGGTTGTCAGTGTTGAAAGTCGTGCCCAGCTTCGAGAACTATTGCAAGGAAGGCAAAGTGGTGGGGTGTTTTTAACCACTATACACAAGTTTACCGAAGATACCAGGTTACTCAGCAAACGAAATAACATTATTTGTATTTCTGATGAAGCTCACAGAAGCCAGGTGAACCTAGATCAGAAAATAAAGGTTACAGAAAAAGGAGTCAGCAAATCTTATGGTTTTGCCAAATATTTACATGATTCATTACCGGAAGCCACTTACGTTGGTTTTACAGGCACACCCATAGATGCGACTTTAGATGTATTCGGCAATGTAGTAGATGCCTATACCATGACAGAATCCGTTCATGATGAAATTACAGTAAGAATTGTGTATGAAGGTAGAGCGGCAAAAGTATTATTGAACAATGCCAAGCTTCAGGAAATTGAAGAATACTACAACCGATGCGCAGACGAAGGCAGCAATGAACAACAAATAGAAGAAAGCAAAAAAGCAATGGCGCAAATGAATGCCATTATTGGAGATCCAGGTCGATTGAAAGACCTGGCAAATGATTTCGTTCAACATTACGAACAACGTGTTGAAGAGGGTTCTACCATTAAAGGTAAAGCCATGTTTGTTTGCAGCAACAGGGAAATCGCCTATGAATTTTATAAAAACGTATTGGAACTCCGCCCTGAATGGGGTGAAATCCGAGCGGCAGAACCTGGTTCTGAATTATCTGAAAACGATTTGAAGGAAATTAAGCCAATGGAAAAAATCAAGTTGGTGATGACCAGAGGCAAAGACGACTCAAAAGATTTATACGATTTATTAGGCACATCAGAAGATAGAAAAGAATTTGACCGACAGTTTAAAAATGCTAAATCCAATTTTAAAATAGCCATTGTGGTCGATATGTGGTTGACCGGATTTG
This sequence comes from Bacteroidota bacterium, assembly GCA_963169345.1. GTDB lineage: Bacteria > Bacteroidota > Bacteroidia > NS11-12g > UBA955 > JABMMZ01. The sequence goes on from CAUJCT010000056.1 coordinate 12,599, forward strand.
ATGTACCTTTCCTAGACACCATGTATCTTGACAAACCTGTAAAACGACACAATCTGATACAGACTATTTCTAGGGTAAACCGCAAATACGAAGGTAAAGAAAAAGGCTTGGTTGTCGATTATATCGGCATCAAAAAACAAATGAACATGGCGTTGGCACAATACAACAAGACCGACGGGCAGAATTTTGAAGAAATTAGCCAGTCCGTCGTTGTGGTAAAAGACCAGTTGGATTTATTGCATAAGTTGTTTCATACTTTTGATAGTTCTAAATATTACAACGGTTCGACTATAGAGCAACTGAATACACTTAACAAAGCCACAGAATTTGTTCAGCTCACCCTGGACATTGAGAAACGATTTACGTATATTGCCAAGCGTCTTAAAGCTGCTTATGACATTTGTGTAGGCAGTGACCAGTTTGTGCAACTTGAACGCGATCAGATTCATTTCTATTTGGCTGTTAAGAGTATCCTGTTTAAACTCACCAAGGGGACTGCACCGGATACCGCACAAATGAACGCCAGAGTGCGTAAAATGATTCAGGAAGCTATACAAAGCGAAGGCGTTGAAGAAATATTCAAACTAGGTGAAGACGAAACTGCCAAGATTGATATTTTCAACGAAGATTACCTAGCTAAAATTGACAAAATAAAACTTCCTAATACCAAAATCAAGCTGCTACAGAAACTATTGGCCAAAGCTATTGAAGACGTTCGTCGAATTAACCGTGTAATGGGCATAGACTTCTCTAGACGTATGCAGGCCATCATCAACAAATACAATGAAAGAGACGAAGCCGATGTGCTGAGAAGTGAGGTATTGGAAGACTTTACAGATGAAATTATCAATCTTTACCATGCCCTTGTAAAAGAAAAAGATGCTTTCAAAGACATGGGAATTGATTTTGAAGAGAAAGCTTTCTACGACATTTTAAAATCATTAACCGTCAAATACGACTTCTCCTACCCTAACGATAGGTTAATTATGTTGGCAAAAAAGGTTAAAGAAGTGGTAGACGACAAAGCCAAATACACCGACTGGAGCAAGCGTGATGATATAAAGGCCGAGTTAAAGGTGGACTTAATCATTCTATTGGCAGAGAACGACTACCCTCCGGTGGATAGAGATGAGGTGTATAAGGAGATTTTCGAGCAGGCGGAGAATTTTAAGAAGTATAAAAGTTAGAATATGGGTTTAATTTACTTTTTTATTACTGCAATAATATTATTTCAATTTGTAATTGTGTATGCAATAGCAGAAGTTTACTTCTCATGTAAAAACACCGCTAAAAACACTCATAAAAGAGTAAATTCATTAAGTGAACGTGTTTTTATAATTATTGGACTATTTATTGCACTTGGCTTGTTGATTTTTTCAATTTATTCACCTGCTATTTTCACCTCACAACTTGAAAATTCGTTGCAAAATAATATTGCATCTGAAGGGCAATTGGGTGATAAAATTGGGGGACTAATGAATCCTTTTATCTCAATGGCTGCCGTTATTGTAACTGGATTAGCATTTTATGCTCAGATAAAAGCCAATAAATTAGTACAAAATCAATTTAAAATTCAACAGTTTGAAGACCAATTTTATGAAATGTTGGAAATTCATATTGAAACAGTTCGAAGTATGGATATTAGCAATACTATTACAGGAAAAAAATGTTTTACAAGAATGTTTAGCGAACTTAAATTAATAGGCAAAGTTTGTGAACATTATTGGCCTGAAAATTCAAATAAAACAAATAAACAAACTGAAATTAGTGATGTAATGTATAAAATTTTCTTTTATGGTAATGGGCATGCATCTGATAAACTAATAGATAAAATTAAATATAAGAAAATATTTGACTGTTTAAAAGTTATTGAGGAGTATTATAATAACAACTTAAATAAAAAAATCAATTACGTTACATTTAATATTTCCCAAATACTAAATAGCGAAGATTCATTTGAAATAGATTTACAGTATTATCCATTTGATGGACATGTTAATAGATTAGGGACGTATTTTAGACATTTATTCTTATTGGTTACACATGTAGTTAATTCAGAAATTATTACTAGCAACGAAAAATACAAATACATTAAATTAATCCGCGCACAACTTTCAAATCATGAACAATTGATTATTTATTATAACAGTTTAGCATCCTTTGGAAAATCTTGGCACGATAAAAAATATTTCACCGAATTTAGATTAATAAAAAATTTACCGTTTGAATTGGCTGATTTTGGTTGTTCCCCAAAAGAGAAATTCAAAGACTATTTAAACAAAGAAGATTTAATGGTGAATTCTTTGGGTAAGCCGATTTTTGATGAATATGAAAAGTACTAATTGGTCAACTCTTCCAACTGCCTTTCACTATAGTCCCTCCAATTCCTTTTCCGGTCATTGTGCGCCATCACCCGGCAAGAATTTGAGCAATACCTTTGAATGGTTCTGTTTCGACTAATGAAGTCAGTGCCACACCATTGGCAAAGACAATCTCTCCCACCTTTTGAATAAACCCTTTTGTTGTGCCTGGCGTTAAGCACCATTTGAAATACATCTAATAATTTCATTTTATACTATTAATTTGTTTCTTTTTAGTTTTGAAAAACCGTCAATATTTACGTAAATAAAACCGTCAAAAAACGTTAATGAAAGCGTCAAAAAAGCGTTAATAAAACCGTCAATTTTAATGGAAACAGGTAGGAAAAATGAGGCTGAATTAACGACGATTAACGAGAAAAAACGTAAATTAACGTTAACATTAACGTTTTGACGTTTTTGACCTAAAACGTTAATTTTATTCAATGAAAAAATGCTGTTCAATTTCATCACTTTCTCAATATAAAATCTACTAAATCGAATCCTTTAGATTTATCGACTTCTTCTTCGGTTCTTTTTTCGATTAGATCACTTACCCAAATATTCAATGAGAGTTCTGCTCGAATGCTTTTGACTTTATCTGACCATATTCTATACCCTTCACCCAGATCCGGAAATAAAATAACTTTCCTGCCCTTAAGCACTTTACATTTTTCAGTATTTAATCCCTGTGCAGATCCGGTTGCCAACCAAATATATTCAGGAAATAATGTGTAACATATTACAGCGGTCTTCTCGCTCTCAACTATTGCCACCGGGATTCCAGGTTCAAATTTGAGTATATGCTCTCCAAAAAAGCATTGCTTCAGATTAAACTCCTTTTCCTGTTTAATTTCTTTATGCATCCAGGCAATATGACTAAAAGGTTCCTTAATCCGTTTACCGTTGAAGGGATTGTATAACATAATCTTGCCAGTGCGAATTTTCTGTTCGATATCGATTTGCCAAAAAACACAAGCTCCTGGCCATTTCTCGGAACTACCAATACGGTATCGTTCAAAAAGAATGTCTGCATATTCAATGCTGAAAATTTTAACCAGGTAATTGTAGAAATGATTTTTTGTCTTTGGTTTATCCATAGATTCAGATAAACTTAAATGATCGAAATAGCTTGTCGGTTTTTCAACCGGACAATATTTAAAAGGTACAATAGAATTTCTCATTGATATTTTTGAAGGATTTGCAATTAAATAGTCCTTGGGTTTGAAGTTGTAATTGCAATTATTGATACGGTCGCAGATGCCTACTGCTTCATCCAAATAATCTAATGTTTCTCTGTCAATGTATAACGTTAATGTTTTTGCATGACCACACGAAGGGCAGCGAAATTTCTTTTTCCCTGACCTGTTGTCTAATATGTATTTTGAATTGTAAGTTGTCATAGTATTCCGAAAAGTCCGAAAAGTTCAAAAAGTTTCTTGTGTTTGCCTGATTTCATTGGGTTTACTTAATTGTCTAGTTTGAAAAGTCATCAAAATCTTGCGAAAACTTAACATTGAAGTTTTCATAAGTTTTCATATAGTTTTCGGATTTTATTTTCACAAACTCATTGTGCCGCAATGGTTCTCGCCAACTTTTCGCACTTTTCGGAGTTTTTGCTACATCTTAATTTTCTTTTTAAATTGTCCATAAGAAGGTCGCATAAACAATTTGTCGTTTTTAATGAAAGCATCAAAAGATGTCTGTTTTACTCCAACCTTCAATGCAATACTTAACCCCTCTTTTCTTCTGAAGGTATCAGGCAAAGAGAGAAATAATTGCTTTTTCAAATCATCCAATTCATCCAGTTCCGGTGGATTCATTAAACTTTGAACTTTCAATGCATGGTTCTTGAAATATTCTACCAGATCAATGGCTCGCACTACAGAAATTTCTTCAATTTCTTCAAGTGAACCTTCCCCACTCGCCCATCGCATCACTTGAATGATAAGAGCAAATCGATACAAGTAAATTTCAAGCTTGCTATATAAGGACGCCAAATCGGTATTTTGACAATCATTCAGTATCTGGGATTTCAAGTTATACCAATACACTACATGATTCAATGCATTTTCACTGAATTGCAATTCTCTCGGCAAGAGATTTCCCCATTCATCTGTATCGAGCGGCAATTCCAATATTCGGTTGATCAATTGCTGATAATCTGATTTTAGATAAGGATCTATATTCTGATTGTTCCACATGGGATATTCTATTTCACCAGGGTAGCAAAACAGAATTCGGTCTATGAATCCATTCTTTTGTTTTGCACCGGAAAACAAGTTCTTCAGTATTCCATCCTGAGTTGTTCCACCAACACATAAAAAAGGCGACTCAATGGATATGGCTTCTCTCATACTTTTCCGGTCAATCAACAAAGATTTCCTGCTCCAGGTACTTAACCATACCTCCTGATCAGATCCACCACTGTACTTATTCATATTGCCTAACCATGTTGCAAGCTCATCCACCACAATACCTAAGCCTCTTGGATTTTCATTGTGTTTCTCGGCCATTGATTCAATGGTAAAATCCTGAAGTATGAAACGTTTACACTTCGGCAGAGGATTATCTGTAATGCCTTCCTTTTGCTTTTCCTCTTTAGTCAAAGCATTGATTCGTTCAAATTCACTCAATAACTTTTTATAGTCTCTGAAGAATTCATTCTGTTTCATTCGCAGTGGTTCTAATGCAAAAGAAAACGGATGCGATTTATTTGTGCCGGGTCTACCGACAAGAGCCAACCAGATTGGGCATTGTTCTATCCATCCTTCCTTTACTTTCAGTGACAAACTATTTCCAATAGCAACAGAAACGGCATATAATATTGAACTGGATATAAAATCAACAGGGAATAATAATTTCTCATTTGTTTCCTTGATGATATGTCTATAAGCATTTGGAAATATTTCAACTGGAAACGCAACTGACTCATCTATTCTCAATTCATTTAAACCAAATGAATTTGATTTTTCAGTATTGGCCATAGCAACTTTGAATGAATCATGAACACCGGCCATGAGTTCATCAAAAGGGATTTGTGTTTTTGGGGAATTCAACATTAAATTCTACATGATTTTTTGAAAAATGGCTTCAATTAAGCGTTGCAAACGTTTTGCGAAACGTTTTAACGTTAACATTAACGCTAAGAAAAACGTTTCTGAAACGTTTCGTGAAACGTTCCAGAACGTATTTTCAACCCAATTTACCCTTGAAAGCCCCTTTCCTGAATTGATTGAATAACAGAAATGTGAATTCTAATCTGCCTGCCGACATTGGTTGTTTTAATCTGACCATTGTTGCGGTAACGATCGAAAGTGCTTCTGCTGATTCCCAGAATAGATTCTGTTTCTTTCACAGTGTACCATTCTTTTGTACCTGGAGCCATAACTGAATCGATTTTCTGTTCAATTCTTTTAAGCGCATTGAAGATTTCCTGATTTTCCATAAATTTTTAATAACTTTGCGTAAATATTTATAATGAATTAATGTTACTGCAAATTAAATATAGTTATTATTTTAAATTATCATAATAACTATTTTTTGTAACCGAACAATTACATTATTTTTGTGGACAAGTAATAATTTTTATGGACTTAAAAGAAAGAATATTAGACCTTTTGGAGAAAAGAAACCTAACAATAAAGCAGCTTGCAGAGAAAATTGGCATGTCTGAAACCGGGTTTCATTCTACGTTGAAAAATAATACATTCAAATTTGAAACCATTGTGAAAATATGTCAAATTTTAGGTGTACATGTATCCTATTTTACTGACAAATTTGCTGGTGAGCCTATTAATTTTAACAATCCTATCAATGATATAGATGATGATATGTATGATCTTCCAAATCCGATTGATTCTTTATCCTATGAGAATTTCCTGAAGCAAATGACAATCTCATATGAATTAAATATAAAATCAGGTGGGCTTAAAATGACCCGAGCAATCGCTAATATACATGAGATATACCATTTTCTAGATGATTATTATAAGAAGTATTATCACAAATATGGAAAAGTAATGAATATGCATATTGAAAAGTCACTTAAAGAAAATAAAAGTAAAACAGCCATTATGAAAGAACTACTTCCATTTTTAAATAAGCGACATAAAGACCCAATGATTAACCCTAAACCCATCTTTAAATTGGAAAAAGCAATGATTACTTTTTTTAAAGAAGTGAGTATAAATGTTCCTAAAGAAGATGAAGATTTACAGGAATCTATTCATGAGGTACAGGAAATGCTAAATTTAAAATAGTTTAATTGAGTCCGCATAAATCTATTTAAATTCATTTTTATTTAAACCCTGCATTCTCACTGGGGCCAGTTCATGCCCGAACATTAAAAGCAAATGATTCACCTTATCCATTTGAAGATTGGTTTTACCTTGCTCAACCTTCCTGATCACTGTTAAAGCAATACCTGATTTAATTGCGAACTGTTCTTGTGTAAGTCCAACCTCCTTGCGTTTTGCTTTTAGGAACTCAGATAAACTCTGGATTTTCATTCTGCAAATTTATATGTTATTGCATATAAAATTGACGTTTTAGCCATTTTTATATGTTTTTACGTATAATATGAAATAGTTTAAACTTAATCTGACAGTAATGGATTATTATTGAATTGACTAAAAAACAAACAATAACCCATTGTGCAGTTTATTCTAAACTTTTAATTTTTTCTTCAATTTTATCCAAGAAATCTCTTATTGCTGTATCAAAATACAACATTTTCGATAACTCATCCCAAGACTCCATTCCATACATATTTTCATTTTCTCCAAAATAAAGGTTATATATCTCAGGACTACTTTTTATATATTTTTTCACCAAGGATGATATACTATCCATTTCTCTTAAAGCCTCTTTTTGATTTTTAACTTTGCCATATTCATATTGTCTATAGTAATTATCATATTGATGGCGTTTATCCGATAAATATTTAAATGTTTTTTCCCAATCTTGCTTACCCATTTTACAAAATTCGTTAAAATAACAAAGACAACAAATAGGTCATAAGATTGGCATATTTTCTATATAACTTTTTCAAGTTTAGCCTATTTACCTCCTATATATAATAATTTCATTATTATTAGGAATTCAGGAAGGACAATTTTCATAATTCAAAATTAAAAGTAAGCTGAATTCTAATTTGAATTTATAACTAATTGCTAATCTTCCAATTTGTTAGCAGTTTGAGTCAGGAATGAATTCCAAATTAAATTTTGCAATGTTTTAGTTTCATCCGGTTCAATATGAGTCATATATTCTTTAACCAATCTAAATTCATTCGGGCTACCATCAGACTGATATTTAAATACAATTTCATAATTCTTCTTTTGAAAATAAACAGCAAAATCATCTCTTAGTTCACCAATTCCAATTTGATCATTTGAAAGAATAAATGTAAAGTTTACTGCAATTGGTGGAGTAATATTTTCTAAATCACCTGAAAATCTCATGTAACTATTTATATCAGTAATCAAATGATCGTTTATTTGATCACATGTTATATTACATTGAACTGTCTGATGAAAAGTTTTTTCCTTTAGATAGGATAGAAATCCTAATATTACATCAAATCCTCTTGCAAATTCAGAAACAGCTTCAGTTGAAAATGTCGACGATTCAATTGGAGAAATTTTTTGAGCAGCCTTTAATCTTAACTCATTAAACTTTCTTATTCCTTCTTCTTCAATATTTTCCATATCGCTTATGGTTTTATTGTAAGAGCATAATTTATTGACTGGATTATTCCTTTTCCGATAAACACCGTAATTGGAATAATATCTCCTTTATCAGCACTCCGAATAGCTGTTAAATAATCTGGCCTATTCCTTAAATCAGAAATAGGGGGAGGTATATTAAAACTCAATAAAATTAAGCTTGAAATCACTCTCGCAAGCCTTCCATTACCATCTAAAAATGGATGAATCTTAACTAGATTATAATGAAATATTGAACATATAAAAAGAGGGTGAAGCTTATTATTTGAGATTTCTAAATTGTACCAATTAATTAGAGAATTAAGTTCATACTCAATGTCTGAAACTTTTGAAAATGAAGGATTTATTGTGCTTGAATTTTCTCCAATCACTACATTCTGTTCTCGAAAACTGCCTCCATTTTTAATTATTAGTCTGTGAATTTCTTTTAATAATTCAATGTTTAGATTTTTCTCAATAATAAATGTATCTACAAGTAACTTAGCAATTTTACTTTTTTCAAAAAGTAATTTATTATTTTTTATTTTAATATTTTGATTAACTAACCCTGATAAAAGAATTGGTTTTGTTACGCCAATATTGAATTCATCTGAAAATTGTTCATTGTCAAGTGACCAATCTAACCTGAAATTGGGTATTAGTTTTAATAACTCCTGAATTGAATAGTTTAAATTATAAAATATTTTCTTTCCTCTATCCACTTCTATAATAATTTCATCAATGGTGTTTGTTGAATTATATCCTGTTAAAATTTCAATACATTCATTCTCTAGTAAATTTAAATTTTTCAATTCAATTAAAATCTCCCAATTTTTAGATTCATGGTTATTAATAAAAATTGCTTCATCCTCAATAGAAAACAATTTATTTATTTCTAGGACAGGTTGTCTATGATACGGACTAATATAGGCCCCAAAAACAAATAATTCTTCAGAAGAAAATTGCACACTTTCATTATTATCCTTACAGGTAAATTTAATATGCAATTCTGCTCCAAATAATCTATTTGACCAATTGCCATCATCAGTAATAAAGACTATTTTATTAATATACAATAATGGTTTGACAATTCCTTTTTGTGTCCAATTTAGTGCGCTTGGCTCAAGTTTTATAATCATTACTAATTCGTTTTAATTTCTTAAATAATTCGTTAGATATATTTGAAAAGTTTAAAAGCAAAAATACTTTAAATATAACAATTTTAATTTTAACAATTCTAATCCACTTTCTTCAACTCCGCTTCCGTCATTTTATCCAATAAGTGCATCTAACTTCTTGAAGTATTATTATTAATGTTTCGTGCCCTTTATTATCCCCTTCATTAAACTTTGTTTTTTCTAAGTATTTCATTAAAATACTTTGATTTTATAAAGTTTTGCTTTTTCATATTTACTTGAATTATTTCTAAAAATCCCATATCAACCAATGCCTTAAGATCTTGCCTTGCAGTAAAATTTGACACATTAAATCTGGATTCAATTTCTTTAATATTTAAAATTCTTTCTGAATCCTCATGCATTAATTTTAGGATTTGCGCCATTCTATCATTCACACCCGGTATTTTCATAAACTTAGCTGCTTGAAATACTTCTTTCTGTTTCCTTGAAATATATTCTTTCAAAGCTTCGAATGACTTTTCCATAGTCTTTATATGATAAGTTAAAAAATAGCTTAAATCATTTTCATCGATTTCTGTATACTGATACGCTCTTTCATATTGAGATTTAGTATCTTTAATTATCCTTGAAATTGATAAATACTCAGTTAACCAATAATTACATTTTAACATATACCAATAAAAAATAGCTCTAGCAGTTCTACCATTTCCATCTGTGAATGGATGTATCCAACCTATCATAAAGTGAATTATACATCCTTTAACTATTGGATGTATAAATTCCTCTCTATCATTATTAAAGAAATCACACAAATCCTCAATTAGTGTTGTTAATTCTGAGTAGTCTGGAGGCGTATGTACAATCTCACTATTTGTATGATTTACAACAAAAACCTCGTTATTATCTCTGAATTTGCCCTCTTCTGTCTTATCATCTAATGTATCTTTTGATATTAATTTATGAACTTCTAAAATTCTTTGAGGAGTAATTGCTTCATGTTTATGACTAACAATATGTTTCATTGTGATATAGTTATTCATTATCATTTGTTCAGACTTATTCCTTGGTTTTTTCTCTTGCTGAATCATTTCTTTAGCCTTCTTTCTGGTAGTATTTGCTCCTTCCATTTGACTACTAGAAATTGCTTCCTCCATTATAGAACTAATTATAAACTTAGTTTTATCTGTTTCCGCAATTCCTATATTACTTCCTAAAGTTCCTCCAATATGCATATCAAATAAATGCAATGCTCTTTGAATATAGTCGGTTATTATATACTTAAATTCATATTTTCCGAATTTTACCTTTTTACTTCTGAGATATCTATGTAATTTTATTGCACTCCATAATTCCTCAGGTGTGCATTCTTTAGCTTTATATTTTATCTTATCCCAATAAAGATATTCATCTTGGATTTTTTTTAGTAGACCATCGCTTTGCAATCTTACCATTCTTGGTATGGTTTTTTCATCCTCAAAATATTTAGGCGCTTTTTCTATCATTTAATTTAACATTCCTCTACTGCAACAATAAATAAAAAATGCGAGATTATTTCAAAATCTCGCATTTTTGCGCATTTTTGTTAATAGCAATTATTGATTAATGTCTGATTATCAGATATTTTTAAAATTTGAAGGGATTCACTCAATAACTCCAATCTACCTTCTTTAATTCCGCTTCCTTCATTTTTTCAGACAAGTGAATATAACTCCTGGTCGTATTGATATCACTATGCTGCGCCATTTCCTGAAGCACAGGAATACTTACTTTGCCCACCATAAAAGTAATAAAAGTGTGTCGGGCAATATGTGAAGTTAATTTTTCATCTATATGAGCCATTTCTGCAAGCGTTTTCAAGTTTCTATTATAGGGCTGCAAACTCATTTTAAAAGGGCAGATACTCAAAACATCTTTGTATTTGGCTATGATCATTTCCGGTTTGCTTAATCCAGCTTCATTTTTAAAGAATAAGGCAAGGTTCTCCTGTTTGTGCTTTTTGGTTTTTTGTGATACTAAATCCAAATAAATTCCATCCTTTTTAAATTTGACCGTCTTATCCGATATCTGTATGATGTCACTGAAGCGCAATCCGGTATAAACTGAGAATAAAAACATATCTCTGGATCTGGCCAAACCCATATTACCGTCTTTAATCATTAACTCTTCTAATTTTCGGATATCATCTATGGTTAAGCAATGCTTCTCGGTCTTTTTACCCTTCAGTTTAAAATCATCGTAGGGATTACTGTGTTTTTCCATCAATCCTTTGCGAATCGCTTCATTGATGGTTCTTCTGAGATACTTGTGATACTTTACTATAGTATTAGCGTGCAATTTATGTCGAACAAAGTATCTGTTCAACGCCTCAACATTGGTATAATTTAAATCGGTGAAGTATTTAATACCTTTAAAACTGATTAAATGGTTTAAGGCAGAACGGTAATTCTTTTTAGTGTTGGGCGTAAAACTCGGATTGTCCTTGAATTCGTTTTCAAAGAATTCAAGAAAACTGGTATGCCCGGATTCGCTAGCTAAAAAAGTTCTATAAAAATCCAATGGAACTGTGATACCTTTTTGATACTGTTTGGTTTCATACTCCAGAAAATCGTCGGTCATTTTCTTTAATGCCTTATTCAATTCGAAGGCATTAGAATGTTTCTCTGTAATCAGTCTCTTTTTTTCGTTCCATTGATTAGGGAACACCTTAATGCCTGTAGAAACCCAAATTCTGTCACCTCCTTTGCGGTAACATTCAATTTGTAGTAATCCGGCTTTGGTAGCTGAGGCTAATTTTTTGCGGTCATAGATGAGTTTAAAATTTGCAATATTCATAAAAGGGTATCAAACGGGTATCAAAAATATGAATAATCAAGCATATTTAAAAATAGTCAGGAAACAAAAAACCCCTGAAAATCAGGGGTTTTAAGTAATAATGATTAGTTATTTAGTAGTCCGTAGGGGAATAGGACTCCCAATGAAACACAAATACTTTTACTTCAATTAAACCGAAATATCAATAGACTTTTATTGAAACTATACTTAATTTTAATGGATAGCACTTAAAACTTTTTAAATGGAAACCGTATGTCTTGAATCATTTTAATTCCTGATACCCTAGCAGGGTGATTTGGATTAAAAAAAATATTCTCCTCTTACCCTTATCCGATTTTTAAACCAAAAATCCAAGGGCTGTTTACTGAAACTACTCCTATTTTTTATATAAGATGGTAAAAACTTTTTAAATGGAAAATGTAAATCTTGAATTATTTTAATTCCTGATACCCTAGCAGGGTATTTTGGATTAAAAAAAATATTTTCCTCTTACCCTTATCCCATTTTTAAACGAAAAATCCAAGGGATGTTTACTGAAACTACTCCTATTTTTTATAGAAGATGGTAAAAACTTTTTAAATGGAATTTTTAAATCTTGAATTATTTTAATTCCAGACACTCTAGCAGGGTATTTTAAATTAAAAAAACTCTCCTCCCCTCCTCTTATTGTATATTTGTTCTTAAAAATCTATACACCTGCCCCCCAAACTTATGAAACTACTACTTGCTTTGCTCACTCTTGGAATTGTTATCTCCTCTAATACCTGCTGTTCTCAACATGCCGACACTGTCTTCATCCACTATACCGCTCACGACAATGATTCTATTTATCATAAAGTAGATACTTCCATTTTTGAATCCTTTATGCATAGAAATCTGCTCATTGGAACTACTATTCTCACCGAAACTCGCAATCAACAATATGCTAAAGGCTATGGTCTATGGCTGAATAAAGTGGAGAAAAGTAATTGCCCTAAAACAAGAGGTGAGCCTAAAAATCAAAATTCTATCAACTCAATCATTCAAACCGATACCAGTATGATTATTGATGTCAGTTTTACCGCGAATTGTTGCCAAGATTTTCTTTGTGATATTGGTATTGGTAGTGGAGATACTCTTAATCTTATCACTATTGCCTATGGCACCAACTGCGCGTGCACCTGCTGTTATGGCATCACATTTTATCTGGATAAAGTATTAGACTCTGAATTTAGAAAAGTGAAGGGTGTGAAATTAGTGAATGAGTAATACCTCGGATGAGCCTATAGTTGTTAAATTGAATAATAAATCTCAAATTACATATTTTACTATGCATTTTTAATACTTTTATTTATATTTGCATATTATTTTATGCAATTTGAAACAACTGAAATAAAAGATGTCAAAATGCGAATTGCTGTCCTGTGCAGAACATTGCGCAAAAGTAGAGGTATTTCAAGGGTGGAGCTGGCTGAACAGCTTGCTGTGTCCAGAATTACAATTCAAAATATTGAAACGGGTAAAAATGTGACCCTTGATACTTTGCTAAAAGTTTTACAATATTTTGATTTACTCGAAAAATATTTGTTGTTTATAGATGAGGAAATCCAAAATAACAGCTACAAGTCACTGTATTAACTATGTCTAAAAATCAAGTTCTGGAAGTACATTGTTTAGGCCTTGAAATCGGGCGACTGAGTATGGATGAAGATGCTCATAAATCCTTTTTTCAATACAATCCGGAGTTTCTTAAATCGGGTGAACATCCTCAACTTTTTCCTCTCATTTTTAAACGTATTCCTCAGACGCAGGTCTTTAGTCAATTTTTTAACGACAGCTTCAGAGGTCTTCCGTCTATGATTGCCGATTCTCTTCCTGATGCCTTTGGGAATACTGTTTTTAAAACCTGGCTGGAATCGAAAAATAAAGACATGAAATATATCTCACCGCTCGAACAACTGGCTTATGTTGCTAATCGCGGTATGGGTGCGCTCGAATATCAACCGGCCAAGTCATTGCCTGATTCAAAACAAATTGAATTCCAGGAAATAGTTGAAGTTCTAAAACTGGTTCTTCAAAATAAGTCGAATGCAAAGGGCACTAAACTCAACTCTAAAGCTTTATTGAACATCTTTAAAATAGGTAGTTCTGCAGGTGGACTGCGACCTAAAATCCTCATTTCTGAACACAAAAAAAATGCCTCCATTATTCCAGGAGATCTGGCTATTGACAACAAATACAATCACTATCTCGTAAAACTTAATCTTGAAGATAATTTACTTTTTCCAAAGGAGCTGATTGAATTTTCATACTACCAGACAGCCATTCAGTGTGGCATTACAATGATGTCTTCGAAATTGATAGACTCTAAACATTTTGCAACACAACGCTTTGACAGACAAAACGGAAAGAAAATACATACCTTATCTGCAAGTGGTATCAGTGGCTGGGACTACAAAGACCCTGAAATTTCATCTTATGAGCAACTTTTCAAACTGGCGTCTTATCTTAAAATTCCTTATATTGAAATTGAAGAGTTGTATCGTCGAATGATTTTTAATCTTGTGTTTTGCAACCATGATGACCACCTAAAGAATCATGCTTTTGTTTATGATGAAAAACAATCAGCCTGGCATTTGTCTCCAGCTTATGACATCACGTATTCTCTCAATCCTGAACTTAATTTTACTCAAATATCCAGAGCGCTTTCAATAAACGAAAAACGAATCCATATAATGCTTAAAGATGTATTGAGTATTGCTGAAACCTATACAATAAAAAAAGCTAAAAGAATAATTGAAGAAATTCAAGATTCCATAGTTGTTTGGGAAAAAAACGCCATGGAAATTGATATAAAAAAATCGAGCATTAAAGCTCTAAAAAAAGGTTTTAAAAGATTATTATAACAGGAAACCCCTCACCCCTTATAAATCTCCACTCGCATCTCCTCTCCTTCTCTTACTTTGGCCCTGTACATGCCGCTGCTGTTGAATGGCATTTCGATATGGCCGTTTTTGTCGACTGCTACAAGTCCGCCCTCGCCGCCTATTTTGACAAGTTTATCCATGACTACTTGCTCGCAGGCTTTTTGAAGGGTTAAGCCTTTGTATTCCATCAGGCAGCTGATATCGTAGGCAACCACGGCTTTGATGAAGAGTTCGCCGTGACCGGTGCAGGAAATGGCACATGTGGCATCATTGGCGTAGGTTCCCGCTCCAATGATAGGTGAGTCGCCGACACGACCAAATTTTTTGTTGGTCATTCCTCCTGTTGAAGTGGCTGCTGCCAAATGTCCATCTTTATCTCTGGCAACTGCTCCTACTGTTCCCATTTTGCGGTTGGATGCCAGGGTATGGTCAAGCTGAAATTCATCTGTATCGCGAATTGCCAGCCATTGCTGATAGCGAAAATCGGTGTGGAAGTATTCTGGTTTCTCGAATTCGATGTGCTGCAGACGGGCAAATTTTTCGGCTCCTTTTCCTGCCATCATCACATGTTCAGATTGCTCCATGACGCAACGTGCCAATAGAATAGGATTTTTGACCAGTTGCACTCCGCATACTGCACCTGCTTTTAAATCTGAGCCACTCATAAGGGATGCATCTAATTCGTGCTCCCCGACGCTGTTAAAGACCGCTCCTCGCCCTGCATTGTACAAGGGACAATTTTCGAGTTCAATAACTGCAGCTGTCACGGCATCCAGACTGCTACCGCCGTTTTTGAGAATGTCTTCACCAGCTTTTAAAGCTGCGGCAAGACCTTCCCTGTAGGCGACTTCCATATCAGGAGACATTTTGTCTCTGTCAATGGTTCCTGCGCCTCCATGAATTGCTAATGCATACATAATGGGGTTGATTTAAATGGTGTGTTCTCAGGTCAATACCCGAGTGCAGCTTAAACCAGCATCTTGACAGGTTCCTCGAGCAACTCTTTCAGCGTATTGAGGAATTTGGAGCCTACAACTCCATCCACTACTCTGTGGTCGCAACTCAGGGTCACTTTCATGACATTGGTCTTGGCTATCTGCCCGTTCACAATTCCGACGGTTTCCTTAACACCACCTACTGCTAAAATACAGGCATCCGGTGGGTTGATAATGGCAGTGAACTCTTCTATACCAAACATACCGAGGTTAGAGATGGTAAATGTATTACCGGTCCAATCGGCAGGTTGTAATTTTTTGGCTTTGGCTTTTGCATTATAGGTCTTCACTTCAGCACTAATCGCTGACAGTGATTTCTGATCTGCAAAACGCACTACTGGCACCAATAATCCATCTTCAACAGCCATTGCTACTCCAATATGGATATGGTGATTGAAACGGATTTTAGTACCCAGCCAGCTGGCATTTACCCACGGATGTTTCTTAAGGGCAATTGCAGAGGCTTTAACAATCATATCATTGACAGACACTTTAACTTCGCCTGAAGCATTCATGGCAGCGCGTGCCTCCAATGCTTTGTCCATGTTGATTTCCATGGTTAGATAGAAGTGAGGCGCTGTAAATTTACTTTCAGCTAAACGAGATGCTATGGTTTTACGCATCTGCGAAACATTGATTTCTTCAAAGCTTTCTACTCCGGCTACATAAGATGTATGAGAAGCACCATTAACAGATGCTGATGAACCTTTGAAGTTTTCAATGTCACTTTTTATGATTCTGCCGTTTTCGCCTGAACCGGCAACAGCAGCTATATCAATGCCTTTTTCAGCAGCTAATTTCTTTGCAAGTGGAGACGCTTTAACTCTTCCATCACCATTGCTAACAGGAGCTGATACAGGTGCAGATACTGCCGGCGTGGCAACTGCTGCAGGCTGTTCTTGTTTGGCTGTTTCAGCTGCTTTTGGTGCAGAACCTGAACCAGACAATAAGCCAGAATAATCTTCACCTTCTTTACCAACTATTGCTATAACTGCATCCACAGCTGCGGCATCTCCTTCACTAATTGCGAAATGAAGAATGGTGCCTTTTTCGTAGTTTTCGAGGTCCATAGTGGCTTTATCTGTCTCAACTTCAGCCAGGATATCACCGGATTTGATGGTATCTCCAACCTTGAAGTTCCATTTTCTCACAACCCCTTCGGTCATGGTATCACTCATTTTGGGCATTTTTATCGCTACAGCCATACTGTGGTTTCTAAATTAATGTGCAAACCTAATAATAAACTAGGATATTAGCAAGGAGAGGGAAATGGGAGAAATGATTGCTGTCCGGCAAAAGAAAGAAAACTCTTTCAGCACAGTGAATACAGGCATTGAATACAACAAATTCTGCTTCGAAACCGAAACTCGAAGCAAAATACTGAAGCCTTCTCTGTTCTCCGGCAAACCGTTAATTTTTAATAAGCTGAATCTGCTTATTTGCTGGCGCTATCTTTGGCAGCTGCTTCCTGAGCTTCTCTTATCGAATCCTGACGCATCATTTCTTCAACAACTTTCTCGTCTTCAGATTTTTGAACACTAATGGAGCTGTCTCTTTCTTTTTCTTCCTGTGCTTCTGTTTTACCACTGTTGTTACAAGATACTGCCAATATGGCTAAAGCTGAAATTAATAATAACTTTTTCATTAAAACTGTCTGATTTTTGAATTACAAATAAAGGGAAAAAAGAGGAAATGCTGAAAAGCTAAATTGCTGAAAAGCTGAATTGATTCGCCGCTGAAATGCTGAAAGGCTAAATGGCTTCGCCGCTGAATTGCTGAATTGATTCGCGGTGAATTGCTGAAAGGCTGATGGGCTGAATTGTATTCCTGAGGTAGTATTCAGTGGTATCTGCCTTATTCTGTGTTTATATTTTGCGTAAGCAAAGGTCGCGTCAATATATAAAATCCTGTGTGATCAGCGTGTTCCGCCCAATACTGCGTGTTAATAAGGTCAAATCAATTAAAACACCATAAGGCTAGTTTTCATTTTAATCCAGATTCAAACAATAATCTCAGATAACCCCAGGTTGTCCGGAAAAAAAGCATCCTGAATATGCATGACTATTTCTTTGTCGGGCTCTATGATAATGGCAATAATATCATACCTGACTTCCAAATCGTCTCTGCCTAAATCTTCAATATAATATTCAGCAGCTTCTGCCATCATCATCATTTTCTTTCTATCCACAAAATACTCGGGTTTGCCAAAATAATCAGTACCTCGGGTTTTTACTTCCACAAATACCAGCATATTGCTGTCCTTTGCAATTATATCAACTTCCAGTTTATGTTTGCGCCAGTTACGTTCCAGTATTTCTATTCCAACATCATTTAAATACTGAGTTGCCAATTGTTCACCTCTTTCTCCTAATTCATTGTGCTCTGCCATGCTGTAAAATTGACTCTACTCAACATCATAAAGAAGTACTTTTTAACAAACTGCCCAAACCATTTAATAACTTGCCCTTTTTGATGATTAATTTCCATTTAATTCATCTCAATTTTACTCCCTCACGCATTTAACACAAAAAAATAAAAATATTGTAACAAAAATGTGTACATAAAACACCGAAAGTTCCCTTTATTTGCTAAAAACATCCCCAACTATGTCTTTTTTGGTCCAGAACAAACACATCTATACGCTGCAAGATATTGCTTCAGAAATAAAAGATGTTCTGGATACGCAGTTTGAGCGCAGTTTCTGGGTTAAAACAGAAATCAACAAACTCAATCACTACACCTATTCCGGACATGCATATCCAGAACTGGTAGATAAACACAACGGCAAAATAGTTGCACAAATGCGCTCTTTGATTTGGAAAAATGATTTCGACAGAATCAATCTCAATTTTCTGAGAACTGTCAAAGAACCTCTGAAAGATGGCATCAAGGTGCTGATGCTTTGCACTATCACATTTGACGCAGTTTATGGCCTTTCGCTCAGAATTCACGATATTGATCCTTCATTTTCTCTTGGTGATCTTGAGCTTGAAAAAAAACAAAGCATAGAAAAATTACAGGCTGAAGGCTTATTTGATAAAAACAAATCCATTCCAATTCCATTATTGCCCAAAAGAATTGCCATCATTTCAGTTGAAACAAGTAAAGGATTTGTAGATTTCACTCAGGTTATTCAGGGAAATGAATGGGGATATGATTTTTTTACCATGCTTTTCCCTGCCATTCTGCAAGGTGATTCTGCAATAAAAGATATACAATATCAACTTAACCGAATTAAGAAAGTCAAGAAACATTTTGATGTAGTTGCCATTATCAGAGGCGGCGGCGGAGATGTTGGATTATCCTGTTATAATGATTATTCATTGGCAAAAGCAATCACTGAATTTCCACTTCCGGTATTGTCGGGTATAGGACATGCAACAAATGAAACAGTGGTTGAGATGGTTACCTGCAAAAATGCTATTACACCAACAAAACTGGCCGAATTTCTCATTCAACAATTTCACAATTTTTCAGTTCCTGTCTTAGATGCTCAAAAGTTTGTAAAACAATACAGCCAGGCTTTATTTTCTACATTAAATCAAAGTATTTCACAAAACTCAAGAGTCATTAATATGCTGGTCAGTACTGCAATTGCTCAAAACCAAAAACTTCTCAGTCAATCCGCACATCAACTCAACAGTGTTACGATGTCTCATATCAATGAGCAGTTAATGGGACTTAATGGTGACGTTCAGAGTTTTCAATATTTGTCCAATGCATTTCTCAAAGCGCAGAAAAGCCAGATACACAGTTTCAGCCCTGTACTCAAAAAATCTGCAGAAAAAGTAGTTTTTGATTTAAAGGTACAAATTGCAAGAGACAGTGGCGAACGATTCACAGACTCTGTTGAAGAACACTTAAAAAACCATCAGAATATATTACAACAAAGTGAGCAATTAGTAAAAATGGCTGATCCTGTCAATATATTGAAAAGAGGATTTAGCATTACACGAATCAATGGTCATTCTGTCAACCATGTTGACCAGTTAAGTCTGGGCGACACTATTGAAACGGAATTTTATCAGGGTAAAACCAAAAGCACAATTAATACTATAAATTTAAAAAAGGAAGATGAGTAAACAACCTAATTACAAAGAGGCATACGAAGAATTACAAACCATCATTGCAGATATTGAAGATGGACAAATCAGTGTAGATGAATTATCGGAAAAAGTAAAGAGAGCAGCATTGCTGATAAAAATTTGTAAACAAAAGCTGCATTCTACTGAAGAAGATGTCAATAAAATATTAAAAGAACTCGAAGAATAATGTTACGATTACCTATACCAAGATATCTGACAGAAACGCTTGTGATGAATTGCGATGACCACAACGAATTCAGTGTAGTTGGACATATTGAATGTACATGCGGCAATAAAACCCTTCAGGTACATTTTGTTGGAGATGAAGATGAGAATGGCAGTATAATAACCGTGAAAGAAACTGAAATTAATGAATTTGGACCGGGTGAAACTGACTATGTATTGCAGGTAGTTGCGGAATGCCCAAAATGTCAAAACCGCATCATGGTATTCGACAGGCGCACACATGGATGGGATGGTTATATCAGAGATCAAAGTCAAATAAAAGATATCAGTTCTTTGAGTGAAATCAGACATTGCCCGAAGTGTCAGGCTACAGACCATTTAATTGAAGTTGAAATCAGTAATACGGGAATTGAAGATTTTAAAATCAATGCAGATGACAAGCCAGTCGAAGATTGGACAGAAGGATTTGAATGGATAATAGTGAATCTCGAATGCTGCAGTTGCGGCCACAGGGATGATGGTTGGATTGATTTGGAATGTATGTAATCTTCGACATGACCAGTTTAAAAAATATACAAACAGAAGTAGATGCTTCATTTCTTTATGACCTGCTCGCTAAATCTGAGCAAGACCCGCATGTTGCAGACGTTTTCAGACAAATGAGTGAAATCGAACATGAACATGCTACTTTGTTCATGAAGAAAAATGGTATGGATTTATCAAAAATGCCAGGCCCTTCTTTCAGAGCTAAAACACTTAAAAAAATTGGTCAATTATTTGGCAATGATTATATACTTGGTGTTTTACTGGATACCGAAAAGAGTATTAGCAATTCCATAGGTGCTGCGCGCAAACTTACTAAAACTGAAACATCCATTTCTGACACCGCTCACGTTACAATTCTAAAAAATATACTCAATCATTCCAAAACTGTGTCTGGTACAAGCCTTGCCAGATTTGAAAAAAGACATCGTTCCGTCGGTGGCAATGCACTCAGAGCTGCTGTTCTGGGAGGTAACGATGGACTAGTATCCAACTTTAGTCTGGTTATGGGTATTGCAGGTGCCAGCAGCGGTCAATCTGAAGTCCTTCTGGCTGGAATGGCAGGTTTACTGGCCGGTGCATTATCTATGTCACTAGGTGAGTGGATTTCAGTGAAAAGTTCACAGGAACTGTACGAAAATCAAATGGCTTTGGAAATGGAAGAACTGGAACACAATCCTGAAGGTGAACAAAAAGAACTGGCTTTAATCTACATTTCAAAAGGTATTCCTGAAGAACAGGCCAATCAAATGGCTGCAGAAATCATGCGTGACAAATCCAAGGCACATGATGTATTAATCAAAGAAGAATTAGGAATCAATGCTGAAGAACTTCAGGGTTCTGCTATGGAAGCTGCTTTAACTTCATTCTTCTTATTTGCCATTGGCGCAATCATTCCGGTTATTCCGTTTTTCTTTTCAGGTGGCATTCAAGCTGTATTGCTTAGTGCCGGTTTAAGTGCAATAGGTTTATTCATCATTGGTGCAGCGATTACATTGTTCACCGGAAAATCTGTTTGGTTTTCAGGCATGCGTCAGGTTCTGTTTGGATTAGCTGCTGCAGCAATAACGTATGGCATAGGTAGATTGATTGGAGTTTCTGTATTGGGATGATCCACAACTTTAATATTGAATTAGACCCTTTGAAAGGCCCTGTTTCTGCAGCGTTTGTAAATCAGAACTGCATTGACCTTCAAAGTGCATTCGATTATATACGCCATTTGCCTTATGGCAGAAATTCAGATAAGTCAAATTTGTTGACTATATTTCAAGAGCAAAAAGGAACTTGCAGCACTAAACACGCTGCATTAAAACAAATGCTGGATGAGCAGGAATTTAAAGGGTTCGAATTGGTACTCGGTATTTTCAAAATGGATGAAACTTATCATGAAGGTGTTGGTGCACTTCTCAAAAATTATCACTTAAATTATATTCCTGAAGCACATAACTATTTGAAATTTCATGGCGAGATCATGGATTGTACCAGTATTACATCTACCCCTGACCAGTTTCAAAACAAACTCATGTTTGAAGAATATATTAGGCATGACCAAATCAATACATACAAGATTGAACTACATAAAAAATTTCTGTCCTTGTGGCTGGAAAGTGAAAAAAATAAAATCCCTTATACCCTTGAAGATATCTGGCAAATTCGTGAAGCCTGTATTTCTGTTCTGAGTCAATGAGCAATTGAAAAAACATGCTAGTATTTGGAATCTTACTATTAAACAACTAAAAGCAGTAGATTATTAAAATTTAAGTACTTAAGGTCCATCAATGATTTTCTATGTTTGTATCTAAATTTTATCATGCTCAATAAAGACACATACTACTATATCGATGGTCTTCAGTCAGAGAGACTATATACTCGCTTTTTAACTCTTGAGGATATTTCTCAATGGTCTGCTTTTTTTGACAGTAAAATCGCAACAGAATTTACAAAGGATTTTGGCCCAATAACTTCAGAAGAAAAAGGTAAAATCTGGATTGAAAAACAATTGAATCGATACGCTGAAAACAGATATGGATTGCAGGCTATTATACTTAAATCGAATGGAAAACTCATTGGTCAGTGCGGTCTGCTGCATCAGATTGTCAATGGTAAAGATGAGCTGGAAGTTGGCTATCATTTTTT
This sequence comes from Bacteroidota bacterium, assembly GCA_963169345.1. Taxonomy (GTDB): domain Bacteria; phylum Bacteroidota; class Bacteroidia; order NS11-12g; family UBA955; genus JABMMZ01. The sequence continues at coordinate 35,486 of CAUJCT010000056.1, forward strand.
ACCTGAGTACTGGGGTAATTCGTATGCTCCAGAAGCTGCTAAAACTTTTATGGAATTTGCCAAAACTCACAACTTGTCCGATTCAATCACTTCACTGATTGCTATCAACAATTTGAGATCACAGAGAGTAGCCGAAAAAAATGGCCTTCAAAGGGAACCTCAGACTACCTGGATGGACAAAGAAATTTATGTATACAGAAAAGCCTTTTAAGTACACTAAACCAGCTTTAAACTAATTTATTCTATCGCAATACTGTCACTTCACCTTTGATGTAATGTATTCTTCCTTTATTGTCTTTTATCTGTACTAAATATAAGTAAACACCATCCTGAACCATTTCACCTTGATACATTCCATCCCAGGATGTGAAATTTTTAACATCTAAAAGTTTTTCACCCCAGCGGTTAAATATCTGACAATTGATCCATACAATACCTAAACCTTCAATAGCAAATACATCATTATGTCCATCATCATTAGGAGAAAAAACTGAAGGAATATGATAAACAAATAAATCAAGAACATTTAATAAGCCACTGCTGCTGTCAGTACAATTGTTATTGTCTTTAACAAATAACACAATCTTATAGCTACCAGGTTGCTTATAATTGTGAATAGGATCTGTTAATGCTGACGAATCGTTATCCCCAAAATTCCAGTTCCATTTAACAATATTGCCCTTACTTCTGTCAATAAATTGAGCACTTGGGTCGCTCATATATAATTTGTCAGGACTAAAATCAAAATCTGCTACAGGAGGTTGATAAACTGTAATTGTATCTTTCAAATTCTGGACACAAAAAAACGAATTTTCAACCCTTAATTTAACCTCATATAAGCCACTTAACAGAATCACACTATCTTTTGGATTTGAATACTTCACAGAATTGATTTCCCATTCTATCTTGTCTTCAATTTCTGTACTGAAGATGACTTTTAAAGGAGAACAACCATTCTCAGGTTGAAGTGTAATAGTATTATTCGGGGCTTTATTAACTGTCACAAAAACTGTATCAGCTTCTGCACAATTATTCGAATTAACAATCGAATAAATAATTCTGTTTGACCCAATATTGGCTTTGTCAGGCATGAAATCACCATTTAATGATATATATGCTTCCGACTTAAATGTACCGCCATTTTCAGCTACATTAATTTTTGCAGCTGATGCATTTTGACAGAAGGGACCTAAAGGCAATATCTGTGCATCCGGTTTCTTTAAAACAGATATTGTTATACTGTCAATATTGGAACACAGGTTAGCATCTGTATACTTGTATTTCACCTTATGAGCCCCAACTTTAGCTATCGATGGATAAAAGAGTCCATTGGAATCTACATAGGTTTGTTCTATGAATTTTCCACCAGTATTGATAAGTGCTGAAAGTTGTTGTGCCGATATATTTTCACAAAAAGGACCGGCACTTTTTATACTGGCATCTGGTAGGTCAAATACTCTGATTTTTACAGAGTCTCTGTTTGAACATCCCAATGAATTCGTATAATCATAATAGACAGTTGATAAGCCAATATTTGCTGTTGCCGGATCAAAATCACCGCTGCCTGTCACGTAAACGCCTCCCGAATATGTACCCCCTGGATATGAATTATGTTGCAATAACTGAATTCCTGCGTTCTTACAGAATGGTCCGGCTGCTGCAATTTTCGCTGATGGAATGCTGTCAACTCTAATTGTGATAGAATCCGTATTCGTACATGAACGTGAATCCGTAAAGGTATAATACACTTTATGAGTGCCTACTCCTGCTGTCAGAGGATTGAACGAACCACTGGAGTTGATGTAAGAACCTCCTGAATAGGTGCCTCCGGAATTAGATGCATGTTGAATGGTTTTCAATCCGGCGTTCTTACAGAATGGTCCGGCTGGCGCAATCTTAGCAGATGGTATGCTGTCAACTCTGATAGTTATAGAATCTGTGTTCGTACATGATCTTGAATCAGTGAAGGTATAATAAATCTTGTTATTGCCTATGCTTGCATTAGCTGGATTAAATGAGCCACTGGAAGTAATGTATGAACCTCCTGAATACGTACCGCCAGCATTTGATGCGTGTTGAATCGTTTTCAATCCAGCGTTTTTACAAAATGGTCCGGCTGCTGCAATCTTAGCAGATGGTATACTATCCACTCTAACTGTGATGGAATCAGTATTCGTACATGAACGTGAATCTGTGAAGGTGTAGTACACTTTATGAGTGCCCACTCCTGCTGTTAAAGGATTAAATGAGCCACCTGAATTGATATATGAACCACCTGAATAGGTACCTCCAGAATTCGATGCATGTTGAATTGTTTTCAGTCCCGCATTTTTACAGAATGGTCCAGCTGGCGCAATTTTAGCTGATGGAATGCTATCCACTCTAATAGTGATGGAATCCGTATTCGTACAAGAACGTGAATCTGTGAATGTGTAGTATACTTTATGCGTACCTACTCCTGCAGTTAAAGGATTAAATGAACCACTTGAATTGATGTATGATCCTCCTGAATAGATGCCGCCGGAATTAGATGCATGTTGAATGGTTTTCAATCCGGCGTTCTTACAGAATGGTCCTGCTGGCGCAATTTTAGCTGATGGAATGCTGTCAACTCTGACTGTAATAGAATCTGTATTCGAACATGATCTTGAATCTGTGAATGTGTAGTATACTTTATGCGTACCCACTCCAGCAGTTAAAGGATTGAACGAACCACTAGAATTGATGTATGAGCCACCTGAATAAGTACCTCCTGAATTTGATGCGTGTTGAATCGTTTTCAATCCAGCGTTTTTACAGAATGGTCCGGCTGCTGCAATCTTAGCAGATGGTATGCTATCCACTCTCACTGTGATGGAATCCGTGTTCGTACATGATCTTGAATCTGTGAAGGTATAGTATACTTTATGTGTTCCAACTCCTGCTGTCAATGGATTGAACGAACCACTGGAGTTGATGTATGTACCTCCTGAATAAGTACCACCAGCATTGGATGCATGTTGTATTGTTTTTAATCCTGCATTTTTACAGAACGGACCGGCTGCTGCAATTTTAGCAGATGGAATGCTATCCACTCTAATAGTGATGGAATCCGTATTCGTACAAGAACGTGAATCTGTGAAAGTATAATATACTTTATGCGTACCAACTCCAGCAGTCAATGGATTGAACGAACCACCTGAATTAATATATGAACCACCTGAATATGTTCCTCCGGAATTAGATGCATGTTGAATGGTTTTCAATCCGGCGTTCTTACAGAATGGTCCTGCTGCTGCGATTTTAGCGGATGGTATGCTATCAACTCTAACTGTGATGGAATCTGTGTTCGTACATGATCTGGAATCAGTGAAGGTGTAATAAATCTTGTTATTACCGATGCTTGCAATAGATGGATTGAATGAACCACTGGAAGTAATGTAAGAACCTCCAGAATAAGTTCCACCTGCATTTGATGCGTGTTGAATGGTTTTCAGTCCGGCATTCTTACAGAAAGGACCAGATGGTGCAATCTTAGCAGATGGTATGCTATCTACTCTAACTGTGATGGAATCTGTGTTCGTACATGAACGTGAATCTGTAAAGGTATAGTACACTTTATGAGTGCCTACTCCAGCAGTTAATGGATTGAATGAACCACTTGAGTTGATGTATGAGCCTCCTGAATACGTACCTCCGGAATTAGATGCATGTTGTATGGTCTTTAATCCAGCATTCATACAGAATGGTCCAGATGGTGCAATCTTAGCAGATGGTATGCTGTCAACTCTGACTGTAATCGAATCCGTATTCGTACAAGAACGTGAATCAGTAAATGTGTAATACACTTTATGAGTGCCCACTCCTGCTGTTAAAGGATTGAACGAACCACTTGAATTGATGTATGAGCCTCCTGAATAGGTGCCTCCTGAATTAGATGCATGTTGAATGGTTTTCAATCCTGCGTTCTTACAGAATGGTCCTGCTGCTGCGATTTTAGCAGATGGAATGCTGTCAACTCTGATAGTTATAGAATCTGTGTTCGTACATGACCTGGAATCAGTGAAGGTATAATAAATTTTATTATTGCCTATGCTTGCATTAGCTGGATTGAACGAACCACCTGAATTGATGTAAGAGCCTCCGGAATATGTTCCACCGGCATTGGATGCATGTTGAATGGTTTTCAGTCCAGCGTTTTTGCAGAATGGTCCAGCTGGCGCAATTTTAGCGGATGGTATGCTGTCAACTCTCACTGTGATGGAATCAGTATTCGTACATGAACGTGAATCTGTAAAGGTATAATACACTTTATGTATACCAACTCCTGCTGTCAGAGGATTAAATGAGCCACTTGAGTTGATGTATGAACCTCCTGAATAAGTTCCTCCAGAATTAGATGCATGTTGAATCGTTTTCAATCCAGCGTTCTTACAGAATGGTCCAGCTGGTGTTATCTTAGCAGATGGTATACTATCGACTCTAACTATGATGGAATCTGTGTTAGTACAAGAACGTGAATCTGTAAAGGTATAATACACTTTATGTGTACCAACTCCTGCTGTTAAAGGATTGAACGAACCACTGGAAGTAATGTATGACCCCCCTGAATAAGTACCTCCGGAATTAGATGCATGTTGAATCGTTTTCAGTCCTGCGTTTTTACAGAAAGGACCAGATGCTGCAATTTTTGCAGATGGTATACTGTCCACTCTAACTGTTATTGAATCCGTATTCGTACACGATCTGGAATCAGTGAAGGTGTAATAAATTTTGTTATTGCCTATGCTTGCATTAGCTGGATTGAATGAACCACTGGAAGTAATGTAAGAACCTCCTGAATAAGTACCGCCTGAATTTGATGCATGTTGAATCGTTTTCAATCCAGCATTTTTACAGAATGGTCCGGCTGCAGCTATTTTAGCAGATGGTATGCTATCCACTCTAACTGTGATGGAATCTGTGTTTGTACATGAACGTGAATCTGTAAAGGTATAATACACTTTATGTGTGCCCACTCCAGCAGTTAATGGATTGAATGAACCACCTGAATTGATGTAAGAACCTCCGGAATAAGTTCCACCTGCATTTGATGCGTGTTGAATCATTTTCATTCCGGCGTTTTTGCAGAATGGTCCTGCTGGCGCAATTTTAGCAGATGGAATGCTGTCAACTCTAATTGTGATGGAATCCGTATTCGTACATGAACGTGAATCTGTAAATGTATAATACACTTTATGTGTGCCCACTCCTGCAGTTAATGGATTGAATGAACCACTTGAATTGATGTAAGCGCCTCCTGAATATGTTCCGCCAGCATTGGATGCATGTTGAATGGTTTTCAATCCGGCGTTCTTACAGAATGGTCCAACTGCAGCTATTTTAGCAGATGGAATGCTGTCAACTCTGATAGTTATAGAATCTGTGTTCGTACATGATCTTGAATCAGTGAAGGTATAATAAATTTTATTATTGCCTATGCTTGCATTAGCTGGATTAAATGAGCCACTGGAAGTAATGTATGAGCCACCTGAATAAGTACCTCCTGAATTTGATGCGTGTTGAATCGTTTTCAATCCAGCGTTCTTACAGAATGGTCCGGCTGCTGCAATTTTAGCAGATGGTATGCTATCTACTCTAACTGTGATGGAATCCGTGTTCGTACATGAACGTGAATCTGTGAAGGTGTAGTACACTTTATGCGTACCTACTCCAGCAGTTAAAGGATTGAACGAACCACTTGAATTGATATAAGAACCTCCTGAATAAGTTCCTCCAGAATTAGATGCATGTTGAATGGTTTTAAGTCCGGCGTTCTTACAGAATGGTCCAGCTGGTGTTATCTTAGCAGATGGTATACTATCGACTCTAACTATGATGGAATCTGTGTTAGTACAAGAACGTGAATCAGTAAATGTATAATACACTTTATGAGTACCCACTCCAGCAGTCAGAGGATTAAACGACCCACTAGAATTGACATAAGAGCCGCCTGAATAAGTTCCACCTGCATTGGATGCGTGTTGAATCGTTTTCATTCCGGCGTTTTTGCAGAATGGTCCTGCTGGCGCAATTTTAGCAGATGGTATACTATCTATAACAACTGAAATGGAATCAAATCCTACACAATAAAGTCCATTTGTTCTAAAATACACTTTGTTCACTCCAATATTACACTTTGATGGATCAAGAGTACCTAAAGAATCAACATAAGGACCTCCGTAAAAATAACCATCTTTATAATTGACTTTGAGTTGAACAGGTGCACTGTTTTTACAAAGGTTCTGAATAGTTGTAATTTGAATATCCGGAATTGAATCTACAAAGAAATTGGTTGTATCCTTATATATACAATTAAAACTATCCCTGGCTTGTCTAAATACGAAATTAGATCCTAATCCTGCATTTTTAACTTTTACCAAACCTGAACTATCTACTGCAGAATTTCCATAAAAGAATCCTTTCTTAACAATTGCCTGAATTCTGAATGTATCCAATAAGGCACATACTCTGTATATTGGCAACAACAAGCTATCGTATGTTTTAATTCTGTTAACAGCAATAGTATCGAAATTACTTAAACAACCATATTTATCTTTGGCTCTAACAAAATACGAACCTGATGAATTTATCTTCTTAAATGAACTGGTAGAGTTATCATTCCAGACATAAGTGTAAGTCCTTTGAGAAGGCGGAGTGATGATTGAATGCGTTTTACTGCGGGTAATATAAAAATTCCTAACCTTGTGTATGTTCTGATAAGAATAATTGCTGGACAACACACCTGCATGATTCCCGGGTGCTGTACGCGTAACATTATCAAAATAGGTATCGATAAGCTTGTTATCTAAATAAAATTCAAATCTCTTGTTATTGTATCTTACTCTTAATGACCGCCAGCCTGAATTGGATAAACGTGTATTTAAATTGATTACTTTTAACTGAGATCCTCCCCAATACAACTGAATTCTGTTGGTATTAAGATATTCATCATAAAAGATGGAATAACCTCCGGAAGTATAAAAATTATAATTGGAAGGTTCTTGCGAGTTAAACAGATACATGGCGCTCCAGGTACCTTCATATCCATCGTTGTTTATGATATCAAACTCTGCACTTATATCAAAAGAATCTGTAATCTTTAAATTGGTTAGTGTATAGTCAATTGCACCAAATTCCGAACTTATTTCTTTTGTCAGCAAACTATATTTCAATGATGGAATATAAGAAGCTGAAGAAATCAATTTTCCAGTGAAACTTGTAGTGCCATCCATCGGTTCATAGACTATAAAAGGATTTGTATAACTTATTGTTGGACGCAATGTCAGTGAATCATTGTGGCAGAAACTAGTATCCTGTCCCAGACTCAATTTAGGTATTGGATTAACCTGTACATATACACTGTCTTTATAGTCACAGGCGCTTCTCAACTTCAGAGTCAAATTGTCAAAATAGGCATCTGTACTGGTATTGGAGCCTCTGTTTAATACAAAAAGGCGAACTTTAACTTTCCTGGTATAACGGGGAACACTTCTGTTATGGGTAAATTTCTCCCATACATTAAGATTATTGATATATCCGCTATTGAAGGTGGCCAGTAAATTATTATTTTTATCATAGTATTCAACTGCGTATGCTATCTGATCACTGATGTCCTCTATGCGCGTTTTATACCATCCGGTAAATCCAATTTTTGCAATTCCGGAATCAATCTCTACTGAGTCTTTTGCGATATTTACAATCTGAAATAATTCTGCTTCACCTGAAGTAATTGCAGAATAAAAAAAGTATGTACTATCGTAGGCAACACTTGAACCCTGGTACCAGGTTCCTGTTTGGGCAGTCCATCCATTTGAAGTTAAATTCTGTTCAGCATTGGCATTCCTCAACAAATTTGGTCTGTCCCGCATTCTGTAGGTATATATGCCTGTTCGGTTGACTTTAATACTATCAGCAAAAGAACCCGTATTCCAATAACCACTTGAATGAGAATATACAGCTTTTAACCAAACACTTTGTCCTTCACAAAGCATAGTGTCACTGTTCTTCACTTCGAGCTTAGGAGAATAAGGTACTGTGACATATAATTCCATTGAGTCTTTTGTTTTCCTCGCATTGGCAAAAACCAACAACTTAACTTTATAAGTTTTGGCTATATCAGCACTTGGATAAGTAAAGCTCGGATTGAGGGAAGCAGATGTCATTTTATTGTATCCAAAGTCCCACAAATAAGTTATTGAATCACCTCTCGAAGAAGTATTGATAAATTCAATGCTATTTTCAGGACATGCTACATTGTAATAAAATGCGGCATTGGGTTGAAATATATCCACCGGTACACATGTTGAATCTGTGTTCTTTTTGGCTTCAACACTTAAATCTATTGTTCCTGTTGCTGATTCAGGTGTTATGACTTGTACATAATAAGTGCCCTTTTTAATACAATCTATTGTAAATGTAGTTTGTGAATTAGTGTTACATGGTGCAGCAGTTAAATTCTGACAATTGCCATAATAAGTTCTGTATCTTATTTCAGCAGGCTTAACACTTGTATTCTCAACTAGTTTAAACTCCAGATCCACTTTATCATTTCCTTTAAAATCTACTTTAAACCAGGTGCTCTTATACCCTTTTGGACCAAACAGACAACCCATATCACTTCCATCTTCTCCATAGTCTGTTCCAATTGTTTTACAATGTACCAATCCGGTTGTGGTCACTTTTTCTAAAGTATCAATTTCAATATCCAATGCATTGCTGCAATAATCTCCTCTGTGATAATCCAGATACATCACAGGCTGCAAATAATCCAAACAGGTTTGCGTATATCCATGACAGGTTGGATTGAAATACAAATAATACCATCCGGGTTGAACACAAGCATATGATGTATATCCAAACTTTGAGGAAGATGTCTGAGACATAGTTACTAAACTCAATCCGTTTATTGAATCACCCGGTATAGTTTCTCTGAACAGACGCAATCCATTGACCCCATAAGATGAAAATCCGGGAAAATACCCTGAGTTATAAGTTAGCAATGCATTAGCAAACAAGTAACCGCTGGTATCTACCTTTATTTTATACCATACCGATTTACCACAATTGTATCCATAATATTTGTAATCAGCCGCATCAACATTTGCATCTCCCATGTAATTACGCTCACCAACATATATCTGCCCGGCAACCAAGGTATTATTCTTTTGTACATTGACATTATTTTGTTGTATTTCAAGCATGAGATCATTCAGGTATACTATTGGATAACTACTAGGATTAGGCACATATACTCTGTATGAAATTTTTCTTGTATTAGATGGGACATTAAATGTTGTTCCCAAAACATACCATTGATTGGCCGTTACATTGGCAGCACCAGTGGATGAAGTGGAAATCAGATTGCCTGTTGAGTCGTAAAATAAAACTCTGAAATCAACACCATTTGTACCACTTAAAGTCACATTCGACATGTAATTGCCTCCGAGTTTTAATTTGGCATTGCCCGCTTTTACAGCTTGTTCATAGTTCTTTAAATCTATGTCCTGTTGTATATAGGGATTGCTCGTGTAATAACCATACATCATAAATGAATATGCATTAATAGTTGGAGCAGATGCAGTAGTGTTTAAAACATAAGCATTGTTTATCCATCCTGTAGAGCCATACAAACCTGTTGGATTATATAATAAATTTGAAACTGTTTTTTGAGGAAACCTTGAAGCATTGCTGTAATGATTGGAAAAGGTCGGAATTACTTTAGCTTTTGTTGTATCATACTTCACAGATAAACTGACATGGTGATTAAAATTAAAAGGCATATCACCATAATAATTATTTACTTCTACTAATACATAGTAACGTCGTCTTGGGTTATTATCACAAATAGGAATATCTATTGTCGCCGTTAAAGCACTTGGATAATAACAATAACCCGAAATATCGTCCCTGGTTAAATACGTTAATCCATCTGCCAAAGTTGAATCTACACCGCCGTTTTTCCTTAATGAATCATAAGGAATATTGCCATCGACATTTGAAACATAAACAGAATACCGAAGATGGGTAGTGACAGAATTGAAATTTTGAGAAAGAGTATTTAACTTAAAATTTAATTTCCCCGGGCCTTGGTGCGTAAATGTATACCAGATATTTCGTCGTGGTCCGTAATAGGCCATTGAATAATTTTGATTACCTATCTTATAGTAACTCGAATCGTATGGATTTAAACTTCCGGCACTGTCAATATACCTGTAAACATAAGGGTTGTAATAGGCATAACATACCGAATAAGTCGGATCCGAAGGCCATGCTCCGGTTCTGCAACTTAAAACATCCTGTGAAGCCGGTAATAAACTGTCAATTGGGTTGACATCTCCAATTTTTCCATTATGCCAGGCACTATCTCCGGGAATTGCTCCAAAGTCATAAGCATTCTTTGCAAAATCAAATCTCGATTTCATCACACTATCCATGAAAATAGTTGGTGTAATGGTTGTTGAATATTGATAAGTTCTATTGATAAAATAGACCAAAGTGTATTCGCCTGGCTGCAATGAGCAATATTCTAAAAGGTGAGGATAGTAATTACAATTCTGAATAGGTGAAATTGAGTCTATTACCTTTGGATTTTTTCTGATGTTGGCCTTGTATAACTGAACTTTGTAATTATTGGCTCCGGAAACATTCGACTGAATAAAAGTCCATGAAGGCTTTGAAACTTTAAATGTATAATAAACAACATTAGTAGCAATGTTATAACAGATCTTTGACTTTGGAAAATCAATAAATGGGGTATCAAAATCACATTGGAAATACTCAGTTGGCAATACGAATTTTGCCATTCTCTGAGGTAAACTTTTTACAGAACTATAATTAGCTGCATAAGACAATGGCTTATTTGCATTTACAAGGCTATCGACATTTGCTGCTTTCGCGGGGCTATTGTATTTCGGAAGTATTACATTGATTTTTCTGAAACTTAAATTTATCCTGTGAGGAAAAATATTTTGATAATATAATCTATAAGTATGATCACCTCTTCTCGAAGAATCAAATCCAAGATTGTAATTATTGGAAACCATAATGGTATACCAACCTGGCTGCAATGGCTTGCAATCTGTAGTTGATCGAGAATAGGATTGATTGCTGCATGTCCAGTCTCCTGAATTGTTGTACTTCCTTAAACTGCTCTTACCATTTCTTATATCACCCGTAAACAGACTCCATGTAGCGCCACCGTAAACATGACTATAATAGTCAATACCTATTGTTGCTACTGCCACCGAATCCATATAAAAAACGTGATAAGTGTTTCTCTTACCACAAAACACGCCATCTATTGTATCTGGATTTTCCCTGCATGTAAAAGTATCCAATTGACCATAATAAGTGCCGGTATTGCCAAATTTGCCAAGATTTTCAGCTCTTGCATAGGTGCTGAATTTCGTCTTAGGGCTATAGTAATACATTGCAGGCTGTTCTTCATCAGAAATCGAATTCTGATCAAAATATGAAACCAAAGTATACTCTCCGGGTTCTACACAATAAGAAGCAGATGAAGTAGTTTTGCCAAAACAATTTGTATAAGGTCTCAGATTCTTCAATGTATCAGGATAAGAACTGTACATTTTATTATCCCGAAGTTTTAAAGCATTGCCCTTATATAACCTATGATCTGTCACATAAACTCCTGTATATTTTGTCCTTAAATTAGTGATATAGATAGCCCCGCTGTCTTGCACACCATCTTTATTACCATCACCAACTTTGAAAACCCTGTACATAGCTTTTTTGAAGTTGGTGTCGCAATACGACTCAGGCATAATGGTATTCATACATGTCACTGTATCTTTTCCCATCACCAAATACTGATTATTAGTTAATGGTGATAGAGTATCTGCTTTTACATTTACAGTATCTGCCCATTTTTTGCCATATAATGAAAATCTGCTAACTGTAGGTAATTTAAATCTGTTGAGCTGGAGTATATAGTCGCGTCCTAAATGAGCATTTCCATAACAACCTGAATTGACTTTATAAACCGAATCTATACCTAAAACCTGAATTAAATATTCGCCCTTATCAAGACACATAAAGGTATTTCCATAATACCCTTTACCCGTAAAAACCAAACTCGAACTGCTGACATCATTGCAGTTTCCGGTTGCGGTATCCTTGAAAATTCTGAAACCATATTCCGTATACAATTGAGAATTCCCATTACCTGGATAAGCCACTGTTACCGTCAAACCGGATTGTTCAGGAATAGTCAGTCGATACCAGTTTGCCATGTTATATCTGTATCCATACAGATTGACCCCAGTAGATGGATTGGCGCTGCCACAATTGTTATATGACATTTTTGAACGACATGAAAATCCATCATTGTAGGATGCATACCCTAAAAATGTACCAAAATTGTACGAACTGGCCGTTAATGGTTTGTAATTGTTTGTTATATCATAAGCTGAAGTGGCATCTGTCAGAGTAAGCCTGACAACTCTTTGCTCATCCTTGTGAAACAATAACTGTATGGTATAAGTGGCACCCGAATCAAAATAACAATCCTTATAAATGCTCATGGCCCCATAATACGAATAACATCGGTTTCCTGAACTAAAATCTGTAAATCCGGAATCCATCAATGTTAAATTGCCATTGTTTCTGCAATCACCTTTATAAATTCGATAAGCCATTGTATCCGAACCGGATAAATAATAACTGACCCCTTCTATCGAAATACGGGCAGCATCCGAATTATCAAAAGCCTTAAAAACGAACCATGCACTCTGAGTAAATCTATTAAAATGATTAGACCCTAAAGCATAAAAATATTCAGAACTATCCTGTATGGTATAGCACCCCAGTTCAAAATCTTTATAGGTCGATTTGTATCCAGGATAACCAATAATATTATTACTAAATAAAAAGGCACTGTCTTTTGCATCGTATTTGGCATCGCTGACACCTAAATTCTGATAAGGGTAAGATGTAGTAATTTCAAGGTAAATTTTACCCATTGCCCTGGCTTTGGCACTCACCTGTACCAAATACCAGCCTGGCTCCATGCATGGGTGAAATGAACTTCCGAACTGATTAAGTGTTGTAATTTTTGCAGCAGTTGCAGCTGATGAACCCGGTAAGCAGGAATTGCTGAAAAAAGTTGTGAATCCACAATCTCTTACACCAATAAAATTGGCATTTTGCTTAAGCTCTATATTAACGCCTCTTCTTGCAGGTAAATAAAACTTGAACCAGATGGTTTTTTTGTCGTTACCAGCAGAAATCAAACTGCTATGAAAAAATTCACTGATTTGTATATCAGCACTATCGATATTGATAGAATCTGATAAAAAAGAACCAAGCTCAAAGTTGCCTTTGCCTAAAGTTACAGATAAAGCTTTGTGACAAGAGTCATTTACTGGTTTTACAGCAAAACCTGAATGAGGTATTGCCAAAAACACTATTAACCAAATTAACAGTTTCTTTGCCATAATCAATTTACAAAATTGTCAGCCGGAAATCGAACCTGGTAAGTGTGTTTCATAGTTCTAACACCATCCTGACAAAGGAGATCTATATTTTTTTTGCAACAGCAAGATTAGTTAATAATTGTTAATCATCAAATTGTTTTCATTAAATTTCTGTTATTTCTAAGCAGGTAAATTGCACATGTCCCTGATTTACTGAACTTTATTGAAAATGCTGTTTGGATGGTTGAAACAGTGCTTTTTGCTTTTAAACGGTAAAATAAAACAACCTGTCAGGTTGCAATATTTGAATGCAATATGCTTATTTACAAATACTTAGATGCTTAAAATTGAACCTGACAGGTTCAATTTTTTGGTTCTAACTCATCAAAAAAAAATCCCAAACTTCTCAGCCGGGATTTCCTTTATCTAATTATTTAAATCTGGTTAATCTACATTGTCATGTAAGTACTTATTGCCGTTGTCTTTGAAGCGTATGCCCTTATTGTCTTTGTCCTCTTCAAGAGATATCTTTGAAATCTCAACACCCGGCTGAGGCTCATCGAACACTACATTGTGTCTTTTGTATGCAGGAACATCCAAATCATTTAAACCAACTTTTGTTTTATGTTCGTTAACTGGAACTTGAGGTTTTCGGCCTGAAAAAACATATTCCTCAAATGTTTGTTGTACCTGAGGTTTTATTGGCTCAGCAGGCGTTTCTTCCAAACTCAGTTTAATTGGTTCAAGACTTTCGAAATCTATTTCAATAACGCCTTCTTCCTCCTGAATGGTTGGTTTTTCCTCAACAATTGCAGCTTGAACTTGTTTCAAGCCTAAGTCGAACCCTGTTGCTACCACAGTAATTGCCAATTCTTTATCTAAAGCCTCATTATAAGTTAGACCATGTTTCAAATTCGCATTTAGTCCCGCTTCATTCTGGAAGTAAGTCAGAATAGCATCAATTTCATTGGCATAAGGTTCCTCTTTACCAAATGAAATATTGAGCAAAATATGTTGAGCACCTTCAATGCTGTTTTCATCCAGCAAAGGAGATTCCAAAGCCAGTTTTGAAGCTGTCAAAGCTCTATCATCACCGATAGCCACACCAGTTCCCATTATGGCTCTGCCGCTGCCTTCAAGAGCTGTTTTAACATCCCTGAAATCGACGTTTAAGAAACCATCCACTGTGATAATTTCGGCGATACCTTTAGCTGCAGTAAAGAGAACATCATCAGCTTTACCTAATGCTTCTCTGATACGAAGATTAGAAAACATCTGTAAAATGCGTTCATTGCTAATAACAAGCATTGCATCCACATGAGGTTTTAAATCTTCAATACCTTTTTCTGCTTTATTTGCTTTAGCCGGACCTTCATTTTTGAATGGTCTGGTTACAATACCAACTGTTAAAATACCCATCTGTTTAGCCTTCTGAGCTATAACAGGAGCAGCACCGGTACCGGTACCACCACCCATTCCTGCAGTGATGAACAGCATTTTGGTATTGTGCTTTAAAGCCTCTTCTATCTGACTGATACTTTCCTGCGCACAACGCTTACCGAATTCTGGGTCACCACCGGCACCCAGACCTTCGGTAAGGTTGCTACCCAATTGTATCTTATTAGGCACAGGACTTCTTTCCAAGTGCTGTGCATCGGTATTACATAGATAAAAATCTACCCCAACTATGCCTTTCTGGAACATGTAGTTGACCGCGTTGCTTCCGCCGCCTCCTACACCCATCACTTTGATGATGGAGGATTGTTCCCTGGGTAATTCCACTTTAAAATAATTCATAACTTGTTTTTTTGGAATAGTTATTTGAAGTCATCCATTGCCTGGTCATCGTCAATCCAGCGTTTAAAGCTGCCGAAAAACCCTTTTATAAATCCACTTCCTTCTTCACTTTGAACCTTTTCCTTTTTCACTTGCTTATAGCTGTTGTTGTCTGTCTGAGACGGAGCCATATCCTCAAATCCTTTTAACACTAATCCGATACAAGTTGCGTACATTGGACTTCTAACTTCATCTACCAAACCTTTTCCCAAATGCGGATCAGGCATTCCTATTTTAACTTCACAGCCCAAAATGTACTCTACCAGATTGCCTAAATCCTTCAATTGCGCTCCCCCTCCTGTCAATACAACACCAAGATTCAACTTATCTGCATATCCTGATAATTTAATTTCATCATACACCATCATCACAATCTCTTTCATACGGGCGTGAATCACGTGTGCCAGATTGCGCTCCATTATCTGTTTGGCTTTTCTGTCACCAATTCCCGGAACAGTGATCATCACATTGCTTCTGGTACCTTCGACGATTGCATGACCATATTTTGTTTTGATGAGCTCGGCTTGCTTAGGCAAAATACCGAATGCTTCTACAATATCCGAAGTGATAACTTCACCGCCAAAAGGAATGACGGCAGTATGTCTTATTTTACCATCATAAAAAATGGCAAGATCAGTTGTTCCACCACCGATATCCACTATGGCTATACCTGTCTGCAATTCTTCTTCGGTCAATACCGCGTATGCAGAAGCAATTGGTTCCACAATCACATCAGAAGCTGTCAAACCTGCATTTTCAACACACTTAACTATAGTTTTGGCAGCACTTACTCTACCTGTCACGATATGGTATTTGCATTCCAGTTTTGTACCCGGCATACCCTCAGGTTCTTTGGTTGTAAACCTTGCATCGATTGTATACTCCTGAGGTACTGCATGTAAAATTTTAGAACCTGGTTCTACAGCAGTTCTGTATTGCTCGCGGTTCATTTCCTGAAGTTCGGTTTTGGTAATTTCTGCTTCAGAATTTTCGCGAATACGCACACCATTTTGCTGGAAACTTTTGATGTGTTCTCCAGCGATACCTACGTGAACTGCATTGATCTCGACATTAGAAATTTTCGAAGCCTGACTGATAGCCCCTTTTATGGCATCAACAGTTTTAGCAATATTGGTGACTTCACCACGCATAACACCACCCAGAGAAGGTTGTGAACCTACGCCCAGAATATTGATTTTTCCATTTTCATTTCTCTGACCAACAATTGCGCAAACTTTTGTTGTTCCAATATCGAGTCCTACTATGAGTTTTGACATATAATTTTTTCTTTTTTAATTTGTGTTGGTTGGAGCAGATACTGGCGGAACAACAGGTGCAGGTGGTACATAATCTCTTCTTTCTGCAACAATTTGCGAATCATACTTCAGATTTATCTTTGAGTATGCATCCCATCCAATCTTGTTTAAGCCTTGTAAATAGAAGGTTTTCAAACGTTCAAATTTACCTTCCAGATTCTCTGCCGAACCAAATACAATACTATGATTTCCTACCTTAGGAATCAAAAGAATGTCCATATAATTATCTACATATATCTGTTCAATTTGCGAATGCCAGAACGCATCTTCTGCACAAAAATTTGCAATGGCCAAAAGGTCACGTAACAATTGCGACTGCACACCGGTCGAATCTGTTAGTGTTTCCGCGATATTGCCGCTTGCTATCAATACTCTCGGACTGAAGGATATATGCATGGGCATCTTGTATCCACTTTTTGCTACATAGTAACTTTGCAGTTGTGAATTAATGATTCGAAGCACCGGACTTCTCTGTATGACCTTGACAATTAATTTTCCGGATAAATCCAACGAAACATCTGCACTTTCTATGAATGGATAGGATTCCAAACTTCTTTCCATTTCGTCTATATTGATTGATTCCCGTGATTCACCAATCAAGTTTCTTTCCACATCTTCCCCTTTTAGTATTTCTATTACTTTCAAACTATCAAGAAATGACAGCAACTCTCTGGGCTCGATTGAAATATCAACTCCTGATACTCTCAACTGATTTTCCTTGCCATTTATCGCCAACAACGCACCCGTCAGGAACACCCCTATGATGACCCACAAAGCTATATTCCACTTTTTGTTGTACTTAAGAAACTCTATCAGCTTTCTCATAAATGGTTCGTATAGGTTTCACCAGTTGATCGATGTTACCTGCCCCTAAAATCAACAATAACCTTTCAGGAGTTTCTTCCAGTTTTCTCAATATATTTTCTTTAGATATCAACAAAGGATTTCTTTCCATCTTCAAAGCGAGAAACTCCGCATTAATTCCTTCTATTGGTAACTCCCTTGCAGGATAAATATCCATCAGCCAGCATTCATCCAGTAAATCGAGTGACTTTGCGAATTCATCTGCAAAATCACGCGTCCTGCTGTATAAATGTGGTTGAAATATGCCGGTCATTTTTGTATTGGGATACAACTCTCTGACGGATGTTATAAATGCTTTCAACTCTGTTGGATGATGCGCATAATCGTCGATAACAACATACTCTGAACTGTTATAGACATATTCAAACCTGCGCTTCACACCGCTAAAGGTTGCACATGCTGCAATAATAAATTTGACAGGTAAACTAAGATGCAAACTGACCGTTATTGCTGCAGTTGCATTCTCGACATTGTGAAATCCCGGCAAAGCATTCCGTACTTCAATTGCGTAATCCTTATGTCTGTAATTAAAACAAAACTGATGATTATTTATTTTAACATCCGAGTACCTTGCTCCTGCCTCTGCTGTTTTGCCATAAGTCACTAACTGCTGCTCTGTATTTAAATCCAGCAAATCATTTATTACAGCTAAACCACCTGACTTTATTCTGTCAACAAACTCTTGAAATGAACGTTTAACTTCGTCTGGCTCTCCATAAATATCCAAATGGTCGGCATCTGTTGAAGTGACTATAGCAATATCAGGACTGAGATGCAAAAATGATCTGTCAAATTCATCCGCCTCAACTACCATAATCTGCTTTTCAAACAAAGCAATCCCATCGGTTTTATGAAAATAATTACTATTAAAGTTGGTGCTTACACCGCCTAAGAATGCTGTAAAATTAATCCCGCACTCGTTAAGCAAATGTGCAATCATGGTGCTTGTAGTTGTTTTACCATGCGTTCCGGCAACCGCAATAGTATAGGCATTCGACGATATCATACCCAGGACTTCTGCTCGCTTGAATAATCTTATCTCATGATCTATAAAGTACCTGAATTCTATATTGTCTTTTGGTATTGCCGGTGTGTATATAACAAGACTTCTGTGACCATTCTTTACATTATCAGGAATGGCATCCAGACTTTCGAAATAGTGAATATTAAATCCCTCTTCCTCCAGCTGAATGGTAAAATCGTTTCTGGTTTTATCGTATCCGTGTACTTCAATTCCAATAGCTTTGAAGTATCTGGCAATAGCACTCATACCTATGCCTCCGATACCCAGAAAATAAGCGGTTTTGATGTCTTTGATATTCATAGTGCTGTTTCAATTGTATTAACGATTTCCTTCAAAGCATTCGGTCTTGCCAAACTTCCTATCTTTTCCCCTAAAGCTTTGAGAGAATTCTTATTGTTTAATATTTCGACAACTTTATTGACCAATGTTGTTGCAGCCTCACTATCTTTAATTAAAACTGCTGCATCTTTTTCAGTTAATGCCAGTGCATTTTTTGTTTGATGATCTTCGGATACATTTGGCGAAGGCACTAGAATGCTAGGTTTACCCAATAAACAAAGTTCACTTACTGAAATTGCCCCTGCCCTCGATACGACTAAATCCGCAGCGGCATAAGCAGTTTTCATATCGTAAATAAATTCACTTGCTTTCATCCCTTCCAGGTTCTTAACATCAGCTTTGAAATTTTTACCTGTTTGCCATAACAACTGAATACCTGAAGCATGTAAAACATCTAGTCCGTTCTGAATACTGTTATTAATGGTTCTGGCGCCTAAACTACCACCTATAACCAACAGCAGTGGTTGATCAGGTCTGTATCCCAAACTCTCTTTAGCAGTTTGTATTGAAATATTAAGTGCCTCTTTAATTTCAGAACGAACCGGATTTCCTGTTATGACCAGTTTATTCTTTGGAAAAAATCTTTCCATTCCTTCATAAGCAACACAAATCTTTTTTACTCTTTTTCCCAATATTTTGTTGGTTAAACCAGCATAAGAATTTTGTTCCTGAATCACAGTTGGAATACCAGAAACTGAAGCAGCATAAAGCACAGCCGAACTGGCATATCCACCAACACCTACCACCATCTGAGGTTTAAAATCTTTGATAATTGTCCTTGCCATCCATATACTCCTTATCAGTTTAAAAGGCACAAGCAGATTTGTCAAAGTTAAACGTCTTTGAATACCAGCAATGGGTAATCCAATAATTTTATAACCAGCCATTGGAACTTTCTCCATTTCCATTCTGCCAAGAGCTCCAATAAACAAAATATCGGCTTTAGGATTCCGAAGTTTAATTTCATTAGCAATTGCTATAGCAGGAAAAATATGACCGCCGGTTCCACCACCTGATATGATAACCCGTTCAAGCATTGGCCACCTCCTGATTTGTTGTTGCCAGTCCTTCCTGCTGTTCTTCAACTGCTCTGCTCACACTTAGCAATACACCGAAAGCAGCACTTGTAAAAATGATGCTGGTTCCACCCATACTGATTAATGGTAATGTTAAACCAGTCAGAGGAAATACATTGGTTGCAACAGCCATGTGAATGAATGCCTGTAACACCAAACTAAAAGCCAATCCCATTGCCAGCAATGCTCCAAAAGCTTTCGGACTTTTTAAAACAATTCGGATGGATCTGTATAAAATCAATAGATATAAAAATATGACCGTAAGACCGCCAAACAGCAATCCATACTCTTCAATGATAACAGCAAAAATAAAGTCAGAATAAGAGTGAGGCAGATAAGCACTTTGCTCACCTTTACCGGGGCCCTTTCCTGTTAATCCTCCACTGGCTATTGCAATTTTAGCCTGAACAGTCTGGAAGACTTCTTCATTGCTGTCTTTATGCATAAAATTTTCTATACGCGCTTTCCATGTAGAAGCTCTACCCGGCAGCATACTATCAGGTGATTTAAGTAAAATGGCAAGCCCCAATACAGCAACAAGTCCAAATGACCCAGCCAACAAAGCCAAATGGCGCAAACGGGCATTACCAATAAACAACAACATACCGCAAGTAAAAAACAATACCAGAGATGTACTTAAATTTTCGGGCATAATCAACACACAGATTACACAGATGTAGGCAAGAATTACAAGGAACCCTTTTATAGAATTCATCTCCTCCTGCTTTTTAGACAGGTAGCGTGCAATAAACATTATGAGTGCGAACTTCGCAAAGTCACTACTCTGGAATGAAATTCCAAAAATAGTAATGGTTCTTTTGGCGTCGTTGATGTCGTTACCAAAAAACAAGGTAGCAATCAGCAGCGGTACGGCAATAACAACAGCCAGTTGAGAAATTCTTGAGAAATACTTGTAATCGAGAAGGTGAAAAAAATACATAAGGAAGAAACCACCGAACAAGAACAACATGTGTTTAAACAGAAAATATTCGGTATTCCCTTCCTGAGTTTTAAAAGCAAGAGAACCGGTAGCGCTGTATACAGACATCATACCCAGAAGGGAAAGCACAAATACGGCGAACCAGATATAAGGGTCGCCTCTGAATTTTAATCTTCCGAGTTGCATAGGGCGTTCATGTTTACTGCCTTAATAAACTTCAAGCGCTGTCAGCTCATTATAAGTTCTTGACTGCTGCTTTATATTGCCATCCTCTGTCTTCATAGTTGGCAAATAAATCAAAACTCGCACAAGCTGGTGAAAGCAAAACAACATCGCCTTTGTTGGCAAAACGCTTTGCAACCTGAACAGCTTCTTCGGCACTGCTGGTATTGATCATTAAATCAACCTCCTTGCCAAATGCGGAGTGAATTTTATTGTTATCTACTCCCAGGCAAACAATTACTTTTACTTTCTCTTTTACCAGAGGAAGTAAAGCTGAATAATCATTGCCTTTGTCTACACCACCGACTATCCAGACAACAGGTTTGTCCATACTTTCGAGTGCATACCAGGTTGAGTTGACATTAGTAGCCTTGCTGTCGTTGATGTAATCTACACCGCCGACAGTTGCGACATATTCCAGTCTGTGTTCGACATTCTGGAAGTTGATCAGGCTTTCGCGAATGACTTCCTTCCGAATGTTCAATGCATTTGCTGCAATAGCCGCTGCCATGCTGTTGTAGCAGTTGTGGATGCCTTTTAAGGCAAAATCGTTGATAAACATAGTGAGCTGATTGGTTGAGTTTGTTGATGTATTGTCAATTAAGTTAAATTCTTTGTCCAGTACGTAGGCCCCTTTATCCAGTTTCTTTCCATAAGAAAAAGGTAATTTCTCGGCTTCTACTTTGTGCGTTGCCATATTTTTGACACTGATTTCATCATCTGCACAATAGATGAAAAAATCATCCTTATCCTGATTCATGGCAATTCTGAATTTCGAATCAATGTAATTCTGAAATTCATACTCATATCTGTCCAGATGGTCAGGTGTGATATTGCATAAAATGGCTATATGTGGCTTAAATGTATAAGTGTTGTCCAATTGAAATGAACTCAGTTCAAGGACGTAATAATCGTAATCATTCTGTGCTACCTGTAATGCGTAACTTTTTCCGATATTTCCTCCCAGTCCAACATTAAAACCTGCATTCTGCAGAATGTGGTAACAGAGCATAGTTGTAGTTGTTTTACCGTTAGTGCCTGTAATTCCAACATGTCTTGCATTGGTGTATCGGGATGCAAACTCAATTTCTGAGATAATAGGTATACCTTTCTCTTTTGCTTTTTTTATGATATCAACCTTATCTGGTATCCCCGGACTTTTAATGATTTCATCTGCATTTAAAATAAGCGATTCTGTGTGTTGTCCATGCTCGTATGGCACTTTCAAACCATCCAATTCGTCCATGTACTTCTGCTTAACCTTTCCGCTATCAGATACAAAAACTTCAAACCCGTGCTTTAAGGCCAGGACTGCACATCCTGTTCCACTTTCTCCTGCTCCTAATATGACAATTCTTTTGCTCAACTCTTTTTATCTAAGTTTTAATGTTATAAATGATACCACTGCCAGGATGATGCCTATAATCCAAAATCTGGTGACAATCTTCGCCTCATGAAATCCTTTCTTCTGGTAGTGATGATGTATTGGAGACATCAGAAATATCCTTCGTCCCTCTCCATATTTTTTCTTGGTGTATTTGAAATAGGTAACCTGAATCATAACGCTCAGATTTTCTACTAAAAATACGCCACAGAGAATTGGAATTAATAGCTCCTTGCGAACAATAATTGCTAATGCAGCAATCACACCACCCAGCATAAGACTTCCAGTATCTCCCATAAATACCTGTGCCGGATAACTGTTGTACCACAAGAAACCGATACAAGCTCCCATAAATGCTCCGGCAAAAACAAACAACTCTCCGAGATATGGGATGTACATAATGTTGAGATATTTTGCTATCAGAATGTTACCTGACACAAATGCAAAAAGACCCAATGTTGTCCCAATAATTGCCGATGTTCCCGCTGCCAATCCATCAATTCCATCTGTAATATTGGCGCCGTTAGAAACTGCTGTAACCAGAAAAATAACAACAAGAGTAAAGATGACCCAACCCCATTTTTCATCCAGTCCCAACATTCTGGTGATGCTGTTGTAATCAAATTCTGAAAACTTGAAAAATGGTATGGTCGTTTTCAGATTCTTTTCATTAACTGCAAAATACTTCTGACCCTGAATCATCTTAACTGTCATCTTCGTAGTATCCATTTGATAAACTTTCACATCGCGCTCACTGTAGTGTTTTGTAACAACTACTGCTTTATTAAAATACAAAGTCAATCCAACCACCAGCCCAACAAAAATCTGACCCATGATTTTGAACTTACCGGATAATCCTGCCTTGTCTTTTTTAAATACCTTAATATAATCATCCACAAAGCCGATTAATCCCGTCAAGACAGTAACAGCTATCATCAAAAGCACATATACATTGTTAAGCCTGGAGAGTAACAAAGTTGGTATTAAAATTGCACCAAGCATAATTAAACCACCCATTGTAGGAGTCCCTTTTTTAGCCTCTTCACCTTGTAATCCTAAATCTCTGATGGTCTCAGAAACCTGCAATCTGTGCAAGGCATTGATGAGTCGCTTACCATAAACAGCAGAAATAGTTAGTGACAGAATGACTGCCAGACCAGTTCTGAAAGTCAGGTACGTCCATACACCGAATCCGGCGATGTCGTAGTGTTGATCCAAGTATGAAAACAGATGGTATAGCATGTCTGTCTTAAATGTCTTTAAATATTTCCAATAAAATTATTCTATCGTCAAATGGATGTTTAACACCCTTAATCTCCTGGTATGTTTCATGGCCTTTGCCTGCAATCAAAATGATGTCTTTTGGCTGACTCATTAAAACGGCTGCTCTTATCGCCTCTTTTCTATCTGTTATCTTCAAAACCTTTTTATATCCTGCAGCATCAATTCCTGACATCATTTCTGCAAGTATTGTTTCAGGCTCTTCATCTCTTGGATTATCACTGGTTAATATCACTTTATCACTTTTTCTGCATGCGACATTTGCCATCACCGGTCGCTTCTCCTTATCTCTGTTACCACCACATCCTACAACTGTAACAAGTTGTTCATTTGTACTCCTGATATCATTTATGGTTGATAAAACATTCTCAAGGGCATCGGGTGTATGAGCATAATCAACTACACCAATGATTCCTTTAGAACTTCTGTATACTTCGAATCTGCCATTGACTCCTTTCTGCTTTGACAAATGCATAAGAATGTCTTGTCTGTCTACCTCAAGTAGGAAGGCGACAGAGTATACTGCCAATAAGTTATATGCATTAAACTTGCCTATTAAATTGAACCACACTTCATCCTGATCAATCTTCAACAACAGACCTTCAAAATCACATTCCATGATCTTACAGGTAAAATCTGCAGCTGTTTTTAATGCGTAGCTGTATCTGGATGCTTTCGTGTTTTGAAGCAGCACCATACCATTGCGATCGTCTTTATTTACTAAGGCAAACGCTTCATGAGGCAAATTGTCAAAAAACAATTTTTTAGCTTTGATGTAGTTGTCGAATGTGCCGTGATAATCGAGGTGATCATGAGTAATATTGGTGAATACAGCTCCATCAAAATGCAAACCGTTGATGCGGCCTTGCACAACAGCATGTGAACTCACTTCCATGAAACAATACGAACAATCAGCCTCAGCCATCTCAGCCATCAACGCATTTAAACGAATTGGGTCAGGTGTTGTATGCGAGCTCGAATACACCTTTCCGGCAATTCTATAGTCAACTGTACTGACCAATCCACACGTATTTCCCAAATCGCTAAACAGATTAAAAAGCATTGTGGCAGTAGTCGTCTTACCATTTGTGCCAGTAATTCCGATTAGTTTAAATTTGGAAGAAGGCTCATCATAAAAAGCTGATGCAAAAAAACCAACACTTTGCTGTACATCATCCACTTCGACAAATGTGACGTGTTCAGGCATTTCATCCGGCAGACTTGAACAAACAATAACGGATGCCCCCTTAGAGATCACATCAGGTATAAATTGATGCGCATCCACACTGCTGCCTTTAACAGCAAAGAACATGGTACCTTCTCCAACTTTTCTGGAATCGAGCTCGAGAGATACAACCTCCCTGTCTGGCTTTCCGTGAACTGCCAGTATACCTTTATATGTCGATATGTTTACTAAATTCTTGCTCAAGGCGATAATTTAATATATATGTTTCCGCTTCTGTTTCTTATAGCTGTGCCAGGTGGTAACGACTGGTATTGCACCGAACCGTATCCCTCCACTATTACCTTCAGACCTCGATTTTCGAGTAAGTAAATGGCATCCCTCAATCCCATTCCTCTGACATCAGGAACGAGGTTAACATCTGTTTGTAACTCCTTCAAATCAATTGAACTGACATCTCCTGATGTTTTCACCCATTCGGATTCAGCTTCTCCGGTAATAAAATGACTGCTAATGCTTAAATGATTCAGCACATATTTGATATCCTCTCTGCTGCCATTCTTGACCTTTGGCATGGCTGGTTTATCTACTTTCTTCAGAGGTTTATGAAGATGAATATTGGTGCTGTAAACTTTATCCGCTATTTCTTTAAAAACCGGACCGGCTACCGAGCCTCCGTAATAAACACCATTTGCAGGAGCATTCACAACAACAATACAGGTGTACTGAGGATTATCTGCCGGGAAATAACCAACAAACGAAGCTTTGTGTGAGCTCTTGTCATATCTGCCGTTTGAAATAATTTGTGCTGTGCCTGTCTTACCAGCAACTTTATAAGCCAGACCTTTGAGATTTGTTGCGGTTCCGCGTTCAACAACACCCTCCAATAACAATCTCAGTTGTTTTAATGTAGCATCACTGCAAACCTTTGGATTGATAATTTCGGTTGAACAGGCTTTAACTGTTTTGCCAAACTCTTTAATTTCTTTCACCAGATATGGCTTGACCATTACACCATTATTGGCAATCGCATTGTAAATCGAAAGTATCTGAAGTGAACTTAATTCCATTTCATATCCTATACTCATAAATGGAAGAGAAGTACCGCTCCATGCTCTGTCCTTACTATTGCGAATGCGAGGGTGTCGGGTGGTTCTAATATCAAAAGAAAAAGAAGAATTTAAACCAAGATTATATGCATATTTCAAAAATTGTTCAGGCTTATCTTTGTAATATTTATTAATAGATTTAGCAATACCAACGTTACTTGAATGCTCAAAAATGTATTGTAATGTAGCATGCTTGTATGGCGATTCATGCGCATCTACCATTGGTAATGGCCCAAATGTAGTCCTTCCCCATTCTATATCAACAGAGTCGGTTAACTTCATATATTTATCTTCAAGCAATGCCATTGCACTCACAAGTTTGAATGTGCTTCCCGGATCGGAAAACTCGTTGACTGCATAATTTTCTGCTTCAATACAAGTATTGTCGGGTAATCTTTTAAGATTCGCTATAGCTTTGATTGCACCGGTTTTCACTTCCATCAGAATGGCACAACCATGATCCGCATTATTGTTAATTAAAGATTGTTTCAGTGCATTTTCAGCAACGTCCTGAATATTGATATCTAAAGTTGTATATAAATCCAGTCCATTTCTGGAAGCCATTTCTTCACTGTTGTCAACAGGTCGCCAAACGCCACCTTTTACTCTGCGCTCTAATCTTTTTCCCATGGCACCCGATAGCAAAGAATCATAAGTTCCTTCCAAACCAATTTTCACATTGGCTTCACGGTTGACGTAACCAATTGAACGTGCCGCAAGTGTACCAAATGGAATCTCTCTTTTGAAATTTTCAATCTTAATAAAACCACCTTTGTATTTGCCCAACTTGAAAATAGGCCAGTTCTCCATTTGTTTGACGATGTGATAATCGACATCTCGCTTTAACAGTAAATACCTGTCTCCTCTGCTTCTGGCAGCAACAAGATAATTGCGCCATTCAGAAGCAGTTTTATCTGTAAATACCGAAGCGAAATACCATGAAAGGCTATCAATATTTGCGTTGAAAAACTCGTTGGTTACAGTTTCAACTCTGGTATCCATTCGCAACTCATATCGAGGTATACTTGTAGCAAGTAAACTGCCATCATCAGCATAAATATTACCTCTCGAAGCCTGAATAACTCTCCATTTAGTACTTTGTTCCATGCTAATGGACATGTACTTTTCTTTTTGGTTAAACTGAAGGTCAACTATTTGCCAGATGATTCTAATACCTAATGCAAAAATCATCAGAAATGCAATCCAGGAACGCAGCAATATGGCTTTCTTTAAATTCACTTATTGCCCTCCTTTTCTATAATGTTTGGTGGTGTGCGCAATTCTTTAACACCTTCTGCTTCGAGTCTGTGCGCCACTTCACTCTGATTGCTCCTTTTCATCAGATAACTTTTAGCACTGATATATTCTGAGCGTAGTTCATTTAACTCCTTGCTCAAGTCATCCTTTTCTTTTAAACTTTTAACATGAAAATGTGATAGAGAGATATAGACAGTCATAACCGCAACTCCCATAATCAACGGGGGCATCAGCTTAGACAAGCCATCTTTAGAAATAAAGAAAGTGAAGTCACCTGCCTTTTTAAGCACTTCATCAGCCTGAGCTATTTTATCAGCTCCTTCTGTTTCTTTAATCTCTTTTGTCTGTATGTTCTCTCTGAACTTGTTCAAATTTTTTCTGCTATTCTCAGTTTGGCACTTCTTGCCCTTTTATTTGTCTCAATTTCTTCAGCGGTTGGTACTATAGGTTTCTTAGTTACAGCGCGCATTTTCAAATCGGTTCTTCCGTATAAATCTTTTTTGAGTTCCCCATTAATATTTCCGGTTTGAATAAAGTTTTTAACCAATCTGTCTTCAAGTGAATGGTAACTCATCACCACTAATCTGCCACCGGGAGCCAGTAAATCTGTAACATTCTCCAACAAGGCTTCCAGTGCTTTTAATTCCTGATTGACTTCAATTCTTAATGCCTGAAAAACCTGCGACAGATATTTGCTTTCTTCTTTTGCCGGTATACAAATGCGGATGGCATCTTTAAAATCTTCAATAGTGGTAATAGGCTTAGTCTTTCTTTGTTCCAGTATGGTCTGAACAAGTTTGTAAGCATTTTTAACTTCACCGTATTGATTGAAGATTCTCAATAATTCCTTTTCAGAATAAATATTCAGCACATCGCTTGCTTTAATGCCCGAACCTTGATCCATACGCATATCGAGGTCACCACCAAGCCTGTGAGCGAATCCTTTCTCAGCTTTATTAATTTGATAAGAGGAGATGCCCAGATCTGCTAAAATTCCATCTACAGGAACTGCTTTTAAATACTCTAAGAACTGACGGATATACTTGAAGTTGTGATTGATAAAAACCAATCGTGGATCATCCGGTAAGTTTTGAACTGCATCTGAATCCTGATCAAATGCATACAATTTACCTTCATCTCCGAGATGCTTCAGTATTTCTTTTGAATGTCCCCCTCCCCCGAAAGTAACGTCGACATAAATCCCATCCTTCTTAATCGCAAGGCCTTCGATGCATTCATTGAGCATCACAGGAAGGTGATATGCCTCAGTCGTCTTTACCATTCGTCGTGAATCCTAAGATTGTTGGATCTTGTCCGCCCATGAGTTCCTCTGCCATTTTTGCAAACTCCTCATCATCAAACTTCAATTCCTCTTCGTAATGTTTCTTATCCCATATCTCTATCTTGTGGTTGTAACACGATATGATGATATCATCTTTCAGAGAAGCATATTCAATCAGGTTATTTGGAATATTTATTCTGCTGCTTGAATCGATGTTAACGATGTTGGCTCCATTGTTAAACTGTCGTATGAATTTACGAGCCATACGATTGAAGTCATTCAAAATTGTCAGCTTTTCTGTTTCCAAATTCCAATCTGCTGAAGTGTAAAGCACCAGACATTTTTCAAATCCGCGATTGATCACCATGGCTTTGGCATCCTTGTCAGGAATTTGAGAACGCAATTTTGCCGGCAAGATGATTCTACCCTTGCTGTCAATTTTACATTCGAATTCCCCGATAAACCTAGCCATTCCGTACTGGAAAAATTTTCGGTAAAGTAAAATCAAAAAATCCACTTTTCGCCACTTTTCTCCACTTTGTGGAAAATTATTTATCAACAGAGGTCTATTTATTTGATTTTCATTTACTTAAGAATGCTATTTGAAATTTAAGAAAATGCAATAATTCGGTAGACTTAATCGTTTTTTTGTCTCATATTTGTTAAAATGAATTTTGTTCAACTTTTTAAAACATTTCTCTCTGTTATAATTTTATTGGCCTCGTTTAATATTTACGCTCAAGGTTGTAGTGACGCAGGTTTGTGCACTGCAGGTGGAATGAAACACTCTGAATCAGAAAATGAAAAAACACTTACAGCAAACTTTCAGTACGGTAAAGGCGAACAAAATGTTTCTATAAGCAGCATTCAGTTGGAATACCGACAACAGATTAAAAACAAGTGGGCATTTCAAATTAAACTTCCTTTTGTGATGGCTTCAGGAAACCTTGGAAATACAAGTGCGCTAGGTGATTTAAGCTTAGTTGGTTCATATAAAACACAATCCGAGAAACAATGGCAATCTGAATTTAATTTGGGCTTTAAATTACCAACTGGTCAAACCAACCTGAATAAAAATCAATTAACAGGTTACACCGCTCCGATGCCTTATCAGAGCGGACTTGGCACTTTCGATATACTGATTGGCGCAAGTATAGCACACAAAAAAGGTTGGTTTTTTGCAACTGGTATTCAATTGCCTTTGATTCAAAACAACAAGAATGTGTTTGACACAAGTATAAGTTCATTTACGCCAGAACAAAGAGCTTACTTTTCATCAACAAAGCTTATTAGACAACCCGATATAGTTGCCAGAATTGAAAAGACCTTTGTTATTAAAGAAAAAATGCGCATTCAACTGGGCTTTGTTCCAATTTACCATTTGGGCAATGATAACTACACTGAATTTTTCGGCAACCGTGAAAAAATTACATTAACAGGCTCGGAAGGACTAACATTGAATATGAGCAGCGGTATTACATATAAGTTTAATGACAAGCTACATGCAAGCTTCAGATACTCTCAACCATTTATCGTAAGAAAGGTAAGACCTGACGGATTAACCAGGCATTATGTGTTTGGATTTGAGTTGAGTTATGGGTTGTAAACCGTGAGCTTATATGACCTCAGTTCTATTATAGAAAATATAGTCTGTAATCATTGCCTGCTTACCTTCTTTAACCAGCAGTTGATTAATTTGACCTCTGTGATAAGAGCTGTGATTGAAAATATGCAACAGTATTTGTAAAATTGAATTGATATACGTTTGGCCTTTTGTGTTTCTATATTGTATAGAATCTTCGAGATTTCGTGTCGTCAAAATTGTTAAAGTAAGTTGATTGTTTTCCAGAATTTGTTGTTTGAGTTCATGATAAGAACGGACTTCAAAAACAGCTACTGAATTAGGAATACCAAGGATTCTCTCGAGCCAGATCTGATGCGCATTGACTATATGAGACATCAATATCTGGACTCTTTCATCATGCGCTGATTGTTGAATCAAATGCTCAACTAAATCGACATTAACTTTAGTATTGTAGGCATTATTTTCTTCGAATAGATATTGTGCTGTCATTTTTATATGCTTTAAATTTAGTTCAAACTTAATATGAAACTTTTATATCTGAAAGTATTATTGGCAGAATAATCGACTTGTAAATCAAGACAAATCACTAGTGATAGTTTAACAAATTTTCTTATATTTGTTTGATGGTTCGCCTTTATGATTACTATGGTTTGGAAGTCTATTTCAAGAATAAGGCAGAACTCCCGATTACAGTTTTTGCCAAGAGAGGAGACTCAGAAAGTGCCATGTCCATTACTTTCAAAAATGGATTGGTAGATGACATCCATTTTCTTCAGGTTGAAAAAGAGCTGGATGATGAAGACCGCGAATTGTTTCGACTTTTAATGGAGCGAAACATTAGTGAGATTATAAAAATGTGGCTGGATGTGTTTTTGTACAAACGTCCGGTTGAAATGGAAGTCATCAAATCCAATTTAAAAGAGCAATAAAAAAAGGGATCCGTTTTGAATCCCTTATTAAATATTTAAGAGCTGGTCACAAAAATAGGATTTAGAGCCAAAAACGAGTATTTTTTATTCAGACCAGGCGTATTTCGAAGCACATACCAACGGTGGTCTGAGCAAGAAATACAACGACGTATGAATAAAAAAGACGAGTTGTAATAAATATCCAAAATACTGATTTGGCCTAAAGGTTATTTTAGAGACCAGCTTTATTTTCTTTTATTTTAAAATATCTCTTGAAATTACCACACGTTGAACTTCGCTGGTACCTTCGTAGATCTGAGTGATTTTTGCATCACGCATCAGACGTTCAACATGGTATTCTTTTACATAACCATATCCACCGTGTATTTGAACGGCTTCAACTGCAGTTTTCATTGCAACTTCAGAAGAGAACAATTTTGCCATGCTGCTGGCTCTGCCATAGTCCATTTTATTGTCTTTAAGCCAGGCAGCTTTCAAACATAGAAGGCGGGCTGCTTCAATTTCAGTAGCCATATCTGCCAATTTAAACTGTATAGCCTGGTGATTCATAATTTCAGTACCGAAAGCTTTTCTTTCTTTAGAATATTGAAGCGCTAACTCATAAGCACCACTTGCTATACCCAAAGCTTGAGCAGCAATACCTATACGACCACCGGTTAAGGTTTTCATAGCGAACTTAAAACCAAAACCATCTTCACCAATTCGGTTGGCTTTTGGAACCTTAACATCTGTAAACATCAGAGAGTGTGTGTCACTACCTCTGATACCCATTTTATCTTCTTTTTTACCGATGACAAAACCATCCCATCCTTTTTCAACTATAAAAGCATTGATACCTTTATGTCCGGCTTCAGCATTTGTTTGAGCAATTACCAGATAATACGTGGCAGTTTTACCATTGGTTATCCAGTTTTTAGTGCCGTTCAACAGGTAATAATCACCCATATCGATTGCTGTGGTGCGTTGTGAAGTTGCATCGCTACCGGCTTCAGGTTCACTTAAACAGAAAGCACCGTGAACCTCCCCTTTAGCAAGAGGAACCAGATATTTTTGTTTTTGCTCTTCAGAGCCAAATGTTTCGAGACCCCAGCATACCAACGAGTTGTTTACAGAGACTACTACAGAAGCAGAAGCATCCACTTTAGAGAGTTCCTCCATAGCCAGAACATAACTTACAGTATCCATTCCACTACCACCGTATTTCGGATCAACCATCATACCAAGGAAGCCGAGCTCTCCAAGTTTCTTAATTTGTTCTGCAGGAAACTCCTGGTTATTATCACGTTCTATAACACCAGGCAACAGCTCGGTTTGAGCAAAATCACGAGCAGCTTGTTGGACTGCCAATTGTTCTTCTGTTAATTCGAAATTCATTGCGGGTGCAAAAATAAAGGGTTTTATTGTTTTAACACAACATGGATTAGTTTTTTTAACGCAATTAACCCTGCTAGGGTGTCGGGAATTAAAAAAATTCAAAATCTGCTCCCTCAACTGGATAAAAATTCTATCATTTCCATAAAAAATTAAGTGGTTTTCAATAAAGTGTGCTTGCTTTTTTCAATTAAAATATAGATAACATAGAGTGCAATGGAATTATTTTAACCTTAAACACCCTGCCAGGGTATCACAAATTAAAACAATTCAAAACCTTCTCAACCCACTCACAAAAAATACTGCCTCACTCAACAAATATTCTACCTGCTCCTGAATACATGAACAATTGATTTCCAACATTTACTTATTTTACCGCCTTATTTCTACCAATTCCCTAATTTTGCAGCCCTAATGCTCATCATTAAAAACCCTCAAACAGACCCCTACTTTAATCTGGCTGCTGAAGAATACCTGCTGAAAAACTTCGATGAAGATATTTTTACCCTTTGGAGAAATGAAAATGCCATCATTGTTGGTAAACACCAAAATACACTTGCAGAAATTAATACCGACTACGTCCGCGATAATCATGTGAAGGTCGTGCGCCGCTTATCAGGAGGTGGTGCAGTGTTTCACGACCTGGGAAATTTAAACTTTACCTTTATTAGCAATGCCACTAACAGAGATGAAATTAAAATTGACTTCAAACATTATACTATTCCAATTCTTGAAGTACTGCAATCCTTGGGGGTAAACGCCGAATTCAGCGGCAGAAATGACTTATTAATTGATGGCATGAAAATCAGTGGAAACGCTGAACACATTTACCCCCAAAAGAAAAGAACTTTGCATCATGGAACATTGCTATTCACTTCTCAAATAGCTGATTTGTCTGCTGCTCTTAAAGTTAATCCTCTAAAGTTTCAAGATAAAGCAGTTAAATCTGTCAGAAGCAGAGTGACCAATATCAGCTCGCATTTGAAGAATGAATTATCTGTCTCCGAATTCTATAATCTCATCATCGATCATATTGCTAAAAAATATCCCGATGCTCATTTCTACGAATACAGTCCTAAAGATATTGAAGCTATCAACCAACTGGCTGATGAAAAATACCGCACCTGGGAATGGAATTTTGGCTACTCTCCTAAATATACTTTCCGTAAAATGGTAAAGTCTGAAGGTGGAAATATTGAAGTTTTAATCAATGTAGAAAAAGGAATTATTACCGAATTTAAATTCTATGGCGACTTCTTTAATGTAAAAGATAAGGAGGAAATCGAAAGTGCTTTAATTGGGAAACGCCATGAACACAATGATTTGCTATCGGTTATCAGTCAGTTTGACATCCCTC
Organism: Bacteroidota bacterium; assembly: GCA_963169345.1. Classification (GTDB taxonomy): domain Bacteria; phylum Bacteroidota; class Bacteroidia; order NS11-12g; family UBA955; genus JABMMZ01. The sequence continues at coordinate 69,295 of CAUJCT010000056.1, forward strand.
AGTACTTCAACAATACAAGTGCAGATGAGTTAATGTCTGCAATGTTTTAAGGATTATTTTTTTCGAGACCTCGGATGGTAAAGCTGTATGGTTTCTTTTAAAAAGCTTCTGTCGAGATGTGTGTATATTTCAGTGGTTGTGATACTCTCGTGCCCTAGCATCTGCTGAACTGCCCTCAAATCTGCTCCTCCTTCTACTAAACATGTTGCAAACGAATGTCTGAATGTATGCGGACTGATTGTCTTGCGTATCCCCGCAGCTGTAGCTAATGATTTGATTATTTTAAAAACTGAAACTCTGCTGATGCCCGTTCCAAGATGATTTAGAAAAAGTACATCACTGAATTTATTCTGTACTTTCATGTGAACTCTAGTTTGATTCAGGTAGATATCTATTGCTTTCAAAGCATGTCTTCCAATTGGCACCAATCGCTCCTTATTGCCTTTTCCTCTTACTTTCAGAAATTCATCCTTAAAATAAATTTCGGATATATTCATACCAATCAGTTCGCTTACCCTTAATCCGCTACTAAAAAGTGTTTCAATCATAGCTTTGTCTCTATGACCCATGGGCTTGCTCAAATCAATACTATCCAACATTTTATTGATCTCTTCCAGACTTAATACCTCAGGCAATTTGCGGGCTTGCTTCGGCATCTCAAGAAATGTAGTTGGATCATTTTGCAGTACATCTTCCATCAAAAGATATTTATAAAATGCCCGCAAACCACTGATCATACGAGCTTGCGAACTTGATGCAACACCTATTTCATTCAATGAACTGACATACTCAAGTAAATCAGGATAAGTAACTGCAAGCGGACTTATTTCTTTACCAATTGATTTTAAATGATTGGTAAAACAATTGATGTCGTGAAGATAGGCTTCTATACTGTTTTTTGACAGCGATTTTTCAAGTAAGAGATACTGTTTAAACCCAATGCCGGCACTGCGCCAATCCATGTATTATTTCAAATGAATGGTACGCACATTGACTACATCGCCACTTACAGCATCTGTAATAACGCATACTAAATGACAATTATCAATATCATAATCTGCAGGCACAGCATAATCCAACTCTTTCTCGAAAACTCTGCCTGCTACTAATGGCGCATTCAATGCAATTCCTAAAGGATTTCCGAATGAATATCGCAAAGCATGATTGTGTACGTATGTATCACTGGCACCTGTCTGTTTACTTACAACCCCGCTTTCTGTGACGTATAAAGCATATTTATGTGTGCTGGCACTAGCATCTGAATTGTATTCCAGTTTTAACTTAACAGTTGCGTTTCTGCCAGAAACAATACTTGTCATAGAAATATTGACGGGTGTACTTTCTTTTAATCGCTGATTTACCAGATTTTTCCAGGTTGTGTATGCGTTGAATCTGACTGTACTTGGTGTAAAAATATGTCTGTCAATATACCCATTTGGTAAACCGCTTGGTACGCCATAAAAGTCTACGACAGTGTTGGCTATAGTACTATTGAGCAGCGGAAAACCATCCCATGGTGTTGTAAACTGTGGCAAATGATTGGTATAAAGAGCCACAACCACTACACTATCTTCTGATTTTTCTGCTATAATTTCTGATGCCTTTGCTGCAGCTTGAGGACAATTGATACATCTGACACCAGTAATATCCTCAATTAACACCGCTTTATGCTGGGCTGCCGGAGCAGAACTTACTACATACGTAGTATCTTTGGTTTTGTAAGGTGCTTTAAAATCTATTGCTGGTGGAACTTCTTCACAAGCGCTAAAAATGACAATACTCAAAAGTGCTAAAACATAAGGTTTCATAATACAAATATAATTCAAAGGATTAATTTTTAAAAATCCTTTAATTTTGTTGCATAAAATGGCCAAAAACAGCCTGCTAAAATCTTTTGTATATGCTTTTCAGGGATTGAATTATGCCTGGACTGAACGCAATTTTAAACTTCACATAGTATCTATGTGTATTGCAATTGGTTTTGGAATATACTTTAGTATAAGCTTAATTGAATGGACTGTAATCGTAATTTGCATTGGAGGAGTTCTGGCTTTGGAAACTATGAACACTGCTATCGAAAACTTAGTCGACAAAATCAGTCCTGAACGCAATGAACTGGCCGGAAGAATTAAAGACCTTAGCGCTGCTGCAGTTCTAATATTTTCTATAGCCGCTTTGATTGTTGGACTAATTGTTTTTCTGCCATACATTTTATTGCTGTTTTAGGTCCTTATACTGAAATCTGACCGGACTTTAATATTACTTGAAAAATTTCAAAAGTTCATCTATCTTTGCCGCCCTACTTTGCCCATGTGATGAAATTGGTAGACATGCCATCTTGAGGGGGTGGTGACTTACGGTCGTGCAAGTTCGAATCTTGTCGTGGGCACAGCAAAGTAGCCGAATGGCTATCAGCCCGGATGGCGAAATTGGTAAACGTTGCGGTCTCAGAAGCCGTTGGAGTTAATCCTTGTGAGTTCGAGTCTCACTTCGGGCACCCAAATCGCTATTATTCCCGTTTTTAAAGCGGGAATTTTTTTTGCCAAAAGTCGAATCCAAAAGTTGAACCTGTCAGGTTGGCGAAACATCAAAATAAAAGCATCTTTTAGCTAATTATATAGTTATATATCAGATATTTACAAAAATATATAATTCGTAAAACGTCAACCTGACAGGTTGTTTTACTTTGCATTCTAAACGAAAAAAGTACCTTTTCAAAGCCAAATCTTCAATTTCGAAAAATGCCACTATTGGACTAAATATTCGTACCAATTACACATCTCACCATCGTAATCAAATTGATTTTTCTTACTTAATCCGATTTTTTGCAAAACCTTATTGGATGCAATGTTATCAATGTGCGCTACGGCAAATATTTTGTCATACTTAAGTTCATTCAAACCATATTGCATACATGCTTCAGCACACTCTGAGGCAATGCCTTTACCCCAGTGCCGCTTTTGCAAACGATATCCAATATCTATATAATTAACATGACCATTACGCTCTTCTGTGTTAAACTTAAAACCTGTCCAACCCATAAACTCCTGGGTACTTTTATCAATTACCGACCATCTGCCAATTCCGAAATCAACATATTGCCGGCGAACAAATTCTATCACCTGCTTAATTGTCTCAATGTCTTTCACGGGTTGATTGCCAAGATATCTGTGCACCTCCGGATCCGAATCCATGATAAACATGCCTTCCAAATCTTCAGGTAACATCTCTCTTATGATAAGTCTTGGTGTTTCTATGAAAATTTTCATGTATAAATGGTTTCAAAATTAAAGAAATAAACTTTCTGAATTCGACATGCATAATTAGAATTAAAATCGCATTTCTAAGTATGAAAATTTAAGTCATCAGAAATAAATTTTCAAATGAATTTTATCCAAACATATTAAATTCTTTTTGAACTGAGTAAAATTTTTTATGAATTGAAACTTAATGATTTGAATTTTTTTAATTTCCAACATCCGCCTGAGGCGAATAGACGGTTAAAAAAAAATATTATTTAACCTTTAATATTTCCTCAACAACCTTCCTGTCGTTACTCAACCTCGGCACTTTATGTTGTCCACCAAGTTTACCTTTTTCCTTCAACCAGTTATAAAAAGTGTTTCCTGGAACTGCCTGTATCCGCGGCATCTTCAATGCAATATCCTTGTGCCGCTTTGCTTCATAGTCGCTGTTGACTTCCTTCAGTTTACTGTCGAGTGCGGTGGCAAAATCGTGTATACTATGAGGTTCCTTTTCAAATTCAATTAACCACTCATGTCCTGCATGGTCTTCATGATCAAGATAAATGGGTGCCGCAGTGTATTCTCTCACCTTGCTGTCGGTAACTGCACAGGCGTGTGCTATTGCTTTCTCAGCATTATCAATAACTACCTCTTCCCCGAAAGCATTGATAAACAATTTCGTCCTTCCGGTAATCGTAAATTTATATGGATTAACAGACGAAAACACTACAGTATCGCCAAGTTGATAACGCCATAATCCACTCGTATTACTAATGATTACTGCATAATTTACGCCTGTCTCAACTTCACCAAGTAAATAGGTTTTTGGATGTGTCTGATCCAAATCACTCACCTTAACAAACTCATAAAAAATACCATAATCCGGCATTAATAACATGGATGGGTCATGAAGATCGTTTTGTAATCCAAAGAAACCTTCACTGGCATTATAGGTTTCCAGATAGCGCATCTTTGTATTGCCTATCATGTTTTTAAAAACATCCCTGTATGGCGCAAAACTTACACCACCATGAATATACAATTGTAAATTAGGCCAAACTTCAGCAATATTATCTACACCTTTCATTGCCATTAACTTTTCCAGCAACACTATTGTCCATGTAGGTACTCCTGAGATACTGGTTACATTTTCATGTATCACCTGATTGGCCATTTTATCCAGTTTCAACTCCCAATCATCCATCAAAGCAATGGATTTATCCGGTGTTTTTAACAAATTTGCCCAGGTTGGCATATTGTTCATCAATACGGCACTCAAATCGCCATAATAGGAACTGTCATTAAATGAATTGATTTTATGGCTGCCACCTATCAGTAAGCTCTTGCCATCAAAAATATCCGTTTCAGGCGTATTGAGACAGTAATAGGATAAAATATCTTTTCCTCCCTGGAAATGACATTCCTCAAGTGTTTCATAACTTACCGGTATAAATTTACTCTTGTCATTAGTGGTTCCACTGCTTTTTGCAAACCAAATAATTTCTCCAGGCCACAAAACATTAGCCTCTCCTTTCATGACTCTCTCAATGAATGGCTTTAATGTTTCGTAATCCTGAATTGGAAAGCGCTCTTTAAAATCCTGATAGTTTTGAACAGATTTAAAATCGAAATTCCGTCCCCATTCTGTGTCTCTGGCATCTGATATTAGCCTTTTCAGAACATTATTCTGTACTTCAGGTGCGTTTCGGACTGTTGCATCCAACGATGTCGCCCGCTTCCTAAAATACCAACTCATCATAGTGCTGATTACTGCCATAATTCCAAACGCCTGTTTGTGCAAATATAGTACAAATTGACTATACCTGACATGCAGAAAATGGCTAAATTATACCCACATTCCTGTAATGACTGGTCTATATTTTTTTCAATCTTCATTTCTTCTTAAATCAGTATCTTCGCCCGTCATGCGCATATTGTGTTTTATGGGTTTTTTGGCTTTGCTGAACTTCTCCTGTCAAAGTCCTGCTGATTCTGAAAAAAATCAATACGAAATGCGTTTTTTAAATATTGATTCCAGCCTGTCAGATGTCAATACTTACGCCATTGCTTTGATACATAAAGATTCTGCATTTAAAAAGGTGAAAGGATTCAATACAACTCATTCAAATGCTAACGAATTTACCATTTTTGAAGGTGCATCCCTGAGTAAAACATTGTTTGCTTTTCTATTCTGGAAAATGCGAAAAGATTATCCTGATTTACAACATTCATTGTCCGTCCAGATGTGCGATGGTGGCTATAAAAAAATAGACCCCTTAATGCTTCTGAAACATTCCTTGAAATCTGCTGATACCTGCTTAATTAATGAATCTCCTGCAGCATTTCAATACTCTGAAAATAATTACATCCTATTGCAGCGATTGATAGAGCAAATCAGTGGGAAAACATTGGAAGAATTGGCTCAGACTTATATTTTCAAACCATTCGGTATGACAAGAAGTTCCTTTATCTGGCAATCAGACTTTGAATCCAATTACGTCAATGGTTACTACGAAAACAATCAGTTGCACCGAACTATCAGAAAGACAACTGAAGCTAAATCAAATGGCACATTATTCACTTGTTTATACGACTTAAAACTATTCAGCAAAAAACTACTTCAATCGGAAGTTTTAGACTCCGTATTAAAACACCAGGTACCTGTAGGACAATTTAAGCAGCTTTCATGGGGAAATGGGATGGGAATTGACAGAAGTACCGGCCATGAGGTGCTTTGGCAATGGGGCTGCAATTGGTCGTATAACCATATCCTGATAGTCGATAAAGAGAATCAACTCATTTTTATAGCTTTAACGAATAGTATGATAGGTGCTAAAAGGCTACGAGAAATTTGTAATTACTTGTTTAATAAAGAATTAGAGTTATTTAATTACATAAATTGGTATTAACTCAACTTTCCTTTTTGATTATTCCATTTATTGCTTACCTTTGCAGCCCTGATTTCAAAGACGGAATCAAGACTAGCGGATGTGGCGTAATTGGTAGCCGTGCCAGACTTAGGATCTGGTGCCGAAAGGCGTGGGGGTTCGAGTCCCTTCATCCGCACTTAAAGACATCGGAACTCCCGGTGTCTTTTTGCAATAGATAAGTCTGCGACATAAACTGATATCCGTTCTGAAATCGAATAGCCCAAAATTCAATGGAATTAAATTTCAACAAAATCGATGATCTTAATGCTACTCTTACTGTAGCACTTGCAAAGGCCGACTACGCCGAACTCGTAGAGAAACAACTTAAAAAACACCAAAAAACCATCACCGTTAAAGGTTTCCGTCAAGGTTCTGCTCCAATGGGTATGATTAAAAGCATTTACGGTAAAAGCATTTTGGTGGATGAAATTAATCGTCTCGCTTCTCAGGGTCTTTACGATTATCTTAAAGAACAGAATATCGATATCATTGCTCAGCCTCTTCCTAGTGAATCGGTTAACTCTGATGTTGACATCGAAAATAAAGAAGATTTTACTTTTGCTTTCGACCTTGGACTAGCTCCTAAATTTGAATTCAACATCTCTTCAGCTGATAAACTGGACAGATATGTTATCTCTGTTGATGATGCTGAAGTCAATAAAGAAGTTGAATCTTTAAGAGTAAGATATGGCACCATGGACAAAGCTGAAAAGGTTGAGGAAAAAGATGTTGTTTATGGTGTATTGACTGAATTAAATGATAATGACGAGGCTCTTGAAGGTGGTGTAAATGGTAAGAAAACATCTTTCACTCCTGAACTTATTACCGATGCTAAACTTAAAAAACAAATCATTGGTAAAAAAGTCGGTGATACACTGACTGCAGACATTTTTAAATTGTTCAACGACAATCAAAGTGTCATTGCCAGTTCATTAGGTATTGCAAAAGAAGCTGTTAACGACCTTAACAAAAACTTCAAACTTGAAATTGAAGAAATCAACAGAAGAGTTTTAGCAGATGTCAATCAGGAATTATTTGATCAAGTGCTTGGTGAAAACATTGTTAACGATGAAGATGCATTCAAAGCTAAAATCAAAGAAAATCTTGAAGCATATTACAGAAGTGAAAGCGATCACCATGTCGACCACATGATAGGTCATTTGTTGGCTGAAAAGCACAATGTGCCACTTCCTGATGCATTTCTTAAACGCTGGTTGATCAGTACTAAAGAAGAAAACTACAATGCAGAAAATATCGATGAGCGCTATGAACAGGAATCTAAAGTCTTAAGAGAAATCCTGATTCGTGAAAAAGCTGCTCAGCAATTCAATATCCAAATTACTCAACAGGATATAGAAGATGCTTCTCTGGGTTATACCTTATCTATGTTCAGAAATTATGGTCTTCAGAATCCTGAATTTGAATTTGTAAAAAAATTCAGTGACGACTCATTGAAAAAGAGAGATTATGTTGAACAAATGAACGATATCGCTTTAAGAAGAAAAGTATATCACGAAATCAAAAACATTATCTCCTACAACGATAAGCCTGTCAGCATCGAGGAATTCTATAAACTCATCGAAGAACACAATCATCAGCATTAATTGCTGCAACTTTTTTGAATCTTAATTGTCTATACTAAAGCTGGTCTCAAAAATAACCTTTAGGCCAAACAGGTATTGGATGATATGTATTTGAACGCGTCTTTTTTATTCATACGTCGTTGTATTTCTTGCTCAGACCACTTTTGGTATGTGCTTCGAAATACGTCTAATCTGAATAAAAAATACTCGGTTTTGGCTCTAAATCCAATTTTTGAGACCAACTCTAATCGTTGTGACATTTCGTCCAGCTTAAGTTTAGTACTATTTGTATGCTATACTAGGCTATTTCATGGAAATGTTGGCTAGATTAGGCGGATAATTTGTGCCTTTATGTCACAACCACTAAATTTGTATAATTATTGTTGAATTAAAACCATTATGGACCAAGGAAACGAATTTAAAAAATACGCCAGCAAACATCTGGGATTAAACAGCCTCACAGTTGACAGATATATCAACAGCGCAACCCCTAATGTTATTACCAATCTTACACCTAATATCATCGAGGAACGTCCTCTGAACATTGCTGCCATGGATATTTTCTCCAGGCTTATGATGGACAGAATCATATTCCTTGGTGTACCTATCAACGACGAAGTAGCCAATATTGTTATGGGTCAGTTGCTCTTTTTAGAAAGCACCAACCCTAACCGCGATATTCAAATTTATATCAATAGTCCTGGTGGCTCTGTTTATGCCGGACTGGGTATCTACGACACCATGCAGTTTATTACCAGCGATGTGAGTACTATCTGTACTGGTATGGCTGCCAGCATGGGCGCAGTTTTAATGTGTGCCGGTGCAGCAGGTAAAAGAACAGCTCTTAAACACAGCCGTGTAATGATTCACCAGCCTCTTGGTGGTGTGCAAGGTCAGGCAACTGAAATTGAAATTACCTACAAGGAAATCTCTAAACTTAAAAAAGAATTATACGATATCATCTCTTTCCACAGTGGTCAACCCTACGAGAAAGTTGAAAAAGACAGCGACCGTGATTACTGGATGACTGCCGAAGAAGCTAAAGCATACGGCATGGTGGATGAGGTGCTTTTCAGAAGCAAAGACAAGTCTAATGGCAAGTAAAAAATCCAATTCCTTCTGCTCGTTTTGCGGCAAACCAAAGGAAGAAGCAACTATGCTCATTTCGGGTATAGAAGCCAACATCTGTGATGCTTGTGTTGAACAGGCATCTAAAATTGTTGAAGTTGAACTTGGAAATACAGTTAAACCCAAAAAAGGTCATAACGATTTACAAATCAATCTTCTTAAACCGGCAGAAATCAAGAAACACCTCGATGAGTATGTCATCGGTCAGGATCAGGCTAAAAAGGTGCTGTCAGTGGCTATATACAACCACTACAAACGCATCATGAATGCACCGGAAAAGGAAGATACCGAAATCGAAAAATCCAATGTATTGCTTGTAGGTGAAACAGGTACCGGTAAAACGCTCCTTGTAAGAACTCTGGCTAAAATATTAAAAGTACCATTTTGTATCGCAGATGCCACAGTGCTCACTGAAGCTGGTTATGTAGGTGAAGACGTTGAAAGCGTTATCTCCAGATTGTATCAGGCCAGCGACTATGACGTTGAGGCTACTCAAAGAGGGATTGTTTACATTGATGAGATTGATAAAATTGCCCGTAAAGGCGATAACCCTTCCATCAGCAGAGATGTGAGTGGTGAAGGTGTGCAACAGGGCTTGCTCAAATTACTCGAAGGCACAATTGCCAACATCGCTCCTGAAGGTGGAAGAAAACACCCTGACCAGAAATTTGTTAAAATAGATACACGTAATATCTTATTTATCTGTGGAGGTGCGTTTAATGGCATTGAAAAAGTAATAGCCAAACGTCTCAACTCCGCTGCCGTTGGTTTTCAGTCTTCTTTGCGCGACAGAATCAATGAAAATGATCTGATTGAACAAATTGCTCCTGGTGACCTTAAATCGTTCGGATTAATTCCTGAAATCATTGGCCGTATGCCTATGATAACTTATCTGCAACCTCTCGACAGAGATGCTTTGAAAAATATTCTAATCAAACCTAAGAACGCATTGCTTAAACAGTACATTCGTCTTATGGAACTTGAAGGTATTAAACTGGTGTTTGATAAAAAAGCAGTTGATTTGATCGTCAGCAAAGCTGTTGAATTCAAGCTCGGAGCAAGAGGTCTCAGAACAATTTGCGAAAAACTGATGTTGGATGTGATGTACGATGCCCCTTCCAAAAATGAAAAGGAAATCACCATCACTTCTGATATGGTCGTTAACAAATTAGCTGACCTCGACCACAAAGCTGCTTGATGATGTCAAATGTAGCTCAAGTTTATACAGATTTTGAACCGGGTCTTGTCAAGACAATTGAAGATACTGCTGTTGTAAGACATTTTAAGGCTGGTGAAGTCATAATTAGAACCGGTCAGTATATCCAAAATACCATGCTTATCCTTAGTGGTAAAATAAAGGTTTACCGCGAAGACAGTGAAGGCAACGAATTCTTTATGTATTACCTCATGCCGGGTCAGGCGTGTGCCATCTCGATGATTTGTGCAACCAAAATGGAAACTTCCAAAATAATGGCCAGAGTCATGGAGGATGCCGAAGTCCTGATGGTGCCACTTAACATGATGGAGAAATGGATGGGTGAATTTAAAAGCTGGTACGAATTTGTTGTTACTACATACAGAAACCGCTTTGAAGAATTGCTCACTGTACTGGATCAGGTCGCTTTCAGAAGCATGGACGAACGCCTGGAGTTTTACCTGAAAAGACATGCAGACAGCATCAATTCTAAAATTATTCCTTTATCACACCAGGAAATCGCCAATGAACTCAATTCAAGCAGAGAGGTCATTTCACGTTTGCTTAAAAAAATGGAGCAAAGAGGTCTGGTGCGACTAAACAGAAATAATATAGAATTGTTGAAGGACTAATCAAATTTTCACATTTTAGTTTTAAAACAACCTTTTTAGCAATAAATTTGTCTAATTGTAATTGGTAATTTGCCAATTTCAAAAATTTGCTATGAAATTCTTACTTAAATCATTTTTGCTCGTTTGGGCATTCCAAATTCATTTCAATTCTCTGAGTGCACAATGTTTCATCTCTACAAATGGTGTTGCTTGTGCAGGCCAACCTATAATCTTTAATTGCAATTCCCCCGGTTCAACCAACATCAATTGGGATTTTAATGGAGAAGGTACCAATAATGTAAATATTTCCCCTTTTTTCACTTTTAATAACCCAGGTGTTAAGCTAATTAAAGTCTCTTTAAAGCTGCCGAATGGCTCAACTTGTAATGCTCAGCTCACTCTTACTATAATGCCAAGTCCGGAAATTAAGAGCAGCATGATAAGTTTGAAAAAACAATGTTTCTTTGATAATAAATTCTGCTTTGTTGACAGCAGTACTATAGCGGGTGATAGCATTTGCTTTAGAGAATATTTGATGGATGATGGCGTCAAATATGAATTTACCGGCAATAAGAAAGTTCAATTTTGTCATAGTTTTCAGGATCCTGCAGGTGGTAATTACGGTTATACTGTAAGAGTTTATTCTTGCAATGGTTGCTATACATCCAAACGATTCGATTATGTTGCCTCAACTCAGGCAAGTCTTGGTCTGTTCATTTCATCTCCTGTTCCTAAAGCATGTGACAGTGTTGAACTGGTGATAACGAATAATTCAACTACCCCACTGGATAGCCTGCAATCCTTTGAATGGGACTGGGGTGATGGAACCAAAACAAGTGGGACAAAACTCACGCCTGCACTTTGGAAAGTACAAATAAAACACGTCTATCATACACAAGGTCCTAATAATGGGTTTTTCGATGTTAAATTAAGCGCTGTAGCTAAAAATGGCTGTAAAGACGTCTATACTTTTTCAAATGCAGCCTTTAATTCTTTAACTCCAAAATCTATTCTTGCAAGCGCCGACTCGGTTTGTTATTCGAATGCTCAACTTAATTTTAGCCTTAAAAACGGACCAATTCCCGGCTCCAGTAACCCTTTATATATATTCGAAACACCACCTACACCTAATAATATTAAACGTGATTGGTCAGGTTCTCATAGATTTTCAAAACCAGGCCCTCATCTGATTAAGTTTTCATATACTTCAACAATACCGGGCTGTGGCAAAACTATAACAGATACAATTTTAGTAGTTGGTCCGCAGTCATTAATTGAACTTGGTGGAAGCAACTCTATTAACACTGCTGAACGTTTTCAATGCACTATTAAAGACAGTGTCCATTTCACCAATTTCTCGAGATATTACCACAACGACGGCAATATGAGAGATGATGACAGTGTTATCCTGAAACCGGGTGGATTCAACTCTCCCCTGACCCATGCATTCAATTTCTCAGCTCAGTCAAGCTTAAATCCTGTTAAACTAAAACGAGACTTAAAGCATATTGATATAATATGGAACACAGATGATATATACTGTGAGCCTTGTACCAGCGACATTAAAAACAATATCAATATCAATAAGAACTGTCGCTATAGCAAAGATGTTTACCCTGTTCATAAATACACGGATTGGGAAGATATTTATACGCGATTCTTTGCTGCTAAATCCATTCAAACCAGCACATTTAATAAAGATTCCGGTTATGCGGCTAAAAAATCGCTTTGGGCAGATGATTCTGTTGCCATTGTAAGAGACACATTACTTTATTATGCCAATAATCCATGGGGAATTTCAGCCAGAGATTCATCTATATATAAAAATGTAAAGAAATATCCATTTAAATATGCCTTTGTAACCGGAACATCAAGACAAGATATCAGTCATACAACCCGAATCTATCTTAAAGCAGGTCAGGCAGCACAAATTAACCCAAATAATGGAGCTCCGCCAAGTAACATCACTGGTCCGGGATACAGAACACTCATACCTGGTGTCAGTGTAAGCACTTCATCAGTTTCGGATACTATTTTCTTCACTTACACGATTGAATACCGTCAGGACACTGTTCCAAGTTATAAAGCATATAACAATAAAAATGTCTGGAAAAGAATACCAACTCCAGGCTTTCAGTCCACTGATATTGTCAACATGAGTTTGCACAGAAAGAAATTTTATGAAAGCTCTTATGTCCGTTGTTTTGATATAACTTTAAATCAAAAGGACACAATACATCCGCTTGCCTGTGCATCTGAAAATAACGTCAAACTTTCTCTTTCACCACCTTCAGCCAGTAACCTTCGGATAGAAGGAATTCAATGCTTAGGGGCAAGTCAGTCTGATTATGGTGTTACATTTGTTTTGGATGATACCAAACCGGGCTGTAGCATGACCTGGGCTTCGGTTAAAATTGGCAATGACTGGGTACCACTGGTAGATAAAAACCTCTCTTCAGGAAGCATGTCCATGGGTGGACTACCTCCGGTCAATCCTCCGTATTTAAATGCTCCAGGTGCTTCAAGTCCGGGTTCAAGATACTCAACCAATATAGATCGTACCGGCTTACCTGATAACACCGGTGTGGTAGATGTTTCTCTCATAGTTGGCAATGGCATTCATGCAGGAGGTAATTACCCTGAACAATGCCAGGATACAGTTCATTATCCTAAATTACTTAAGTTTCCAATTCTCGAGCCTTTCTTTACACTGCAATTGGGAAATATTTACGGAGACTATTACTCTTTCTGCAAAAACAACCCAATTGCTGTGAAACCTTTTGGAAGTTCACCTGGCATTGGAAACAACATCAACAACCCACGCGAAATTGGCAATATCACTTATACCTTATTTAGTGATAATGCCGGTAAGTTTAACAATAAAGTTTACACTCAAACCATTAGCGAAACCTATAAACGTTTTCAATATGTCAGCCAGGATTCGAGCTTTATGATGGATTCACTGATACTGGAAAAAACAAGCAGTTTCGACGGTGTGACAAACACTAAAACCCGCAGTGCTATTGCTGTAGCTCGTATTAACAAGTGGCATGTAATGACTAATTTAGGTAATGCATTTGGTGATTTTAAATCGCAATTATCTGCTAATGGCATCAATATATTTGAAATAGACCCTTCAGATTATGTGCATCTTATCTGGAATGGAAAAGGCAATATTGGCAAAGCATATACTGGTTCACGAGGCATCGTAGACACGAGTGGTTTCGGACATAAACTGAGTTTCGAATTTATTTCGGATGAAAGAGTTAAGCTTCATTGGAGAGATACCAGTATTTTACCATTAGATAGTTTTATTGCCGTCAACAATGTTGTCCATCGCTCTTATCTGTTCATACCAAAATTTGCCGGATCTTATGTGGTAACATTAAAGATTCGTTCTAATGACCCTAAGCAATGTGAAGCTGTATCTGCAGAAAAAGCACTTGTAGGATTTTATATGAATATGGGTTATCAGGATACCATAATTTGTCCGGGACAATCTGTTTTGACTCATCCAATGCTCAGATATTACAATCCATATCCTGAAATTATTACTACCAATTGTCCAAGCTCAGGTTCAGGTTTGTTAGATTGCGTAGATTACTGGCGAGACAGAATTGCTGAAGCCGGAAATGTCAACAGAGAGGGCTATACACGTACAGACTTAAGTAAAGACGATGATGGCACCCACATTCAATCCATCTTCGGAGGATTTCCATACAGTATGTCAGGTTTAGACAACAAACCCGGCAATATTCTGGAATTAAGTTCTCCGTTTGGACTTTACTATAATCAAGACACTGGTAAAGTATACACTATACGTACAGCAGCCAGTGATAGCAATGGTTGTCGAGATACATTTACCCAAAATCTCTACGTTATAGCACATAGAAGTAAAACGAGCATACTTCCAATAGATATGTCTTGTGGCAAACTTATCAATTTAAATGATAGTATATATTTCCAGAACCCGCAAAGCTCTATCAGCGGAATTTCTGATCAAGTAACTAAAATGACAATTAACTGGGGAGATAACAGTGTCAACAAAGTGAGTACTTTCTTTAACCCTCTGCCGGCAAAAATATCGCATCAATATGCCCGTAGCGGACAATATGATATTACTGTAACGCATGAAACCAACCTTGGCTGTTCATCTGTCAAATCTTATGAATATTCAATTGCTGGCCCTCAACCAATGTTTGACACTTTATTTAAAAGTGAATATTGCATCAGAGATACAGTGGTATTCAAAAATACCAGTACAGGATGTAACCCATCCGACTCCTGTTTATGGACCTGGGATCTTGGTGATTTAACATATATCAATCAGTCTTTGCCAATCAATTCACCAAGTGATTGGATTAAACACAAATATCAAGGTCCTGGATCTTATCCAATTTATCTCCATTTAAACTATAAAATAAAAACCGGGAATACATTTGAAAACTGTGTCAATGTATATCCCAATTTCTATGAACAGGATAAAAATAAAATAGTTAAAGTCATTAAGTGTGACCCCAATTCCATCGATAATCATAGCGATTCTGCCTACTTCCTGATGCATCCTAATCCTGCCAGTCAAACAGTCCAATTTACAACGCTGGAGCCTTTGACTCTTCAAATAATCAACAGTTTGGGACAGGTAGTGGCAACGCTTACAGTTGATGGCACAGTGGCATTTGATTTATCCGGATTAAATTCAGGACTGTACATAGTCAAAACCCTTGACCAAAGATATGTAGGTCGATTAATTGTGAACCACGAATAGAAATATTCCACTAAAAACTGGTGATTTCTTATTGAAAAATGGGGAATACTCCATTTTCTTTTATCCTAATTTAGCCTTCCGATTGAGACAGCCGGAAGATATACTGAAACAATACTTTGGATACGATAATTTTCGTCCCCTTCAGCGCGAAATTGTACTGAGTATTTTAGAGAAAAAAGATACTTTGGCTCTATTGCCTACCGGTGGGGGTAAATCCGTTTGCTTCCAGGTACCTGCACTGATGCAGGATGGCGTTTGTGTAGTGGTAACACCCCTTGTTGCCTTAATGAAAGATCAGGTCGAAAATCTTAAAAAAAGGGATATTCAGGCTTTGGCTTTATTTGGAGGTATGAGCCGTAAAGAAATGGAATTTGAACTTGAAAATTGCATCAATGGCAAATACAAGTTTCTTTATGTTTCACCTGAGCGACTTTTAAGCAAACATTTTCTTGGTTATGCAGTTAATATTAAAGTCAGCTTTATTGCAGTTGATGAAGCACACTGTATTTCTCAATGGGGTTACGATTTTCGTCCGCCGTATCTCAAAATAGCAGAATTCAGAGAAAAAGTTGGCAAACCACCTGTAATGGCGCTTACAGCCTCTGCTACTCCTGCGGTCGTTCAGGATATAGCCAAAAAACTTGAACTTAAAAATCATCAGCTCTTTAAGAAAAGTTTTACCAGAGACAATTTAAGCTACATTGTTGAACATACCGAAAACAAATGGGAAAGAATGAAAACCCTGTTCAGCAAGGTAAAAGGTACTGGATTGGTCTATGTAAAAAGCAGACGAAGAACTGTTGAAATTGCTGAATTTCTATGTAAAAACGGTATTAAAGCGGATTACTATCACGCCGGTCTGGATGCTCAACTGCGTACCAATAAGCAGGACGACTGGAAAATGGGTCGTACCCCGGTGATTGTTTGCACCAACGCTTTTGGAATGGGTATCGACAAACCGGATGTCAGATTGGTGGTTCACGAACAGAAACCGGATACTCCTGAAGCTTATTACCAGGAAGCCGGAAGAGCAGGTCGTGATGGCAACCGATCCTATTGTGTGCTGCTCTGGCATGAATCCGATTTTCTGGATGATCAAAGACAAATTGATTCTAAATATCCTCTTCCCAAAGAAATAGAGAGAATCTATGAGTTAATCTGCAATTATTTACGAGTGGCTGTTGGCTCAGGTGAAGGTCAGTCCTTCAATTTTGACATCACCGAATTTTGCAATTACTATAAACTCAATCCAGGCCTGGTTTTTAATTGTATCCGGATACTTGAATCCGAAGCTTATCTGCAAAGTTCAGATGCCTTGTATCTTCCATCCAGATTAAAATTTGTGGTTAATTATGAAGCTTTGTACGAATGGCAACTCAAACACGAAAGCGTTAATGAATTATCAAAATTGATCCTCAGGTCTTATGGTGGTGTTTTCGATTTCTATACCAATATTTACGAAAATGAATTGGCCAGACGATTGAAAAAGCCCGAAAAATGGGTCAAAGAGCAACTAAAAAAAATGCATGATGTTGATTTGATTGATTACATTCCTCAAAACAATAAACCACAAATTATTTTTCTCGAAAATCGATTTCCGAAAGTACATATCTCTTCAGAAAAAATAGAATTCTTAAGAGCCCGCTACAAGGAGATGCTTAAAGCTATGAACGATTTTGTCAAAAATAAAAAGGACTGTCGATCTAAAGTTTTAGTCGCCTATTTTGGAGAGACCGACGCCACAGATTGCGGAAAATGCGATGTTTGCCTGGAAAAGAAAAAATTACTTGACCCTGCAAATAAAGATAAAGTCAAATTGGAAAAACTAATGTCCATGTTTGATGATGGGTTGCTGACTATTGAAAAATTACAAAAAACACTGGAACCATCAGAATTAGATGGATATTTGATATTATTGCGCTGGCTGATTGATGAAGGACGGGTTAAAGAAACAGAAGGAAAATGGTTATGGGTAGGAAGAAAATCATAATAGGTATTAGCGGACACATCTTCTCCGACCAAAGAATGAAACGCATAGCTTCTGCTCTGGTCGAAATGGGTTATGATGTCGAAATTCTGTATAGACATTATTTTAAATATAAATCCATTGAAACACGCCATTCTGAACAAGCTGCTTATTCAACTCATGCGTATAAAATTCCATTTAAAAGTGGAATTGGTATGTATCTTTTACTCAACCATCGATATTTCTGGTCTCAGCTATTAAAACCTGCTGATGTGTATTATGCTGTAGATTCTGATACTTTACCGGCGTTTACTCTGCTTTCCATCATAAAACGCAAACCTCTGATTTACGATGCGCATGAATATTTTACAGAGGTCCCCGAATTGAAAAGCCGATGGAAAAAGTCCATCTGGGATTGGATAACAAAATGGGGTGTTAATCATTCTCAGGTCCGATATACAGTTGCCGAAGGTCTGGCTAAAGAACTCAGCAATCGCTACGGCAAACCTTTTGGTGTGGTGCGCAATGTGCCTGTTCTCGCTCAAAATACAACCATCATCAAACAATTCGAACGCCCCTGTATTATTTATCAGGGCGCACTTAATGAAGGCAGGCAACTTGAATTGCTCATTGATGCCATGAGACAATTGGCTGAATGTGATTGCTATTTAATTGGAGAAGGCGATTTGAGTGTTTCCCTCAGAGCAAGAGCAAAAGACTTGAAAAATGTCTATTTCAAAGGCCTCATGAGTCCTGAAGAATTGAGAATTATTACGCCTTCGTGTTTTGCAGGCTTTAATCTGCTGGAAGCAAAGAATAGCTTGAGTTATTACTATTCCCTGAGCAATAAATATTTTGATTATATGCATGCAGGAGTACCTTCTATTTCATCTCATTTACCCGAATATGAACTGCTCAATACTGCCACTTCAGCAGGTGTATGTATCGATGACACAGTGGATGCAATGGTTTCCACTATCCGGCTTTGGCTGAACAACAGACAAATCTATGAGAAGTTGAGAGAAAATGCTATACTTGCGAGTAAGAGCTATAACTGGGGAAATGAAAAAGAAAACCTCAAGACACTTATACAGATTTGAAAAAGACCCTTCATATCGTATCATTCGACGTTCCTTTTCCTGCAGATTATGGCGGGGTAATCGATATTTATCATAAAGCTCGAATTCTTCATAAATTAGGTATCAATGTTATCATGCATTGTTTTCAATACGGGCGAGCAGAAGCCCCGGAGCTGAACGAGATTTGTAAAAAAGTATACTATTACAAACGCAGCCGATATAAAAACCCATTTATCGGAGATACACCCTATATCGTCTCTACACGAAGTGATGAACAATTGCTGAAAAATTTATGCAAAGACCAGCACCCCATTTTACTGGAAGGCATACATTGCACTTATTTTTTGAATCATCCCAAACTGAGTGGACGCATTCAGCTGGTGAGAAATCACAATATAGAGCACGATTACTACAAGAACCTCGAACTGGTTGAGACCAACTACTTTAAAAAGTACTTTTTCAGAGGAGAATCAGATAAACTTAAAGGTTATGAAAAACACCTTAAAAACGCTACTAAAGTATTAGCCATTTCACCACAGGACCATCAGTATCTCAATAAAAAATACCACAATTCGGTATTGATTCCGGCTTTTCACCCTAATGACGATGTGGACATTCGCACCGGCAAGGGAAAATTTATTCTTTATCATGGCAATCTTGGTGTAGGTGAAAACAACTTTGCGGCATTGTATCTTGTAAAAGATGTATTTTCTAAAATCCGAATCCCGTGTACCATAGCAGGAAGTAATCCCAGCGATGAACTTAAGAAAGCCTGTATGAAACATCCACATATTCGTTTAATTGATAACTGGAACAATGCCCAGATAATGGAGGCCATTTCGAAAGCCCATATCAATGTACTGCCAACCTTTCAGGGAACCGGTATTAAACTCAAACTTTTGAATGCCTTGTACAGAGGACGGTATTGTGTGGTCAATCCCACAATGGTTGTCAATACTGGTCTTGAAAAAGCCTGTATCATTGCGGAAAATGCTGAGAAAATGATATTTGATATCGAAAAATACTGGCAGGAAACCTTCACTGAATCGGAATTAAAAGTACGTTCAGAGATACTCAGTAAAAGTATTTTCGACAATGAAGTCAATGCCCGAAACCTGATAGGATTACTCTAGAAATATCAATATCTTTGCAAGGTGAGGGGAAACATGATAGAATTGTTGTTTTACAGGGCTTCAAAGCGATTAAAAAGCCAT
This sequence comes from Bacteroidota bacterium, assembly GCA_963169345.1. Taxonomy (GTDB): domain Bacteria; phylum Bacteroidota; class Bacteroidia; order NS11-12g; family UBA955; genus JABMMZ01. The sequence goes on from CAUJCT010000056.1 coordinate 89,014, forward strand.
AATCAGGAACTTATTATTTACACTTTTTACAGCGGAGTTTCTTATGGATCGAATTAAACTTTTACCTGACAATATTGCCAATCAGATTGCAGCAGGTGAGGTGGTACAACGCCCCGCCTCAGCTGTTAAAGAATTGCTCGAAAATGCACTGGATGCCGGTGCAACTGAAATCCGACTAATTGTCAAAGAAGGCGGCACTCAGTTGATTCAAATAACAGATAATGGCATGGGTATGAGTGCTACTGATGCACGTATGTGCTGGGAAAGACACGCTACCTCAAAAATCTCTAAAGCCGATGATTTATTTAATCTCAATAGTTTTGGGTTCAGAGGTGAAGCTTTAGCCTCCATAGCTGCTATTGCCCATGTGGAAATGAAAACTAAAAGACGTGAAGACGAAATGGGTACACTTATCCGAATTGAAGGTAGTAAAATTATAGAACAATCGCATACTGCCTGCCTAAACGGAACTCAGTTTGCCATCAAAAATCTCTTTTACAATGTGCCGGCAAGACGTAATTTTCTTAAAAGTATACCGGTAGAACTCCGACACATAATTGATGAATTTACACGTGTTGCAATGCCTCATCCTGATGTGGCCTTCAGCATGTACCACAACGATAAAGAAGTCTTCGATCTTCATCCCGGTCCTGCAGGTAAACGCATTGCCGAACTCATGGGTAAAAAGAATGATAACGATTTTTTGCCTGTAGCCGAATCACATGACTTGCTTACGGTTAAGGGTTATATCGGCAAACCTGAAGTTGCTAAAAAGACACGCGGTGAACAATTTCTATTTGCCAATAACCGCTTCATCAAGGATGCTTATATTCATCATGCTATAGTCAACGCATTTGACCAATTAATAGCCAAAGACCAATACCCAACTTATGTGCTTTTTCTCGAAATTGACCCTTCGCGAATAGATGTAAATATCCATCCTACCAAAACTGAAATCAAATTCGATGACGAAAGAGCCATCTACACTTTGGTTAAATCTGCAGTTAAAAAAGCGCTTGGTCAATATGTAGTTATACCTGAACTAGATTTTGGGGACCCAAATACATTTAATCCGGTCGCTTTTCTGCAACAGGACAATGCTTCTGAAAGCACCAAATCATTGCCTAAATCTCCATCATTCGACCCATTCAAATCGGGCTCCAACATGAGAGGTGTACAAACCTCACAATGGCACAAATTGTTTGAGAACAATTACCTCGAAAATCGGGAAGATGCTGTTAAACCGCTCAATGATCTTCTTGGTCATGAGAAAAAAACAGCCCGCATATCCGATGCCTTTCAAATAGCTGAAGGATTCATTGTAGCCAATAAAGATATGCGTTTGATAGTGGTTGATCAACGCGCTGCTCACGAACGCATTTTGTTCGAAAAACACATGCATAATATCAGCCGCCGTTCTGCACCAATTCAACAGCTGCTTTTCCCTAGAACCATTGAACTTACAGGTCCAGATTATGTCATGGCACACGATATTTTAGATGAAATGAAAGAACTCGGTTTTGATGTAGCCGACTTTGGCACCAATTGTCTCATCATAAATGGAGTGCCTGCCGAAACCATGAAAGGGACCGAAAAAGAATTGCTCGAAGGTTTGCTCGAACATTATAAAAACAATGCCTCTCATTTTGCCAATGACAAACGCAAAAACCTGGCTGTTTCTCTGGCTCAGAATGAAGCTATTTTCAGAACGAGGAGTATGGAAAAAGAAGAACTTATTCAACTGCTCGAGCAGCTTTTTGAATGCGAACAACCGGCAGTACGCCCCAATGGCAAAGCTGTTTATATAGAACTCAATAATCAATATCTTAGCGAAAGATTCAAATAGATGAACAGGATATACCTCACCCCTGCTGTTAAACAAATTGTTATAGCTTGTGTCGTACTTTACATAGGTACAATTTTAATGTCTGCAAAAAGCATCATTGACTTAAATTCAATTTTGGCTATGCATTACCCGCTTAACCCCGAATTTAAGCCCTGGCAAATTATCACACACATGTTTATGCATGATACCAACGGCATTTCGCCTCACCTTATTTTCAATATGATTGCATTGATTAGCATAGGCACAACGGTTGAAAATGTGCTGGGCACTAAACGTTTTGTGAAGTTATTTGTGTATTCTGGACTGGGCTCCATATTCCTGCATTTACTGATTGAAACAGTCATGGTACATAATGCGCTGGGTGTTTGGTTGCCATCTTTAGAATCACTTCACATTACTGAAGATAATGGTACTTTTTCATCTAATTTACCTATTTACACCAAAGAATCCTTTGACACAGTAGTGAAAGCATATTATGGTGAACTTTTAGGTGCAAGTGGCGCCATATATGGAATTGTTGTTGCCTTTGCCATCTTTTTCCCTAACACTCAACTGATGTTTATGTTTATCCCTTACCCAATAAAGGCTAAATTTTTGGTGCCTGTCATCATTGGTTTAGATATTTATTTAGGTGTAAGTGATTTCAACTGGGACCCAATTGCCCACTTTGCTCACATTGGTGGAGCTGTGACTGGTTTACTGATTGCCTGGTACTGGCGCAAGTTTGATAGAAGAAACTTCTTTTAATTCTATAATATCTTCTATACTGGGACTTGAGACAAAACACATTTTGTTTTCATAAAGTGTTTTGATTTTCATTGTTTTTATTGAAGTATTTTATAGTCTATGAGTTCCCATGAGTATTTCTCACTCAAATTCAATCTGCATATCAAACCTATGTCCCTTACCCAAAAATATCTCGTTTTTGGATACCTCGTTTGTAATGGATGTGTGTTGGGATACCATATATCATCCATATCCAACTCAAATACTTTTGCGTGTTTATATAAACTATCGCCGATAATTATGCTGGTATCAATGTTCTTACACCATTTAGTAGTACTGCCATTACCAATTGCAGCATTATATCTAAATGGAAAGTCGAATAGATAAATCATACCTTGTCCGCCAACTAACCTGTCTAATATAACTCTATAGGTGCCATCGAAGAAAACATCATTCGGTACAACTTTATGAGTCTTATCTTCATAAGTCCATTGGTTATAACTGCTGTATATGCCCCTGGATAAAACTTCATAATCTACGTTTCTTTGTTGGGTTGCTTTTGTGGTGCCTTTAACATTCATCCAGTAAGTCTTACAATAAGTCACTGTCTGCGTATCCAAATCACCCGTTTTGGTATTGCGGTAAATCCAGTAACTGCCTGGTGCTGCCCAAAGGTACTGTTTGGCTTCTCCCAGCTCAAATCGATAATTTTCGGGTGGACAGTTGCCTTTCTTATGACAATCAGTTTCGCATGAACTTAGAAGCAGGAGTAGGAAACTAAAAGGTATTATATGGAATAAACCAGCTTTCATAATTTTTCAGCATGGAGCTTTAAACGTTTTATCTTAGATTTAATTCAAATGTAAAACTTTATTTCAGAAAAACAGTCTAAAAAGTAGTATTTCATAAAGTAACCAGGTCTTCCATTCCATACTATGTAAATATAGAATACTGAAACATCAGTTTGTTGAATGTTTAAATCACACTCGCTTTTATGAATCTTTATTCAAGATACTTGGGTAAAAAAGCAATTTCTAACCCTTAAAAATAGAATTAACAATCAATCTTCTTCACTCTGTTCTCATGCCTGCCACCCTCAAACGTGGCACTGAGATAAGCCGATACGATTTCAAATGCAGTTTCAGTGCTGATGAATCTGGCAGGTAAACACAATATATTGGCGTTGTTATGCTGTCTGGCCAATGCGCCTAACTCGGGCAACCAACACAATGCAGCTCTGATGCCTTTGTGCTTATTAGCAGTTAAACAAACACCATTCCCACTGCCACAAATCAGAATACCTAAACTGCCTTCTTCAGATAAAACAGCTTCGGCTACAGGGTGCGCTACATCCGGATAATCCATTGAGTCGGTGCTGTAACAGCCAAAGTCTTTAACTGTAAATCCGGCATTGTTTAGAAATTCTATCACTTTGCCTTTGAGTTCGAAACCTGCATGGTCTGAACCTATTTGAATTTTAATTGAATTATCCATTTACTTCACTTAATTTTTGTTTTTCTACTCGCTTGATAATAAATATCCCTATTTCGAATAAGGAATACAAAGGTATGGTTAAAATAACCTGACTGACTACATCCGGCGGAGTTGCAATAGCCGCTATAATCAAAATCACTATGAAGGCATGCTTGCGGTACTTAACAAGAAACTCAGATGTCAGAATGCCAATTCTGCCTAAAAAATACATCAATACCGGCAATTCAAATATAAGTCCTGTTCCCAAAACAATCATAGAAATAAAGGAAATGACATTTTGTACATTAATATCATTTTTAATCAAAGGACTCAAAACGAAACTTCCCAAAAAATTGATGGAGATAGGACACAAGACATAATAGCCGAAAAGCACACCTGCCATAAATAAAAAACTGGTATAGAATACAAACCCTCTTGTGTTTTTAATTTCCTTTTTGCTAAGTGCAGGTCGAATAAACAACCATACCTGATACAACACAAATGGCATTGCCAATATAATCCCAACTAAAAAGGCCAGTTTAAATGCTGTCATAAACTGTCCGGCCATTTCGGTATTCTGCAGGCTGAAATGTAGATCCTTTACACAGAAATCGTCATTGCCATTGAAATACCTCGAGGCTTTGCACATCAATCTGTAAGTCAGAAAGTCGGGATTCATGGGACCTATGATAATCGAATGAAAAATAGTATCCATGTATATCAGGGCTACTATTGAAAATCCAACTATGAGATAAGCACTGCGCAATAAATGTTTACGCAGTTCGTCTATATGGTCAAAGAAAGACATTTCCTTGTCTTCCTTCGTTTCTTCGATATATTCCTGGTCGAGCGACAAATTGAATTCTTAAAAATATTACATTACCATACCACCGCAAACATTGATGGTTTGACCGGTAATGTACGTGCTCATATCGCTGGCGAGAAACAAACAGGTATTGGCAACATCCTCAGTGCTGCCACCTCTTTTCAATGGAATGGTTTCGACCCAGGTTTTGCGCACTGCTTCATCGAGTGTAGCTGTCATTTCAGTTTCAATAAAACCTGGAGCAATTGCGTTGCATCTGACATTGCGACTGCCTAATTCCTTTGCAATAGATTTGGTGAAACCTATCATTCCGGCCTTACTGGCGGCATAATTCGCCTGACCTGCATTACCTGTTACGCCTATCACAGAAGACATGTTGATGATACTACCGGCTTTGTTTTTCAGAAAAGTCTTTAAGCAGGCTTTTGTAAGATTAAAAGTTGATTTTAAATTGGTATTGATGACATCATCCCATTGTTCTTCTGACATTCTCATCAGAAGTGTGTCTTTGGTGATACCTGCATTGTTGATAAGAACATCAATATTGCCAAAATCAGCCACTACCTGATCGGCCAGTGCCTGAGCAGCATTGTAATCAGAAGCATCACTTTGATACCCTATGGCTTTGATACCATACTTTTCGCTGAGTTCTTTCTCAAAAGCTCTTGCCTTTTCAACTGAACTGGCAAATGTAAACGCGATATTGGAACCATTTTTAGCAAAAAGTTCAGCAATACCCTTGCCTATGCCTCTGCTGGCTCCGGTAATCAAAGTGGTTTTTCCTTTTAGCATAATTGTTTTTTTGGCTGCGAAATTAATTAAAATTACGCGAGTTGTCGCATAGTTATAATTATTTTATGACATAGCTTTAAAGGCCTTCAGTTTCGTTTTAATTTCATGGCAAAATGCCTAATACCCGCTTCATCAAACTCAGGTCCATAAGTTTCAAATCCCTGTTTTTCATAAAATGGAATGGCGTGTAACTGGGCATGCATCATCACTTTTTCGGCTAAGGGCAAATCCTCCAAAACGGCTTTAACCAAAGCTGCTCCAACACCTTTACCCCTGTATTCCTTTTCAACTGCAAAACGCTCCAGTTTAATGATGCCTTTTTCTTTGAATCTCCATCTGGCTGTTCCTGCAGCTTCCCCATCTACAAAAGCTATGAAATGTGTGCACTTTTCGTCATCTTCATCGTATTCTTCAGCAGGATCTACTTCCTGCTCTACAACAAAAACGCGTCGTCTTATTTCAAAGGCTTGTTCCTTCTCTTTTATATTTCGTATCTTTCTAACTACTATCATTGCTTCTTAAATTTTTTCTTAAAATAAGTCCAGCTGGCTAACCATTGTCTGTTGTTTAAATAAGAAAATTCAGATTGTTTATCGAATGCCTCCTGTTCAAAACTCACCGATACATACGCATCAAAATGCCTGAACCCGTTCTTAAACATCTTTATCCAGTACTCTAAAAAATACCAGATGTAATAAGGAATAATGAGTAATTCTAATTGCTGTCGGTGATGTATGCGCTCGTGATTTAAGATAACTTTATCATTGAGCAATTCCTGGTTTCTAAAGATAACAAATGGCCACAATGCCATTGCACTGACTTTCTTATTGCCGAGAGTCAGAACATTTAAAAGTCCGGAGCTGACCAGAATGATCATCCCCCGCCTCCATTGTTCTGCTTCTCTTCTTCTTCTTTACGCAATCTTTCCCGCTCTTCTTCTTCTCTTTTCTTTCTGCGTTCTTCCCGCTCCTTTTCTATAATCTGTTGCAATTTCTCATCATCTGTCAACTCCTTAACAGGAGCTCCTTTAGATTTGCTTGTATCACTGTTCTTTTTGTTGAGCGAATCCTTCATTGAGAAAATCAACTTACGCAAACTGTCGAGTTCATATTGCATACGGATATTTTTAGCACGCTCACTTGTCAAATCATTGGTGTTCTTATCAAGTTGTTTGGTGAGATCTTTCGTTTCCATAAACAAATCGTTGTTCTCTTTGTTCAGGGATTTATTTTCGTTTTCCAGTGATTCTATCTTCGTTTTCTGAGTCGCAACCATATTGGTGAGGTTAATGATGATATCACCATCCTCATTGCCTTTTTCAATTCTGTCTTTAAATTCTCTTAGCGATTTCAATTCTTCTTCCATCATAGCCAGCTGAGTTTTCAGATTTTCATTTTCCACCTCCAGTTCATCTACTCTGGTGTTCAGTCTGTTTCGCTGAGCAATCAATGCTGTATCAGAAGTCTTAACTCCGCCACCACTGCCAGATTCACACAATTTCAATTTAGTCCTTAATTCATCAATTTCTTTATCCTTTTTGTTGATCTGATCCTTCAACTTAACAATGATTTGAGTGAAGGATTCCTCCATAGATTTTGCATCTGTGGTTGTCAGGTTTGTCAGGTCCTTTTTATCCTCACCAAATACTCTCAGATAATCAAACTTCACTTTACTGTCAGGACCCACATAAATACCTACCTTGCCTTTACTCAGTTCGATGTAAGTAAAACTTTGAACAAACTGACCATTGAGGTACAAATCGTAAACTTTATCATAAGTTTTTACAGATATCAGGTTCTCCCCTTTTGTCAGGGCATTGCTAGCTTTCATCCAGCCATTCCCATTGCCAACCAAAGGAGTCTGCTTATCCTTACTGATTTTCATAATACGGAATTCTTTCTTCTGATTTATTTCTATCAGTACACCTCCGCTTGTTTCAGCCTGAGCCATTAATACCACACCTGCACTTTGCTTTTTATTGCTGTGTTCGTTAAAAACGACTGTAGATTCAAGCAGATAATTGTTGTATTCTTCTCCTGCATTAGAAAACAGATAATAGCCCGACTTTTTAGACTTTCTGTATAATTCGTAATATCCGTTCTGGGCGATAAACAAATTATCGGCATTAAAAGTACTGCTCCAGTTTTTATCAGCCTGATTAAATTGTTCGTCAAGTAATAATTTGGTAAATTCTTTGTTGACTTCTTGTCCTTGAACAAAAAATCCACTCGCAAATATCCAAATTAGAAATAATTTCTTCATCTTTGCAATTGCTCTCTCCCTTGGGTTTGGGCAAAATTAAGATAATTATCCCAAATGAAGTTGTGTTTTAGATTTTTATTCCCAATTCTCTGTGTTTTTACCTTCAGCTCCTGCTCCAACGAAATTGATGTTTTGGCTGATTATGAAGAAAGTGCTTCCATCTATGCTTTACTTGACCCCAATTACTCCATTCAGTTTGTAAAAATCAATAAAGTATTCGTTAATCCCAATGCCAAAGCTGGCGATGTAGCCCGTATCAGCGATTCACTCTATTTTGATACCATTGCTCCCTATCTGATAGAACTTGGTTCGGGTAAAAAGATACCGCTGATTAAAGCCAATATTTTACTTAAAGACAGTGGCTATTTTGCCAATTCACCAAACTATCTCTATGTAACAAATGAACGTATTTATTCTAATCAGAAATACCGAATCGAACTTATTTTACCAAAAACAGGCAAGTTAGTTTCAGCAGAAACCGATATAGTGGGAACCACCATACTAACTCAGCCTGTCTCCATGTTTTCGATGTCCAGAGTTTTTAGTGTCTTGCCAACAGGAAGTGTCCCTGTCGAATTCAGATGCCCTCCAAATGGTAAAATCTATGATGCCTTTTTCTATTTCAACTATATTGAAATTGATAAAGCAGATACCAATATCAAAGTCAAAAAAACGATTCCCTGGAAAATTGTCAGAAGCTACAGAAGTTCAACAAACCTTGGCGGCGAATATGTCATTCAACGCATTCCGGGTGGATTGTTTTACGATTTGATTAAAGCCAATGTAAAAGTTAATCCCAATGTTACCCGACATTTTACTAATTGCGAAATTGAACTTGTGGCCGGCAATTTAACGCTTGATACCTACATTCAAGCTTCAACTCCTTCTATCGGAATCGTGCAAAAACAGACTGATTTTACCAATGTGACCAATGGGGTAGGTTTATTTGGCTCCAGAAGTACCCTGTACATAGATCAGGTTTCCATCGGACCTCAAACCAAAACATATCTTACAGTAGATACTGCCTATAAAAAATTAGGGTTCGTAAGATAATTTACTTCTCAAAATTTCTATTTTACTGCCCATTCTGACACTGACTGGGCTTATTAATTCCGACTTTTTGTCATAGTTTTTTATGGAATTCGACAAAATTGTCCATAAAACTGACAGATTCTGTGTGTGGCACTAGGTTTGAAAACGCATTAATACCCAATTGAAATAACATATTTATGAGCAAAATAATAGGCATAGACTTAGGAACTACGAACAGTTGCGTATCTGTAATGGAAGGCAACGAACCGGTTGTGATTGCCAACAGCGAAGGCAAGCGCACAACACCCTCCGTTGTAGCTTTCATGAAAGATGGCGAACGAAAAATTGGAGACCCTGCTAAACGTCAGGCTATCACCAATCCAAAAAATACCATCTTCTCCATCAAACGTTTTATGGGTAACAACTTCGATCAGGTTACAATGGAAACCGGAAGAGTACCATACGAAGTGGTGAAGGGCGACAACAATACCCCTAGGGTAAAAATTGACGATCGTCTATACACCCCGCAGGAAATCAGCGCCATGATTCTTCAGAAAATGAAGAAAACAGCTGAAGATTACCTCGGTACAGAAGTGAAAGAAGCTGTCATTACAGTTCCTGCTTACTTCAATGATGCCCAAAGACAAGCAACAAAAGAAGCTGGTGAAATTGCCGGTCTTAATGTCAGAAGAATTATCAACGAACCAACTGCTGCTGCCCTGGCCTATGGTCTGGATAAAAAACACAGCGATATGAAAATTGTGGTGTTCGACTGCGGTGGTGGTACTCACGACGTATCAGTTCTTGAACTCGGCGATGGTGTATTTGAAGTTAAATCAACAGATGGGGATACGCACCTGGGTGGTGACGACTTCGACCAAAAAATCATCGACTGGCTGGTTCAGGAATTTAAAGATGAAAATGGCGGTCTGGATTTAAGCAAAGACCCAATGGCGCTTCAACGTTTGAAGGAAGCTGCTGAAAAAGCTAAAATCGAATTGTCAAGCACCAACAATACTGAAATCAACCTGCCATATATCATGCCGGTAGATGGTATTCCAAAACACCTTGTAAGATCGCTTTCAAGAGCCAAATTTGAACAATTGGTGGACGACCTGGTTCAAAGAACAATTGAGCCTTGTAAATCTGCTTTGAAAAATGCAGGTTACAGCACTTCAGATATCAATGAAATCATCCTTGTAGGCGGTAGTACCCGTATCCCTGCAGTTCAGGCTGCTGTCGAAAAATTCTTCGGAAAAGCCCCTTCTAAAGGTGTAAATCCTGATGAAGTAGTAGCAGTTGGAGCAGCAATCCAGGGTGGTGTATTGACAGGTGAAGTGAAAGATGTATTGTTGCTGGATGTCACTCCGCTTAGTCTTGGTATCGAAACCTACGGAGGTGTAATGACCAAATTAATTGAGGCAAACACAACAATTCCTACAAAGAAAAGCGAAACTTTCAGTACTGCCAGCGATAATCAACCAAGTGTACAATTACACGTATTGCAAGGTGAACGCCCAATGGCTAAAGACAACAGAACTATCGGTATGTTCAACCTGGATGGTATTCCACCTGCGCCAAGAGGTGTACCTCAGATTGAAGTTACTTTCGATATAGATGCCAATGGTATCTTACACGTGAGTGCAAAAGATAAAGGAACCGGTAAAGAACAAAAAATCCGTATTGAAAGCTCAAGCGGCTTAAGCAAAGAGGAAATCGACAGAATGAAACGCGAAGCTGAAGCCAATGCCGAAACCGACAGAAAGGCTAAAGAAGAAGCTGATAAGCTGAATACTGCTGATACTCTTATTTTCACTTCTGAAAAGAATTTGAAAGAATATGGCGACAAAATTCCTGCGGATAAAAAACAGGCTATCGAAGATGCTTTGGCTCAGTTAAAAACTGCACACCAAAACAAAGACCTAAATGCTTGCGATTCTGCTTCAGAAAGTCTCAACAAAGCATGGGAAGCTGCCAGTCAGGATATCTATAATGCACAGCAAAACGCACAGGCTCAACCTGGTGCTGAAAATACTGGTGCTCAAAATGGCAATGCTGCCAGCGATGTAGAAGATGTATCTTTTGAGGAAGTGAAATAATAAATCCAACAAGATAAAACGAAAAAAGCCCTGTTTATCGGGGCTTTTTTTTCGAGCGTGTTATTTATTTTTAGTCCTTAAATGGTAGTAGCTATTGTCGAAGTACATACTTCGATGGTACAAAGATGATAAGATAATTTGGCGACTATCAACTCAATTTACCAAATGCAGTTTTCAATATGTCAATATGGACTCCCATTTTACACAAATTTAAACCTCAGCAGACTGTTTAATCTTTTGCTAAAGGGCGTTAACAAAGTGCCATAAGTCAATTAGTTGCCGTTAAGTACTCTCAAGTCTTCAATATTAAGCACTTAGAGCAACTGCTTAAAATTTGGCAAAAAAAATACATATTTGCCTATGGGATTAAAGAAACTATTGCTGTGCTGCTTTCTGCTGTTATCTGGTATTACTCAATCCCAAAATCTTGTCTATAAGTTTCTTACGATTAAAGAAGGTCTCCCAACCAACAACATTTTTAAAATAAAATTCGACAACAAAGGGTTCCTTTGGATTGCTCACGATAATGGGATATCCCGCTATGATGGCTTTACCTTTAAACATTATATCAGTCCATATCAAAAATCCAATGTTTATACAGATTTGTTAATCGGACCGGATGGAAAAATCTGGATGACCAACCTGGGTTTACAGGTCTTTTATATTGAAAATGATGAGATGAAACTTTTCAAATCCTTCAATCTCAACTTTCCTCCCTCTACACTTAAAATCAATTTTCTAAGCAATGGCAATTTAATTGTGAATGCAGAAGGAGGTCTATTTGAATTTGATTTGAAGAAAAACAAGGAAACGAAAATTTCACTGAACATCACCATACAAAATTTTGCTGTCAACGATGATGTTGTTTATTTCAATAATCCATCTAATCAAAAACTATATAAATACCATAATGGACGATTGGATACAACCAATTTAAACTTGCCTTTTGCAGTTATTTATGGCAATGATTCATGTGTTATCAGTAGTTATAACGTGTCCAGTGAATTGCTAATCAGATATGGCAAAAACTATGAAAAAACAAAGATTCTTCCATTGTCTGCCAATTACAACCACTCTGAAATAATTGATAATTACTTTTATGTGTTTACGACCAAAAGCATTACAAGAATTAATCTTCAGGATGGAAGTTTTACACTTGAAAAAACTATGGAAGGTCGTAGTTTTACCCATTATACCAAAGACAAACTTGGCAATGAATGGTATTCGACGCTCAGTGAGGGTATTATTATTAAGCCTGTCAGTAATATACAATTAGTGGAAGTTGGGGAAAAATCACCCTTCATTCGACTGGTACAATTCAGAGATAACGCTTATGGCATTACAGTTGACAATCAGCTGTACCGCATGAATGAGAACGCTTTGGAATTCATCGCTAATTTTGATGAATACTTTGACTATAAACCTGTCATATTAGCTAAAAACCTCAACAATGTTTACCTTTTACTGGGAAACAGCCGATTCCTATTAATCGATTCAACACTGAAAGTCAGACCCTATTTTCAGCAACTGGCTATGAAAGACGCCAGCCTGCATTCCAATGGCAATATTTATCTTGCAACAACCGGTAATATACTTTATCATCAATTTTCAGATAAAGCCATCCATTATTTGTCTAATAAAATCGCTTTTAAAGCTAACGACTCAACCATTCAAAGGGTGAATATGGTGGGCAGATTTTTCTGCGTGAAATACGATACGTACAGTAAAACTCTGTACTATGGCGGAGTTCCGGGATTCTTCAGCGTTAAAAATGATGAAAACCCCGTTGAAATAAAGGACGGAGATAAACAAATATTCAGCAGTTTCATTGACTTCAGTAATCCGTATCTCATTATTGGCACCATTCAGTCGGGTATATATATATTGAAAAATGGTCAAATTTACCGCAATTTCAACGACCTTAACAGCACCTTAGGAAATACAATCATCAAAACAAAACTCTATCAGAACAAGATTTGGGTATTAAGTAATAAAGGTATTCATACGATTGATTTGACAGATTTTCAAATACAATCTTACTCTTACATTGGAGCTGTTGAGCTCAATAAGAACAATGATTTTACTCTGGCAAAAGACATTCTGTATCTTATATCCGGCCAAAAAACCTATAAGGTTAAACTGAGTGAATTGCGCAAAAGTCCTCCCGTTATACCAATTTACTTTAATTATGTTGAAGTGGGTGAATTGAAATTGTTTAACCCGAAATCCGTTCAATTAGCCTATAATGAAAACAGTTTTGCAATAGGAATTGACGTGCCTGCAGCTTCAGTATTGGGCAACGTCGACTATGAATATAAAATTAATAACAATAACTGGTTCCAGCTGAGCAAAGGGCAAACTAAAATTTATCTCAGTCAGCTGGCACCGGGTACCTATACACTTTATGTACGGCAAATAGGTATCCCTAAGACCTACAGCCTCAATTTTACGATTCAATCCCCGTTCTGGAAACAATGGTGGTTCTTTGTGCTCATATCTATATTTATTGCAGGTGTTATAGCTATCATTTATATTAACAGAGTCAATACCATTCGACAAAAAACGCAGTCAGAAATCGAGAAATTCAAACTTGAAAAAGCCTTACAGTTAAATGTTCTAAGCAGTATCCGCTCTCAAATGAATCCGCATTTTCTGTTCAATGCGCTCAATACCATTCAGAGCTATATTTACCTCAACGATAAGAAACAAGCCATCAATTATTTGGGTAAATTTTCAGTTCTGACAAGAAAAATTTTGGATGAATCGAACCGGGAAACCATCTCTCTTGCTGAAGAAATGGAGACCCTCGACCTTTACCTTCAACTGGAGAAAATGCGATTCGAAAATATTCTTGAGTACTCTATAGAACTCGAAGGCATTCGATATCCTGAACAATTTAAAATACCTCCCATGCTTATCCAACCTTATGTTGAGAATGCAGTTAAGCATGGATTGATGCATAAACCCAGCAACAGGAAATTAAAAGTTCTGTTTACTTACAATGAAGAGGATAAACTTCTTCAGGTGAAAATTGATGATAATGGAATAGGACGCAGGCGCTCTGAGGAAATAAACTCCAAACGAAATGCCTCCCACAGATCTTTTTCAACAAAAGCCAACAAAACACGATTAGACATTCTGAATAGCGACAGGGTTAACCCTATCAGCGTGCAAATTATTGACAAAACGGACGAATATGACAACCCGATAGGTACCCTGGTACAAATCAATATCCCTGTTTTATAAATCGACAAGCCCGATTAATAAAATTGAACTGATTGAAATACAATATAAATACAAATTTGAATGGTGTTAAAAGCGATAATAATAGATGATGAAATAAGAGCTGTAAAAATGCTACAGGCTATTATTGAGGATACTTGTGCAGAAGATGTAGTGGTTGTAGCCACATGTAATGATTTGCCTGAAGGTGTAAAATCTATTAAGAAATTTAAACCCGATCTGGTTTTTCTTGATATAGAAATGCCTGGTTACAGTGGCTTACAAATTCTTGATTTCTTCAATGATGATGAAATTAATTTCGAAATAGTCTTTACTACTGCTTATAATGAATTTGCCCTACAAGCATTTAAATTATCCGCTATCGATTATCTCTTAAAGCCAATTCAGCCTGAAATGATCAGAGAGGCTGTAGACAGAGTCATTCACAAATTCAATAAATCAGAAAACATACAGAGATACAATGCTCTGAAACAAAATCTGGATACCGAATCTACGAAGAAAGTAGCTGTGGCTATCGGACAATCCATCAAGTTTCTTGATATCGATGACATCGTATTTATAAAGGCCGATGGCGCTTATTCTGAGATTGTATTGAAGGATGACAGTAAATTGGTTATTTCTAAAAACCTCAAACATTTTGAAGATATACTCTCCTTTGCAAAATCTTTTATTCGTGTACACAAATCGTATTTAATCAATACAAAATATGTCAGTGAATATGTTAAAAGCGATGGAGGTTACCTCAAATTGAAAGATAAGTATGAAGTCAATATTACACACGACAAGGTGGACAAATTGCTTCAGGTATTAGGTGCCGGCTAACCCGTGATTTATTCTTATAATTAGTGGAATTAGGAAGTGAAAAGCTTCCTTTTTTCTTTTATAAACCTAATAACATTTTCATTTGCCTGAAAACTTCTGTGTTTTCGTGAGTGCCTTTAAAAAATGATGCACCGGGTCCGAATGCATAGACAGGTACCATTATTCCCGAATGATGGGTGCTTGAATAATGATGTTGTATGGACCTGGGGTTTAATGTACCTGCATCCAGACTTAATCCTCCGGTCTCATGGTCGGCAGTTACCAATATCAGTGTATTGCCGTCTTTTTTCGCGAATTCGAGCGCTACCTGTATCGCCAGATCAAAATCCTTCAATTCGCTGACCGTATAATTAAAGTCTGTATCATGTCCGCCCCAGTCTATCTGACTTCCTTCTACCATCAAAAAGAATCCTTTTTTGTTTTGTGAAAGATGCTGAATCCCTGCTTTTGTCATTTCTGCCAGCCAGTTTCCCCTTTCATTTGCTTTGGGTGGATGAATACTGTCATTATAAAACCAGAATTGCTTTTTACTTTTGTCCCAGTTAGGAACTGAAACACCTGTATAAGTCTCATATCCATCTTGCTTGAGTTTTTCTATACTAAAATAGGGTTTGCCAGTTCCGGCAACAAAGTCTATCCCTTTTTTGTAAAAATCTTCAGCAATCTGAACATGCATTTCTCTGTTAACCCTGTGACCAAAGAAAGAACCCGGAGTAGCATGTGTAACGCTGCAAGTTGAAATTAAACCACTTGATAAACCATTTTTCTCAGCCAGTTCAAGGATCGTCACTCTGGGCAGACTATCCAATCCAACACCTATTGCTCCGTTAAAAGTCTTCTCTCCGGTACTATAGGCTGTGGCGCCAGCTGCACTGTCGGTGATGTAATCATCTCCCGAGGAAGTACGCAACAAGCCAATTTCTAAAAACTGATCTAATGTAAGACCGCCATACAGGAAAGAGGCCGCAGATATCTGTGCCAACCCCATGCCGTCTCCTATCATCAGAATGATGTTTAATGGTTTTTTTATTTGTGAAGCCACCACTTTCATGCCGCTGCCGCAATTGACAAACATCAAAATGGTGATTAAAAATACCGAAGTCGTTTTTCTTAAATACAACATATTGCAAATTTGGGTGTTTTCAAACAAAATTCTACCAGTTCAATAAAACTTAGTTTTTTAATTGAATCAGACTTAATAATTTCGAGTTTATGAGAGAAAAAGTTTGCTTGGAATGTCGCAAACCTTTGAATGGAAGACGCGATAAAAAATTTTGTGACGAAGGCTGCAGAAACACCTATCACAATCGGATTAACAGTGAAAAACCACTATCAGTCAGGTCTGTGAACACTATTTTAAGTAAAAACAGAAAAATTATAAGTCAAATAATGTACATGAAGGGCGAACTGGAGATTACTGAGCAAAAATTAAGTGGGATGGGATTCAATTTTGAGTATTTCACTGGTCTTAGCAATGAAAACAATAAAATCTATCACCACTGCTATGAATTTGCTTATGTCAGCGAAAACAAAGGGATATATAAAGTATATCAACTTCCTATCCTTGAAGAGTCTTGAGCCAGTTTTGCAACAAATCCAAACCATACTCAGTTAATATGGCTTCAGGATGGTACTGCATTCCTGCAACAGGCAGGCTCTGATGTTTAAACCCCATGCATTCGCCTTCAGGAGAGTATGCAGTTTGAACAAGTTCCTTTTCAGTATTCAAGTCCAAAATTAAGCTATGGTATCGGCAAACATTAAATGATTCGGGTAAATCTTTGTAAATACCTTCACCATTGTGAATTAAGCGGGATACCTTTCCATGCATAGGTTGAAGGGCAAGAATTAATTCCGAACCAAAATACTGGCCCAATGCCTGATGTCCCAGACAAATCCCCAATATTGGGAACCTGCCTACCAGTTCGGGAATAACCTGCATAAGATTTCCTGACTCATAGGGTGTATTGGGACCTGGAGAAAGTACTACTTTGTCGAAATTGAAATCCGCTAAATTATCTGCTGATATATGGTCGTTTTCAACCACTTCAACTTCTTCACCCAATTGCTGGAAATAATCTTTTAAATTAAATGTAAATGAATCGTAATTATCAATCAGTAGAAGCATACGATTTTCGGAGTATTAGTAGGCTCTAGCGTTGTTTTTCTCCATAAAATATATGAAGGCTCTGTTGGTGATTTTATTACCACCCGGAGTTGGAAAATCTCCGGTGAAATACCAGTCACCGGTATGATTAGGGCAAGCCAGATGAAGATCTTCAACAGTCTGGAAAATAATCTGAACTTTAGGTTTGAAGTTTTCAGGAGTCACTATTTCTGCAATCTTCTTAGATATTTCTTCCTGAGAGAAAAGTTTATACAACCCAATAACCTGATTTTCCATCTGATCTGCCGGCTTCTGCATTTCTGCTTTGCAAAGGGCGTATGTTTCATCCAGTTTGTGCATCAATCCTCTTTCTTTTAACAACTCAAGTAAAGCCCTGAAAGCAACAAAATCTTTGAGTCGACTCATATCTATACCATAGCAATCCGGAAATAATATCTGAGGTGCACTCGAAACAATAATGATTTTCTTTGGTTTTAATCTGCCCAGAATCCTGAGAATACTGGTTTTAAGAGTTGTCCCTCTTACAATCGAATCATCTATAATAACAAGCGTATCTTTCTCAGGTTCAATGACGCCATAAGTCACATCATAAGCATGTCCAACCAGATCTTCTCTGTCGTTGTCATTGGTTATGAATGTTCTCATTTTGGCATCTTTGACCAGAATTTTTTCTCTTCGAATTCTATAGGTGAGTATTTCCTGTATGCGTTCAGGTGTCAGAGTTTCCCGTTCTGCCATCAATACTTCCGAACGGCGAATCTTTAACCAGTCATTTATGCCATCAATCATGCCATAAAAGGAGGTTGCGGCAGTATTTGGAATATAGGCAAATACCGTGTTTTCAATATCGTTGTTAAGAGCATCCAGAACTTTCGGAGCTAATAATTTTCCCAATGCTTTTCTTTCATGGTAGATATCCGCATCATTACCTCTTGAGAAATAGATACGTTCAAATGAACATGACTTCTGAGGTTTAGCTTCCAAAATTCGCTTTTCTTCATAGGAACCATCTTTCTGAATAATGAGCGCACAACCTGGTGTAACTTCTTTTATAGATTTATAATCGACATTAAACGTAGTTGTAATAGCAGCTCTTTCACTGGCCACTACAAGCATCTCATCATTTGCATACCAAAATGATGGTCGGATACCATTTGGGTCGCGCATAACAAAAGAAGCACCGTGACCAATCATACCAACCATATTATACCCGCCATCGGTTCTTTTGAATGCATTTTTCAAAATATTTTCGACATTCAGATGCTCTTTTATTTTCTGCGTGATTTCGAAATTGGTATAACCTTCTTTTTTGAATTGCTTAAAAAGCCTTTCGTTTTCCTCGTCCAGAAAGTGCCCGATTTTTTCGAGCATTGTCACGTTATCGCTTATTTCCTTAGGTTGCTGACCTAATTCTATCAATTGACTGAATAGCTCATCTACATTGGTTAGATTGTAATTTCCTGCCAAAACAAGATTACGACACATCCAGTTGTTTTGTCTTAAAAATGGGTGCAGATTTTCGAGACTATTGCCACCATGTGTACCGTATCTTAAATGTCCCAGTAACAATTCACCTGCATAAGGAAAATTTTCTTTGAGATAGAGAGCATTGGTTATTTTATCCTGATCGAGCTCAGAAAGTGTTTGGTTGACTTCGTCAAAAATACCGGCAACAGGATTGGAAGCATTCGATCGTTTTCTGGCAATATACCTCTGACCAAATTGAGGGTCGAGTTTAATGACACCTATTCCGGCACCATCTTGTCCGCGATTGATTTGTTTGGCCATCAGGAGCTGAAGTTTTTTCAGACCGTAAAATGGCGTACCATATTTTTCAGTAAAATACTCCAGGGGTTTTAGAAGCCTTATGAATGCGACACCGCATTCGTGTTTTATGGCATCACTCATTGTTTGAAATTCACTGCAAAGATAAGGATTTTTTAAGGCTTGAGAAATAGACAAGCCCTATTTCATGCATTAGTCTTCTCTATAAACACGAAAACCCCTGTTATGCAAGGGTTCTCGTGTTTCTTGTTGATGTTTAAGCAGTTCTTAAAAGACTACTTGATTATAGCGGTCACTTTCCGCCTTAACGTAACTCACTTAATGGCTATTTCCTTTTTGTTAGGATTGCCAGGGAGCTCTTTTTTGGCTATGTCCAGCATTAATATACCATTTTCATACCTGGCATCTATTGCTTCAGCATTGGCATTGGCGGGCATAGTAAACGAACGTGAAAAAGAATTGTAACTGTATTCTTTACGCGTGTACTTTTCTTCTTTCTTTTCTGTTTCAGATTTCTTTTGAGCACTGATGTTCAAAACATCTCCATCCATGCTTATTTTGAAATCTTCCTTTGAGAAGCCCGGAACGGCCAATTCTATATTGAATTGCTTATCCGACTCTTTAATGTTCACTGCTGGAAAGAAATCCTCAAACTCCTTTCCAAACCATCTGGCAGGAGAAAAAAATCTGTCAGAATTAAAAAAATCTGTCACAAACTCAGGAAACAGATCTACATTTTTTGTTGATTTTAACTGTGTCATAAGATTAGAAATTTAACTCAGTACAAAGCTATACTTCAACTATTCAAATTACACTGACCCAAATCAGTTTATCGCGATGACTTCCATAAGTTGAAGGAAAATCTGAATAAAAACTCTATCCACCCATTTCCTGTCGCTTAATTGCTCATCCAATCACTTTACCGTAACAGTAATTTCGTTACTCATTGCGGGACCATAAGACATGTGCAAACCATTGGCAAATTGTAGTCTCAATTTATGGGTTCCCTTTGTCAACATTGGGTATTTCTTTATGTTTAATGTGTCCGATGTCTGTCCTTTTCCGAAATGGTAATATCCTGAAGATTCGTTGCCCATTGGCACCATTGTATTGGCTGTAACTGCACCCTGGTCAATCAATAAATGGTGATGTCCTTTATTTGGATTTGGCACAGATGCGGGTTCAACTTCCATTCCTTCTACGCCAAATTCTACAACAAATGGTAAACTTATTTCCTGCCCATCATTTATGTTCTTGAAAAATACACGCTGTCCTGCTTGTATTGCCACTGTATCTTTAGGAGCATCCTGCATCATTGAGTCATGGTTATGACCTTCATGGCTTTCTGCTTCCTTTGCCGGTTGATTGCTGCAGGAAAACATCGTTAATGACAAACCTATAAATATTAACTTTTTCATAAGTCATTCTCAAATATCAATTCAAAATTAGGTTTTTTAAAGTAATTAAATGTCAATTGAGAAAAAAAATTACATTTGAAGAATTAGTTAATTAATAAATGATAAGACTTTTTAAAAAGTGTCACCAATTCTGAAATGCAAAATAATCTATGACCCATAAGCTTATCAACTATTTTAATCAAATTATACCTCTTTCTGAAGATGAAAAAAATGCTATTCTGGAAACCTTAACCATCAAGTCGTTTAAGAAAGGTGCTATTTTGTTAAAAGAAGGTGAAACATCTTCTGAAGCGTATTTCGTATTAGAAGGCTGTGTAAGACAATTCTATATTGTTGATGGGGAAGAATTAACCAATAATTTCTTTACAGAAGAACAGTGGGTTGTAGCTATTAAAAGCATTAGTCAGGGTATTCCTTCCGATCATTTTATTGATTGTTGCACAGATTGTCAATTAGTAGTAGGAAACCGTGATAAAGAGGAAGAATTATACAGACGTTTTCCAAAACTGGAAACAATTTCAAGAAAAGTAATGGAACTGGTATTTGCAGAACAACAAGAAATCATGGCTGCATATTTAACTGAAAGTCCCGAACAACGCTATCTCAGACTGCTAAAAACTCGTCCAAATCTATTTCAAATACTACCACAATATCAGATTGCCAGTTATATTGGTGTAAAACCTGAATCCTTGAGCCGAATCAGAAAACGCATTCAAGGTAAAAGCTAATCGCCAATGTTGATAACGACATTGCCTTTTTTATGACCCAGTTCAACATATTGATGGGCCTCCGACATTTGCTCCAGTTCATACATTTTGTCTATCACTGGTCTTAAATGTCCGTCCTTTATTAGTGTTCCTATAAATTCCATAACACTCTGATTGTGCTTAATCATGCCGAATTTTACTTTTACTGAACTAAATACACTTGAAATAGAACTAAGTAACATCACCTTAAGATCTGCTGCACCCAAGATCATTGTGCCATCTGATTTCAGTATTTTTTTGATTTTAGATAACTCAAACTTGTTTACCGTATCATAAACTATGTCGAACTGCTCAGATGAGTTTATCCAATCTTCTGACTTGTAATCAACAACTTTATCAGCACCAAGACTATATGCTAAATCCGCGTTATTTTTACTGCAAACCGCAGTTACATGAGCCCCGTAATACCTGGCAAGTTGAATAGCTGCAGTACCAACAGCTCCCGTTGCCCCATAAATTAATATTTTCTGTCCTTTTACTATATTTACTTTGCGAAGAAAATACAATGCTGTACATGCTCCAAAGGGAATAGCAGCTGCCTCCTGATGTGAAACATTTTCAGGCTTGATAGCTATACTTTCATGCTCTGAAAAACATTTGTACTGAGCGTAAGTGCCAAATTTTAAATCGCTCGAACCAAATATATTATCCCCTACTTTAAATTGCTTTACCTGACTGCCAACTCTGACTACAGTACCTGAAAAAACACTACCTAATACATGAATTTTAGGAGTAAACAAACCAAGCATAAATCTAACTGCAAACGGATCAGCTTTTCGAAGTCGTATATCTCCCGAATTTACAGCTGTTGCGTGTAATCTCACCAAAATTTCCGTTGCCTTTGGTTCTGGCATTTTTAATTCGACTAATTTAAGCTCATCGGGATTTCCATACTTATAAAAGGCAATTGCTTTCATTTAAATAAAATAATGCTGCAAAACTACCTTTCACTTCAAGCCTAAAAATTGACTTGAGTTAAGAAATATGGAGTGATAGAAATTCTTTATATTGTTGCCTCTGATAATAAACTTTCAACCAGTTCGGGTAAGGCCTTTGCTGCTGTATTCTTAATCAGCTTGATTTTTGTCTTACCTAAATCCTCATGTCTGTTAGGGTCAATCAGATAAATATCACAGTGATTTGGGGCGTAATGCATCAAACCTGCCGCCGGATAAACTTCAAGTGATGTGCCTACTATGATAAGTTTATCAGCTTTAGATACCATTTCAATGGCTGGTTCTATCATTGGTACCGCTTCTCCAAACCAAACAATATGTGGTCGTAACAAAGTGCCCCTGGGACATTTTCTTCCATAAGGTATTTCATTGTACCCTACTTCGTAAATATCTTCCTCATAATGCACGCTGCGCATTTTAATAAGTTCTCCGTGTAAATGTAGAATACGGCTGCTGCCTGCTCTTTCGTGCAAATCGTCTACATTCTGAGTAACAATGTAAGTATTGTATTTAGATTCAAGTTGCTTTAATGCCAAATGCCCTTCGTTTGGATTAACCTGAGCTAACTGAGCTCTTCTTTGATTGTAAAATTGAGTAACGAGTTCAGGATTTCTTCTCCAACCCTCTAGACTGGCAACACTCATCACATCGTGCCCTTCCCATAAACCATCAGCATCCCTAAAAGTTTTTATACCACTTTCAGCGCTCATTCCGGCACCGCTTAAAACCACAACATTCTGCATTTTCAGGACTTAAATACTTCTCCGAAAATACGACATTTCTTTATAAAATGCCTGTATACTATGCTGCCTTTTAGAACTTGTTCATTGTAATATGCTTTGTTGTCGTCTACTACCTTCCTGCGAGATCTCCAGTATTTTAAATGCAGAAGAAAATGTCTGTGAGCTGCTGCTATAGCTTTAAAATCTCCTAGCTTACCCTGAAATAAAAAGCGGTAAGCTGCAATATGATCTAGAAGCAAACGCATGCAGATAACCGGAAAGACTTTTCCTTTAGGTAAATTTTTCATCAATAGCAGCAAACCATTTCTGAAATTGTAATATGTTTTTCTGGGATTGGTTTTTTGTAGAGTTCCGCCTCCAACGTGGTAAACTATACTTTCAGGACAGACCCAAACTTCATGACCTGAATTCTGCAATCTCCAGCAAAGGTCAATTTCTTCCATGTGCGCAAAGAAATCCTCATCTAAGCCGCCAATGGCATGATAGGTTGGGGCATGCACAAACAATGCTGCTCCACTGGCCCAAAATACTTTTCTGGCATCCTGATATTGACCATTGTCCTTTTCCAGACTATCAAATATTCGGCCTCTGCAAAATGGAAATCCGTACTTATCAATAAAACCACCCGCTGCACCTGCATACTCAAATGCAGAACGGTCGTGATAGGCCAGTAACTTCGGTTGTATTGCTGCAATTTTTGGATTGGCTTTCACCATCTCCACCATCGGCTTAATCCAATGTCTATCAACTTCTACATCACTATTGAGTAAGACATAATAATCTGCCTGAACCTGAGCCAATGCCCTATTATAACCTCCGGTAAAACCGTAATTCTGGTCGAGCTGAATGACAGTAATCCATGGATATTTAAAACGGACAAATTGTACAGATGTGTCAGTAGATGCATTATCAGCAACAACTATCTCAAGATTCTCGTAGTCGGTTGTCACAACATACGGTAGGAATTTCTCGAGAAACTCCCTGGTATTGTAATTGAGTATGACAACAGCTACTTTATATCCCATATCAGCTTTCAGTCTCTGTCTTAGTGTCCGTACTAATTTCAAAAGGCACGAAGACAAACTGCGCACCGTGTTCAGTCACCAAAAAGATGCAACACTGTTTTTCGGGATCTTTATAAGCTTTTTTAAATTTTTCTACATTGGCCGGTAAAACTACCTTTTTCTCAACTAGGTCTTCCAATGTAGTAGCCTGAATGGTAAAATTAGTTCCCAATTCCTCTCGGTCCAATATCACTTCGCCAATCTTGACCTCAGCTTGATGTGCTATGAAAATTGGGTACTTACTATACCCTTCGGAAATAATATCCTGACTTACTTCGCGAATTGACTCCTTGAAAAAATTCAGGTCCAATCTCAAAGTATTCAGATAGCTCTTAAGCATGTCCTCAGTCATCATAACAGTCGGCAAAGTTAAGATATTCCTTCCTCTTCTTCAACTTTGCTGCCGGGCAATGATTCAGTGACATAAACTTCTTTCTTCAGATAGTACTTTACAAAGTTGCACCAATGACAGTTCTCCTCACCACAACCACGCTCAAATTCGTGCGCTTTGATCTTTTTATAAGTATCCAAAACCTGTTCCTTTACAATGGATACTTCGTTCGGATTCATAACAAAGACTTCATTGTGAAATCCATCGTGTTTATCAGGTTCTACAAAGTTCATCTCGCCTCTCACCATGTGCCATGAATGCATTTTATCGTTTTCTATAAGCAAATGGTAGAATATCATCTGTCTCCAGTAATCACCTCCGTATGTTTCTTCATAATGACCCTCTTTTGGTTCCGGTTTCGGTGGTTTGCATTTCTTTAAGGCCTTCTCGTAATCACCGGTCTTGAAATCTATCACATAAGCTTCATTTCCATTGAAAATAATCTTATCCAGTTTACCTTTTATCGGAACTCCTCCAACCTCAATATTTGTCATATTCCTTTCAACAACGAATACGTTATCCTTTAACCATTCATCTTTGTACTTGGCGTAATATTTTGGAATAATGTTTCTGCCATGTTCCTTATATCTTTTATATCCTGCTTCCGTGAAACTGTCTCTGTTCTGGTACATTGAACGATCGAAAAAATCGATCATATCGTTAAGCGATGGCACTTTTTTCTGTTCAGAAATTACTTTGAAAACCTCTTCCAAAGCTGAGTGCATGGCAGTACCAAAACTTGCACTTTCGCTTTTAGCGCTCGGCACCTTTAAAACATGATTAAAATAAAAGGTGATAGGACACTTCAGATAAGTATTTAAATGAGTGGCAGAAAGGGTGTATTTCTCTAATAAAACATCCAGATAATCATGATCGAGCAACTCAAATTCAGGCGTTTCTTCATACCGATAATACTCCATCTCAAATTTCATGATGTCATCATCTGACACAAAAGGCTTGGTTTCCTTTAATCCTGCCCACTCTTCAAGTTCAGCAAGAAACTGTAATTTGTTTAGCTCCTTTTCCTTTAAATCCTTACGGAAATAAGACATGTACAAACCTGATTTAGCACGGGTCATGCCCACATACATCAAACGTCTTAATTCTTCTATATCCTTATCATCCGAAGATTGACTTAAAATTTTACTCAATCCAAAATCATGCTTATTG
Organism: Bacteroidota bacterium; assembly: GCA_963169345.1. Taxonomy (GTDB): domain Bacteria; phylum Bacteroidota; class Bacteroidia; order NS11-12g; family UBA955; genus JABMMZ01. The sequence goes on from CAUJCT010000056.1 coordinate 114,557, forward strand.
CCTCTTTTACCTTGCCAGTCACTATCAATACAGCGCATGATAAAGACATGTTCAAATTCAAGTCCCTTACTACCGTGAAGCGTCATCAGATTGACACTGTCAGGTACATGCAACACCTGCATAGCTTCGAGAGGTATGTCTGAAGTGATATAAGTATCTATAGTTTCAAGGAATTGCTTAAGAGTCAACTCAGGTCTTCTTGCAGCTTCTTCTTTTACAAAATCAAAAAATGTCCTCAGAATTTGCATTTGCCAGCGCTTGGTATCTGCATGCATTACATGTGACAATATGCCACCTTTAGCTATCAGCTTTTCAATTAACTGCGGAACTGTAACATTGTCAACCAACTTTATCCAAAATTCCAGGTCACTGGCAATTCTTTTAATTTCAGCTTTTGAACCATGCCCTGGCTGACCATCAAATAACTCTTGTTGTCCAGTTATCTCCTCTTCAAGTATATCTCTCCACTTGCCATATTTTCTGCTCTTCACAGTCAGACTCATTTTGGCTAAATCCAACGGATTGATATCGTAAAAATCATAATTTAGAATCTCAAATAAAAGATGTTCGCCCGAATAAGGTGATTTACTTTCAGCGTGAATATATCTGAGAATTGTCAATAGTTTTTTAATTAACAATTCGTAAAGTATGTTGACTTTTCTTTTCGAATTATAAGGTATTGAATTGGCGCTAAAAAACTTGATTAAATCTTCAACATGCCTGTGATTTCTATACAAGACTGCCATCTCTTTATAAGAAACCCCTGCCTGATGCAATCTCATTATTTCGTTACCTATAGCAACTGTTTCCTGCATAGGATTTTCATAAACATGAATCTGAGGTAAAGTATCCATATTTTTGTAATCTGGATGTTTGGCCTCGAGATGTTTGTCAATATCCTTCAGTCTCTCTGTATTGAGATTTATCAGATGTCTTGAAGCATCCAATATGGGTTGAGATGATCGGTAATTATCCTTAAGAACTGTTGTATACAGGTGTGACTGATATTTATTCTTGAATATTTCAATGTTATCCTTATTAGCCCCCTGAAATTTATATATTGACTGATCCTCATCTCCAACCACAAACAAATTTGGGATTTCCCAATATTCGGCCAGATAATTTACCAATTGCAACTGTGCACCATTGGTATCCTGAAACTCATCCACCAGGAAATACAAGAACTTCTCCTGATAATTTAAAAGGAAATCCTTGTCTTCTTCGAATGCCTTCAATACCCATAAAATCATATCAGCAAAATCGTACAATTTCCGATCGGTCATTTTACGGTTAAAGACTTCATATAAATCAATAGCAGCTTTTAACTTCTCAACTCTAAGCTTTTCCTCTTTTTCGTCTTTAGCTTTTCTCTCTCCCTTTTTAAAATTCTTACCTGATGTTTTATAGATAAAATCGCCATTCTCATCCTTTTGTTTAAAATAGTCATCTGCTTGATTTTTCAAGCCTTCAGGACTAAAATTTTCTTTTTTGATGATTGAAAATAAATTCTTCAAATCTCCCGCTTCAAGATAGACATCGCCCTTGTATCTTTTAAGAGGGTGACCGGATGGCAATTCGTCTAAAATCTCCATGATGATTTCTTGAATTTCGAGCTCACCAGCCGGCTGAAGATTTTTATATCCAAAATAACTGGAATTGAACTGGATGATATCATTACACAGAGAGTGAAAAGTGTGGATATGGACTCTATAGGCAGCAGGACCAATAAACTGCAGTAATCTGTCTCTCATGGCAACTACTCCGGCATCTGTGTATGTCAGGCAGAGGATTTGGCCAGGGTTGGTATCGGTCTTAACTAAAATATTGGCAATACGGGCAGCCAGGATTTGAGTTTTTCCGGTACCTGGGCCGGCCACAACCATTACAGGACCTTCAATTTGTTCAACTGCTTCACGTTGTTGAGCGTTTAATCTGGAGAGTAAAGTTTGAAAATCTGCCTTAGCCATAGGGCAAAGATAAAGTAGTTTAGGTATTAATTTAAGGAGCAGTGATTGCGATGAAAATATGGTAATTAAAAATTAAAAAAACAAGTGCCTTAAATTGAAACCTAACATATTTTTTTCGAATGATGAAGGAAATTTGTTGAATGGGGAAAGTTGATTTTCAATTTTTTTAATTTCATACACCCTAGCAGGGTGTTGTCCATTAAAATAATTCCAAACAATATTTTAATAACTTCTTCAACTCAATTTTCCAATAGCCTTTTACCGAAATGATGCTAATTTTTTTCGAATGATGAAGGAAATTTGTTGAATAGGGAAAGATGATTTTCAATTTTTTTAATTTCATACACCCTGGCAGGGTGTTGTCCATTAAAATAATTCCAAATAATATTTAATACCTTCTTCAACTCAATTTTCCAATAGCCTTTTACCGAAATGATGCTTATTTTTTTCGAATGATGAAGGAAATTTGTTGAATAGGGAAAGATGATTTTCAATTTTTTTAATTTCATACACCCTAGCAGGGTGTTGTCCATTAAAATAATTCATTCCCTCTCAAAAGCCCCTCAAAACAAAAACATCCTTTTAATCCTCTTTTAGAATATCTTTGTCTCATGAACAGAAAAACTTTCTGGATCATTCTCGCCTGCTTGCACGCCGTCTTTATGCTTAAGCAGATCCTCATCTACAATAGCCTGCTTCAGGATAGTGTCGAATATCTCTTTGCTGCCGATAATCTGATTCAACATAAATCCCTGTACGCCTGGAATTACAATTTCGCTCATAACCCCGACTGGCTCACTAAACGACCATTCCTTTACCCGGTCATTCTTGTTTTTTTTAAGTTCATCAGCTTTCAAAATACTACCCTTTTCTTCCTGCTGATTTATTTAGTCCAAAATTTAATCAGCCTCAATAATATTCGACTCAGCTTAAAACTCGCCGATAAATTCAACCCCGGATTTAACAACCTAAAGGCTTTGTTCTTCATGCTCCTCTCCGTTTCTCAGCTAATCTATGCTAATTTTATTATGTGCGAAATCTGGTTGCAAGCTACTTTCATCGGCATAACTTATCTCTTACTAACTCATGAGAATAGTTTTAAGAAGTTTCTTAACATCAGTTTGCTTTTAATTGCTGCAATGTCTCTTAAACCTGTCGTAATGCCAGCCGCAGTAATATACCCAATCATCCTGCTGATTACATTCAATAAGAAAACCAAAATTAGTTACTTCTTAATCTCTTTACTACCTGTTTTTTTCGCCTATATAAGCTCGCTAATCAACGAATCCCGCACCGGTTACAGACAGTATTCTTCAATTAGCACCATCAATCTTTTGCATTACAACTCTTATGTTATGCTCATGCAGACTTATGGTACACACAAAGCAGACAGCATCATCGATAATATCAAATTACAGACACGAGGCATGTCTTACAGTGACCGACAATCCTTTATCGAAAACTCCTGCAAAAAATTAATTGGTGATCACTTGGCAACTTACACTTACCTGCATCTGAGAGGAGTAGTTTTCGCTCTGATTGACCCCGGACGATTCGATTTTACTCAGTTCTTTCATTTGGCACATAAAAGCAATCTCATTTATCAAACCAATCAGAAAGGCACGTTTGGAAAAATTATTCAATCATTTATGAACCCATTAGGTTTTCTGCTTATCCTAATCCTATTGTTTAATTTGTTTAGACTAATAAAAGCTATAGACTTCTTATTTCAAAAACGCTATTCCTGGCCTTTCAAACTTCTGGTATTCTCTATACCTGTTTATATTCTTGCTCTTACCGGCCCTATCGGAACCAGCAGGTTCTTCATGCCTTTGATACCGATTGCTCTCCTCATCTATTTATTAAGTACCAAACCCCAATCATCATGAGACTGCTGCTGTTAATTGCAATACTTAGTTGTGCATTTGCTGATGCTCAAATCCCTGCTCATAGATTTGGAAAATGGAAACATATAGCTGAGTTTGATACATCATTTTTACCTCTAACTGTTCATGTAGATGATTTTAATAATGGAACATCGCAATACCTGGATTCATCTCTTAACAAGGCTATTCAATATGTGTCTGCACAAGGTGGAGGCACTGTGCTTATATGCCCCGGTGTGTATACATTGAAAAAACCTGTCAATCTTGCCAGTCATGTCAAAGTAAAAGGTTCCGGTAAATCAACCGAAATTCACTTAAAATTTGGAACAAATACATGGAATGGCTTCGAACTAAAAGGAAGAACCGTCCAGAAAAACATAGGTTACGACTCCATCCGAGGTAATGTCATTTTTCTTAAAACTCCGCTTTCTGATACAAGTGTCAGACTTATCAAATTTTCATACAATGACAGTCATCTCATGAATAATGATTGGGCCTACGGATCAGCTGGTCAATTGCTTGCAATAAAATCCATTAACAATAAAATAGTCATTCTAGAAGACTCTGTAAATTTGACTGAAGCTAAAGATAAGAACATAGTTTTTATTTCAATTGCTCCGATTCAACATGCAGCTGTCGAATGTATATATATCATTAGGGATGACTCAGCCAATGGTCAGGCAAGTAATATCAGTCTGGAACTCGCCTATAATTGCCAAATCACCGGTGTGGAGAGTAATCTATGCAATTTTGCTCATATCAATGTATACAACAGCACCGGATGTATCATTCAACGCAATTATCTACATCATTCATTTGGATATGGCGGAGGTGGTCAGGGATACGGAATAGTTCTTCAATATGGTGCTTACAGAAATCTTATCAGAGATAATGTTCTGAAACATTTAAGGCATAGCATTCTCCTTCAAAGTGGGGCTAATAACAATGTAATTGCTTACAATTACTCTATCGACCCATTCGTCACGGATAACATTTTTCAGGATGCCGGAGGTGATTTAGTTTGCCATGGGAATTATCCCTATCTGAATTTGTTTGAAGGCAATGTATGTCAGACCTTGATAATAGACAATTCGCATGGAAAAAATGGTCCATACAATACCTTCTTCCGCAACCGAATGGAGTTATATGGTGTTATTGTCAGTGCTAATCAGGATTCTCAAAACTTCATAGCTAATGAAGTCACCAACACCGGCTCTCTTAAAGGTCAATTTGCTATCAATGGTTCTGGACATTTTCGTTATGCCAATAATATCAAAAACAGCATTACAGATGGTGGTTCCTACACTTTCCCAAATTCGCTTTACTTAAATGCATTACCAGATTTCTGGGTTATTCCATATAAATTCTGGGGCATAGGACCCCCTTTCCAATACAATCAAGGCAGCAATCCAGCCCATTCCAGATTTAAAGATTCCAATGAAATTACCATCTGTGAAATTCCATTAAAAACAAGCTCAATAAAGAATCTAACCAAAAACAATTTATTTGTTTATCCTAATCCTTTGCAAATTGGAAGTACTTTATACATCTCCAAATTTTGTACAAAGGCAGAATTATTTAACTCTGAAGGTATGAAACTGGGTGATTTTTATAATTTTAATAGTCTTCCAATCTCCCATCTACCAACAGGTTTATATATCCTATTGATAAATTCTATATCATACAAATTTATTATAACTGAAAGTTAATTCTATTTGGTATTCTCAACTTTATCAAAGTCGATACTTTCGAAAAGCTTTGTTTTATATACTTCCTGAATTAAGTCCAAATGATCCGTACTATGAGCATCTGTTCCTAAAAAATCGTAATACCCATTTTTAATCAGCCATTGAGCCAGTTTTTTTGCACCCGGTGAATAATAGCCGGTCAATGACAATAAATTTATCTGCATTTTCACGCCAGATTGCACAATTTCTTCTATTTCATCGTATTTCTCCTGAAAATAAATGTAGCGTTCAGGATGTGCTAAAATAGGAGATAAACCAAGAGTTCTCAATTCAAAAAACAGTTGCTTGAAGAAAACTGGCCTGTTCATAAATGAAGTCTCAACTAAAATATGATTGCCGTTAAAAACCATCAGTTGTTCTTTAGACCGCACTTTTTCAAGAAAAAACTCATCCATATAATATTCAGCTGCGGCTTCAACTTCAAGGGGAATTTCTTTTTCTTTCAGTGCTATTCTGAGTAAATTTAAACGTTCCTCAATAATTTGTCTGTTATTGGGATAATAATCGCTCATGATATGGGGCGTTGCGATTATTTTATGATACCCATTGCGAACAAAACGCTCTGCCATTAACAATGAATAATCCAGACTTTTGGATCCATCATCTATACCAAACAAAATATGGTTGTGCATATCCCATTTTAAGGGAGAATCTGCTGATTTGCCTGATTTAAATAAATTTCCAAAAAATCCCATTACCTATTTCTTTTGAAAAAACGGGTAAACCTGTTGCCAATCTTGTTTTCGCGATCATCTTCATAATACCCGTAACCGTAGCCATAACCATAACCGTAGCCATAGCCGTATTTGTTTCCATAAGTATTCTTTCTGTTGACATCGTTGATAATAACCGAAAGATTGGTGTAGTTCTTACTTTTATATAAACTATTGATGTTATTGATAACGTTCTCTTTACTGTAACCCGAACGAACAACATAAATAGACAAGTCGCATTTCTTGAATACACTGCTGGCATCTGTCACCAATCCTATTGGCGGATTGTCTGCCATAATGATATCATATTCCACAAATAACTGATCTATCAAATCATCAAACTCCTTTTTCAAGAGCAATTCATTAGGATTTGGCGGTATTGGACCGGCAGGAATCAAATCCAGATTTCCTAAAGTGGAATGTTTAACAGCATCTTTCCAGTTCGACATACCCGACAAAATAGAACTCATCCCTATTGAATTATCTACGTTAAATCCAACGTGAATCTTCGGTTTACGCATGTCAAGGTCGAGAATCACCACCTTCTTGCCAGTTAATGCCAATATCGCAGCATAATTGATGGCAAAAAATGTCTTACCCTCTCCCGATATAGTCGACGTTACACCTATAATCTGCTTGTTCTTTTTAGGCAACATAAAATCGGAATTGGTACGTATCGATCTTAACGCTTCACTTATGGATGATTTAGGATTCTTGTCAACCACCAGGGTAGATGCTGAAAGACGCTTTCTGTACGATGGGATGGAACCTAATATTGGTGCCAGTAATTTGCTTTCTAATTGCGACTGACTGTAAATTACATTCATCAACAAATACTTAATGAATATAAATAATAAAACAGGCACTATGCCACCCAACATAAACATCAGCCAAATCTTATTTTTATTCGGTGAAATCGGTGTATTTGGAGCGTAAGCCTCAGATAAAATTGTAAACTCAGGTACTGTTCCGGCTTTCGAAATCTGATACTCTATCTGCTTCTCAATCAAACTTAAATAGTATTTTTCATACAGAGTATTGAATCTTTTCAACCTGTTTAATTCAGTTTCCTTGTTTGGTAAACCTTCAAACTGACCGCTCAATTGCCCAATCTTAGAATTGAGTTCTGCCAACTGTTGAGAGATATAACGCTTTGTTTCTGTAATAAAATTGAGAAGTTGTGATTTAACTATCGATATTTCAAGCTCAATTTTTCTGAATGGCACTGTTGATTCCTTATTTGAAATCTTGAGCATCTCACGATTCTTGTACAATTCGTTTAACTCATTAATTCCATTGGCTATTTGTAAATTTTCTACTCCATAAACCAATGGTACAATATTGTTTTTGCTAGAATTTCCCTGAACAAAACTCAACAATTCATCAAACTTTTTCATGGATGAAGCTACTTCCGACTTCTTTGCATCCAGTTCCTCCATCTGAGCAGCTATCTGGGTGTATTCGGCGCTTGGCGAAATGGATCCAGTGCGTTTGACAAAATTTTCAATGTCATTTTCATACTGTTCCAACTTTCCTGCTGTATTTTCTATCTGCGATTCAATGAACAACAATGTTTGCTCTTGCGATTTTTGCTTTTTCTCTATAGACTGCTTCAGATAAACTGTATCATAGGCATTGACTATGTCTTTTGCTTTTTGCAGATTATTGTCTGAAAATGCAATGGTTAAAGTCCTTGCTTCTGTATTGGACGCTTCTACTTCCAATTGACTTAACAGATAAGAAACCAGTGCTCCCTGACTATTGATCTTAAATATGTACTCCTTGCCTTCTATTTCGTGTTCCTTAACCTTCGACCACCTTAATGAAAATTTAAATTTGCCAAAGTCAATAACATCGCCAATCTTAAAGATACGTTCGGTACCATCACCTTCTGTTTCAAAAATCTTAAACTGATATTTATTGATGAAGACTACTGAAAAATTTCTGTCGTATGCTACCGTTGCAGGATCACCATAGGTTTCAACTAAAAATGGAGTAGCTTTATATATCTCAGTGGTAAGTATATTCCCAACTGCGTAATAAGAAACATTCAAATCCAGATTCTTTATTAACTCCTCAGCTACCAGTCGAGATTTAATTAATTCAATTTCCGACAACAAATTATCAGTTTGAATGGTTTGCATATTAGCCATACCGATATTGGTTGCTTCCTTCTGTATCTCTAATCTAATAAGTGAGCTTGCTTTATAAACAGGTTTGGAGTATTTGAGAAAATAATGTGCTCCAATCATTGAAAGTAAAACAGAAATCGGAATCCAAATCCAGAATTTCTTCAATATAAGCACAAGTTTTTCAAACGAAAAACCTTCCATCTCGGAGGCAACTCTTTGTTCTAACTTGACGTGTTCAGACTCGAAATCTATCATTTTCTGAATATTGAATTAAAGTGTGTTTCTTAGCAAAATAGTGGTGGTGAGTATAATCTGCAGAATATTGAAGAAATATAAGTTATCTCTGATACTTTCAGCTGCCGGACGTCGCACTGGCTCTATGTAAATGATATCATCCGGTCGCAAACTAACAATCGTGCTCTTCATGTCCTTCACAGTTTTTAAATTCACAACTGTTACTTCAGGATTTTTTAAGTCTCCCCTGATAACTCGAATGTTGTATCCTTTTGCATTATCATCAAGTCCACCATAAATTGCCAGTACTTCCAATAAGTTCATATTTGAAGTAAATGGAATCAGCTTTCCACCCTTCGAACCAAACACTATAATTTTCTTATTGACTATTTTTGAAATAACATAAACTCCATTGTAAAAAGATTCAAACTTGACTGACAAAACACTGTCCAAATCTGAAGTTTTAAGTCCAACTACCACTATCTTACCAATTACCGGAAAATGACAGGTACCATCTTCCAGGACTTCGTAACTAGGCTTTTGAACATTAGTGGCATTCTCATCACCAAAAATATTGGCAGCCACAACCAAGGCTCCTGAAGGATCAATGATTGCCTCTCCCTGATTGGTATATATTGTAAACTGAATTTTGTCTCCCACTTTTATTGGATATTGCACCAATACTTTTGAAAAAGAGTCCTTCCAGTTGACGTCGCCTGCCTCTGTTGTGAGTATTATATTGGATTTATATGAACTGCAACTGCTTAAAGCTACAATCATAATTACCAATGCGACTATTTTATGAATATGTTTCATTTTTTCATTAAACCTAATAAATATGTGCCATAACCGCTCTTGGTTAGTGGTTCTGCAATCTTTTTTAACTGGTCGTTGTCAATATATTTCATTCGCCATGCCACTTCTTCAATACTGCCAATTTTCAATCCCTGTCTTTCTTCAATTACCTGTACAAACTGACCTGCCTGCATCAAACTGGCAAATGTCCCTGTATCTAACCAAGCCGTTCCTCTCTGCAAAATGCCGACTTTTAATTTACCTAATCTCAGATACTCTTTGTTTACATCCGTTATTTCATATTCACCCCTTGCAGATGGCTGTAAATTTTTGGCAATTCTCACCACATCATTATCATAAAAATACAAGCCTGGTACAGCAAAATTGGACTTTGGATGTGTAGGTTTCTCTTCAATACTGATTGCCTGATTATTCTCATCAAACTCAACTACACCATAACGTTCAGGATCACTGACATGATAGGCATAGATGACACTACCTTCCGGATTATTATTGTCCTGTAAAAGCTTTTGAAGTGAAGCTCCAAAAAAGATATTATCTCCTAAAATAAGAGCTACTTTATCAGTTCCAATAAAATGCTCTCCAATTACAAAGGCCTGTGCTAATCCATTTGGCTCTGGTTGTTCTGCATACTCAAATCTGCATCCTAACTGAGTACCATCTCCAAGCAATTTCTTAAAATGTGGTAAATCGTGCGGAGTTGAAATAATCAATATTTCACGTATGCCCGCCATCATGAGTGTAGAAAGCGGATAATATATCATTGGTTTATCATAAACCGGCATTAACTGCTTACTTACTGCCAGTGTCAATGGATGTAATCTTGTTCCGCTTCCTCCTGCTAATATGATTCCTTTCATGTTTTATCTGTTTGAATACATGTTCTGATAGTATTCTCTGTAAGCTCCACTTGTTACATGCTGAAGCCAGTCCTGATTTGCAAGATACCAGTCAACCGTCCTTTCCAAACCTTGCTCAAATGTAACGGATGGCTGCCAGTTCAATTGATTCATTAGTTTACTTGAATCTATTGCATATCTGAAATCATGACCTGCCCTATCTCCTACAAAGGTAATCAGTTGCTCTGATACTCCTTCCCCTCTGCCTAGCTTCCTGTCCATCATTCTACACAGCAATCTGACCAGATCAATATTTTTCCATTCGTTATTCCCTCCAATATTGAATGTTTCACCAATACTTCCTTTATGGTAAATCACATCAATTGCCGCCGCATGATCCTCGACAAACAGCCAGTCGCGCACATTCTCCCCTTTTCCGTAAACAGGCAAAGGCTGATTGTGCATGATGTTATTGATCATTAATGGAATTAACTTCTCAGGAAAATGATGAGAACCATAATTATTGCTACAGTTCGAAATCTTTACCGGAAGTTTATAGGTATGATGATAAGCTCTTACAAAATGATCACTTGAGGCTTTTGAGGCTGAATAAGGGCTATTGGGACTGTACGGAGTTGATTCAGTAAATTTACCTTCGTCTCCAAGTTCACCATATACTTCATCCGTACTTACATGGTAAAAAACTTTACCATCCATATTGTCTTTCCAGATATTTTTGGCAGCATTCAATAAGTTAACAGTTCCAACAACATTCGTAAAGACAAAATCCATTGGATGACTGATAGAACGGTCTACGTGCGACTCTGCTGCCAGATGAATTACACCATCAAACTGATGCGTTTCAAATAGTTTATTTATTTCGGCAGAATCTGTAATATCCATTTTGACAAAATGATAATTAGATGCCTTCTCAATATCCTTAAGATTCTCAAGATTGCCGGCATAGGTCAATTTGTCCAGATTGAAAATTGTGTAATCGGGGTATTGCTTTACAAACCTTCTCACAACATGTGAACCAATAAAACCGGCACCTCCGGTAATTAATATCTTTTTGCTCCCACTCATTTTAAATCGTACAGGTACATGTCAAAAATTAAGGTCGAATTAGGTGGGATAACTCCCATATCCCTTGCACCATAACCCAGTGATGGTGGTATAATAGCTCTGACTTTCATACCTTTATTCATCAAAGGTAACATTTCTTGCCATCCCCTGATCACTCTTCCATCAACGACCTTCAGTTGTAAAGGATCAAATCCACCAAAGTTTCCGTCAAATTTCTTTCCATCCATCAAATAACCTGCATAAAACACGCTTGCAGTTTGCTCTGGTTTAGCTTTCTGATTTGGATCTCCCTTTGCAATCACAATATATCTCAAACCACTTTTTAAAGTGATGGTGTCTTTACCTGCACCATTATAAGGTTTATACTCCATTGGAGTTTGAATATCCATCACTTCCACTTCAAATATTAAAGTTGAATTTGCAGGAATGTCACCCATATCCATTTCACCATATCCTAATGAAGCCGGTATTACCAATGTAGCTACTTCACCCTGGCGCAAATAGGTAAATCCTTCATCCCAGCCTGCTATTACCTGACCCTGTCCTACAACAAACGAGAACGGCTCATTTCTGTCTCTTGAACTATCAAACTTTTTACCATCTGTTAATGTACCGACATAATGCGCGCTCACCTTACAACCGGCAACAACTTTCTTACCTTTTGGATTTGGTTTGGTAATAATGTATTTAAGTCCGGATTTAGTAGTAACGGTATCTGGCTTTACAGGCGTAACTTTTGGTTTAGGTTTTGGTTTTGGCTTGCTTGAACTCGCAGACTTTGGTTTTGGCTTCGGTTTTGTTTGCTCCGGAATTGCTTTAAATGTAAAAGCCATAATAGCAGATACAGCTATTAATCCCATAATTGAATTGAGCTTTAATCTCATTTTATTCTACTTTTAAAATATTTATCTCGTAAATTAATGTCGAAAACGGCGGTATCATTCCTTCCACGCCTTTGGAACCATACGCTAAATCATAAGGCAATATAAAAGTTGCTTTTTCTCCCTGTCTCATTTTAATGAGCATCTCGTACATGCCTATTGGTTGAAACTGTTCTTTAGAAACACGCACTGTTTGTGGCTTACCCATCGTGTAGGTATTATAAAACTCTGTTCCATCCATCAGCTTTCCGATAAAATGGAATTGCACAACCCTTCCGTCACTCACTTTTACAGCGGTATCTGGCATGGTTTTATGGAATTGTACTCTTAATCCCGAAACACTGTCCATACTCATTACCAATCCAGTTTTCTTGATGTAATTTTTGATATTCTCAATTTCCTCGCTCCAGCGTCTTAACTTCTCAACGTTGACAAGACTATCTACCTGATATTTGGTTAATTTTCTGTCCATTTTAATGATGAATTTCAAATCCGTTCCAGCTTTAACATAAGTTGGTAATTCAGCTTCCATTCGCGTTTTCAGGTAAAATGAATCCGCCTTAATTAAAAATTGAGCACTGTCTCCTTCCGACATTATACTGAGTGCCTCCATAATATCTCCTCCCTTGTGTGTCGGTGCAACAAGTAATATTCTGTCCGGAGTCTGACCAAATATTGAATAAATAACAGAATCTTCTGAATTCGTAATACTATAATAGCATTGCATGTATTCTCCTATAGCAGGCAATACTTTTTTTTCACTGCGCTTGAGAAATTTATACCTCAAGCCGGATTCTGTTTTTGAATACTTGTTGCATGAGCTAAATAAGCTACCAATAACAAATAAATAAAATAAGGATCTAATTTTCATTGAGCTGAGCTTTATAAATTTTAAGTGTTTGTTTAAATTTCTCTACTGTCTCTTCCAATGATAACTCAGAACTTCCTCCGGCTGCATAAAAGTGACCGCCACCATTGAAATGCTGCATGGCAAAATTATTGGAAGCAAAATTACTCTTACTTCTGAAACTCATTTTGACTATCTTAGTCCTGTCTATTATCAAAGCAGCAAATTTAATACCTTCTATACTCAATCCATAATTCACCAATCCTTCCGTATCTCCGGTAATTACATTGAATTTTTTCAATTCTTCCTTATTTATAGTGATTAAAGCTGTATTATATTCCGGTAACACTTCCAGCTTCTGGCTAATGGCATAGCCTATAAATCTGACTCGAGACTCCGTAAAACTGTCAAATACCTGGTTGTAGATTTCAACATGATCAATCTCTTTTTCCATTAATCTTGCAGCAATTTTCAATGTTTCACTGCTGGTATTACTGAATCGGAAAGAACCTGTATCTGTTACTATGCCAGTATAAAGACACTCCGCAATATGTTTGTCAATTCGCTCATCCATATTGTTCACGTGAATAAATCTATACACAAGTTCGCAGGTACTGCTGGCTAAATCATCCCAAAAAGTTAAATTTTCAAATCCTTGAGGGAATTGATGGTGATCGATGAGCACTTTAACAGCATTGGATTTTGTAACTACCTCACCAAATTCATTGATTCTGGATAAATGATTGAAATCAAGACAGAAAATGAAATCGGCTTCCATTGCCAGCTGTTTGGAAAGTTCTGGTTCGTTGTCGTAAATAATCACTTTATCACAATCCTTCATCCAGTTTAAAAATGTGGCGTAATCTGTTGGTGAAACCACATCCACTCTGTAACCGAAAGTTTGTAAGAATAGTTTTAAACCAAGGGATGAACCCATTGCATCTGCATCCGGTTTATGATGTGTTGTGATGACTATCCTGGGGTTCTCAACGGCCTGAAGCGCCTGCATGATGTCCTGAGCTGAATGTATTACCATTGGTTTAAGCCCACAAAGATGACCATTTTAATGGATTTTTACTTAAAAGTTTTCGCCCTAATACCTGCTTTTGTTCGATAAAAAGGTCATAACGCTGCTATTTGCAGCAATAAAGAAGTATTTGAGTTCCCGTTTCCGAATTGCTCTTTACTGTATTCGTACAAATTCAAACTTAGGATACCCTTTCTCAGCTTTGTCATTGTAAAAATCCAAAAATCTGAGCTTGTAATAATGGCCTTCGGTGTCTTTAATAATATAGATGAGTTTCGAATTTACTGAGTAACTGCCTCCTGCACCGTAGGCATGCGACTTCCAGTCATATCCAATGGCGTCCTCTCTGTCAGAGAAAGAATATCTGGCAATATAACTCATGTCAATCTCATTGAAATTAGAAACGGAATCCCGTGCCACTGTTACATTGTATTTATTGCACTTCACGCCATTTACAGGGTAGGGCAAAATCACGCCTGAACCTAAATCAAAAAACTCAATATATCTGGTAAATACAAAATCCCAGTCTGTCTTGCTTGGCTCTACGTTTTGTATCAATTTTGGACTACCTCCTTTTAAAGAACAGTAAGTATAATTGTAATTATTCGATTTTGGAATTATAAAATCTGTATTGTTATAAAGTATTGAATCTCCCGCAGCATCGTATAATTGAGTAAAACGACAAACAAAGTTTGAATCAGAAACGCTTAAAATTTGAACCCTGACAAACTTCTCATTTAAAGGACGTCGTTTAAACTCTATCACATAAATCCCGTGTTGTTGTGATGCCCCCTGACCTTGCTTGTAGGTTTTCCAGTCAAAAAATGCAGATTCTTCTGCCTTCCCGCTTGGCTTATCAATCAAATCCGGCTTATCCATTATTTTCACCGTGTCAAATGTCAATGGTTCACTTAAATGATACATATCAAGTTTATGCACCACAATTTCACTTTCGGTATTGATAAAAACTCCCCATCCATTTTTGCTCGACTCAAAACGCAAATCCCAGTCGCTCCTTAAATTTTGTCTGTACGCATTTGTTCCCAGATCAAAATACGTGTCGTATTCGTACTCCTTACCCAGGAAAACAGTTTGAATTTCTGAGGTTCCTATAGGTAACATTATGGCATCTTCCTTCTTGAAACATGAGCTCAGGGACATGAGGATCGCTATGTAAATTGGGAATTTTGTTTTCAGCATTATAGTTTAATATTTATTTGGGTGAAAATAGATCGTCCCACTGAAATAGGCATGCTGTTATTGCCCGCACTGTGAAACGAATTTGATGTGCCTGTAGCTGTAATGTTCGTTACATTCAACAGGTTTTTAAGACCTAAGGTAAAGCTGATTTTTCTATCCCAAAAAGACTGGTTGACTGATATATCCAATATATGATAGGATTCTGTGTATGTATTGATGATGTTTCTGGCTTCATCTAAAGCATATCCAAATGTGCTTCCATTGAATTTATGAAAAACTGAGAAGGTAGTTGGTGCATAATTCTTATTCTTTTTTGAATAAGAAATCTGTGTTCTGACTTCAGGTGTATACATGTATTTATTCTTGCCAACTAATGCAAAAGCATTGTTATAAATTCCTATGTATGAACCGCCAAGATTGAAACGCCAGCTTTTGAAAACTAATGAACCATTTAAATTTGTACCAATTGATTTGAAATTATCAACGTTGCGATAGGTATATTCAAGTGCAAGTGGATTAACTGCAACCAACGCTATCTGATTGTAAATGGTATTATAGAAATAACTGTTGTCTATTGTTAAAAGATGTTTGCCTTTCACCTTTATCCTGTATTTTATGGCAGCATTGTGATTGTCTGACATCTCAGATTTCAAATATGGGTTGCCAATAATATTGTGATTAAAATCTACAAAGTATAAATACAATTCTTTAAGTCCCGGAGCTCTGAATCCTCTGCCATAAGCATATCGAACAATCAGATTCTTATTTCGGCTTGTGTACATCAATTGAGCCGAAGGAACAAAAGGTGCTGAATATTTGGTATTATAAGTTGCTCTGAATCCCGGCTTCAAACTGATACGTTTGGTTGGTCGGTATTCTGCACAGGCAAATAAGGCGTAATCATTCATGTGGCCCTTATCTGCTTCAATTTTAGTTCCGAATGCGCTGTTGAGGTTGATATCATATCCAATCTGATAATTAAATTTATCATATTTGGTATTGTTATAAGTCCCTCTGCTCATAAAATTAAGAAATGAGTTGGTGCTGTTGGCGTCCGGACTAGGGACTATGCTCATGTTATAAGACTCTTTTGTCAGATCTTTTCTGTAAGTAACCTTATCTCTCTGATAAAAACTGAACGATGAAAGTATATTAAAGTAAGAATTCTCCGTGGTTTTGTATTCTATACTTAGTGAATTGATATTTCTGTTTGTCAGGTAATATTCATCATAAGCATAGGCTTCAATATGATTGATAACGGGTAATCCTCTGTTTTCAATCTTCTCATTGAAAATATCCGTTTTAAAACGAAGCTTCAATCTCTCATTCTGATAGAGTATGCTAAAGCTGCCGAACACTTGTTGTTTAGGTTTCCAAATCATAACCCTTGAATTAGGATCAAGATTATAGCCTCCAAAAAAGTTTCTGTTCAAATTTGCCCCAAAATCTACATCCTTTAGTCTGAATATACCGCCGCCGCCAAAGTTGGTTTGCTTGATACTTTCGTAATAAGCATTGCCAAATCCAACAGCCGTCTGTGTAGAGTCTAACCGGATGCTCTTTGAGACAAGATTGATAACTCCGCCCAATGCGTCGGTTCCATAAATAACTGACAATGGACCCTCAATTATTTCAATCCTTTCGATATTGCTGAGATTGATCTGCGATAAGTCAATATTACCATTTTCACGACCGGTAATCGGAATTCCATCCAGCAGTATTTTGACATTTTGCCCGCTGATACCTTGTAAGCTTAAACTGCTGCCTAAAATATTATCATTGCCAATCCTGACATTGAGTTCTTTGTTAAGTACATCTTTTAAGCTGACGGCTCCCTGGGCTTCGATGGTTTTAGCACTGATAATCCTGACATTATTAACAGTGCTTGACGATGGTGAAGGCTTGATATTGCCTATAACAACAGATTTATTATAGTCAGATGTATCATCTACCTGAGCATTAGCACTGTTAAATATGAACAGTGCTAATGACAACAAAAGATATTTAGATAATCTGAATTTCAATTTTTGTGTTGTTATTCTTTGATGATTTTTTGCTGGAATGTACCCTCATTTGTAGTGACAATCAAGAGGTAAACACCTGCATTCAAATCGCTTAATTCAATACTTGGACTATCTGTACTAAATGCTACAGCTTTGCCGAACATATCGTACACCTGAATGGAAGTCACAACTTTATCGATGTCTACATTTAAAACACCATTTACTGGATTAGGGTAAACATTCACACTGCTAAGCTGTTTGCTATCAATTCCGGATGTTGCACCAAAACTAATAACGGTCTTGCTTTGCGCTCCACCAGTATACGAAATCATCGTCATTTTATATGTGTTCGTATCCTTGGCATACACAAAGTAAACGAAGGTATCTGTAATTGCATAAGCTGTGCCGGTGAAAGTTTTCCAATCGTAGCCGATAGTGGATATTATACTGGATGGTTGGGCTGTTTTGCTTCCTAACCAGACTTCATTGCATTTCTTTCCATTGTTCTGAGCAACAGTTACTCCAAGATTATGAAGTACACCTGTAACGGTATAAGGAACTTTGACCGGACCCAGTGGAACCAAACCTTTGTATTTTGTCCAAAGCAAGTCCCAGTCTCTGTTATCTGGCTCTCTGTCATTTAAAGTATTATTCAAGACATCGTAGTAGATGAAATTTCTGTTTTTGTGACTGTTTTTATTGATAGAAACAAAATTTGAATCTGAATTATCAATGTTTGATACTGTAAAATTCCAAATTGTATCATAAACCAATGAATTAATATGAACCTTTTTGTACCAGTTCTGAGACTTGTTGTAAAGTACATAAACTTTTGAACCGGTTAATGTATGTGTGGTCATATTGTAATTACCCCAGATAAAATTAAACGGATCTGATACTTTATAGCCAGATGTGAATGCACTCAAATTCCAGGTACTGTCATTGTCTACAAGCTCAGGTAAAGCATACAAACCGGTAGTATCCAGATTATGCCAGTTGCTGAAGTTGGCACCAGGTATCACTTTCAAAACACATCCAGTAGTTCCGGCCTGTGGATTTTCACCCAATGGAGAATTAACTCTGATAGCTACTCCAACAGCAGGATTACTTGGAAACTGCGAACCTAGAACTGAAAAGGCCAGATGCCAGTTGGTATTTGAGACAGTTTTTACTGTTCCATTGCCACTGGTGTATGCTTTTTTCAAGCTGTAGAATACATCGTTACCCGAACCCGGACCCATAATGGTACTGTCATTGGCACTACAATTTTGCGCAACCATAGCATTTCCAACTAACAACATCAATGCGACTGTAAATATTTTTTTCATTTTTCTGATTAAAAATTTAGGAGTTGCAAAATTACTAAATTAAAGGTTTTCATTACGTTGTCGCTCTGTTTATGACATATTTATGACAGAATATACCTATTCATCATTAGCTCAAGCCTTTTAGTCGAATTTATTGGTCTAAAATCTGCCGTTAAATACATGATTTTAATCAGTCTTTACATTCAAAAATATAACCTACTCCCCTTATGGCATTAAAGTACTTTGGATTTTTTGGGTCGAGCTCGAAATATTTTCTGAAAGATAATATAAAATTATCGATGGTTCTGGTCGATGGATAAACTGAGTAACCCCATACGGTTTGAAGGATTTTTTCCCTGCTCACAACTTCATTTTTATGCTCTATGAGCAATTTGAGTAATAAAACCTCTTTTTTAGTCAAACTAAATTCTCCGTTTACCCCTACAGCCGTATGCTTCTCGAAATTGATGGCATTGGGTCCGAAAGTATATTCTTTTAGTGTAAAATGCCCCCCAACTGCTGCTCCTCCTTTGCGATTAAGTAAATTGTTGATACGCAGCTGCAACTCTTCTAAATTAAATGGCTTGGTAAGGTAATCATCCGCTCCCTTCTTCAAACCGGCAATTCTGTCTTCTACTCTGTTTTTAGCCGATAAAAAAAGTATAGGTACTTCGCGGTTTTTCAAACGAATATTCTCACAGACATTTAATCCATCAATGCCTGGAATCATTATGTCCAAAATAACCAAATCGAATTGCTCATCTTTGAATTTTTGAACTGCACTGGTGCCATCTTTTACACCAACAACTTTGTTGCCATCCAATTCAAGATTTAGTTTTAATAAGTCGTGTAGACTGGATTCGTCTTCCACTAGTAGAATGCGCTTGCTCATAATAGGTTTTGTTTAAAGTTAATATTAAATGTTATGCCGCGTGGCTTATTGGCCTCTGCACTAATTTCGGCCTTATGCGATTTAAGAATTTGTTTTACAAGAAATAATCCCAAACCAGTTCCTTTGGTCTCTCTGGTATTTTCATCCCCAACTCGGTAAAATTTCTTGAAGATGGCTTTGTGCTCTTTAGGATTTACGCCCTTTCCATTGTCTGAAATGCTAATGGTAAATCCATTGTCATCAAAACGATATTTCACAGAAATTTCACTATCAGTACCTGCATACTTGATGGCGTTCTGAAACAGGTTACTAAAAACAAGTTTTAATGACATGTCATCTCCTGTGATTAACATTGGTTGCTCATCAAAAATAAACTTACCTTTAAAATGAGGTTCCACTAACAACAAATCAGCAGTTTTATTGATGAGCTCTGTGACATCCATTCGGTGCATGTCAAACTTGTAACTTTTGCTGTCAATCCTGGTCGCCAGCATTACATTATCCAGCAACTCATCAAGTCTGTCAGAATTGTTTACCATCTGCTGTACCAAGGCCATTTTCAGTGTCTCTTCCGGCTTTCTGTGCATAAGAGTTTGGGCACTTAATTTAATGGCAGTTAATGGTGTCTTAAATTCATGGGTTACCGAAAGTAAAAAGTTATTCTGCATTTTATTCAGATTTAGCAAGGACTCGAGCTTACCAAAAACCCAAATAACGCCTGAAATAACCAGTATTGTAAAGAAAATCACCTCTGAGTAAAATGCGCGTTTTTTCTTGATATAATTTTTAAATATCGCATTGAACTCATCTTTGCTAATTCTGACTGAAATTAAATTATGCAATTGACTAACGGTATCTTTTATGCTGAGATAAGTTGATACATGGTACTTCTCATTCAATCTTCTGTGTATATCATTTACCTCCTGTTCATGTGCTTTATAAGCCTCAAACGGAGATTTCCCTGAATTAACATAGTGTCTGTCCAAATACTCTATAATGCCATTTTTTATAACAAGAGCATTGAGTTGCAGATTGTCGCGCTCCAGATAATACTCCTTTTCAGTATAAGTAATAAATGAATACAACCACCATCCGAAGACTGCTGATATATATAAAATGACGAGAACTAGGAATAATCTTAATTTCACAGGCTGATAATTTGCGTATTTCAAAGATAAGTCATAATTTTTCAGAGTAAAATGTCAGAAAAATATACTTTGCAACAATTGGCTTTAAGGAATGGCAGAGATAAGCCTCAAATATGGATTGCATACAAGGGTAAAATATACGATGTAACAGATAGTCGATTATGGCGCAACGGCTTGCATTATGAGCACTGGGCCGGTCAGGATTTAACGCCTGAATTAAAGGATGCACCTCATACAGAATCTGTGTTTGAAAGACTTCCGTTTATTGGAGAATTGCTTTGATTTATGACATATTTTTTACAAAAAAGGGCTCATCAATTAAGAAATTCTAAGCCATTTCTCGTGAATTATTTAAAATTTTAAAAGCGCGATGTTTCAGATTTTATGTTTTAATATTGTATTGAAATTCACTTAACTAAATAAAAAACATGGAACATTATCATTATGCAACCGTTTCTGAAGCCATCAATGAACTAAGGAAACTTGGTTTTACTACTGATTTTAATCTGGAAGAAAATTGCATAGTTTGCCATTCAGATAAATTTGAACCCGAGCATTTTGAAATTACCCAGATTTACCGATACGAAGGTGATACAGACCCTGCAGACGAAGCAACTGTCTATGGTATTGAATCAAATACGGGATTGAAAGGAATTCTTGTAACCGGCTACGGAGCGAATTCTGAAAGCATGTCTGAGGCGATGTTGCGCAAGCTCAGCATCCGTCACTAAATTGACAATTATAAATTAAATTTCCAAGTACACTTTATCAGAAACAGCTTAATTTTTGTTGAACGGGGCTGCTTTTTTTTCTAATTGAAAATGAAACTTTCGATTTATTTTAATTTTCTATACCCTAGCAGGGTGTTTTAAATTAAAATAAATAAAAAAAGTCCCTCAACAATTTGAGGGACTTTTAAAATCTATAAATTCCGTACTATTAAAGTACCTGTTCTACTGGGGTATAAGGCAGGTTGAATGCATCTGAAACGCCTTTGTAAACAACCTTACCGTTCACTACATTTAATCCCAATGTTAATTCGGCACTTGATTTACAAGCTTCTTTCCAACCTTTGTTAGCTAATTGAATAGCGTATGGCAATGTTGCATTGGTTAATGCCAGTGTTGAAGTATAAGGAACTGCACCCGGCATGTTTGCAACACAATAGTGAATAACATCATCAATTACATAAGTAGGTTCTGCGTGTGTTGTAGCTTTGGTAGTTTCAAAGCATCCGCCCTGGTCAACTGCTACGTCTACCAACACTGAACCTTTCTTCATATATTTCAACATATCTCTGGTGATCAGATGTGGCGCTTTTGCACCCGGAATCAATACACCTCCAATTACCAGATCAGCTGTTTTAATAGCTTCACGAATGTTATAGCTGTTGCTGTACATGGTTTGTACATTGGCTGGCATAATATCATCCAACTGGCGAAGTCTTGGAATAGAAATATCCATTATTGTTACATGGGCACCTAATCCTGCTGCCATTTTAGCAGCCTGAGTACCTACGATACCACCACCTAATACAACCACATCAGCTGGTTTTACTCCCGGTACACCTCCAAGAAGAATACCGCGACCGCCTAATGGTTTTTCAAGATATTTTGCACCTTCCTGTACACTCATTCTACCTGCTACTTCACTCATTGGAATTAACAATGGCAAGGAGCGATCAGCTTTCTCTACTGTTTCATAGGCCAGACATACTGCACCACTGGCAATCATTGCATTGGTTAATGGTTCATAAGAAGCAAAGTGGAAATAAGTGAAAAGCAACTGATCTTTCTTTATCAGTTTATATTCGCTTTCGATAGGTTCTTTCACTTTTACAATCATTTCAGCGATTGCATAAACTTCTTCTATGCTTGGCAACATTTTAGCACCTGCCTCCTGATATTCGGCATCAGAAAAACCGCTTCCGGTACCGGCAGTTTGTTGCACATACACTGTATGACCGTGTTTTACAAATTCAGCAACACCTGCTGGGGTTACTGCTACACGATTTTCATTGTTCTTAATCTCTTTAGGAACTCCTATGATCATATTGTTGTTTTTAAAAAAGTGCTGCAAAAGTAAAGGAAAAGTAAAGAAAATGGAAATATGTCTCAAAGTTTATTGAATTGACATAAATCATGGAAATTACCTTCGTATACTCGACAAGCAATTGTGCTTTTATAAAAGATTAATATCTATCTTTTAAACTTTTATATATATTTGCCCGTAATGAAAATAGGAACCGTTAAGGAGACCAGGGCTGGTGAAAATAGAGTTGCCCTTAGTCTCGATGTAGTGAAAGCCCTTGTAAAACAAGGTTTTCAATGCTTTATCGAAAGTGGTGCCGGAATCGCATCTAATTTCTCTGATGAAGCTTTCAAAAATGCCGGAGCCGAAGTCCTCTCCAATGCCTCCGATGTCTTCAATACAGTCGATGTGCTTGTTAAAGTCAATGCACCTGACCAATCCGAAATTGCTGCCATTAAAGAAGGTACTACAATCATTTCATTTATCTACCATTTAAGTAATCCGCAACTGGTTGAGCAACTGAATGCCAAAAAATTAACCGTATTCAGTATGGACGCCATTCCGCGTATCTCAAGAGCCCAAAGCATGGATGCCCTAAGCTCTCAGGCTAATCTGGCCGGATATAAGGCAGTTCTGCTCGGCGCACATCATTCAGCCCGGATTTTCCCAATGCTGATGACCGCTGCCGGTACTATTACTCCTGCAAAAGTGCTCATTTTTGGGGCCGGTGTTGCAGGCCTGCAAGCTATAGGAACCGCCAAGCGCCTTGGTGCAGTAGTTGAGGTAACTGATATTAGACCGGAAACTAAGGAACAGGTTGAATCACTGGGAGGTAAATTCATTAATTTCGATACCGGAGATGT
This sequence comes from Bacteroidota bacterium, assembly GCA_963169345.1. Lineage (GTDB taxonomy): Bacteria > Bacteroidota > Bacteroidia > NS11-12g > UBA955 > JABMMZ01. The sequence goes on from CAUJCT010000056.1 coordinate 138,177, forward strand.
GAAAATTGAAGGCGGTTATGTAAAAGAAACCAGCGAAGACACACTCAAAAAACAAAGAGAAATCTTATCCAAACACCTGGCCGCTGCTGATGTGGCAATAACTACGGCACTGATTCCGGGAAAAAAAGCGCCAATACTGATTACCGAAGATATGGTAAAAGGAATGAAACTGGGCTCAGTAATTATCGATATGGCCGTTGAACAAGGTGGTAACTGCGAAATCAGTGAACCTGGTAAAGTAGTAGTTAAACACGGTGTTAAAATTGTTGGAGAAATGAACCTGCCATCTCAGCTTTCACAAAATGCCAGTGAATCTTATGCTAAAAATATCCAGGCATTTTTAACTCATCTGGCAACTAAAGATGGCTTTAAATGGGAAATGGAAGAAGAAATAACTAAAGGAACTTTAATCGCTAAAGGAGGCGAAATTTTAAGAAAATAATATGGAAACTTTTATCACTTTTTTATCCGAAAATCAATTGATGGTATACCTCGTTATCCTCATGATTTTCCTTGGTATCGAGTTAATTGAAAAAGTGCCCTCAGTATTACACACCCCTTTAATGAGTGGCGCAAATGCTATTCACGGTGTGGTAATCATCGGGGCTATTATCATAATGGGACAAGCCGATAATATCTATGCAACAGTATTAGGTTTTATTGCAGTTGTCCTCGGTACACTCAACGTTGTCGGTGGTTTTGTTGTCACAGACAGAATGCTGGAAATGTTTAAAAAGAAGAAAAAATAATCTTTGAAAATCAAAAATAAAATACCCATTAAAAAGGAAGTGGACAATGAACTCTGGATGCAGCTAAATGGTCTGATTCATTTGCCACATACTAAAAGCAAACTTCGATACGGAACTGTGTCATCTCTGCTCAGTCAAATTCGTTCAAAATCCAAACTCCTTAATTAAGATTTAAAAAAACATGCAACAACATATACTCAATATCATCTACATGCTTGGTTCTGTCTCTTTTATATTCGGGATCAAAATGTTAGGTAAACCTGAAAGTGCAAAAAAAGGCAATCTGATTGCAGCAGTCGGAATGGGAATCGCTATCATTGGAACTATTTTTCTCTATGAAAGTAATGGCAAAGGACTAACAAATTACCCATGGATTTTCGGAGGTTTAATTGTTGGTACAGTCATCGGAACCCTCATGGCTAAAAAGGTAAAAATGACTGGTATGCCACAAATGGTGTCATTCTTTAATGGTATGGGTGGTGCCTGTGCCGCTTTAATTTCTTTGGTAGAATTTAATCACTTGTCTCATGAAGCTGATTTTACTGATGCTGAACCTACCCATTTGATTATCATTTTCCTTGGACTGGTCATTGGTAGTATTTCATTCGCCGGAAGTATGATAGCTTATGGTAAACTGGATGAAAAAATCAAAGATAAAACCTTGCCTTTACAACAAGTCATCAATATAGGGTTGTTATTGGTTATACTAGGTATCGCTGGAGCTGCATCTTTTGGATTCTTCGATACACCAAATGTTCTTTTCCTGATTCTTGGTTTATCACTCCTATATGGTGTACTATTCGTAATGCCTATCGGTGGAGCCGATATGCCGGTTGTTATTTCTTTGCTCAACTCTTTTACCGGTGTTGCAGCTGCAATGGGTGGATTCCTTTACGATAATAAAGTCATGTTGTTTGGCGGTATTCTCGTAGGTAGTGCCGGCACCCTTTTAACTGTTGTTATGTGTAAGGCAATGAATCGCTCTTTAACCAATGTTCTTATTGGCAATTTTGGCGGTGGTTCCAAATCTACAGGCGAAAGCAAATCCATCTCTGGAAGTATTAGAGAAGTTTCAATTTCTGATGCTGCTGTCTTAATGAAATACAGTAAAAAAGTAGTTATAGTACCTGGTTATGGTTTAGCTGTAGCTCAGGCTCAGCACGTTTGTCATGAACTCGAACAAACACTGGAGGAAGAAGGTGTAGAAGTAAAATATGCCATACACCCTGTCGCCGGTCGTATGCCAGGCCACATGAATGTGCTTCTTGCTGAAAGTAATGTCAGCTATGATAAACTCGTTGAAATGGATGACATCAATCCGGAATTTAAAACTACAGATGTTGTACTCATAGTTGGTGCCAATGACGTTGTCAATCCAGCTGCCAAAACAGATCCTAGCTCTCCTATTTATGGTATGCCTATTTTAAGTGTAGAAGATGCCGCTCATACTATCGTAATGAAACGAAGTATGAAAGCTGGTTATGCCGGTATAGAAAATGAATTATTCTACAACCCAAAAAACAGAATGTTATTTGGTGATGCAAAAAAGACGCTTACGGAACTGGTTAGTGAGCTAAAAAACATTTAACCTGATTTACAATACTTTATCTAAAGCACTGTTTTCGACTATGAAACAGTGCTTTTTTGTTTTAAAAGGAAAATCAAAACAACCTGTCAGGTCCCAAATCTTAGCTTGCCTTAAGGGTTTTCTAAATTCTATATAATTGATTTACAAATATATAGAATTTACGATTTTTAGTAAAATACAAGCTGTCAGGTTAATTTTTAAATCTTAATTCCAGCCCTTCCATTTTCCCCAAAAAACACTTCTCATTTCTCAATTTGAGAGAAAAACTCATTCAATTTATAAAAACACATATCATCCTATATTTCAACATTTTAAGTTGATTTGAAACTTCTAAACTCAAATTTGGTACTCAAATTCAACTCACTTTTTAAACATCCACATTCGTTGCAACAAACCAATACTTCTCTCGCATATTTATTATAATTTATTTGTTTTATAGAATTAAGTTTATATATTTGCTATCCACAATATATTAACAATTTGTAATAACTTTTCTCAAAATGAGAACAAAAGCACAAAAAACCAGTCTTACTGCGCTGATTAGCAATATGTTAGTTTGTGGCTTTACGTTTGTTGCCAATTCTCTTAATACCATAATCAACTACCTATATGAAACTGAATATTTACAATATCTTCCCAAAAACTCTATTAACCTATAGAAAAAATTACCTGACATATTACAACCTAAGCTTTGCTTTTCAAATCTGATTCATTTGGGTGTGTGCTAATCTGATTGAATAATTCGATATAAATGAAAAAACAGGCTATCATAGGTTTATTGTATTTGCTCTTATTACAAGGGTATACAACCTTTGCGTGCCAGATTACACCTTCTTTTTCCAATAGCCAGTCACATACCTGCGGATTGCCCACTATAGTCTCCGTTACCAATACCTCCACCGGCTCACTCAGCAATTCTGCCAAATACTGGTGGAAAATCAATTACACCAAAGCTACCGACACCATCATCGGTAAAACATCCAATACCTTTTTCCTAAAACGACCAGGCGCTAATTACGTCAAACTCTTTGTCAAAGACTCTGCCGGTTGCATCGACTCTTCGGGTGTTACAATAACTGTTACAACCAATGCTAAATCCATACTGGATCAGAACTTAGTTTACACCTACCAGCCAACATGGATGAACTGTTTGCAGTTTATCACTGACCCAGATTCCTTCAGAGTAAATTTTGAATCTGCAGATACACTTAAAAATCTTCGAATCATCTGGGGCGATGGCAATACAGATTACTCGGGAAATGACCTTGCTCCCAATACAGTAAAAACACATTTATACAATTCTCTTGGTATTTTCACCATCAAAATTATTACTACCAATGGTGCCTGTACAGACACAGTATATGGCACAGTTTATAACCAGAGACAACCAACTGCGGGTATAATCGGTCCGGCTTCAGGAAGCAACCGCGGCTGTGTGCCTCATACTCTTAGAATCATCAATAACTCATACAATATTTCCAATAATACCACTTTTCTAATTGATTGGGGAAATGGAGATACAGAGACAAAACCATACAATACATACAACGATACCATCTATCATACCTATACCAAAGGTATTTGTGCCGGTATAATTAAGATAACCGCTACCAATGTTTGCGGTAGTTCATTCTCAACATGGAATCCTATCGATATCAGCGACCGCGACAAAGCTCTGTGGAGTGTTGCCAGCACTTGTAATCCTACTGGTAACTTTGTGTTTCAAAATCTGTCAACAGACTTATACTGTCTTGTCCCTGATATTAAAGAGTATTTCTGGGATTTCGGCGACAGCACAACTTTTGGCTGGACAGGCTCTAAAGCTTCTCAAAGCCACAACTATAAAAAAGAAGGCACTTACATCGTTTCACTCATAGCTAAAACTGCTTGTGGCAACGATACCTTCCGAGGTGTAGTTAATGTTTTCTATAATCCGGTTGCGGGAATGAAAATCAGCAATCAACGTGGTTGCCGTCCTCTTAGTGTTACTTTAACTGACACTTCTAAAGGAAGAGGATTAAGTCGTCTTTGGACCGTGAATGATGGTGGTACAGTTAAAACATTTACTGACTCCATTCTCAACTATACTTTCACTAAAGCAGGTAACAATACAGTCAATCTTACTGTTACCAATATTTGTAATTCTTCTAGTATAACAAGAACTTTCGTTGTAACTGACAAACCAAAATCATCCTTTACCACGATTAATAGTTCATGCATTCCGGTTACTCAAACTTTTACCAACACTTCCACATCCTATTTTTCAAACCCAAGCTATTTATGGGACTTCGGTGATGGTACAAGTTCAACTTTAAAAAATCCTTCTGCAAAAATATATTCTACTCCAGGAACATATATTGTGAAATTAATCATCACAGATTCATGTGGCAGCGATACTTCATCTCAAACTTTTACAGCTTACAATTTGCCTCAGGCCATCGTTTCAGGTGATACTGTAGCCTGTACTTTTGATACAGTCAGGTTTGTCAATACTTCCATTAATTCTAATCAGTACAACTGGCAATTTGGAGACAATCAAAGTTTAACTGTAAACGACACCCTTCCGGTAAAACACGTTTATACCGTACCAGGAACGTACACTGTTCTGTTGATATCAGGAACTTCAAGTGGTTGTAAAGATACAGCTTCAATAAAAGTCTTAATTAAACCTGGTGCAAAAGCAGATTTCAGCTTTGATAAAATTTACGGTTGCACACCTGCAAAATTCAAGGTAACCAACAACTCTATTTATGGTAAAGACTATTATTGGTTTGCGAATGGTCAATTAATCAGCACGGCAAATCAACCAAATGATACAACTCTGTATACAGATACAACTATTATTAAACTCAAGCTAATTGCTACCAGCAACTCATCCTGCCAAAGCGATTCTCTTGAAAAAAACTTCTTTACTGCTAAAAATCCGATTGCTTCCATTGCTCCAAAAGATTCCGGTTGTGGTCCGTTAACTTTAAAGTTGAAAAACAACTCAACTTACGCACTTACTTACAACTGGAATCTCGGCAATGGGACTACATCTACATTAGCAGAACCAACCGGCATTTTTCCTTCAGCAGGTAGCAAAGACACTGTCTATTATCCTACGCTTATCGCTCAAAATTGGGCAGGTTGTATGGATACAACATTAGGATCCATTGTCGTATATCCAGGGCCTGGCGCCAACTTCTCAATGAATCTTTCTGATGGTTGCGGTCCTCTTAGTATCAACTTTAGCAATCTATCCACTACTAATAACAGCGAACCATTCAGTTCCTTAAAACACAACTGGCAGTTTGGTGATGGTTCTTCTGATTCTAATGCCAATACCAGCCATGTCTTTCATGCAAATTCCGATAAAGATACTATCTACTCAGTTAGTCTTCAAATCACCAGCATAAATGGCTGTACCAATACTTTAAATGACACTGTCAGAGTTTATCCTCAGCCTAAAATTCAATTTGTTCCTGATAAATCAGATGGTTGTGCACTTTTAAATGTTCATTTCCAAAATCAGTCGAGTCCGGGAGACACCGGCAGTATTCAAATTATGTCATTTAACTGGACAAATGGGAATGGTCAATCCTATCAATCACAAGATATAGATGCCATATACAATTCCAGTCTGTATGGTGATACTGTTTATATAGTCAAACTTATAGGAACCAACGAACATGGATGTACTGATTCTTTAACCAAATACATCACAGTCCACCCTCAGCCTGTTGCTGCTTTCACAACCAATTTCACCTCTATCTGCACACCAGCTACAATTGTGACCTACAATCAGTCGGTGTCAAAAGATGGGCTGCCACTCTCTCATGAATGGGATTTTGGAAATGGATACATATCAACGTCAATAACTGACTCCACAATGTATTTCAACAACAGTGACAGTGATACTTACCATACAATCACTTACCAGGCTATCAGCAGTTTTGGTTGCAGAGATACTGCTCTGGCTTCAATAACAGTTAGGCCAAAACCAAGGGTCAGTATAAACTTAAATAATCTTAAAGTTTGTGCACCTGCGCTTATTACTTTGAGTGATTCATCTGTTAATGCCTCCCAATATTACTGGGCTGAAGGAAACAATATATATTCTAATTCCTCATTTCAAACCATTTCGTTGCCTGGACTTAAACTATTTGATACTACCTACATCATTGCGCATTCAGTTGCATCCCAATTTGGATGCCCAAGCGATACCATTTACCGTCAGATTTATGTATATGGACGACCAGATGCTGGATTTGCACTCTCCAAAGATTCAACTTGCTCAAGGGAATCAGTACATCTACTAAACAGCTCTTTAGGTGCATTCAAATACAACTGGAATTTTGGTGATAATACTGCATCAAGTGCTATCAATCCGATTCACAAATTCAATATCAATTCAGGAAATGGAAATGATACAGTATTCAATATTGTTTTGGAAGCCATTTCTCCTTTAAATTGTAAGGACACTGTAACCAAACCATTGACTTTGGTTACGCCAACAACTCAAACAATTGGCAGCACCAACCCTTTAGGCTGTACTGACCTCAACTCAGAATTTGTTAATCTTTCAAGCCAGTATAAAACCGTTTACTGGGATCCGGGTGATAATTCGGGATATGTTACGGGAGACACTTTGGTGCATACTTATAAGAATATATCGGGAAATACCACATTACAACCTAAAATTACTTTAATAAGAAGCAAACACAATTGCAGGGATACAGTGAGTACTTATGCTTTTGTTTATCCAAAACCAACTGCAGCATTTAAAGTGCAAAGGACCGACCCTTGCAACGATGGTACTCATTTATTCATCAATCAGTCCACTTTTAGCAATTCCATCACCTGGTTTGTAGATAGTAGTAGCATCAGTAATTTCAATAGTTTCACAATGAAGCTTCCAGGTTCTGTTATCAGAGATAGTCAGTATGCTGTCAGATTAATTGTCAACAATAGCTATAACTGTGCTGATACAATGGATCAGGTTGTAAAAGTGAAAGCCAAATTGCTACTGGACTTTGTCAGAAATCCAATCACAGCTTGTGAAAATACCAGTGTTAACTTTACCAATAAATCGTTCAATGTAAGCAGATATCTGTGGAATTTTGGTGATGGTGCTCTCAGTAATGAAGTCAACCCAACTCACACTTATAATGTTTTCGGAAATTATAAGATTACTTTATATGGTTATGATAAAGACGGTTGTGTCGACTCCAGTACTGGTAGTACATTTATAAAGATATTAGAGCGCCCTAAAGCAGATTTTACCTATTTACCGAACTTTCCGAAGTTGCCAAACGCAAAAGTCGATTTCAATGCAACACCAACAATATTGACAGCGAATGTAAATGACTTGAGTTATGACTGGGATTTTGGAGATGGCAATTATCCTGAAAACAATTTTCAGCAGATGAATCCTAGTCACATATACACCAAATCAGGTACAGTTGCCATAACACTTAAGGTAGCCAATCAAGGTTGTGATGATGCTGTAACTAAATACTTATTTATTGAGGACCCTAAGCCAACGGTTAATTTTACGGCTGATACACTTGAAGGCTGTGCTCCATTCAAAGTAAGTTTCAAAAATTCAACAACAAACGTTCAAACATACAGATGGATATTTGGAGATGGTACACCTGATTCTTATGAAAAAGAACCAACTCATATCTTCACCTTGCCTGGAACATGGGATGTAACATTAGTAGCTACTGGAACAGGTGGTACCAGCACATTAACAAAACAATATCTGATTACCACTTACCCGCAACCAGTTCTTGATTTTTACACAGTCAACCGATTCCTTTCATTGCCTAATGCCATATTCAATATGCGCAATAACAGCAACAGTGTCTATAATTCATGGGATGTTTTCGACAGCACTGGCAGTATCATTCAATCCTCTAAACTGCGAGAACCATCCTTCATTATCAACACTCTGGGACAATTCAGCATTCGATTAATCGGAGAAAACTCTTATGGTTGTGTAGACACCATGATTAAAACCAACTATATAGGTACGCTAGGACAGGGATTTGTGTTTGTTCCAAACTCATTCTCCCCTAACTACAATGGTAAAAATGATGGTTTCATGCCTTCATTGGTCAATGTAAAAGATCGCAATTACACATTCAGGGTGTTTAATCGTTGGGGTGAACTGGTTTTCGAAACCACTGATATCAATGCGTTCTGGGATGGAACATTTAAAGGCGAAACATGCGAACAAGACGTTTATATATGGACAGTTAACGGCGAATATTTCAATGGTGACCTCTTCGGTTTCCGAGGGACAGTCACTTTACTTAAATAATTAATATCAACAAATAAAAACCTCATATTATGGGACGAATCAACAATCAAATCACCGGCTTTCTCATCAATTGGTTTGGAAAAATCAGACTCGTTAAACCTAAGGAACAAGACCATCTTAGTTTCCATGAAAGGTTCAGAAATTTTTCAAATTTTGTATTTCTATGGAAAGACAGTTTTGAGCGTGAAGCCATCACTACAGACAATGAACTTGTATTCTCCAACTATTTTGGCTTTGGCAGTCATCTCGATTTTATTAAACGTCTTATTGGTAAACCTGTAGAATCTTTTGAAAACAAAGAGCTGAACATCATTATACTGATGTACACTATCAATATTAAAGGCCATAAAGTGCAATTTGAACTGCATTTCTTTGATCAAAAACTTTTCTGTATCAACTATACTTACAAGCAAATTAAAGAAAACGAAAAACAGGAAATTGTTAAATCTATTCTTGAAAAATACAACCTCAGCGGTAGTATTGACATCAATGGCAAAATTATAGTAGACAATTACGGTAATGGTTTGGTATTTGAAAACAATGGTGACTTCTCGGTCAATTACCTCTCACCTAATAGTCGTGTGCAACAACTCTCGCAAGCCTGGGCAAGCAATCAAAGACAAGTAGTTTAATACTAACATAAAAAAAGGTAAACTTTCGCTTACCCTTTTTTCTACTTGTTATGAAAAATTCACTAAACGGGAATCCTGCCTTTTAATTTTGATTTAAATACTTTTTGTACGATGAAATAAATGACCAGTGCTGATAACACTCCTGTTAAAAAATCAGTCATTGGTACCATAACTGCTGTGTAAACAAGCATTGAAAACTCGAACTTTCCCTGAGCTTTAACTTCCTTTATTTCTTTAATCTTTATCATATTACTGGCTACCCAAATGAGAATACCACCTATTGATGCCATAGGAATTAATTCTAAATACTGAGCCAGATAAAATGCCATAGTTAATTTTAAAATAGCCTTGAAATAACCTGCTAATGGTGTTTTAGCGCCCGCTTTTATACTGGTTGCCGTCCTTGCCAATGCTCCGGTACAAGGAAATCCCTGAACCAATGGTGTAAAAATCTGTACCATGCCTTGCCCAAAAAATTCTTTGTCCGGATTAAATGGTGTGCCTTTGTTTTCAGCCAATCTGTCGGCCATAGACGAGCACAAAATACTCTCAACACCGGATACAAAAACAATTGCAATGACATAGTAAATTATATCCAACATTACCTTAATATTCATATCAGGCAATGCAGGCATCGTTAATACAAAGAAATTATTTGGAATACTGCCATATAAATCTCTTACCAGCAAAATGCCCTTATTATCCAATATAGTGGCTGATAGAACTGTTGCCAATGCCATGGCTATTACCGGGCCGGGTATAAATATGGAAATCTTTAATAAAATCTTGGATAATGCAAAGGTCAGTACTCCGAGAAAAATCGACCAGACATTAATTAAACCAATATTATCAATTGCAGTACTTATATTGTGAATTAAACCTCCTTTAATATCTTCATCCTGACCCAATAAATCCTTTATAGATTCAACACCCAATATATCTTCAAAATTTGTTAAAGCAATTGCTGTAGCAATTCCAACCGTAAATCCCACTATAATTGAATTTGGTACATATCTGGCATATTTCCCGAATCCAAATACGCCTAAAAAAATCAATACAATGCCCGATAGTATGGAAACCAGGACTAAAAATCCATGAGCAACTCCAAAGTCTCCACCACTATCAGGGCCATAAGCACTAATCAAACTTGCTATTAATGGAATAAACGCAGCAGTAGGACCATAAACCTGATACTTCGAACCTCCAAAAGTCCGACCTATCATACATGCTAATGCGCCGGCTATTATGCCGTGTTCCGGACGCATGCCCATTGCCATTGCAAATCCCATAGCCATCGGAATAGCAGTCATCGCAACTATTAATCCGGCACTAAAATCACTGTATACTGTCTTAGCCCAATTCTTTTTGTTCAAGTCTTCCCAGCGACTGTCATTAAATGTAAAAAACAATTTAATTCTTTCCAGTGGTGTATTCGTTTTTATAACAGTTTTCATATTACTTTATAAGTTCTGCCAATGCTTCTCTTTCATCTGATGTATCAATCTGCCATTCACAAGGCACCAGCTTTAACTCCGATCTTTTAATCAAATCGATGATGTTGATATTGGCTCCACCACTGTTTAATCTGTACATTGTCGGGTAATAAATTTTTTCAATTTTATTGTGCTCGGTTAATGCCTTAAAGTATCTTAAATTATCAAAAGCCAGCAATCGGATATCTATGCCGGATATGCTGTTTCTGTATCTGTTCCTTAATACTTCAAGGCCCTCAATAAACTCTTTGGTCATGTTTTGCTGAATCACCTTATATTCAGAAAAAAACAAGAGCTCAGATATTGAGTCACTCAATGATCTTGGAAATAATAATATTACACGAAGTTTGGCTTGATCTTCCATTTCTAAAGCCAGCTTGAGTGTCTTTAGTGAAGAAACTTTTAAATCAACAGGTATAAGAAGATGCTTGACAGTCATCGCAGCAAAACTATTTTTGCTGTCTTAAAGTCTATTTAGAACTTAATTAAAATGTAATTAGAATATGCCATTACAAACCTGGTGTATTTTGCATTGGAAAGATTGGGAAACTTATATAAACTGTTGTTCCTATGTCTATGGATGAATGTACTTCTAATGTCCCACCGTGCAATCTAACAACATTTCTGGTCAATGGTAAACCGATACCATATCCTTCAAAAAACTTAGTATTGGTGGCTCTGAAAAATGGATCATAAATTTTATCCAGCTCTACCTTCGGAATCCCAATTCCTTTATCCTCAATTACAATATGTATATTGCTGTCACTGGATGCCACTGAAATCTTAACAGGCCCGTTTGAAGAATATTTACAGGCATTATTCAATACATTGGCAAATGCCATTTGTAACAATTCTCTATTGCCTCTGACTTTTAGTTTTACAGGATCCTCAGGCAACATGCCAATATCAAATGTGATTTTATTGTCAGGAATTAAGGTGTCCATTAATTTCAGCGTTTGCCATATAACTTCATCTATTCTTAGTCGTTCAAAACCCATAGCATTGCCTCTGTAGCCGGTTTGTGCCAGAAACAAAAGTGATCTTGTAATCTGATCAAGTCTCTCAGCTTTCTTTAATATATTTCTAATGGCATCCTTATACTCTTCTTTGCTGCGTTCTTTTAATAAAGTTACCTCAGCCTCACCTATGATGGATGTTAAAGGTGTCGCCAGTTCATGTGATGCGTTGCTGATAAAATTTTTCTGAGTCTCAAAACCGGTTTCAATACGGCCTAAAAGATCATTAAATGTCAGTATGAGGTCTTTCACTTCCTGATTGTCTGATGTCTGCTCCAAACGCAAATGTATATTCGCTGAACTGATCATTCTGACATCATTTATCACACCTCTGATAGGATCATAGATATGTCTTGAATATAAAAATGAAAATGACAACATGATTATTACTACTAAAATCAGCCCAACTATTAGGATATTTCTTAAAAAGATTAAATGGTGTGTGACATAATAATTTTCAGCCGATATTATGACTATGTATGTCATACTATTGTGTACGACTTTATAACCTGCATAAAAAACATTGCCATCTCTTTCCCGCACTTGACCATTATTGAAAGCTTTATTAATGATATCTGACGGAATACCATATTGCTGCCCCAGACTGTCAAAATTACTATTGGAAACCTGGACAAAATAGGATTTTTCCTTTTCAAGTTTTTCTAAATACTGCTCTCTTAATGACATTAAATGTGCAGTGTCAAGATTGGCAATATTCAGTTTATACTGGCTGTTTATTTTTGCTCTTGTTTCCAGCCGTTTATAAAAATCTTCGTAAGCGTAATTGTTTTGAAAAAAGTAAACAGATATGCCGAAAACAAGTACAATCAGAACTCCAATCATACCTGAAAAAATGGCTATTCTGCTGCGTGTCTTCATTTCTCCTTTATTACATATCCCATTCCAATTACTGTTTGAATAAGTCTTGGTTCAGCATCTATCTCAATTTTCTTCCTTAAATAATTGATATAGACATCTACAACATTCGTCCCAACATTAAAATCAATATCCCAGGCTGCTTCCAATAAATCCATTCTTGACATCACTCTGTTTTTATTCCGCAATAATGCCAGCAGTAATTTGTACTCTGTGGCTGTCAGACTTACTTCCTTGCCTGCTCTGTGCACCGATTTGGCATCATTGTCCAGTTGCAGGTCATTTACGGTGTACAATTCGCTTTGCTTATTATCCGTTTCATTTTGAATCGAGCGCCTTAGCAAAGCATTAACTCTGGCATTTAATTCTATAAATTTAAATGGCTTTACAATATAATCGTCTGCACCCGTATTTAATCCCAGGGCAATATTGTCTGCAGTACCTAATGCGGTTAAAAACAACACCGGCATCTTCATACCCATACTTCTTATGTCTTTGCATATCTCCAATCCATTTCGGTCGGGTAACATGATATCCAAAATGATTAAATCAAATTTGGTATGGGCAATCATTTCTATGGCTGTATGCCCATTAAATGCTATGGTTACTTTATAACCGACTTCTGTTAAACCCTTATGGAGAAAATCCGCAACGCTGCTGTCATCTTCTACCAAAAGTATTTCTGCACTGTTTTCTATTGACATGGATATTTTCCCAAATCAACAAAATTGATATTAAAATTGGATTAGAAAAAATAAAAAATGATAAAGAATTTCTTTTAGTAATTAGAACAACCTCAGGCCAAACTGCCAGCCGGTCCATACATTTTGTGCGTATCTGTCTTTATATGACCAGATAACATTTGGCGCCATGGTAGAAAATCTGGTTTCATACCTCGGGTCAAGTGTGTCATTGATCATGTGATTGATAGAAACACCACCAAAAATTGCAAAACCTTTAAAGAATCTAATTTCTAATCCGGTGTTTAATCTACTGTGCAGATTCAAATGGTCTGACCTGAAATTAAAGGTCATGTGTTGGGCGCCAATATCGCTTGTCCAGTAAAACACTTTCGACAATTTTGCTCTGTATCCGATTCCAAATCCATAAGTCATCAATGTACCGGTGTCTCTCATAGGCCATTGTGTACTTGCGCTGATAATACTGTAAAATTTGCCAGAACCTGATCTATAGGCAAGTCCATATTGCTCAAGTTCATTTGTACTAAACTCCAGCTGATGAATTCCGTTTTTTATAAAATTGACTATACCTAAAGCTATACCATCCGAACTATCTGCAATATTTATTACACCAATTTGAAACCCTCTCACTTTTCGGGCAATGTTAATAAATCCTGCCATCTGCCCTCCGTCTATTTCTCTGGCAATATTTATAAATCCTGCCATTTGCACACCTCTTGCATATCCATTGATGATATTAGCAAAACCTGCAGCCTGAACGCCATCTAAGCTGCCTCTGTTAATATTCATAAATCCTGCAGCCTGCATACCTCGCGAATCGAAATGATTGTAATTGTAAAAACCTGCACCTTGAAAAGCTTCGACATTGCCCAGATTGTGATTAAAAAAACCTGCAAATTGTGCGCCTTTGGTATTGCCTCCCACGATGTTTCCTATTCCAGAAAACTGCGCACCATGCATGTCTTGTCTCAGAAAATTTAAAATACCTCCAAACTCAGCCCCATCCAAAGCACCATTGTAACCTATCAGAGTATTAAATGAAAACTTATTTTTAACTAATCCACTCAATGAACCGTTAGTTCCAATCGGTGGAACAAAAGTTACTTGCCAGTCTCTCTCAAACGAATCTCGGATATTGCTGTTGATGACATCATGATAAGCGCCAATCATCCATTTCCCAAGTTTCGTATCCTCAACTTTTACTTTCTTCATCGTATCCAACTCTTCCAATTTAGCCTTAGCTTCATTAATAATTTCCAAAATCTTCGCTTGAGCTAATTCCATTGTATGTACTATTACAGAGTCGCGCTGTTCCTGACTCATACTGTCTAATGGAATACTATCAGTGGGAAAACTATCTGTTACCAAAGGTGGTATTTCAATTGATAATTCAGAAGTAGTATCCTCTGTACTAGCCATAACAACCTGCTCTTCCTTCATTACAGGTCTTAAGCTGCATTCAAACTCTAAAACGCCATTATTTGCATACGACATTGTGATAAATGTATCTACATATCCCTCTTTCCTGATCTGCAATTCAAACTCAGGTGTTTTGGATACGAGCTTCAACTTATAGTACCCAAAATCTCCACTGATCGTATTGGATAAAGATGGTTTATGATAGATACTTACTTCACTTAATCCATTTCCGGTTTCGGCATCTTTAAAATAGCCTGCCACTATCACTTCATACCGCTCCGTTTTCCTGGCATTTTCTTCACTCCTGCTTTGTTTGGGAACAATTTTCTTCTGTAAAACCAAATGATTGCCGAACTGCTTATATGTTAATTCGTGATTAAACAACTCATCTAATACTTCCTTTACAGTGCGGTTATCAGCCTGAATGCTCACTATCTTATTCACCTTAACCAGGGAAGCATTGTATGAAAATGTAAATTTCGCTTTGTCTGAAATAGTGTTTAACACATATCCCAATGACTGATTGCTGATTCTGATGCTGATTTTCCTTTCTAAAATTGGAACGGTATTTTGAGCCTCTATCCAACCATGAAATGATATCAATGATATCAATAATATCAATAATCTAAATTTCATGGCTGACAAACACCTCCTTCCAAACGGTATTTTAATCCATCCTCAGAAACTGAAAGTTTAGAATTAACTGTGAACGCGATAGCTTCCAGAATCTGTTTCATACCTTCATTTAGATTGAATTTTCCTGAGATTCTGCAATCCATAATTGAAGGATCAACTTCAATTTTAGCTCTGTCGCTATACCTAGCAAGATCCCCTATGATATTAGACAATATCTCGTTGTCATACTTTAAGATTCCTGTAGCATAAGCGAAACTATTGTCGTTATCACCTTCAAGAGTACTTATGGTTTTACTACTTTCATCATAACTGGCTTTCATACCTTTAGTAAGAATCTTTTCACCATCCGGTGTGTTAAATTTTACTTTACCTTCACTGACAGAAACAGTTGTTTTTTTGCCTTCATGATATATCTCAAACTGAGTACCTAAAACAGTTACAAGTGTTTGACCACATTGTATTTCAAATTGTCTGAGAGTATCTCTGGCTATGGCAAAGAATGCTCTGCCCGACTTCATGGTTACCCTTCTCTTGTTTTTATCAAATGATTCAGGATAATTTATCTGACCTTTCATTAAGGTAATGGTCGACCCATCTTTAAGATTAATCTCCACCTTTTGCGCTTCTCCTGCTACTGCAGTCATCCATTGAGCAGTATCAACTTTTGGCTGATACAACCAGAATGCAATTCCAACAAATAAAAGTATTGAAGCAGCTACAGCCATCCATGGTTTAAAAAATGATATCACTTTAACTTCAGATTTTCCCTGAATTTTAGTGTTCACTTTATCCCAGGCCGTATTTATATTCAGCTTTGGTTGTTGATTCAATTCAGTAGAATGTTGCCAAAGCTGGGCAATCTCATTGAATTGCTTTTCATTTGCTTCAGATGCCTTTCGCCAGTTGTCAAGCATAATTATCTCATGCTGTTCAGCTTCACCTGCCAAATATTTTACTATGATGTCTTCACTTACCATGGAAAGTTTTCAATTAAAATGTGAATGACTATGAGAATTGCTCCAAGATAATCTGCCAGATTCATGCGCATTAACTTTAAGGCTTTTCCCATTTGATTTTCTACAGTCTTGACAGAAATGCCGAGTATGTCTGCAATTTCCTTGTACTTGAGTTGTCTGAATCTGCTCATCCTGAAAATTATACCGCATTGCTCCGGTAACTTCTGTATGGCATCTTCAATCTTTCTCTCCAGCTCTCTCACCTGACTTTCTGAAGACATCTCACTGATTGGCTCTTCTGTACTTTGCATATGGATGTATTTGTCTTTTACCTTTCTGTGTTTAATTTCATTAAGTGAGGCATTGTATACCGCTCTGTACAGATAGGACTTCACCGAGCCATCAACAGTTGCAAGAGCATCTTTTTCCCATACTTTGACAAATGTCGCCTGGACAACCTCCTCAGCGGAGTCCATATCCTTCAGCCACATATTGGCATAGTAACACAGCCCCTCATAATATTCTTTGAATATCAGTTCGAAACTGCTAACCGATGCTGTTGTTCCCATTTAATCCTGTTTTCTGTCACAAATATACTTCTATACATTGTTCACCCGATTATTTTATTGGAATCAGTTTTCCGCTACCTGAAATATGCATACTGATGGTAGGAGTGCCTCTGTAATGAATATTACCACTCCCCGAAATATGTGCATCCAGTGACCCTAAGGCATGAATAAACTCATCGCCCGATCCGCTGATTGTAGCATCAACATCTTGTACTTTTAACCACTCTGCATAAATATTACCCGAGCCACTGATGTTGTATTTTGCACTGTTACAATTGCTGCTGCCCGAGTTCCTGATACTGCCAGATCCACTTACTGTAGCATTAAAACTGTTGAAAACACTACCTCTGTAAGATATATTTCCTGATCCGCTGATATTGGTGCTTAAATCTGTAGCTGAAAACTCGTCTATACAATTCATATCTCCGCTGCCGCTTAAATCCATCTGACTTAAATAAGGCATATAAACTTTTATTGTTACAGGATCATGCCTCTTTAAAACTGTGCTTCTTTGCAACTCTATTCTCAAAGTATTGCCACTTTTACGTGTATCAATGACATTAAGTACGTTTTGCTGTCCGTATAACTCCACTCTAAATGCGCTGTCTCTGTATATTTCTACATTCGCACTCACACATAAGGCCACTCCTGTACAGTTACCCGGATATCTGACATTGGTTACACTTGGTCCGCTGCCCTTCACAAAATACCTGTCGTCATCGCATGAACTTAGAAAAATTAATCCGATTAATAAACCTGTTATAAATACTGTATGTTTCATATTGCTATTTTTTATTTAATTTAAAATTCTATTTTATAACTCAATACCGGAATCAATGGAGTCTGATACCATATCTTTGTTGTTTCAGTTGTTACATCAAAATAAGTTCCACCAACATTCTTCCTGTTTGTCAAATTTTGTATATCCAAACTCCAGATGCTATTGTATCTTTTATGGTTGATTCTGTAACTCACTTTAAAATCTGTTCTGAAGTAGTCGGATAATTGTTGTGAATAAGCTTTAGACTCATCTTCAATCGCTAAGTTATATTGTCTTGATTTTTCTAAATCAATTGGAGTCTGCCAAAACCCGCCATACCACACAGTCTTAAAGTTTAAACCCAACAATTTCTTATCGCCTGCCAGCTTGATTTCTTTACCTGCAGTTATGGTCATTGCATGTCTTCCATTGAACCTCGTATTGAACCATTTTCCGGCTTTATTGGTATATTGACTGTTGTATATTGAAGCAGATAAAAGATAATAATAACCCTTGCTCAAAAATCTCTCAGCAGTTAGTTCAAGTCCATAATTCTCGCCTTTTCCAGTATTCTCAAGCGGTAATATGACCGGCCCGAAACTGTTGTTAAGTAGCGAATAACTGCTATTGATATCCTGATTCACCGGTATATTGAAAAGTGACTGGTAATAAGTCTCCAATTTGAATCTTGTATTAGTATTCAAAGTATATTCATAACCTAAAACATAATGGTGTGCTTTACTCATACCCAGATTGCGGTTAGGAAACACTCTTGTTCCAGCACCATCTTTGTATTCGGCAAAATATACTGCCGGCATTTGTAACTGACTGTGCAAACCATAACCCATACTTAAGGTATGCTTAGGCTTTATCTCATATCTCGCTGAAATTCTCGGTTCAACAGAATATGATTTGTTCAACATCAGATACATGCTATGCAGGCCCACAAATACTTGCCATTTAGAACCTAACTTCATTTTCATTTGGGCATAAGCCTGTGCATAATCTGTTGTACCACTATTGTCAAGTCGGTTGACTAAATGCTTTAAGCTATCCAATTCCTTATTCTCGGCTGAATATATCCAGTGATTCAAAATGAGCCCGGCTCTTAATTGCGTATTTGGATTGAATTTATGATTGATGCTGCTGTGTAATGCAATCTTTTGATTGGATAAAGCATTCCTCCAGTGTGTATAGGTATTGACGTAGTCATTTTCATAATATTCTCCTCTGTCCTTAATCGTGTTAATTGAGTATAATAGTACATTTCGAAAGCTGGTGGATTTACCAAGCATGGTCGTATGTGTTAGTCCTGATGCTGCAGTATTAGTAGTATAAATGAAATTATATCTGTCAAACATAGTCTTCCACTTTGCAGAATCTTTCACTGCATTCTGATATTGATTGGATAAGCCAGCAAATCCAAAAACACTAAATGTACCTAACTTGCTTTTTGGAAAAACCAGGTTATAGGATAAATCCTGAAACAGAGTTGCACTGCCTGTAATATTCACACCCATCTTCTGAATCAGCCCTAAGGTCGAATACCTGTAATTAACCAGATAACTGCCGCCTTTTTTTGATAAAGGACCTTCAGTTGCAAAGTCTATGCCCAGGAACCCTGCCTGTAAAGTATATTCTCTTTTCTTTGAATTGCCTTTTCTCAGTTTTAAATCAAAAACACCACTCAAGGCATTGCCATACTCTGCCGGAAAAGCTCCGGTCATAAAATCTGAATTACCCAATAATTGAGCACTTAAGATAGAGATACCTCCACCCGAGCCATTAAAACTTGAAAAATGGTTAGGACCCGGAATATCTATACCTTCCATTCTCCAAAGCATTCCTGATGGAGCATTCCCTCTGATGACAATGGTATTGTTGCCATCATCTGCACCAATTACACCTGCAAATGATGTAGCCATACGAGCAGGATCGTTTATGGCCGCGGCAAATTTTTGAGTTTCATCTACCGAAAATGTTCGGGCACTCACCACAGAAAAGTCATTCATAGGTTTGGTTTTATTTACCTTAGAACGCACTTTTGAAGCTGAGAATGTATTGACTTTTTCCTCCATCTGAATATTTAAAACCAATTCTTTTCCGCTGTTCAGCAATACATCCCATAAGGTAATTTCACCATATCTGGCATGAAATGCTGTTATTTTGTGGCGTCCAACCAATACTAAATTGATTTCGAACATCCCATTGATATCTGTTGTATCGCAATAAGCCGAATCTCCGTCAACTGTCACCCTGACGCCTTCAATTCCTTGCATCAAAACTTTATCACTGACTGTTCCCCTAATAGTTTGTCGGTAAGCCTGTGATTTGAGCGAGAAAAGACTCCCCAAAGCCAGTATTAACAATGTATTTTGTAGTTTCATCAGTTATAGGACACCCAAACCAACTTATACCCCTACGTACATTTTAAAAAAAAGTAATTTAATTTGAAAGTATCTATTATACTTGCCAGTTACTATAGATTACATGGAAATTAAAAGTAATGTTAAAAGAGGTAAAAGTGCCATTTTGTTTATTTGGGTACTGCTAATTCTCCACTTTTTCTCTTTGTTCTTTTTATATCATCATTACTTATTAGTATCGGAATATAAAAATGCCCTATCTATAGATATAGGTTTATTTACTATGAGTGACTTTAAATTAGCCATAGTCCGACTTCTGGCCTTTATAGCCTCCATAATTTCCATTATCCTGTTTTTAAGATGGTTTCGAAGAGCTTATTACAACCTGGAACAAATGAATCAAAATCTGGAATACAACAACTCTGAAGCACTTTGGTCCTGGTTCATTCCATTTGTCAATTTTTTCAGGCCATTCCAAATTATGAAGGAACTATATTCTGAAAGTAAAAAGATACTTCATGTCCACAATCATCCTGCCTCTAAAAAACTAAATACAATTATTTTAATCATTTGGTGGTCGCTGAGTTTACTGGCAGCCATTGCCACTTTTGTTCAAATGCAGAAATATGGAAATATTATTGAACTCAATATAAATACAATTGAAAGCTTAACAATTAGTGGAATGGCATTGGATATTATTGGCATTCCCAATTGTATTGTCACATTAATTGTCCTTTATAAATATACCAAAATCGAACCTGTTCTTCGCGACATACACCTTAGTTCCGGAGGATCAGATTATGAAATTTCTAAACACTTAATCTCATAATTCTATTTCGACCTTTATCAGATATAAAGACTCTAGACGCTTAAAATCAAAAATACTTAGCTTCCCATCTAATGCCAGTCGTCTTGGTTTTGAATCTGCCTGTAATATTCTGTCAGGTGACAATTTTAAGTTCAGTTGAAAATTAGTTTCCACTTTACTTAAGTACCATTCTATATAAGACTCGCTCACACTTTTGCCCATCTTTACATGCAAAACAGGTAACTTAGTACCATATAAATACTGCTTCCAGAATGGCTCCAGGTTCAATCCACTCGCTTTGTTGATATAGTTCGTTACATCTTCAGTCCTGATGATTTTATGCCTGAATGTACTGCCAATACCATACAGAATATCCATCCAGATACTGTCATTGCCAATATGGTTTCTCAATGTGTGCAAGACCCAGGAACCCTTGTAATATATATCATTGTCTTTCCTATGATGCAAGTCTATATTTCTTGTTCCTTGTATAGGATATTTCGATACTATCAGTTTTCTCTGCATATTGAGATAACTAATGGCGCTATCTATTCCTTGTGTATATTCCACAAATAAGGCCTCCGAATAAGTTGTAAAACTTTCGTGAATCCACATATCTGCTGGGTCTGATGCTGTAATACTATTGGCAAACCACTCATGACCGCTCTCGTGAACAATGATAAAATCAAATCCGAACTTGTTGAATTTGTAATTATTTCCATAAGCAATACAACTCTGATGTTCCATTCCCCAATATGGAGTCTCAACCAATTTATATCCATCGCTGTAAAATGGATATGGCCCAAAAAAATGTTCAAATACCCTCAGCATTGTATCAGTCTCTCTAAAATGTTTAATTGCTTTAGAGGCATTATAGGCTAATACATAATAGTCGAGACTCAATGCGCCTTCCTTCCCATTATATACATCCTTTATATGAGCATACTTACCAATATTGATTGAAATGTTATAGTGATTAATTGTATTACTGGTTCTCCAGTGATACACCACCATACTGTCAGAAATACTGGTATTGCCCATCAGCCGGCCATTAGAAACACCCATCAAACCTTTTGGAACTCCCAAATGCATATCCAGTGAGTCGGGTTCATCATTCCAGTGGTCTTTGCAAGGCAACCAGATGGATGCTCCCTTACTCTCACATGCCAGACCTATCCAATCGTTGCCATCTTTATCCTTACTCCACACAAATCCGCCTTGCCAGGGTGCTTTTTTAGCGACCTCAGGCTGCCCCATAAAACTCACCTTGAATTTAATTACTTCGCCTTTCTTGTAATTTCTGCCTAGTTCAATAAGTACTGCTCTTCCTTTTCGGTAATACTTTAAATCATGACCATTTTGTAACTTAATTTCAGAAATCTTCATCTTCTGAACGTAATCAATTTGAATCATCCGACTTTCTTCTACAAAGACTGCCTGTATTGTATTGCTTCCATTTATCGACTTAGAAACTGGGTGCACATTCACTGCAATTGAATAATGCTTAACATCAAAACAAGTTCTTTGCTTGCCTAATTTACCCAATTGCTTGTCATCTGCTTTTAAGATTGAAATCAGACTTAAAAAGCTAAATAAAATCAGGCTGTTTTTCATGAAACAAAAATCAAGGATAAATCCTTTATAAACAATACTGTAAAATTGTGAAGATAATCTGCCTTACTCAGCACTGCCATCCGGCAGATAAATTATAAATTCTGTTCCTTTGTTCGGTTCACTTTGAATATCTATTGTGCCCCCCAAAGCTTCAATCTGAGCTTTTGTCATATTTAATCCTAAACCTTTTCCTTCCACTGAAAAATTAAAGCGTTTATAAAGTCCAAATACATCTTTGCCATATCTGTCCAAATCAATTCCAATTCCATTGTCTTTAACGCAAATCTTAATCTTGTTTTCTTCCTTGCTTATATCAATATCAATATGCGGCTGTCTGTCTGGCGACCTGTATTTTATCGCATTGCTGATGAGGTTGTAGAG
The DNA here is from genome assembly GCA_963169345.1 of Bacteroidota bacterium. Classification (GTDB taxonomy): domain Bacteria; phylum Bacteroidota; class Bacteroidia; order NS11-12g; family UBA955; genus JABMMZ01. The sequence continues at coordinate 161,048 of CAUJCT010000056.1, forward strand.
TGAGCTTTTAATATAGCTTTTGATACTGAAAATGGTATTGGCGTCGCTAGCTATATGAACATGAATTCTTGTATCTGTATCCAGAATCTGATGTTCCAGAGTATGTTTTACACCTTGAATAGATTCTTCAAAGTTTACAAGTTCTTTCTTTGAGTTAATATCAGACCTGGCAGCTAAAATGATATTCAAATCCTGAATTAGATCATCTATTTTCTCAATTGAAAAACGAATGTGACTTACTATCTGATGCTTTTCTTCTTCATCTATATTTGGCATCTCAAAAACCTCTGAGAGGCCAAGTAAATTGGCTATTGGTGCTCTTAGATTATGAGACACAATGTAGTTAAACTGCATCAACTCATTGTATCGCTTGGTCAATTCGTTGAGTAAATTGGTTTTTTCGGCTTCCGAAGCTTTTAATAAGTCGAATGCTTCCTTAGCTTCAGTAATATCTCTGATAGCAGATTGTGTTCCTTTGATAACACCATTCTCCACTATTTTAGTTACTCTGGCTTCAAACCAACCCTTACTGCCATCCTTTCTTATTCCCGCATACTCAAAAACAGTAGTGACATCTTCGCCGGCCATTCTTCGGTTGTGTCGTTCCTTAATAACTTCTTTAAATTCAGGTGAAACGTGCTCTAAAAAAACAAAATCTTTCAACTCACTCTCGTGAATGCCCACCATATCTAAAAACTGCTGATTGGCAAAAATAACATGCCCGTCCACATCATCTATAATGAGTCCATCACTGATGTTTTCAACAACATTCTTATATCGGGTCCTTTGTTTTTCAAGTGTCAGCTCAAACTCCATCTGCCTTGTAATATCCTGAGTTGTGCCTATTGACCGTACCGGCTCACCTTTGCTGTTATAAAAAGTTTCACAACGCTCATTGACAAATTTAATCTTTCCATCGGGCAGAATTAACCTGTGGTCAACATTGTATGGTGTATTATTTTTAACTGCTTCTGTATAGGCTCTATTCACAATCTCCCTGTCTTCAGGGTGTATCATTTCAAGAAATTTACTGTAAGTAGGTGCGAATGAATCTTTATCTACACCAAAAATATTATATGACTCATCCGTCCAGATCAATTCATTGTTGAGGAAATCATGTTCCCAACTGCCAATTTTAGCAATTCTCTGCGCCTCTATTAATCTCTTCTGACTCGCTTTCAGTGTTTCTTCATTGCGTTTCCTCTGAGTAATTTCAAAATGACTAATGACCAGTCTGGTTATATCATTTGCAAACTTTGAAATATGCAATAAATACCATTTCTGAACATGTGGCGCAATACAAGGATATTCAAATTCAAAGAATCCAACATCGTTTCTTAAAACCGATTCTATCCCTTGTTTGAGTTTGAGGGCATACTCATCTCCATTCTGAATAGCTTTTTCTACCACTTCAAAATAATTGACTCCTATTTCAGTAACAAATAGATTCCTGCCATCTCCAAACCTGGCAAAATCAAGCCAATTCTCATTCACTTTCACAATTGTTCCGTGCTCATCCAAAATGGCTATATTAGTTTGCAGAGATTGTAAAACACTTCTGTTCAGTGCTTCACTTTCGAGTAAGGCATATTCATTTTCCTTCTGCTCGGTAATCACATTTCTGACAGATAAAAATTGTTCTATTTCCTGCCTTTCATTCAATACCGGTGTTATAACAGTATCCACCCAGTAATAGGTCCCATCTTTCGCCTTGTTTTTTATTTGTCCTCTCCAGATATCACCTTTGCTGATTGTCTGCCAGAGCTGCTCAAAAAATGCTTTTGGATGATGACCTGAGTTGACTATACTGTGGTCTTTACCAATTAACTCCTGACGCTTGTATTTAGATACCTCAACAAAATTATCATTGGCAAAAAGTATTTTACCTGTACGGTCTGTAATAGAGACCACCGAACCTTTGTTAACTGCATTTTGGAATGAGGTAAATGCATTCGACATAAAGGCATTGGTTTTATAAGGCGTAATGTCTTGTACAAAACCTTCCAGTATAATTTCACCTTTGTCCTTATCGTTAGTGGCTTTTAGGATTTCCTTTACCCATTTAATCTTTCCCTGGCGACAAATCATTCTGTATTCGTTCATTATGGGAACCTGATTATCTATCTGTTCTTGCCGCTTTAGTCGCAACCACTTTTTATCCTCCAGATGAACCAGATCTGAAAAATCAATTCGTTTGCTGTGAAAGATTTCATCAACAGTATAACCTGTCAATTCGTGAAACATTCCATCCAGACTAATCAAGGTGTAATTTTTATCAAAATAGCATTTAAAGAACATTCCGGGCAGATGTTCTATCAGCTCATTGAAAAACTTTTCACCATATTTCAAATCCTTGCTCATTTGTAGCAAAATAAAGTGCAACTATCGAGTTCTCACTTGATAAGTCTCAGTATTTTGTTTATTTTATGTATAGTGAGTGGTTTAATGATATAGTCTTTAACAATAGGGTAATTCTTTGCCTTTTCCATATCAACCGGATTAATAGAAGAAGTAAATATAAAGACCGGTATAGGCTGTTTTAGCTGCATACCACTTAATTCATCCAGGAAGGCCCAACCATCCTTTATTGGCATATTTAAATCAATTAAAACGACAGAAGGAACATCTTTAGCGTTCTGAATAGCAGTTTTTAAAGCATTCATAGCATGATCAGCATCAGTAAAACTCGATAATTTATCGCAAAACTCTACATTCTTAACCAATAAGTCTGTCAAATAAATAATAACTTCATCATCATCTATTATATAGACATGGTCGACTTTATATTTATCTGCTGCACTCAACGCTAATTATTTTAAATCGGCACAAATAAAATCATTTTGAACATAAATAAAAATAAATTGACAACTAAAGTCAAAAACTATTCACAATTAATTGTTAACTACTCATAAACAGACACGTGTAAAATTACCTTTTATCTATTGATACGCTTACAGATTGAGCTATTTTGAAAGTTGCGACATTTGTTAGACCAAAGTCAAAATTCCAATTTCTGGTCTTATTCCCAATCGGCCGGGATAACCCAAATAACCAAATCCACGATTGACATATATGTGCTGATCACCATCTGTGTAAAGACCAGCCCATTGTTTATACATATATTTAATCGGACTCCACCTGAATCCACCGGTTTCTATACCAAATTGAGCACCATGCGTATGACCGGACAAAGTAAGGGCAATATTATTTTTACCTCTCACCTGTGCATCCCAGTGACTAGGGTCGTGTGAAAGTAAAATTTTGAATGCCTCATCTGCTATACCATCCATTGCATCACTTAATCGACCATACTTGGCAAAGTTGCCCCTGGCACCATAATTCTCCACTCCTATCAAATGTATCTTATGACCATCCTTTTCTATAACCCTGCTCTCATT
>CAUJCT010000057.1 GCA_963169345.1 Bacteroidota bacterium
GAAAGGGAAAAACAAAATGAGCGTAATCAATGCGATAAGGAATAAACTGATTCATAGAATTTTTGCTTGCGTTAACCAAAATAGAATGTTTGAAAAAAATTATCAACCACGACTTGTTTGAATCATAGAAATCGATTTAGCCTTTCTCCTCCATAACTTTTTCCCTCTTTTTACGTTCTATCTAAGTGTACCTTAATTTGGCATAAGATTTTCATTCATGAATATTGAATAAGTCAGCCTTGTTGATAATCTCAAAACCCAGATTCAAATTGAGTGCACAAGTATTGGTAACTTTGTAAATTGATATGCCGCAACACGAAGACTACTATAAAAAGTCGATGGACGACATAGTATTCGAATCCCGTAATCAGGGATACGGCGCCTATTACTTGCGTAAACTATACCCCGGTATTCAAATGAAAGCATTGATGGCGGTAGTCCTTGTTTTCGTAGTTTCCAATTTGACACCAAACCTTATTCAACGTTTTTCAGATAATTCCAATGTAGATATAGAAAGATTTGATACAACTGATATCTATATAATGCCCCCCAGCAAAACATATAATGACAAAATCATGTTGCCTCCTAAAGGGGATGAACAGCCTAAACCGGAAGAATCAAAAACTCAATTACCCGAAACAATGGTCGCTGCAGATAAAAACACTGTCAATAAAGACCATCAGAATGACAACAAGGATACTTCACAAAACAAAGGCACCGGAGGCTCAAAAAATGGCAGTGGTGATAACAATGTTTACAATGAATACAATGTAGACCTGCCTCCGATGTATAAAGATGGAGAAGATGCTTTGTATAAATGGATTGGTGACAATCTCACCTATCCTGAAGGTCCTCGCAAAAGAGGCATTGAAGGTGAAGTCATTGTGACTTTTATTGTTGAAAAAAACGGGACCATTTCTGATGTCAGGGTTCAGGGGCGCAACGATAAGGAGCTGGAAGCCGAAGCCGTCAGAATCATCACCTCAACAAATGGCAAATGGAAGCCAGCTACTAAAAAGATGGTACCTGTCAGATGCGTTTGTAAATTCCCAATCTCATTTCAATTCTGAGACCTGAGTCATTCAACTAAGGATATATAAAGCTCCGTACAGCGAACTAAAACGTGTAATAATAAGGTTGCCTACTTTATCGCACTGAGTTCCTTGTACAATTTGCTCAGATAATCGTAGCGTGCCTGCGATTGCTTTTTCTTAGCTTTGTAGTATTTCTTATACTGCTTGTCACCGAAGTCAATGTAATACTGCGAAAAGAAAACATCATAGTAACAATTGTTCTTCAAAGTCCTTAAAACAGTCATAACATTCGACTTAACAATTTTACTGTCAGTTGTCGCATGTAAAGTTTTCAAACTGTCAATACCTCTCATGAACAAAGATTCATCTTCTACTAAAAGGTAATAAGATAAACCTTGTGCAACCGCCGTTGATTGTTTTCTGTTGATGGTTTTTAATTTCTGAATAAAATAAGGCATTTCATCTTTTTCAGTGAACTTCCCTATCCCGACATAAATAATTTCCAACATCAACGGATCAGTTTCATTTCTGTGAGCGTCAGCAAACTCGTATGCCGCTTTTTTATTCAGGGCACCATAAGCCAATAAGGCTCTTTTGGCTACAACATAAGATGAATCATTCAACATGCGCGCAATTGTCTTTTCCTCTTTCAATCTGGTTAAAACCCTGACAACTTCATTCCTCACTTTAGAGTTAGGGTCCATGGTTCCCATTTCAATAATATGACTGCGCATTGGCTCCATATCTGCTTCTGTCACTTCTTCATCATATAATGCAGCCATACCAACTTGTCTGCATTTTCTGAAACTGTGATAAATCATCGATTTGCAAAGCTGGGCTTTCTCTGAACTGATTTTTGTAGAACTAATCAACTGATTGAATGCTTCAATTTTATGATGAGCCAAACGGGTCTGAGCAAATTGCAACTTCCATTCTTTCACCGACTTTACGATACTCATTTCACCAATAAACTGATTCTGGCCATCGAAAACAACCATATCCTCCTCTCCTACCTGAGTGAAAACAAATGTTTGCGTATCCTTTGTCACCATTATGTTCTCCACTCTATTTAAACCTATCTGAACCTGAAAAGGCAGTTTATACACTTTGTCAACCTGCTTGACTTTAATAGTTACTGTATTACCAACTCTCGACTGATTGACGACTATACCTGCATGACCTTCCTGGAAGAACCACTGATTAAAGAACCAGTTTAAATCCTCACCGGTTACTTCCTCAAAACAGGTCCTTAAGCTGGATAGTTCAGCTGTACTGTATCTATATCTCTGCAAATACAATCTGAGTGATTCGAAGAAAGCAGCATCTCCAACATATTTTCTGAGAGAATGAAGAATCATTCCACCCTTCTGATAACTATGCGCATCAAACATTTCCTCCTGCTCGTTGTAATCATAGCGTATCATTTTCTTCTTATCAAATTCAGCTTCACCGAAATAGGCATCCCTGAAATTTTGTAATTCATCATCTGCCTCATCTCTGCTGTACTTATATTCCTCCCATAGGTATTCACCGTATGTGGCAAATGATTCATTCAATGGCAGATTGCTCCAGCTTTCGCAGGTAACCAGGTCTCCAAACCAATGGTGAAACAATTCGTGTGATATGACTTCCTCGTATGTGTTATCGAGATGTTGACGACTGTTGTGCTGCAGTTTATCGAAATGTATGACACATGAAGTATTCTCCATTGCACCACTTACAAAATCGCGCACTACAACCTGATGGTATTTATCCCATGGATATCCGGTTGAAAGAATTTTACTAAAAAACTCAATCATTTCAGGGGTATTGCCAAAAATCAAACGCGCATAAGGTTCGTATTCCTTTTCAATATAATAATGTACAGGCATATCTCCCCATTTGTCTTTTACTTCTGCAAAATCACCAACAGCCAGGGCAAACAGATATGGCGCATGTGGTTTATCCTGTAACCAAAAGTCTGTTCTCATACTGTCTTTACCATCTCTAACAAACGATACAGAGCTTTGCAATTTACCATTTGAAATGGTCTTGTATTTAGCAGGAACTGTAACAGAAAGTTCCTGAGTAGTTTTTTGATTTGGGGCATCAATTGTTGGGAACCAACAGGATGCTGCTTCAGTTTCACCCTGAGTCCACATCTGAACTGGCTTATCCGGATTTTTCTCATTTGGCCCTATAAAATAAACTCCTTTAGAATCGGTGATGGCGTGACTGCCTTTTCCTCCAGCCTTTTCAGGCATTGCAACATACTTTATAACCACAGTATAGGTTTCTGTCGAAATGTAACGTCTGTCCAAAGCAATTCTTAAATAAGTTGAATCGTAATTATAATTCAGAGGTATCTTAAATGTATTACTTAGATTTTCACTTCTGTCCAAAGAACTCATCAACATTTCTACTGATTCAATACGCATGTGTTTTGCATGTAATAGGAGAGAATCAACCGGATAAAAATGAGGTTTGATTAATAAAGTGGCAGTCCCTTTTAATTCCTTCTTTTCGAAGTCAGGCTCCAGTTCAAGTTTTGTATGTTGCAAATCGTTCACCATTGTAACACTTGAACGATAAGGCATTACTTTGCTGGCTGTAGCAGTTTCTGTTTGCTTCTTCTTACCACCACAGGCATTTAATACAAGCAGAAGGATAGCAACAAAAAAGTATTGAATTCTAATATTCATAGATAAAGATGTTAAGCAGTTAATAGTTGTAGTCCGGTTAATGATTTGTAAACTCCATTATCAATTTTCAGGAGGTCTTCGTGTTGTCCTGATTCAACAATGAGGCCTTTATCAAGGACAATAATTTTATCAGCATTTCTGATGGTACTCAGTCGATGAGCTATTACAATACTGGTGCGATTCTTCATCAGTTCATCCAAAGCTTCCTGCACCAGAAGTTCACTCTCTGAATCCAAAGCACTGGTAGCCTCATCCAAAACCAATATAGCAGGATTTTTAATTACTGCTCTTGCTATAGCTATACGCTGTTTCTGACCACCTGAAAGTTGAATACCACGTTCACCAACAATTGTGTCGAATTTCTCAGGAAACGATTCAATAAATTTCAGTGCATTGGCTTTTGATGCTGCATCAATCACGTCATCCATACTGGCATTTGGTCGACCATATACAATGTTTTCATAAATAGTACCCCCAAACAACATGACATCCTGTGGCACATAAGCAATCTGACTTCTGATGTAACTAAGGTCGTACTCAGTGATTGGTTTTCCATCAATCAAAATCTGGCCTTTATCGGCATCATAAAAACGCATTACCATGGAAGCAATAGTACTTTTACCACCACCACTTCCACCAACTATGGCAACTTGTTCTCCAACTTTAGCTTTAAAAGATATACCTTTTAAAACCTGAATTTCCTTTCTTGAAGGATAACTGAATTCAACATCACGAAATTCAACTTCTCCCTGTATTCTCTGAGATTCACCAATTTTAACTTCCCCGATTTTTTCGCCATCCATTTTAATTAATTCTCTTACTCTTTGAGTCGCGCCAATGGTCTTCTGTAGCTGACCGAACATATCGGCGAAACCACCGAGAGTGCCTCCTACAAATCCTGAAAATATCACAAACGTTACCAATGAATCCAACTCCATGGTTCCCTGCTGAATCATGTTGACACCGTACCAAACTACAAATCCGATTGCACCAAATACTGCAAATATGATAAAAGAGACAAATGCACCGCGGTAAACACCACTTTTTACAGCAAATTCAATTAAACTATTGATGCTTTTGCCATAACGTTGTCTTTCCAGATTCTCACCGGTAAATGCTTTTACAACACTGATGCCTTGCAAAGTTTCCTGAACAACTGTACCACTTTCTGCCAGCATATCCGTTTCCTTTCTGCCCATTTTTCTGATTTTACCACCGAAAACAACGGCACTAATGGCGATTAAAGGCACAATGGCTAGCATAATAATGGCTAGTTTAGAACTAAAGAAGAAAATGCCGAACAATCCAATCATTAGCGTAATAAGTCCGCGAATAAACTCGGCAAAAACAAATGAAACACTATCCTGAATTTGTCCTGTATCTGAAGAAATTCTGCTGCTTAGGTCACCAACCCTTTGAGTGCTGAAAAAAGACATTGGTAAAGCAATCATCTTGCTGTATAAATCCTTTCTCAAATCGGCAACGGCATTGGTACCTGCTTTCGTTAACAGATAGACTCTCATAAATGAAAAAATCGTTTGTACTGTCAACTGAATAAATATCAAAGCCAATGTGACATTTAAAGGCCAGTGTTTATCTGAAAAACTAAAATTTGAAGGCATGGCTACACTCATTCCCGAGCTCATGCTAAAATCTTTATTGGTAACGGCTCCAATCATTTTACCCATTAAAAATGGAAACAACATGGTACTGAATGCCGAAAGCGAAATGAATATCAAGCCGCCTGTAAAATATTTCTTATAAGGCTTGATGTAGCCAAATATAAAAGTCAATTCCGACAGAGATTCTTTTGTCAGTTTAACCTTTGGTAAATCCCTATCACGTCGAGGTCCTCCCATATAAATTCTTAAGAAGTGCAAAAATATGGAAATACACTCTGAGCCCGAGAAAAAAACGACTAAACTGCATTTTTCACTCTTAAGTTCACTGTAAAACAATATAATAAGTCAAACTTATAAAATAAATCGATACAAGTCTAAAGTAGAACATTTGTTAAAACACCTTTAAATTTATATATTTGTTAAAATTTAATTATATGTTCAAATATTTAGCAAGTTCACTTTTTGTTTTGTTTTTTCAAAGTGTTTTGGCCCAGAATACGGCGTATTCAGTCCGTTACATTCATCCCAAAACAGGCCTTCCGGGTTCTATCCAATTTAGTTCCGCTTCTGTCAATAAACCTTCTGCTGAGGCACCACATTACTGGTTTCAAAGTGCCTTAAACGCCAATAGCGATTTCTTACTTAAATTCGACTCTGAATTTACCGATAAATACGGCAATAGTCACAGCCGTTATAACCAGTACTACAAAGGCTTTCTGGTAGAAGGTGCCCAGGTTATTCTGCATTCCAAAAATCAAAATATCTATTCACTGAATGGCCGTTTTTTTCCGTATCTGGAAATAGACACAAAAATTGAACTAAGCCAACAGGATGCTTATGCCAAGGCGCTTGGTTTATATCCAAACTCAGTTTATATGTGGGAAATTCCAATGCAGGAAAAGTTACTTAAAATGCAAACCGGGAAACCCAATGCAACTTATAAGCCTAATCCTGAATTGCTGATATTCTCTGTTGGAGATTCATGCCGCAATAAGGACTTCAGAATGGCGTATAAAATCGATTTGTATGTCTATGCTCCTGTTCATACCAGACAATTGATTTACATCGACGCAATTACTGGTGAAATACTGGAACAAACAGAACAAATCTGCTCCGTTGATAAAGTAGGTATGGCTGAAACCAAATACAGCGGATTAAGAGAAATCACATGCGATAGTTTTGGAACAGATAGTTTTATCCTTCACGATCACACAAGAGGTAAAGGTATTCTGACTATGGATGCCCGCGTTATTTCAGTTGATGACAGTATAAGACATTTTGTTGATGCAGATAATTACTGGAACAATGTGAATTCATTTCAGGATGAAGTAGCAACAGATGTACACTTTGGTGCTGCTGCAACATACGATTACTATAAAACAATTTTCAATCGCAACAGTTTCGACGATAGTGGTGCCATGATATTTAGTCAGGTTCACTATCTCAATAAATACAACAATGCCAACTGGAACGGAACCAGTGCCAATTATGGTGATGGAGATGGCACCAAATACCGTCCATTGACCAGTCTGGATATTTGTGCGCATGAATTGACGCATGCTGTCACAGGCCATACAGCGAAATTGAGGTATAGAAATGAATCAGGTGCTTTAAATGAATCCTTCTCCGATTTATTTGCTAAAGCAGTTGAGCACAAATTTGATTCTGCCGGAATGGATTGGTACATCGGCCGCAAAATTGTCATTAACTCTACGACAGGCTTAAGAAGCATGAGCAATCCCCACGAATCGAAGTTCCCAAAATATTACTATGGACAGTATTATTATCAGGGTAATCAGGACAATGGTGGAGTTCACTACAACAGCAGTATACAAAATTTCTGGTTCTACCTTTTATGCAATGGAGGTTCGGGTTTAAGAGAAGATGGCAAACCTTACACTGTTCAGGCCATCGGAATTGAAAAAGCAATTGAAGTGGCCTATTCCAATTTGACTTCTTATCTCAGCAATTTCTCTGAATACATTGATGCCTGCTATTTATCCTTAGATGCCTGCACAATGATTTATGGACCAGGTTCCTTCGAATACAAGCAAATACAAAATGCCTGGTATGCTGTAGGTTTAATTGATCAAACCGACATTCAAAACAATTCTATCCAGAATCAGTGGTCTGTAATGCCTAATCCGGGTAATTCAAGTATACAATTGTATAATTCAAATCTGTACGATGAACAAACTTTTGAAATTGTCAATACAATTGGTCAGGTTGTCATGAGTTCAAATTTTAAATCTGGAGATCATATTGATGTGTCCCAGCTAGAAAGTGGATTGTATTTTATTAGAATTGGTACTACAACTTTGAAATGGGTTAAGAGTTAGTATCCAATCACCTTTACTGAGCATCGTGTCAAATTTGTCAAGTCAGATATCACGATTCACTTTTAAGAAACGAGCTGATAGCTTTGTATAGCAGCTTTAGATCGCTGCGATGTTCCAACATCTGGAGATGCTTATCCATTGTTTTCATATCACCTCTGACAGCAGGACCAGTTTGAACAGCTTTTGGGTCAGCACCGTCTAATACCTTTCTGTAGGTAGCACTGATTAAAGGTTTTAAGAGTTCAAATTCGAGCTGGTACATTTTACCAACTTCACTGGTTGCAGTCAATATGGCGTTACTGAAATTATTGGCAAAAACAGCAGCGAGATGATAATGCAAGCGCTTCTCTGAGTTAACCAATCGATGGTTCATACCCAATGTCTGCATGGTGCTTATCAGTAACGACTCTACCTCTGATGAATTTCCCTCAATCAATAAAGGCACTTCTGCAGGATTTGTATTGTCGCTTAATGATTGTAAGGGATAAATGACTGCATTGCGCTTAAATTTTCTAAGCACATCAATGCTTACAGAACCTGCACAATGGGCAAATACAGCCTCTGAATCCACTATTATATCTGCTATTTCAGGCAGGGCATCATCTTTAACTGCCAGAAGTATTAAATCGCACTGAGGCAAATCTTGCTCTAATGAGTAGTAAACTGAATTGACTTTACTTGCCAGCGACATACCAGACTGTTGATTTCTTCCGGCAATAAACTGAATTGGAATATTATGAGAATTAAACAGTCCGGAAAAAAAATGGGCCGCTTTTCCTGTGCCGACAATACCTATGGAATTGATTTTAGACATCTGAAGATTGCTTGGCTTCGCGCCTTCCAAACTCTTTGAATCTTTGAATAATGGACAAAGTAAAACCAAAAATCAATATAAATGTTCCCAGCCAAAGCAAATTGATATAAGGAAACTCAATCGCTTTCAAAATGATGTAATCTAAAATTGGTCTGCGTGTTGCCGAAGTGATGACAAACAGCATATTCTTAGGATCTTTAGGGTCAGGTATAATGCGGTCAAATACAACTAATACACCTGCTTTATTTACAACAGATTCCTTGAATCGGATTTTATCTTCACTGATAAATTCAGGTCGTGCTATAAACGTATCACCCATTGTATTGATGAGTACTTCAGCTTGTAAATGCAGCTTATTACTTGTTTCAGGAGATTCAATCACATTGATTTTCTGAACCGTCAATTGTCTGTTGGCATCGCCTGTAGCAAACGACTGTCCAATGTTGACTGTGTCTGTTTTAAAGTTCTCAAATTCCTTTTCCTGCTTTTCCTCCATGCTACTTTCATAGGTAATATGGGTGAAGATGTCTCTGGTCAGGAAATGCCTGGTATCCGGATTACTGATAAGACCCATTTTAGGGTTATTCTGGCTATTTGGATGAAGAACAAAGCTATCGGTCACCTGACCTTTTTCGTCCAAAACTTCATACTTAACTTCAAAGTATTTATTTGGTTTTACCTCATTCACTTTTCTGAAAGTGGCGCGCAATCTGTTATCAATAAATTGTACAGGTTTGTTTTTTACCAATAATAAATTTTCCTTGTTATTGGTTTTAGCGACTTCATCCACTTTACCTTGAGCAGTAGTCTCAGAGAAGTAACTGGTACCAGAATTGTTGATTGAAATTACTTTTTTATTGACGGATGAAACCAGGACTCCAACCATCATCAATCCAAATCCTACGTGCGCTATACTACCACCGGCAATTTTTATTTTGCCTTTAAGTGAACCGAATAAATAATGAAGATTGGCAGTTATCGCATACAAACTTGTCACCAGGAAAAACAGATATTTCTTTTCCCAGATATCAAACAGGAACACCGCACCAACCGATAAAATTATGGCTACCAGCAGTGAATTGGAAATAGATTCAAGCACCTTTTTGGTATCCGACTGTTTATATTTAAAATATTGTCCGATAGCAGTCAACAAAGTAATGGCCATTGCAAACCAAATCTGAATACTGTTGTAATAATCAGGACCGGCGGATGCTTTGCTGCTGCCGAACAGTTTATTGAAAACCGGAATACTGGTCATGATAATTATCTGAAAGCCGGATAACAATAAAACCATGCTTCCAACAAACATCCAGAATTCGCGGCTATACAATTTATCTGTTTCAATATTGGTGTCGTATCGCTTAAACAGATTGCGTATATACCACACGGTTGACCCCAGTAAAATGATAGTACCAATTATGCTGATATAAATAATTTTAATATTTAAATCGAACAATGAGAACACCATGATTGGAATAAAACAAACCAGGAAGAACATCCAGGCGTGCAATTTATTCTTAAAACTGAGTGCATAAGTCAGGAAGATAAAAAGGAATAACAGCAGCAGCAATTGACCTGATAAACCTAAATCGGTAAAGGAGTGTACAGATGCATTTCCCAAAACACCACTTCGTGTTAGGAAGGTTGCATACAAGACCATGAAGAATGAAAACGCAGTAAGGACAATTGTTAATACCGGATACTTCCCTGTCGATTTATTGATGACCAGCATGTGCGCTGCGGTAATCATCAATAGCCACGGCATTAAGGAGGCATTTTCAACCGGATCCCAGGCCCAGTATCCACCGAAGTTCAAACTTTCGTATGCCCAGTAACCACCCATTATAATACCTGTTCCTAAAACAAGTACCGCAACAAGTGACCATGGTAATGCGGGAACAGTCCATTCTTTGTAACGACCGGTCCACATACCTGCAAATGCAAATGCGAACGGCACTATTGTAGCAGCGAATCCCAAAAATAAAGTTGGAGGATGAATCACCATCCAATAATTCTGTAGCAAAGGATTCAAACCATTACCATCCTTATAGACCTGAAGATAATTGGCTTTTCCTAAATTTTCGAGCACAGGAATAAGCAATGATTCAGGATTGTGTTCACGCATTAAGATGAATGGACTGCTTCCAATTTTAAAATCGCCAATCTGAAAGCCCAGCAACATGCTACCCAATACCACTTGCGCAAGAGCAACAACAGTCAATACCGGAGCATGCCATGAACCCGACTTCCTAATTAATATTAATCCTAAAACTGCATGCCAGAACATCCACAACAAGAAGCTGCCTTCCTGACCTTCCCAGAAACAGGAAATCATATAATAGACCGGCAATTCTGTAGATGAATGTTGAAATGCGTATTGATACTCGAAATAGTGAGCGTGAATGATATAAAAAAGTGAAATGAATATCATGACAACAGCCGCAGCATGAATCATAAACATCCATTTACCGAGGTCTTTCAGAGATTCGACATTTCTATTTACAGAAATGGCATAAGATATGGCCGAGATAAGTGCCGATACAAATGCCAGAACAACGGCAAAATGACCGAAATTACCGATGCCTAAATGTTCGTTATTAAATACAATGGTTTCCAAGTTTATTTCTTTTCGTATTTACTTGGACATTTTTTTAGAATATCTTTTGCCTCAAAGTGATCGCCTCTGCTATATCCAATTAAAACAACTTTATCGGTTTTATCCAAATCTGTTGGCTTTGCATTTCTATAAATAACTCTCTTTTCCATACCTGTTGTATCGCTGGCATAGAATTCAAAATAATTTGGGTCGTTTTGAGGATCGTATATCTGAGGTTTCGTTTTACTAAGTGTGGTTACAACATGCAATTTCATGTCGGGTTTGTCTTTAGCTATTTCATCAGCTTCGGCAAAACAGACATACTTGCTGGTATCGCCATAAAAACTAATGCCAATGGCTAATCCAATAGAAATAAACACTAAAATGACAATGTGAACTGGTTTCATTTATTTTTGTTTTCCAAATCTGAAATTTTTCTATCCAATCTAAAAAGGTAAATGGCAATCAAAATAAAGATGATGGCTATAATACCTACAACAACGTAAATTTTACCTGAACTTCTCATAATGGATTCCTGGGATTCCGGCTGAGCAGCTAAAGCAAACACAGTACTAAGAAATAATATGCTTAGAGTGATTTTCTTCATTCTTCTTTTGAATTTTTATAAGTGAGAGACGGGTTCTTAACTCTGCAATCCAGACGAATAACAATGTCCATCCAATTACAGCAGGGTAAAACACCACTTCCATTAATTGTTTATTATCGGCATTGTTGTAAGTTTTAAAGTTAACAGTATCGCCGCTGGCAGGATGTATACTGAACTTTGAAAGTTTAGGCATTACATAAATCAGAGCAATAAACAGAGGGAAGATAAACACATTGAAAACAGCGCTGATTCTGGCTCTTTTTTCGTTGTCGGCAATAGAGCGTCCAATCAGCCAGTATCCTCCGTACATGGTCATTCCGGCAGCAACCCCGTTCAATTTAGGATCGGCTGTCCATGGAGTACCCCAGGTGTTGTACGCCCAGAACATTCCGGTAAATAAACCGCAAAATCCCATCAGAATCCCAACATTGGTGAGTTCTGTTGCATAAACATCTCTTTTAACAGAAGGCTTATTCAGATAAATAATGCTGTTGATCCATGCAGCCAGCAGTATCAGCATCATGCCAAACCACATCGGAACATGGTAAAACAAATTGCGTATGGTCTCATCTAAAATACCAACATCCGTCGGAATGTTGATGAGTAGACCGTAGATCAAAACATAACTGACTAATAAGACAGCTAAAACTTTATACCAGACATTGGGTATTCTTCCCATGTGATTTCTATAACGTTGCGAAATTAGTCATATTTTTGGGTATTAGTGCATAATTTTATGCAAATTGCTGATAAATATTACCAATAGTCATCTGACCTTTGCAGTTCAGTAAAATCGACGGTTCATGTTTAAAATTATCAGGTCCATTCTCTTTTTGCTTTCAGCAGAAAAAGCGCATCATGTCACACTTTCTTTGCTCAATTTAGCCGCATCCATTCCGGGAGTTTCGCAACTGATAACTGCTGTTTACCGCAATAAAAAAGCCCAAACCGTCACTTTTGCAGGTTTGCAATTTCCTAATAAGGTCGGCTTAGCTGCTGGTTTCGACAAAAATGCCAAATACCTGAAAGTAATGAAAATGTTGGGGTTTGGACATGTTGAGATTGGCACTGTTACTCCTAAACCTCAGGCTGGAAATGACAAACCCCGTTTATTCAGATTAATTAAAGACGAAGCTATTATCAATCGTATGGGATTCAACAACGATGGAGTGGCTGTAATAAAAGAAAGACTTAAAAACCGCCCTGAAGGTCTGATAGTAGGTGGAAATATTGGCAAAAATAAAGTCACTCCCAACGAAGAAGCTGTCAATGATTATAAAATCTGCTTCCGCGAACTTTATCCTTTTGTAGACTATTTTACCGTAAATGTAAGTAGTCCGAATACACCTGGATTGAGAGAACTACAAGATAAAAGCCCTTTAACCGAAATTTTGAACGCTTTGCTCAACATCAGAAAAGAACTGGTGGAAAATGGAGCTAAAAAATTACCGGTCTTTTTGAAAATTGCTCCAGATTTAACAGAAGCTCAGCTGGACGATATTGTATCTCTCACTTTGGAAACTGGCATAGATGGTTTGGTAGCAACCAATACAACCATTAGCCGTGAAGGTCTTAAAACCGAGAAATCTGTTGTGGATGCTATTGGTGCTGGTGGATTAAGCGGCAAACCTGTTAAAGCTAAATCCGATGAGGTGCTGGCTTATCTCAATAACAAGTTTCAAGGCAAAATGCCAATTATAGGAGTTGGTGGTATTCACAGTGCTTCTGATGCAGAAAATAAATTGAAAAATGGCGCCGGACTGGTTCAAATTTATTCCGGGTTTATATACGAGGGACCAGCTTTAACCAAAGCCTGTGCCTGAGTTATTGAGCTGTTAAGATAATTATGGCAAAAATGAGTCCTGTAATAATGGTACCTAATAAAATGCCACGACAAATTTCATCCCTTTCCTTTCTGACAAAATAGAGAAATGGCAAGAGGTTAATTAACACTGCCACTTTCAGATACTTCAGGTAAATAGCTTCTAAAATGTACTCTGTGGAATTGTTTGATTCAAAGGCAAGATTTGTGAAAGTATAAGCCAGACCCCAAAATACAGCAGGACTTAATAATCCAATTGCTGCTCCAATCCACAATTGCTTCCTTGCTTCTTTCATATCAATTGTTTCAAATGTTGAATGACACTGTTAGATGTCAAATCAAATTTTGTTGGTACTATACTTACATAATGATGTTCGATAGCCCATAAATCCGTGTCATTGTCTTCCGATTCTAAATTGATAAATTTACCTGTCATCCAGTAATACGTATTGCCGGATGGATCTTTGCGCTCATCAAAATTCTCGGCATATTTGGCACTGGCCTGTCTGCAAACTTTTACACCCTTTATCTTTTCGGTTTTAGGCATATTGACATTCAACAATGTGCCATAAGGCAAGGGATGTTTAAGTATTGTCTCAGTTATATGGCGGACATGCTGGCGACAAGGCTCAAAATCGGCCTCCATACTGTAATCGCACAAAGAAAAACCAATTGCCTGAACACCATCAACTGCTGCTTCTACCGCTGCAGACATAGTGCCTGAGTAAATCACATTGATTGAATAATTTGGACCGTGATTGATTCCTGATACCATAATATCCGGTCGTCTGTCACAAACTTTATCTAATGCCAGCTTCACACAATCAGCAGGAGTACCGCTGCATTCGAAAGCTTTAATCCCTTTAAAAATATGACTGGGTTTTAATCGCAAAGGCTGAGTGACTGTAATAGCGTGTCCCATGGCACTTTGAGGTTTATCCGGAGCAACAACAATCACTTCTCCAAGATGAGACATCTCTTCAACCAACACTCTAAGTCCTGGTGCTGTTATGCCATCATCATTAGAAATAAGTATCAGTGGTCTATGTCCCTTTTGTTCGCTCATTAGAGACTCAGGTTTTTGCTATATCTTGGAGCCAGGTTACTCAACATGTCTTTGGTCATGGCATCCAAATCATAGGCAGGTTGCCATCCCCAGTCTTTTCTGGCCTCTGAGTCATCAATGCTGTTTGGCCAGCTATCTGCAATGGCTTGTCTATGGTCGGGATTGTATTCCGTCACAAAGCCCGGGATGTATTTTTGGATTGACTCAGTAATTTGTTTCGGATTGAAACTCATACCCGCCAGATTGTAACTGCTTCTGATTTTAATTTTTTCAGCAGGAGCATGCATGATATCCAATGTAGCTTTCAAAGCATCCGGCATATACAACATTGGCAACATGGTATGGTCACCTAAAAAACAATTGTGCTTACCGGTAGTCAGTGCATCGTGGTAAATGCTGACTGCGTAATCGGTTGTTCCACCGCCCGGATCACTTTTGTGACCAATAAGTCCGGGATATCTCAAACTGCGCACATCCACTCCTCTTTTTTGAAAATAATATTCGCAATAACGCTCACCTGCAAGTTTAGATATTCCATAAATAGTATTAGGGTCCATCACACAGTTCTGAGGTGTATTGTCTACAGGCGTATTGGGACCAAAAACTGCAATAGAGCTAGGCCAGTATACTCTTCCGATTTTAAAATCTACAGCTGCATCCAGTACATTGAATAGACCATCCATATTCAGAGTCCAACCCAATTTAGGTTTCGCCTCAGCTGTGGCACTTAATAAAGCCGCCAGGTGGTAAACCTGAGTAGGTTGGTATTTCTGCAGTATTTCAGTGAATCTGTTCTTATCCAGAATATCCAGTTCCTCGAATGGACCGGTTTGGAAAACCTCATGATTGCTTTTTCTGATGTCGGAAGCTACAACATTGGCTTCACCATATATGTTTCTGAGAGACTCCACCAATTCAGTTCCCAATTGACCACAGGAACCTATCACTAATACTTTTTCAGACATTTTCTTGAAATTTTGGAATGCAAAGGTAATCGGAAAAGCCTTAAGTGAAAAGACAAAATTTACAACAGCGTACACTATATGTATATGCTTTATCATAAGCCTCAAATCACTATATTTGCCCTGATGTTCACTATTCTGATTCCAACCTGGAACAACTTGCCTTATTTAAAGCTTTGCATAGAAAGTATAAGAAAGAACTCCACTTTCACGCATCAGATTATTGTACATATTAATGAAGGGATAGATGGCACCAAGGATTGGGTAAAAGAAGAAGGAATTGAACACACATTGAGTGATTACAATGTTGGAATTTGCAAGGCCCTTAATCAGGCAAGCAAACTGGCCAGCACAAAATACATTTGTTATTTCAATGATGATATGTATGCTTTGCCGGGCTGGGATTATCATTTAATGAAGGAAATTCAGGATATAGGTCACGACAGGTTTTTCCTTTCTTCAACAATGATAGAACCTGCAGAGGGTAAAGACCTGAATATTCTTCAGGGTTTTGACTTTGGAGACATAAAAACTTTCAGGGAACGTGACCTGATGCAGACTTACAAGGAATTAAAAATGCCCGATTGGTCGGGTGCCAGTTGGCCTCCAAATGTGGTTCCCCTGGCACTATGGGAAAAAGTTGGAGGCTACAGTGACGAATTTAGTCCGGGCATGTACAGCGATCCCGACTTTTCAATGAAGCTATGGGCTGAGGGCGTAAGATATTTCAAAGGCATTGGAGACAGTAAAGTCTACCATTTTATGAGTAAATCGACCGGTAAAGTAGTGAAAAATGATGGTCGCAAGACTTTCATGAAAAAGTGGAAAATCACTCCCGGATATTTCTATAATTCAATGTTAAGAATGGGTCGAAAATGGGATGGAGAGCTTAAAGATCCAACCAAAGGACTGACATTCATAGCATCAAAAATAAAAGTTTTTTTAAAATCATTTTTGTAGTTGACTAAAAATCCCTTGATTTGTAATTGATTTTTTTCCAATTTGATATGAAAATACAGATTACAAAACTAGTGATGTTAGCCTTTGTGCTACTAACTACGACTACGGCATTCGCCCAGAAAAAGCTATTTATGGACGAATTCGGCAAGAAAACCAAAGAGAAATACGCCACTTATTACCGTTATTTAACGAAAGAAGGTGACCTGTACGCCGCTAAGGATTTTTACGTTCACAATGACAAAAAGTACATGGAAGGTCACTTCCGTTCTAAAAAATGTGAGTATGATTCACGTACCGGCTTGTTCACTTACTATTTCGAGAATGGTGAGAAAAGTTCAGAAGGTGAGTTTGTCGATGGCAAAAGAGATGGCAAATGGTCATACTGGTACAAAGATGGTCAGTTGAAAAGTGAAGGTGTTTACGAAAAAGGTGAAAAAGAGGGTGAGTGGGTAAGAAACCACCGCAATGGAACTGTAAAAAATAAAACTACTTTTAAAGGTGGTGACATCGTAGGTGTTTACACTGACTTCTTTGACAACGGAGACAAACACGAAATCTCTAATCACGATAAAGGCAAATTACATGGTGAATTCCAGTTGTTCTACAGAAACAGCGGAGGCAAACTAAGAGTTAAAGGCAACTACCAGAAAGACAGTTTACATGGTACTTACGAAAAATACTGGAGAAACGGTAATCTGGCTGAAAAAGGTGAATATAACGACAACAAAAAAGATGGTACCTGGGAATATTTCCATAGCAATGGCAACAAATCTGCTGAAGTTGACTTCAAGAAAGGCAAATTTACCAAAGCAACCTACTTTGATGAAGATGGTAAAAAATTGAGCAAAAAGGTAACTGAAGATGACCTTTACAAAGCTCCGGAATATCCGGGAGGCAATGACCAGATGTATGAAGCCATCTACAAAAAACTTGGCGAAAAGGCTGACGTTTCTGGTGCTAAGAACTCACGTTACTGGTTCTACGCCAAAGTTTCTTTGACAGTTGATCCAGAGGGTAACATCACATTCGTATCATGGGATTATCCAGATGATGATGATGATGACTACATTGACAGATGGGATTTCTACAAATATCTGAGAGCAGCTATTGAGGAGTTCCCTAAATTCAATGCTGGTAAACACGCCAACAGATACATTGAAGATACATTTACTTTCACATTGTTGTTCAACTTTGGAAAATAAATAAATCAAAAAATATTTGAAAGAGCCCCGGATTGTTCCGGGGCTTTTTTTTTGGGGTTATTTTTTTAACCCGAAACACCCTGCTAGGGTATCGGAAATTAAAAAAACTCCAAACTCTCGATTTCCATTCACAAAATTTTATACCTAACCTGAAAAAAAATTGATTGGTTTCAATAGAGAGCTATTGGAAATTTCAATTAAAAAGGGGATAAGGAGGAAGGAAATAGATTCTGTGTTGCTTTCCAAACAAAAATTTTAAAAAAAGCGATTTTTTTTATACCTTTGTCATACTTCAGAGCGGACTTGATTCAGCTCGTTAGGGTCGGCTTTAATGGCTGACCCGATTTTTTTATAGCTTTCTGGATC
>CAUJCT010000058.1 GCA_963169345.1 Bacteroidota bacterium
TTCATAATTTCTTTTTTGTTATTGTGAAATATGCAATGATTGCAAATACAAGGGTCACGGAAATTCTAAAAATCATTGCACCGATGGTTTTTGTTTCATAAATACCACCTGAACTTGCGTGAATTTTAAGACCGACAAAAGCTGTTATTAGAATAAGTGTTGAAATTCCTAAAAGCGAAGTAGTCCATTTCTTGTTTTTAATAAACCCATAAGCAGCGAATAGGTAAAGAATGCTACTGATGAAGTTTGACCAAACCACAAACAGAACATAATTGCCCTCTTTGGCTCTAATACCAAACAAATCAAATATAACAGATGTGCTTAGGAATAATGTCAGCAAACCAAACCCTGCTAAAATTGTTACTAATAAATAGGGGATTATTTTTTTCATTTTTCTAACAATTTTAGAAGTCCGTTTAATACATTTTTTCCATCATTTACTAAATTGGATTTGTTACCCGAAAGCTTCCATTTTAAAACAACCATTCGCATACTCCCCATAATAATTGTTGTAATAGTGTCAGCTCCCAATAGCTTTCCATAAACACCTTCGTTTTGTCCTCTTGTAACAAGTGCGTGAATGTTGTTTTGCATCAGAGCCATCATTGTTGAAACCTTGTCACTTAGTTCTTTATTAAATTGAAATATTCCTTCGGAAAAAATCACGCTAACTATGGCAGGTTTTTGAACAAATGTGTTAAGTTGAGACACAAATACTTTTTTCAAAAGTTCAGAAGGTTGTAATTCTTTATCTTCAATTATTACAGCGAGTCGCTCATTCATTTCTAAAATAAAATAGGTCAATAGTCCGAGCAATATTTCATTTTTACTTTTAAAATGACGATATAATGCAGCTTCAGATAAACTCAGGTCGGAGGCTAAGTTTTTTATCGTTAATTCCTGTATTCCGAATTTATCAATGCGAAGCGTAGCGGCTTCCATTATTTCTATTTGCCTTTCGGTAAAATCTTTATTTTTCATTGTTTAACTTTAAATTAATAAACGAAAAACCTAACCAAATTACAGAAGCAGTCATAGCAATTGCTCCAATTAATACTAATGCAGGAGGCAAGCCAAGATACACCTCAGTTAATATTCCTATTGGCATTAATAATCCTGTAAGTGCCAACCAAGAAATGGCTTTCACGTTTTGAAGTTTGTCTCTGAAATGTAGAAGTAAATAACCAATTAGAATATTTAGAAAGGCAAACAAGTTGCCGTGAACGTGAGCCAGTCTACTTTCAAAGTGCTTGCCGATACTGTATGAGTTCACCCATTCTTCCTTTCCTGGAGCAAAGTCACGGAGATAAATAAGTAGAAAACCGTAAGCCATAAAAAGCCCCATTGTCAGGAAGCCTATTGAGATGTTGTTTTTGCCGTTCATTTTATTTGTATTTATTACGTAAGTGAGTATTCGCTTACAAAGGTAATTGAATTATATTCACACTTGCAAGTTTTTTTTGAGAATACTTTAAAATATGACGAAAATCATCTGGTGCGGTGGGTAATTGGCTCTTTTGGGGTTTGCCTGTGTGTCGGGTTATGTGAAGGGGCAAACCCCAAATGTGCCAATGTGGGGAGGCTAAAATTATTTTTTAAAATGTGCGGTGGGAAAATTTTTAAAACCTTGCGTTGGCTTGAGTGTCGGTAAACTGGATTGGGTCTGTGGCAAGTTACAGCGAATTGTCAACCGAGTTTTTGTCGCCAGAAAGTTAGTTTGGAAGTCAAAAGACTGGTCGTTTTGGTGTCCGCCCGATGGTTGCACGGTTGTCTTTTAGGCTTGCTTATAACGTTTTTGCGCTTGGCGTTCGTGCGGGATATCGGAGCACAAAACTGTCAACCCAGCACTAAAGCCCAATTGAAAAACTGCACTTGAATTTAAGCACTTCACCCCGCATTGCGGCAAACGGCTGTTGGCGGCTGCTGTTATTTTTCTGTCTCATAGTTTGGTATTTCAGGTATAGTCAATTTTGTTTTACAAACGAAAGCTACACTGTGTCGTGCTCTTGTAATTGCAACATAAAGTTTTGAACGACTCGTTTCTTTTAATTCAGACTTATTGTCTTTTAGCCATTCAATAAAAGGAGTTGTCGGATATATCAAAACTCTGTCAAATGATAAACCTTTCGCTTCACCAAAATTCATCACTCTGTAATTTTCGTTCACAATTGTCTTTTTATTTTCGCGGAGTTGCATTGGTTGAAATTTTTCGAGATACTCATCAACATCCTCTTCATTAATTAAAAATATCCCACTGTGTTCTGTTATCTCCTTATTGCCTGAAGTTGTCGCTTGAAAATTGGGAAATAACTTATTTGATAAGTCACAAATTTGCTCATTACATCTATAATTTACTAATAGAGAAGTCTCATCTTTAATTAAGTTGTCAATTTTGTCGGTGAAAAAGTTTACAATATTCGCTTTCTTAAATTGCTTGTTTTTTGGGGCACTATTTGTTGAATATGTTCCTTGTCTCGGGTCTCCAACTATTTGAATGGAAGAAGGGCAATCAAAGAATAGTTTTAAAAGTTCTAAGTCGTAGCCTGCTAAATCCTGAATCTCGTCTATGAAAATGTGAGAATAAATTCTTGAAATTCTGTCTATTACACTTCCATCAGATTTTTCGTTGCAACGAAACACAAATTTTGAAAGTTTGTCAGAATAGATTTTAAGTCCTTTGGTAAAATAATGTTGTTCAAATTCCTTATCCTCACTGTAATAAACAGGAATTATTCCTTTGATATAGTATTTTATTCCTGACTGTTCATTCATCAGAATTAGTCCGTTTATTTTCTTCTCAAAGAGAACACCTTGAAATGGTCTAACCCCGTGCTGTAACAAAAAAGAAAACCAAGTTTGAACGATTACATTTTGAGGAATGCATCTGTTTTTTTTGATTATTTTCTTTCTTATTTCTGCTTCGTTTGCTTGTGTATATGTTGTAATAAGAATTTTTCCCTCTACTTGCTTTAGGGCTTCCTCCACCAGGTAAGTTGTTTTCCCCGACCCAGCGGCAGCAATGGTTAGTTTATTGTTAATCTGCTTTAATTGCATCTAAAATGTAATCAGGAAAATTTATTGAATCATCAGTGTCAAATATTTTTAAAGCACATTCGGTTTTATTGGACTTCATATACTTCAATAAATCATCATCATTCTGATATTTTGTTTTAAATATATTATTCAATGCATCACGGTTATTTGCTTTTAATAATTTTGGTTCGAGGGTGTTGTAATTGAAATCTATCATATTGCCAGCATCAACAATTGAATCATAACAAATTTTGATGTTATGTTTGGCATTATCACCTAAGTAGTTTTTATACTTGTTTTTAACCGCTTCAACATTTCCGTCATTGTCAGTAACAACTGCAACTTTTGCTCCGATTTTTTCGGCTATTTCTAAGAACCTTAAAAACGATGTTCCAACAGAAATTACATCAATTCCTTTTTCAATAGGTAGCCTATTGTCATTATTAAGCATAAATGCCTTTTGAACAACTAATTCGTCTGAGTCGCCCTCAACTAAAATTGATTTTTTGCATAATATTAAACGTAGTGTGTCATAACCTGATAATTTTTCAAAAAACTTGTAAGTGTCAGCAGATAACTCATTCAGTTTAACAGTTTTCTTGTCATTCAACAAAATCAAATGTTCAAGCCCCAATTTGTTTGCAACAAAGCTGCTGTGAGTAGAAATCAAAATTTGTTTATCTCCGCTGTCACTTTTTATATCTCTGATTAATTGGTTGAGTTTGGAATAAGACAAGTGATTTTCAGGTTCTTCTAATAAGATGATATTTGCTTCTTTTGCTTTTTTGTGTCCTAATGCCAATTTAGTTTTAACCAAACATTGTTCTCCTTTACCGATGTAGTGAAAGGGCACATCTTCAAGGTATGTCATTAAGCTGCTTTCCCAAGCATTTTTTGAAGATAACTCAACAGAAAGTTCAACTTTTTTGTCTGAAATTTTTGAAGCTGATTTTATCTTCTCATTTATCTTTTTGATTGCTTCTTCGCCCATAAAAGTTTCTTTCATTCTTCTGTGAGCTTGAGATATTTCAACAATTTCGTTTGATTCCAAAAACTCCTTCACTATTCGGGAAATATAAATATCAGAACCATTTTGAAGTTTGTTACTTGATGAATCAATTAGTGCTGATTTTATAGGAATTGTTCTTGTAGTAATGCTTTCATCTCGAGCAAAACTGCTCCACGAAACATTATAGTATTCTATAGGTAGAGTTTTTATGCCCCCCAATTTTACCAAATCCTCATATTCTGTCCTGTAGTTTAGTTCATCAAATTCAACTTTAAACGAGAATCCGCAAACCTTTTGTCCTTTCTCACTTAGACTTCCATTTCCCTCAAATTCTGCGGTTTCTTCTCCTTCGATAAAAATTTCTATCAGTATCTTAGGTAATTCTGCTGGCTTGCCTTCTTCTAAGCATTGTATATAGTCTGCAATAATGTCCTTGTTAAATACATATTGCGTTAGTTCATTCTTAAGATATTTGCCGTTATGCAAACCTGTCAATGCAAGATGTATTGCTTCAATGATTGTGGACTTGCCGGCTTCATTGTCTCCTACAAGAATGTTTAATCCTTTGTTCAAGGTGAGTTTAAATGCACCTTTATAGGTTTTAAAATTCTCTATGTAGACCTTAGAAATGTTCATTTGTAATTTTAATGTCTTGGTTTGATTCTCTATTTTTTCTCGTCTCCGAGGTTGCTTTTTAGTGGTCGTTCTTACAGTTGCCGCCAACGTTTTGCGGCTTTGCGAAGGCGGGGTTTTTAGCACTACCGTTCATTCGGAGAACCGCACTCCAATTATACGAAAAAACTGTCAACCGAAGCACTGCACCCCCGCTTTTGCAAAACCGCTGTTAGCTGCTGCTGTTCTGTCTGTCCGAAGTTGTGTCGTGTCAAGTTTGCACTCACTTTGTCCGAAGCGATTTACTTTAAAAGCTGTGTCTGTCCATGTTTGCACCGTGCGTTTGGGTTTTTAATTTTTTTTTGAAGCGAGGGAAGAAATTTTTAAAATGATTTTAATTGGGCGGCAGAAAAAATACTCTCTTGCAAGCTTTGGTTTCAGCGTTGCATGTAGCGGCTTGCAAGAGTGTATTTTTGTGGGTGGCTTTTTTTAGCATCACTTGATATTCTTTGAGAAGTCAAACATCAAATGGTATATAGTCAATTCGTCTGTTGCGGTATTATGAGTTGAATAATATGAAAAATCAAAACCTGTGGCAATAATTTTCTGTGTTAAAACTTGCGTTGTTGTGATGTGCTTAAACTCATTGGTCAAAAGCGAATTAATTGCTTGTCTATTTTTCTCAATATCAAGTTTTTCTACAATGAACCCAATCATTCCGTTTGTTTTGTAATACGATGAATATTTTTTTGAAACAAAGCGATTCACTCCTTCACTTATGTATTGAGCATTTAATCCTGTTATTCCACTTGTATTATTAGCGTCAAGTCGTTTGCACTCAATGATAAAATATGCCTTGTCCTCTCTAAATGGATTCACTGGCATTATTCTAATATCAATTCGCCCTTTATCTTCTGGTAGTTCAGGGTCAAAAAGATAATTTACCAAATCCAATTGGACTTTTATTGGTTGATTTTTCAAATAATCATACAGAATGCAATCACGGATTTTATTTTCATCATTAGATAAACTCACATTGTTCGCCAACATCAAATTGTAGCAAGCAACAATCTTTGAGAGTATTTCTTCAAACTCCCTTTTGAAGAAATCTCCGTTGTAAGAGAATGGTGAGGCATCTAATTCTGTAAACATCATTTCGCTTTAGCTCCTTTTCTAAGAATGGCATCGGCAAATTCGTTTACATCCAAATAACCAATGGCTTTATGCCATAGCCGCTTTTCATTCGGTTTAAAAATGTAGAAATCTTCTTTTTCAAAACCCCTTATGTCTTTTTGAACAAATAGTTTGTCAGTGATTTTTTCTGAACTGATTTTTGTAAGTTCCATTAATACTTCATTGTCCTGATTCTGTTTGCTTTTCCATATAATAGGTTCTTTAAACTCCGAGGTGGGAATCATTTTAAAGAACATGCCAATAATTTGATTGGTATGCCACACTTCAACAATGAATTTCTTCTTCTCGTTGTCAAGTTTTGATTTGAACCTTTTAATAAAAACAGAAGCGTAATCTTTCAAATACTTATCCTCAAATGTGAGGGAGTCAAAGAGATTTGAAGAAGAATTACCATCAGAACCAACAACTAATGGGATGGATACATTCAAAGCGAAATCGATCAATTGAATTTCTGAATCATCAGCATCAATTTGACTAATAATACTAGAGTTAATTTTATTAAGATTTTCTGTGAGTTGATTTTGAAGATTTTTGAGTTTAAAATCATCAATGAGTTGCTTTTGTTGTTCAGTGTATATTTTTGATTTTATGTTTTCTATTTCTTTTACAAACTGAAATATTCCATTATTTAAATACGGTATGTTAAACTTTTCATACTCTTTAGTTTGCTCCCTTTCTATTCCTATTGAACCAAATGTATTTATAGCTAAATAGGAATATAGTGATGAGTTTATTAGTCCAAGAATATTCCTAAGAATATTTGCCCCGTTGGCGGTTAGTGGTCGTATGCCTGTTACAGATTTTTTGTAAACGATGTCGTTGTATGAAATTGCAGCTTTAGTAGTAAAGTGTTTTGTATCTAAACCTATTCTGGTCAAAAGGACAGGTGCTTTGAAAAGCTCAGAATCTCTTCTTCTACCAACTTTTATTTTATCAAATGATGATATTTTCTGTGGGTGAATGAAGAATGGTTCAATTCCGAAAACATCAACAAAAGGAAGTCCAACTAAATGTTTGGAGCTTTCATCAGGATTGCTACTGTATTGAACTCCTGTGCCTCTTTTAAATTTAGTTGTGTCAGAAACTAAACTATTAACCGTTTGATAATTTTCCCAAAGTCTTTTGATGAAATTAAAATCTAAGTATGAGCCATAAACCAAAACTTTCCAAAGCCAATCAAAATTTTTCAGTTGGGATTGTTTAACTTTTTTAAAATCTGCCCTATTGAGAGTAAAAATTTTGAACATTGAAAAAAATCGGCTTGGTTTTAATGCCAAATGTTCAACAACATTTTCTCCAGTAGGTTTGCCATCAGCATATCTGTAAAATATTATTGCAGCTGGTGCAATGGCAGGGTCATTAGACCTGTCAAATACTTCATGTCTAACTGGAGCTAATTCAAAAACTCTGTCAATAAAAAACTCCTCTAACCAATATTGTCTAAACTTACTAAATTCAGAATATCCCTTGTTGTATAATATGCTACTCCGAATTATCAAAGCAATTTTAGTTGAAGTATTTGTAAAATCACTTACACGTAGCATAAAACCTTCTGCTATTTCACCATTGTTAATTGCAATTGAGTATTTTTTATTTAATGGCTTTTCTTTGGCTTTTCTTTCCTTTAAATATTTTTCCCCACTCTTACCTATCGCCTTTCCTTCCCATGGCGGATTTCCCAGAATAAAGTCAAAGCCGACTCCCTTTAAGGAGTTATTAAACTGAGATTCTTGATTAAAAAAATCTGCATTGAAAAAGTTAGTATTTATTAGAGGTGGAAATTTAAAAGCATCTTCAATAGCAGCAGGTTCTAAGTAATCCAATAGTGTTAGATAAATTGAAAACACGGCAACCTGAACTGCACTCTCATCTTTATCAATTCCATAAATATTTTCCTTCGCTAAGTTTTTAATTGCAGTTTTAAATCTACCCTTTTCTTCTTTGGGGTCAATACCGGTTTCAGAAATATATTTTTCAATTATTTTTCTGAGGGTTTCAACAAGAAAAATTCCTGAACCACATGCAGGGTCTAATACTCTACAAAGAGGATATTTACCTGATTGATTAATTAGCAGTTCCTTTAGCCTTACTGTTCGTTTACTTATCTCAGACAAATGATTTTCAACACTTTCTTTCAAGATGTAATCAACTAAAAACAATGGTGTGTAATATGCTCCTTCATTTTCCTGATTGTCTTGTCCGATAAACAACTCGTAAACATTGCTTATGAATTCAATTGGTATAATTGAGAAATCATAAAACTCAAATAATGATGGTTGATTTTTCTCAATATTATCGCCTTTTAATAACCGTTTGATTACTTGATAATCCTCTCTCTTAATATGCTTATATTCATTTGTAGTAAGGGGGAATAAATCTCCGTTGAAACCTCTTTCAGTATCTTCTAGGTAGTCAAAAAAATCTTGAATCTTTCTTGGAGAATCAAGCAACTCACAGAACTCATTGTTAGTCCATTTACGAAGCGTTCCATCATACCTCATTTTTACACCTCTATCAATCAAGTATCTCACAAATATTGATTTACCGATAATTGAGTTTACAACCTTCGCATCTAACTTGTGCTTTTCAACAAGAAGTGTTCTTGCTGACTTTATATTTTCTAGGAGATGATAATCAACTCTGTTTTTGTAATCCAATTCCTTTTTGTATTGCTCCCAAGTTTTACCTGTAACAATTCCAAAGTAGCTGAAGTCATTTAGTTTTTCGCTGCCGCCAATTTTGTCGAGTGTTGCTTTATCTGTTAAGTAATTGAAACCATTAAAAATTTCTATTGTGTTGTTGTCAACAAAAATTGCAATGGGACACTCATTGAAGTTCCAAATTGCTTTGTGAAGTTTTTCTTTGTCCTCTCTGTTTTCAAAAAACAAAACCATTGGTTTGTTATCAAAACAGAAAAAAGCATCGGGTTTAATTTTTTTCTCAATAAGCCGCTTAACACGATTTGGAAAAGCTGTGTCGGATTTCCAGCGGTCTTCCTTTAGATAGAAAAGTCCGTTGGACTTGTTTAAACCAATCTGACCAAGTATTTCATTTAACTTTTTCATTTCGGTTCGTTATCTGTTTTTTTTAAAGTATGCCACCTTTTTTTCTGCCACTTTTAAGGCTTGTTGGGCTAAATCTTCGTCTTGTATTTCATAAGCTACTTTATCACTAAGCCACAAAACAATTAGGTCATTTTCATCTGTTTTGAAGTAATTTGCTAATTGAACGACTTGTTTACGGGTCGCTTTTCTGTGGCCATGTTCAATTTTGCTCAGAATGGCTTGGTCTATGTCTAGATATGCTGCAACTGTCCTCAATGGCAATTGTTTTTGTTCTCTTAACTGCTTAATTCTGCTACCGAAGCTTTCCATCTTGAAAAGATTTGTTTTGACTGAATTTGTCAAAGATAGAATTAGGTTTTAGCGATTGGTTGTAGGCGACCATAAAAATTTCCACAAAGTAATTAACAAATAGCTTTTTTGACTATTGAAACAGCCCTTTGAATTTAAACCGTTTATTTAATTCCTTCCACAATTTTTATTTCCGCTTCTGTCAACTCGTAGAGTTGATAAACCATTTGATTTATTCTGTCCTCGCAAAACTCAATCTTGCCTTGCAGATGAGAAACTTGCGTAGCAAGTTTTACTTCTGTTACTTCTTGATTGAGTTTCAAAAGTTGGTTTACCAACTTTTCAATTTCACTTTTTAATGGCTGTTTTGATTTATCAATTTTCTTTATTGGCAATGCAGCTAACTCATAAATTCTAATTTCTGGAAATGTTTTATCTTGTCGGTTATATTTTTTTCTAAAATAAAATGCTAATAGTTTTGAGTTTATTATTCCTAAAAGAAATTTTGTGTCTGATTGCTCAAATGGTTTTACAATCTGCAATAGTTGGCTTGTTACATAGTCGCTGTCTGTGTAAGCAGAAATCAATGTTTTACCAACAATTCTCCTAACAAGTATCCTTTCGCCTTCAAACAAAATCGGGTCTCTTGGTGCCGCAAGATTTTCACCATATTTCAGCCAACGGTTTTTATAATCAATCCGATAAGGATTAATGTCTTTGCCCTCTAAGTATTTCCTGTAAGTTTTGTCAATCCTTTTGTCTGCTTCAAAAATATGTTCTTTGGCATCGCTTGCTTTTTGCTTTGGATTTCCTTTTCCTGTTTCATAAAGTTTTATGCCGAATTTTATCAATCCTAATTTTTCAAGAGGCAAAGTATTTTTCTCAATCTTATCCCTGAGAACTAAATCGCTTTGACTTAAATTGATATTGATAATGCTTAAATCTCCATCGTTCCAAATCTCCTGATTAACAGATTGTGTCATTACAAAACCGTTTTCAGTAGGTTCAAATATTTCTGTCAAACTTTTCTTATTCGGTTTATTTTCAAGTATTGTAATTATTGACAAAACAGTAGCTTGGTCAAATACTTTGATTTTTGAATAATCAACAATTTTTGCAATGCTTGTATTTTCAAGAATGTATTGTCTAAGTTTTTTGTTACTCTGATTATTTAGCCATGTATTTGGCGTAATAAAGCCAATAGCAGCGTTTGGTTTTAATAGTTTTATACCCGCTTCCCAAAACAAAGCGTAGATGTCAAATTGATATTCTGCAACTTTATATTTGCAAATGAAATAATCATAAGCATTTCCATTTTCCTCTTTCCATTCTCTGCCACCTAAATATGGAGGGTTTCCAATAACAGCATCAAAGCCACCTTGTTTAAACACTTCGGAAAAACCTTTTTGCCAATTGAACGGTTTGATTTTTTTCTCCTCTCCAAAATCTAATTGAGTGCTGTAAAAATCTGTATCAATTAAGCTGTTTCCGTCTTTGATGTTGTTGTCAAGTGTTGGCAAAACTCTTTCGTTAAATAGCTTCATTTGTTGGGCGATACTTGCTTGTGTTTCGCCTTCCATACACTTCAAAAGCAAACTCAATTTGGTTACTTCTACAGCGTTCACATCAATGTCAACACCAAAAATATTGTTGAGCAAAATTCTTTTCTTCTCGGCTGTAGTCAGGTTGCCATCAGGCGTAAGCGGATTATCCTTACTACCTTTTGAAATTTTTCCGTTGTCAGTGTAGTAGTTTTTATGCCAATCTAAAAGGAACTGATAAGCACCGATAAGAAAGCTGCCACTGCCGCAGGCAGGGTCAACTATTTTTATTTTGCTTATCTCTTTTGGTGTTTTGTTTTCGGTGAGTTTGCCAACTGTGTTTTTTACAATGTAATCAACCACATATTGCGGTGTGTAATAAACTCCACCCGCTTTTCTTACTTCAGGTTTTTCTTCAATCTTAGCACGGTGTGCTTTGTCAATACGAATTACTTTTCCAAGAAACTGCTCATAAGCACTTCCTAAAATTTCAACTGATAAAACCGAAAACTCATAAGGGCTTTCCGGATAATACAATTCGTTGATGATGGTTTTTAAAACCTTGTTATCAATCGTTAGCGATTTGCTGATTTTGTCTTTCTTAAAATCAAACAAACCTGAATTATATTTTTCATCGGCTTGCTCAAATTGTCGATAAAGATTTTGGTAAAAATCTCCTTGTTTGATTGCTTCTTTTAGTGTTCCATAAGGTTCAACGCTTCTATCCTCTGCAATTCGCAGAAATATTATTCTGTCAATGGTTTGCTGAACAACAAAATTTATTTCATCCTCGTCAAGTTGTTTGTTGTTCCAACTGATTGAAGTTGCAAGGTAGGTTCTCCAACTGTCAAGCGATTGCAGGAATTCTTTGTCAACTGTTGCCGTGCCTTTTTTATTAAGGTTGCCTTGAATAAACTTGTCAAAGCTGCCTTTCAGAACCCTCTCTTTGCTGAAAGTGTCCCACAAAAAGTCAAACTCCTTTAAATAGTCCTTGAAAGTTATATACTTAATTCTCGCAACTGATGCCTTGTCTGTTGGCATTGGCTTTTTGGTGCAGTCGTAAATTGAAAATTCCTCAAAGTCGGTAATGATGCTTACGGGAAGTTTAGCACTCCAACCGTATCTACGAACTTGGTAAGCAGGTTGAATTTCGTCTTTAACTGCAACACTTGGTTTCTTTGCCTCAACAAAGAAAAGTCGTTTACCTCCAACAAGTCGGAATGAATAGTCAGGGGCTTTGGTCGCCTTTCCGATTTTAACTCTGTCTTCGTGGATTACTTCTCTGTATGCTTCTGCATAGCCGTTTTTGTTGTCAATGTCCCAACCAAGGGCTTTGAAGAAAGGGTCAATGAAGTCACGCCTTGTCAGCGTTTCGTTGTAATCGGCTTTTTTGTAACTGTCATATTGCTCGGTAAAGCGTTCTACCAACTGTGCTATTTCATTGTATGCTTCTTCTTTTTGCGTCATTCTTTTCTACTGGTCTGCTTGTTTATTTGTCATTTAACAAAGGTAGAATTTTACATAGATAATTTGCTTCGGAGCCGAATAAAGCGTTGGCGATTTGGCTCTTTTTGTTTTGCCTCTGGGTCGGCTTGTGCGGTTGTGGCAAAACAAAATGTGCCAAATGTGGGTGGCAAAAAATCATTTTAAAAATTTGTGCGTGGGCAAAAAAAATTAAAAACGAAGAATTGTCCGTCCATTAAAAGCGATGTCTGTCCGATATGTTTTTTTTCCTCTGTCATGTTGTTAAATTATGGTCAGTTTAGTGTCTGCACGGTCGCAATACAGTTGCAGCTAACTTACTTATACCAGCCACAAATGTACATTAATACTACCAAAAAGTGTTGGATTGGAGCAGGTTGTTGTGTTTTTTTTTAGAATGTTAATATACTCTATAAATCTTCGAATGGACTCTTAATTTTGCCTATTTGATGTCTGCTTACGTGAGTATAAATCTCGGTCGTTCTACTGCTGTTATGACCTAACAACTCTTGTATGTATCGTATGTCTGTGCCTGACTCTAATAAATGTGTAGCGTAACTGTGGCGTAACCAATGTAAGCTTACTGGTTTAGATATGCCTGCCCTTTTTATGGCTTGCTTTAATACATTCGATAAACTCCTTTCATCATACTTCTCGCCTTTTATTAAACCCTCAAATAACCATGTCTGAGGCTTGTAATGCACATAATAATCTCGCAATAGGTCCAGTATCTTATCCCCTATTGGAACAACTCTGTCTTTCTTGCCTTTCGATTGCTTGATTATCAATAGCATCCTATTACTATCAATATGCTCCTTCTTTAAATTCAATAACTCACTACGACGTAATCCGCATGCATATATTAAACCCAACATACATTTATGTTTGCGATTACTTAATGCCGAAAGTATGCTTTGAATCTCTTCTTTGCTCAGTACGTTGGGTAATGTCTTTTCCTTTTTTGGACGGTGTACCAGTTCCAATTCAATTTTCTTGTCTTCCATCGCACCAAAAAATAACTTAATGGCGTTAACCATTTGATTCTGATACGACGAAGATAGCTTTCTCGCCAATATATAATCATTATTAAACACAATAATATCCCGATTGTTTATCTCTTCTATTGATTTATCTTTAAAATAACCTATAAATATTTTTAGAGCCTCTTTGTATGTCTTTATTGTGTTTGAACTATATCGCCTGGATAATAACCATCTCTCGAATTCAGAAACTTGTTTTAACTTCTCCAAGTCATGCTCTTTACTTTCAATTAGTCTAAATTTCTTGCGATTTTCTTCTGTGTCTGGTATGTGCCAGCATCTCATAGTCTTGCTCCAGCGTGCATCTGGTAATCTCTTAAATCTTTCAATTATTTTGGGGTCATTCTCAAAATAAGCGGCTATCCTATTCTGATTTTTATGCCGCACTAATTCTGTCCTCATTTTCATATATCTTCTTCATTCCTTACTCCTCATAATTTGGCAATGCGCTGCCCCCTCAGTCACAGTCCGAGTTTTTTTAGGGTAGCGTTAAAGGCAATATTATCAAGCTTCGACGTAATTTCCAAATTTTTTTGGGGAATGTTAAAATCTTTGACAAATAGAGTCAATTTTTTAGGGAAAAGCTAAACGGAAAAGCTGGGGAAAAGCTAGGGAAAAGCTAAACGGAAAAGCTAAACGCTGCGCTGCTAAAAAGCTAAATGCTGACTATGGAGGAGAGCTGAACGCTGACGCTGCTAAAGGGCTGATTGCTGCGCAGCTGAACTGTGCAGTGCTTGATTTCTAGATGGTGGAACTGGGAGTCTTCTATGGAGCCGAACGCATCCCGAATGCTCGGGACAGGGATAAGATGCTCAATTAAAAAATCTGTGGTATCTGCGTTAAAATGGTGGTGGGACGGGGAGTTTTTTAAGGGAGCCGAACGCAGATTCCGCAGATATGAAGGCACCTTTGACACGGTAGAGTTTGCTGGCGCAAACGGATAACACAGAAATGTGTAGTGGGAATTTTTTAGTTGGTGGTTTAGGGAGTCTTGAATGAAAGCCGAACGCTGATTGCGCTGATAATTATCTGACATCTAATTTTCGATAAGCATAGCAACTAAACGACCTAACATTCTATGAAACCGCCATCCACCTGTCCCGTGCATACAGGAGCCGGGATTTTGATTACGTTAACTTATGATTTCTTTGAAACCGTCGCCCACCTGTCCCGTGCATACAGGAGCCGGGGCTTTTGTTATTGCTAAACATAAAGTCTATCAAAAAGGTAAACAACTTAACATTCTATGAAACCGCCATCCACCTGTCCCGTGCATACGGGAGCCGGGACTTTGATTACGTTGACTTATGATTTCTATGAAACCGTCGCCCACCTGTCCCGTGCATACTGGAGCCGGGGCTTTTGATATTGCTAAACATAAATTCTATCCAAAAGGTAAACAACTTAACAGCTTAACGACTTAACAGCTTAACAACTTAACGACTTAACAACTTAACGACTTAACAACTAAACAGCTTAACAACTTAACAGCTTAACAACTTAACAACTTAACAACTTAACAACTAAACAGCTTCCCCTATGCTATTCAGCAGCGAATCATCAGCTATTCAGCAGCGAAGCGTCAGCTATTCAGCTATTTAGCTCACCAACATTTCTGTAATTTATCTTTTAATAATTCTCTTTTCTTTTTAATTATTTTAACTTAAATTTGCCGCCCCACAAAGGAGGAAACAAAATTTGACAGAAGAACAAATTAAAGAAGGCAACGTCCCAACTGGAGTTGAGACCGCCACAGAAAAACCAAAAAAAACCGCTTCTAAAGCTACTGCTCCGGCTATGGAAGATTTCGACTGGAGCATGGACAAAGCAGGGTTCTCTAACTACAGCGCCCAGCAACAAAAAGAATTGGCTTCTTTTTACGCCAGTTCACTTAAAGCCCCTAACCAAAATGAACTTATCAGCGGCGTAGTCGTGTCTATTTCCGACCGCGAAGTCGTTGTTAACGTTGGCTTCAAATCAGATGGTATCATCTCTAGAAACGAATTTAAAGATTTGCCGGATTTGAAAGTAGGTGACAAGGTAGAGGTTTATTTGGAAAATGTGGAGGACCAGGACGGTCAGCTGATCATTTCTCGTAAACGTGCCATTCAGGAAAAAGCATGGGATTTCATCCTTAAAGCTATGGAAGAAGGTACTGTTCTTACAGGTCTTGTTAAAACCAGAACCAAAGGTGGTCTTGTAGTTGATGTCATGGGCATCGACGCTTTCTTGCCAGGTTCTCAAATCGATGTTAAACCAATTAAAGATTACGATCAGTACGTTGGTAAAGACATGGAATTCAAAATTGTAAAAGTGAATGACGTTTTCAAAAACGTTGTTATATCTCACAAAGCGCTTATTGAAGATGATATCGAAGCTCAAAAATCTGATATCCTTTCTAAGCTCGAAAAAGGTCAGGTACTGGAAGGTATCGTGAAAAACATCGCTCCATTTGGTGCGTTCGTTGACCTTGGTGGTATCGACGGTTTATTGCATATCACCGATATGTCATGGGGCCGTATCAATCACCCTGAAGAATTGCTTCAACTGGATCAGAAAGTAACCGTTGTTGTTCTTGATTACGATGAGGACAAAAAACGTATCTCTCTTGGCATGAAGCAATTGTCTGAACACCCTTGGGATACCCTGGGCGAAGACATTCAGGTTGGTGCTAAAGTAAAAGGTAAAGTGGTTACAGTAACTGATTACGGTGCTTTCATCGAAATCAAGCCTGGTGTTGAAGGCCTGGTTCACGTTTCAGAAATGAGCTGGAGCAGTCACCTCAGAAGTCCACACGATTTCCTTAAAGCCGGTGATGAAGTTGAAGCTGTTATCACTGCTTTAGAGAAAGACGAACATAAAATGTCATTGGGCATTAAACAATTAACTCCTGATCCTTGGGCCAGCATCGTTGAAAAATACAAAGTTGGCAGCAAGCACACCGGTATCGTTAAGAACTTAACCAGCTATGGTTTGTTCATCGAACTGGAAGAAGGTGTTGATGGTTTGGTACACGTATCTGACTTGTCATGGACTAAGAAAATCAAACATCCATCTGAATTCATTAAGAAAGATGAGAAAATTGATGTTGTTGTACTTGAAGTGGATTCTGAAAACAGAAGATTGTCTTTGGGTCACAAACAACTGGAAGAAAATCCATGGGATACTTTCGAAACTATATTCTACATGCACAGCAAACACGAAGGAACTATCGTTGGTGTGAGCGACAAAGGTGCTAATGTACAATTGCAGTATGGTATCGAAGGATTCGCTCCTAAGCGTCACCTTGTAAAAGAAAATGGTGGTAAACTGAAAGACGGTGAAGTATTGATGTTTGAAGTGATTGAGTTCAACAAAGACAACAAGAGCATCGTATTGTCTCACACCAATACATGGAAAGCTGAAGAGAAATCTGCTAAGTCTGACGACCACAGCAACAGAGAAAAAGCTTCTAAATCTGCTAAAAACATCAACAAGTCGAACGAAAAGACTACACTTGGTGAGTTGGATGCATTCAGTGATTTGAAAGCTATGTTCGATAACGCTGGTGCCAACGACGAGAAAGCAAAGATTGAAAAAGCAGCTAAAGAGGCCGCTAAAGAAGTAAAAGAAGTTAAAGAAGAGCCAAAAGCAGAAGCTAAATCAGGCGATGATTTGAAGAAAATCAACGGTATTGGTCCGGCTTTCGAAAAACGCTTAAACGCTCTGGGTATCCACTCTTACGCTGATCTTATCGCTTTAACCGATGAGAAAATCGCTGAGCTGGAACAGACAGACAGCATGACCAGCCTTGAGCAATGGCATGCATGGATGGATGAAGCCAAAACTTTAATGGCGTAAATAAAATTTAATCCTATATTGAAAAGGCGACCATGTGTCGCCTTTTTTTATTGACCTATATGGATGACAGACGTTGAAATCCATTCAGTACCCCCTTTGATTATCAATTGCGCATTTTCTATCTTTGCAATAGATGTCTGAAGGCGAAATATCCATACTCGAACGGGAAGAACTCGAAAGAAAAGAAATTCTCAAACGCTATAAATCCCTCTTAAGGTCGATACGCCACGACCTGACCAAGGAGCAAAAGAAAGGCATCAGAGCGGCATTCGACCTGGCACTGGATGCTCATAAGGACATGCGCCGCAAATCGGGCGAACCTTACATCTACCACCCGATCGCTGTGGCTAAAATTGCAGCTTCTGAAATTGGGTTAGGGACCACTTCCATCATCTGTGCACTCATCCATGATGTAGTGGAAGACAGCGATTATACAGTAGAAGATATACGCCGGAAATTCGGTGATAAAGTAGCGAAGATTGTAGATGGTCTGACTAAAATCAAGGAGGTATTCGACCATACAGATAGTATGCAGGCCGAGAACTTCCGTAAAATGTTGCTCACCCTCAGTGACGATGTGCGTGTGATTCTGGTAAAGCTCTGCGACCGTTTGCATAACATGCGAACTCTTGAAAGCATGAGTCGCAAGAACCAATTGAAAATTGCCAGTGAGACTTTGTTTTTGTATGCGCCCCTCGCCCACCGTTTGGGTTTGTACAATGTGAAATCAGAACTCGAAGACCTCTCTATTAAATACACTCAGAGAGAAGCATATAAGGATATTTCTCTTAAGCTCAATGCCAAGAAGGCAGCCAGAGACCGATTCATCAGAAAGTTCATAGAGCCAATTAAAAAGAAGCTGGAGGAAAGCAATCTGAAATTCGAAATCAAAGGTCGACCAAAAAGCATTTACTCCATTCTGAAAAAGATGAGTCAGCAGGGCATTCCTTTCGAGCAGGTGTACGATTTATTTGCGATACGCATCATCTTAGATTCGGAACCCGATAAAGAGAAGGCTGATTGCTGGACTGCCTATTCTATAGTAACGGATATTTACAAACCCAATCCTGCTCGTACCCGCGACTGGATTACCACGCCAAAGAGCAACGGGTATGAAAGTTTGCATACCACTGTAATGAGTTCTGATGGTAAATGGGTGGAAGTACAGGTGCGCACACAGCGTATGGATGAGATTGCTGAGAAAGGTTACGCTGCACATTGGAAATACAAGAACTCAAAAGATGGAATTGAAAGTGACCACAAAGCCGGAGGAGTTGATGGCTGGCTGGCTCGTATCAAAGATATACTCGAAAATCCTTCCACGAATGCACTGGAGTTTTTAGATGATTTTAAACTTCAACTGATTCATGAAGAGATTTTTGTATTTACCCCTAATGGTGATTTGAAGAAAATGCCAAAAGGTGCATCGGCACTCGACTTTGCATTTGAAATTCACACACAGGTAGGCAGTAAATGTATAGGCGCTAAAGTGAACAACAAGCTGGTGCCTATCAGTCATATTTTATCCAATGGCGATCAGGTTGAGATTCTGACTTCAGAGAAACAACATCCAAGAGAAGAGTGGTTGCATATTGTCATTACCGGTAAAGCTATTGCACGTATACGCAACTTTTTACGCGAATCTAAAAGAGAAGTTGCAGAGAAAGGAAAAGAGTTACTCAAGAAGCGTTTCAGCAAAGAAAAGGTTGATTTCAACGAAGACAATATTCATAAACTGGTGAAGTATTTCAAGGTACAGTCGGCACTCGATTTGTACTACTCAGTTTCCAAAGAGTTGATTGCCCCGGAGAAACTGGAGATAAGCAATATCATCAATAAAAAGCCCGGAACACAGGCACCTAAGACTGTAGCAGCGAGCAGTAAACCGGATAGTTCGGCTAAGAAGAACGAGATCATTGTTGGAGATGAATTTGACATGCCTTATAGTTTGGCCAAATGTTGCAGTCCGATTCCCGGAGATGATATATTTGGATTTATCACGATTGGAGAAGGTGTTAAGATTCACCGCACGAATTGTCCCAATGCAGTGTCATTAATGAGTAACTACGGATATCGTATCATCAAGGCTCAGTGGAAAGACAGCATGGTGAAGCACGAGAAGCGTTTCCTTGCGGGCATTAAGCTGATAGGTATAGATGATGTTGGTATAGTGAGCAGTTTAACAGAGATCATCAGTAAGAACATGGGTGTAAATATGAAAGCCATAACGATTGAAAGTCATGATGGCACATTTGAGGGCACCATATCGGTTTATGTAGAAGACACAAAGCATTTGGACAACCTGATCAACAAGATCAAACAGAAGCATCCAACCATGAATGTCTACAGGATTGAAGTAGGTTCTTAATGGTCTATATTTTATTGTTTCTCCAAATACCCAAATTAGCTATAAAATAGTGAATTTTCACATACCTGAAATAGGATATACAAGTATTCTAAACCAATATTTGAAATAATATTGAGTATTGAAAATCCAAACTTTAAAATTTCAACAAAGCATTTTTGGAAACGGATGTGCGGGTTGAGTCCACGAACATAGCGGAGCGGTCTCACGACCAAAGGGA
This sequence comes from Bacteroidota bacterium, assembly GCA_963169345.1. Classification (GTDB taxonomy): domain Bacteria; phylum Bacteroidota; class Bacteroidia; order NS11-12g; family UBA955; genus JABMMZ01. The sequence continues at coordinate 19,690 of CAUJCT010000058.1, forward strand.
GTAACTTAGCGGAGCGATCTCACGACCGGAGGGAGTAACCAACGAGTGAAATTTCAATCATGGCAGCCACGAGCAGGTTGGAAATGCAGCGACAAAGCCATGTTTGAAATTTTGGTTCGTGGTGGCCTTTTTTTACTCGCAAGCTCGTGAGAACGCTTTGCTTAGTTGCTTACTTTTTTTGGCCAAACAAAAAAAGTATGTGCCAAGCCTGCGGCATGAGCAGGCAAACTAAATAGTAGATAGATCTTTGTTGTTTAAACCATAGTCAATTGTGTAATAAAACGGGGTTCCATTAAGATACTTTTGTAACAAAATGAAGTTAATAAGATTGTGATAAAAGCCGAAATCAAGAATAAAATACGGCGTATATTTGCACTTTATGCAAGCCTCGAATGACAAGATCAAGAAGGTGAAACTGGAGGTTAGAAAGATCTTCACTGCATATCTGGAGAAGAACAAGCAGCGCAAAACTCCCGAGCGCTATGCCATACTCGATGAAATTTACACCCACAAAGAACATTTCGATGTAGACACTTTGTTCATCCACATGAAAAACAGAAAATACAGGGTAAGCAGAGCAACTGTTTACAATACGCTGGATTTGCTGTTAGACAGTGGTCTGGTAAAAAAACATCAGTTTGGCAAGAACATGGCGATGTATGAACAAAGCTACGGTTTCAGTCAGCACGACCACCTGATTTGTATGCATTGCAATAAGGTACTTGAATTCTGTGACCCGCGCATACAGCAAATCAAGAGTACCATGGGAGATCTACTAGGCTTTGAAGTGAGTCACCATTCGCTTCATTTATATGCCAATCCAATTAAAGACAAAAACGGCAATTGCAAAAGTTGCCAAATCGAACTAACAGATAAAGATGAATAAAGTTGATGTAGTATTAGGCTTGCAATGGGGGGACGAAGGCAAAGGCAAGATTGCTGATTTTCTTACGCCCAATTATCAAGTAATTGCTCGCTTTCAAGGCGGACCAAACGCTGGCCACTCTCTCAAATTCAATGGTCAAACCCATGTGCTCAATACCATTCCTTCAGGTATATTTCACTCTGAAAGTATCAATATCATAGGCAATGGCGTAGTGGTTGACCCGGTAAGAATTAAAGCGGAGATCGAACGTGTTGAAGCCGCTGGTGCCAAAGTGAAGGAAAATCTGATATTTTCACGTAAAGCGCATATCATTTTACCAACACACAGATTACTGGATGCTGCAAGTGAACATGCCAAAGGCGATTCTAAAATCGGTTCTACTTTAAGAGGAATTGGTCCTACTTACCGAGATAAAATTGGCAGAAATGGTTTGAGAATCGGAGACATTCATCTCCAAAATTTCAAAGAGAAATACGAAGCGATTAAAAAAGAACATCTAGGTTTAATCGGATTTTTGGGATACAATGATTTTGATTTAGCAACGCTTGAAGCTGAGTTTTTTGAAGCTTGCGAATACCTTAAAGTTTTCAAACATGTGGACACTGAGTATTTAGTGAACTCAATGGTTGCTTCAAATAAAATTTTAGCAGAGGGAGCACAGGGCAGTATGCTCGATATCGATTTTGGCTCCTACCCTTTTGTAACTTCAAGCAATACCATCAGCGGTGGTGTTTGCAATGGATTGGGTATAGCGCCTCAGCATATAGGCAATGTGTACGGTATATTCAAAGCTTATTGCACCCGTGTTGGAAGCGGTCCCTTCCCTACTGAACTCGAAGATGCAACCGGTGAAGAGTTGCGTAAGAAAGGTCATGAGTTTGGAGCAACGACCGGCAGACCGAGACGTTGTGGCTGGCTGGATTTAGTAGCTTTAAAATACGCCATCATGTTATCAGGTGTCAATTATCTGATTATGATGAAAAGCGATGTTTTGAGTGGCTTTGAAGAGATTAAAGTTTGTACAGGATACAAGATAGATGGAGTTGAAAGCAAACAGGTTCCGTATGATTTATGTAATGTCAAGGTAGAGCCGGTATACACGAGTTTCAAAGGCTGGTCGGAGGACTTGACGATTTGCAGAAGCAAAGATGCCTTACCACAAAACTTTTTAGATTATATCAGCTTTTTGGAAAAAGAGCTTGAAATGCCGATCAGGATTATTTCGGTTGGTCCGGACAGGGAGCAGACGATTAATTGCTGAGAGGACTCTGCGTTAAAGATTGGGGAGGTGGAACGCAGAACCGGGAGAGAACACGCTGATCACACAGAAAATTTAATAGCATTTGACACGGCATTGGTTTGCTTGCGCAAACGGAATGCACGGAAGGGAGAACGGTTGAAAAGCTGAAAGGCTGAAGGGCTGAATAGCTGAATCGTGTCGCGGTAGAGTCGTGTCGCGATGGAGCTACATTGTACATTCGTGGGTTTGTCGATGAGCTAAAAGTTTGTTCGCAATCAAAGTCCCAGCGGGACGGCGGTTTCATAGAAAACACCATGAACCACGAAACAAAGTCCCGGATGGGGCGGCGGTTTCATTTTCTATACAATCTTCTACCTCGAAACAATTCAGCAGAGTAGCATTACGACTTAACGACTTAACAGCGAAGCTAAACGCCTTAACAGCGAAGCTATTCTACCTCGAAACAATTCAGCAGCGCAGCGTCAGCTATTCAGCAGCGCAGCGTTCAGCATCTCCCTTCATTCATACTCATAATAAAACACCATTGGTGTAGTACTGCGGCCAGGGTTCCAGATGACTTTGACAATTTCGTTCCGACTGTTGTAGACGACTTTATAACTGGATTCATTGTAAGTATCGTAACCTGTATTCATAACCAATATGCAATTGTTGCTCTTGTCGTACAGATAGAAATTCTTATATCGTCCGTTGTCATACTCCTTAGACATAAGTTGATTGTTGTCATTATAGGCATAAAAAGTGGCATTGGGACTTCTGTTGTAACTAGGAACAGCATGATCCATTTCTTCTATGCTAAAAAGTAAATTGCCATTCTTATCATATTTGGATATGTAGGATGTAATGTAATCCTGATGGATGTAATCTGTTCGTATTACATGGCCCTGACTATAGGTCATTTGTTGGAGGTTCAACTTGGTTTCACCAAAATAAGTCGATACCATGACACAAGTACTATCCTTGTAATAAAAATCCTGAATTGTAAATCTATTCGACAATTCATAATCTTCATGACGAATTAAATTACCATTGTTATCGTAGGTCAATTCTGTTTTTGATACCAAATTACCCTTCTTCTGTCCTACTACAGTTTTCAAAACCTGCATGCCATTAACAACTTGATAAATAAAATCATATTCTACCTTTTCATAGCCGTTGTCATTTAATTGAGTCAGTTTAATCAAGAATCCATTTTTATCATATCTGATTTCAGATCTGAGTCGCTTTTGTTTTTCATTGGATTGTTCATCGCTGTATATTTTAATCAGGCGTGGGCCACTTCCAATGTTTAACACGTAATCATTCACACCATTTAACATTTCCGTGTTTCTGTACCAGGTTGGCTGCCCATTTCCTGTTACAATCTTATAGTGGTTACAGTTTTGCATTTTAGTATTAAAAGCAGCTGCCGTAGTTTTTATATACTGCATAGGACCAGTTACGGACATATATTTGGAGATGAAAGCATAGTCGATGTTTAAAACCAGTTCTACCGATTTAAAATCTTCAGTGGATGGTTCGTATGCGGGAATATAATACCTAAAAATCGGATAAGTGAACACCCAGTAACCAACAGAGTTGGATGAGTAATTTTTAAGTTGTTTGACTTTAGGTTTTGTCTCTTTGTTTATTTTATTGTAGAACCTGTCCTCATCTTCATCTTCATCATCATAATAACCATACTCATCTTCCTCTTCTTCCTGGTCCTTAACAGACTCCAGTTGATTGTAATAATCCAATATTTTACCAGTCATCATCTTATCCAGTTCTGGCAAACTTGCTGCATTGAAAAACTGAGGCAAGGTGTATTCCTTAAGGTTGCGCAAATCAAAATAGAACATTTGTCTGTATTCTATATTTTCAATTTCATAATCGTCGTACTTGGATGAAAATTCAACTACTCTTTCAACTGTAATGATGTTGTTGTACACCGCAAGAATGTTTAATTCGACCTCTTCAACATAAGGTGAGAAGAGTTTAATATTATCAGAGTAGTAGCCACGCAAATCGATGTCACGCTTATTGATTCGTATATAATTGGCAACATAATCACTGTGAAATTTCAGCAATCTTTCCCAATAACCGGCGCTATCCAGATTGAAAAAACCGAGTTGAAATAATTTTTGCTTCAGCTTATCTTGCATAGCAGCATCCTTCATGCCTTCTAAGTAATGAACATTGAAGCTGATCTCTTCATACATATTCAGGCTGCTTATATGCTTTTCCTTATAGGAGCTTTCAATTATGTACTTGTTGCCATTGACAAAATCGATTAACTTATTGTTAGCCTTAAGGGCGTAACAAGAAAACAGAAGTCCGATGAGTATAAAGTGTTTCATAATTTAGTTAACAGAATAATTAAAGTAAACAATCAATTGAGAAGTTTCAGGCAAATACTTGGTCGTGATTTCTTTGAATCCCAATGCCTTCATATTGGATTCAATCAAGGAAGGAGAAAATTTTACTTTGTTGTCATTTGCCAGTTCGTATTGCAAGCCAACACCCAATTTAACATTCAAAGCAAATGAACCAATCACACGGTACTCTCCTATCATTAGATTTTTACCGACCAGAAATAAATCTTTATTAGTGCTCAGTACCGATCTGGGTAAAACCAAATTGAAACTATCAGCAGTTAAACCTACAAACTCATCCATGAAACCTTTATATCTGAAGTTGTCGCTGCCTTTACTTTGACGCTCTTCGTAATAATATCTGTAACTGTAGATGTAATCATAAGGATTTTTTTCAGGGTTTAAATCTATATTAAAAAGATCTGTTTTAATTTTCATGCCTGTATTACCCAACACTGACCATGGAAAGCACATAGCCTGATAACCACTGCTCACGTCGATTAAGTCCTGGCTATTGTATGAAAGTTGCTTGGATTTAAAGTAGACAATAGTGGGTGCAATAAGTCCCGAAAGTGAGTCCTGACCAGTTAACGCTTCCCTTATTAAAGAAGAATTGAATTCAAGTGCCATAACATCCGTTTCCAATTCGAGTCTGGTTTTAGATTTATCCTGATTATGGATATTTAAAGTACAGTTTATTGGTTTATAAGTGTTACCCAGCCTTCTGCATGGATTAATAATGAGGTTTAATCTATTGGAAGTAGTCACCCCTATTTTCATGATATTGTAAGTGACGATGTCGAAATTATAGTACTGAGAATTTTGATTACCGGAGGATTGAAAATTCTTGTAGAATAGATGATCGTAAAACTCAGGCAAAGGCTGGTGAAATCTGAAACTCCACTCTCTCACTCTTTCAAGTGTCGCGTGTTGATTCAACATATTCAGAAACGAAAATTCCTTTTTAAACGTATCGTTACAAAAACAGGCTGAGATGCCTTGAGTCATCACCAGTCTGCCATTAACATATTCACGAATGCGCAACTCATTCCCTAATGAATCAAACTCAACCCAGGTACTGTCATATTTGTTGTTTTTAAAATATCCTTTATGCTCAATTTTTCCATTTGGCCAGAATGTTTGAGATAGACCTTCTGCTTTCCCTTTTTTATAATGTCGGATCATTTTAATGTTTCCAAACGAATCCCATTTGGTTTCGAGGCTGTCCTGATTGCCTTTTATAAAATAGCTTTGAGATTCCATTCGTCCATTAGGATAATAGATATAAGCCCAACCATAAGTTTTACCTGAATCTGTATAATAAACATTTCTCAATTGCCCGTTGGGATGAAAAGACTCCTGTTTGCCATGTTGCAAAAAATTAGAGTAATTGGGCCCTTTATAATTTAAGTATCTGTGGTGGTATTGAAGTCGTCCATATTCGTAATATTTATTTTCAATTAATATACCCGAATCGCTGTACAGTTGCCAACCTGAAGGCACATAGGTTATGGGATTCCATGTGGCATACACTCCAACTTTTACACCATTTCTGGAGGTTTCAGTTCTTATCAGTTTGCCATTAGCAGCATAATACCTGAGCGTATCCATACCATCCGCTTTAGCCTTGATGAGCTGCACCGCTAATCTGCCATTGTAATGAAACACCTCAACATTGCCCAACAAGATATTGCCACGATAATCTGCTTTCATCAATACTTTCCCTTTTTCAAGTTGATATATTTTGTACCAACTGCCATTGTCCATAATAGTATCGCAAAGTCCCACCAACTTTGAGTTCTTATAGGTTTCATAAATGGATTTGACTTCAGACAAAGGTATAGTATCGGATAAACTCTGAATCCATGTGCCATCAGAAGCCCAATAGAGTTCGAGTGCTGATTTATAACTTTGCAATTCGAAATCCTTGACACTTTTCAAATGTCCATTGATGTAATAATCTATTTTTCTTCCAACATAACCATTATCGGTTTGAACAAAGAAAGTCTCCGGATTGCCGTTGGGATAATAATGGTACTCTATTCTGAAATTATCTGTAGACAGGTTGTATGAATTTTTATTGACCAGGGGAACATACATTTTCTCATCTCTAATCTGTCCGTCTTGCCAATAAGTTTTTGCGTACAAAACTTTATTATTTTCATCTGAAATTGTGGTACTGATTAACTGGCCCGATTCGGCATAATTATTCTGCAAATAATAGTTATCGGTAGCGCCTGGTAATGGATTCAGTTTATAAGCATCGTATTTTAATACGCCATTGTAATACCATTCTTTACGTATACCGCAATATTTACCTCTGCAATATTCTATTATAGAAGTTAGCTGACCATTTTCAAGTCGACTGACCCATAAGCCATCACGCACTCCCATATAATAACTTCCACTGTCTCTTAATATGCCATTTTCATTGTAATTTAAACTCAAGCCATGTAATACACTGCGCCCTGATTTAGGATCTATTTCAAAGTAATACTGACTTAAAAGCTGACCCGTTTTGTAATTATAATAGGTGGTTGACAGTTCCATTCCATTTTTATAAAGATTCTTGGATTTCAGCTTGCCATCGTTGTAGTATTCTTCAAACCATCCTTCTTTTTTATCATTGAGGAAACTCCCTTTTAATTTAAGCACACCTTCTTTGTAATATTCAATGTATGGTCCGTTCAAGACCGCCCTGTAATACCCATTTTTCATTTCAGGCTTTCCATAGTGTTTTTCAAATTCCATCAAACCATTCTCAAACCACCTTTTAGAAACCCCGCTTAGGACATCCATACTGTACTCGGCCTTTTCATGCAACTTACCACTTTCAAACCAGGTGGTGTACGAGCCATTCATTTTGCCATTCTTATAGTTGATTTCGCTCTTCTTATTACCGTTGACATAATAATAAACAATCTTACCATGGGGTTTACTGACTAATTCGCGCGTTTTCTTATAACCTCTGTTATCAGCGGAATCAATGATATAATTGCCGGTACTTTTTAATATACCGCTTTCATACCACTCTTTGCATTTACCAAACATCAGGTTGTTTTTATAATTTTTAATATAACTTTTCTGTTTGTTTTGATAATAGCCTACCCATTCTCCGGTTTTTTTGCCCTTCTCATATTGACCCTGATATTCTACAGTTCCGTCCACATAATATCGAGTGGTTGGTCCATGCAAATAACTAATTGGTGGTTCATCAAACGACTTATAATTTTCGATGAGTTTAAGTTGTCCGCTTCTATGCCATTCTTTCGAATACAAGAGTTGACCTTCTTTATATAATTTTTCAGAATTGACCTGATCGTTTTCAAAATAGGTACGTTGAAAACCATCTTTTATTCTGTTTTTAAAATTGTATTCCATGGAACGGTTACCATTGTAATTATAGAAAGTAACCTGACTGTCCACGCCATTGTAAACAGAGATAGAATAAATCCGGCGATTTTGCCAGAACGTATCGCGTTTTGTCACTTGCGAAAAGAGCTCAGCACAAAACAGCAGCGACAGTGATATAAAGAAAGCGCTTAGTTTCATTTAGAGACAAAAATAGGGAAAGAAAAGTTAAGTCGTTAAGTTGTTAAGTCGTTAAGTCGTAGTGCTTCGCTGTTAAGTCGTAAAGTTGTTAAGTCGTTAAGTCGTATTGCTTATCGTTAGATTTTATACTTTCAACAATCATTCTGTGCTTTCTTTCTGCGCCTTCCAGTTTGGGCAAGCAAACCAAAAGCCGTGACAAGGGAAAAAATCTTTTCTGTGTGTTTTGCGTGTTCCGCCCCAATTCTGCGATCTACCTCACGTTAGCATCCGCGTATTCCAGTTTGCGCAAGCAAACCAATTGCCGTGTCAAGGGAAAAAATCTTTTCTGTGTGATTCGCGTGTTCTCTCCTTGTTCTGCGATCTACATGCCTTCAACTCCCCATTCCACTATCCTCAATCCTACCAATCACCCCACGACTTAACGACTCAACGACTTAACGACTTAACAGCGCAGCTTCATTTTTCATCCTCCTGTAAAACCACAAAGGCAAAAATCCAAAATTGAGAATTGCAATGCCCAATACCAACAGTATTGAAGCGCCTTGCCAGTGTTGAATTTTAAACAGCAAACCTGTGCTGCATAAAGTAGCGGCTAAATAGCCTAAAATGAACATTGATTTTTTCATAATGATGTTATTTTTATTAATGATGTAATTGGTTGCTTGTTGTACTTGTCTCAGTCCGGATATACCGAAACTGTCCAGTGCTTTCTGTAATGCTTGATCAAAATCTTTGCTGTCACTCAGCTCGAGCTGACAGCAGATATGATCGAGCAGACTCTCCTGTAAATCGGGCATAGTAACACCCCTCTCTATAATGTTGAGTCGGATAATTTCTATATTGTGCGCTTGTAATTCCATTAACTGATTTTTGGGTTTAGTATAAGATTCATAGCGTGCACAAACTCGTTGAAGTCCTGCATCTTTTGCGCAATTACTGAATGACCTTTCTTTGTAAGTGAATAGTATTTCCTGACTCTTTTACCAATGAATTCCTTCTCAGTACTGAGGATTCCATCCGCCTCCAGCTTATGCAATGTTGGATACAAGGCGCCTTCGGTTAACTCTATGCGACCATTGGTAATATCTTTCACCCGCTGCGTAATTTCATAGCCGTACATGCGTTTGTTCTCATGAAGCAGCTTTAATACTATGGGTTGAAGGGTTCCTTTTATCAGTTCTTTCGAATACATAAGGCAAATATACATAATATTCTTAGGTATAACATTTAATTTTAATATTTTATTGTGTGAGATTCTAAAATAATCTGAGTTTACCAACTTTTATTGTTGCCTGCTCATGCCGCAGGCGTGGCATTTACTTTTTTTTATGGCAAAAAAAAGTAAACAAAAAAAGGCCACCACGAACCAAAATTTCAATCATGGCTTTGTCGCTGCAAGCCTCTCCTGCTCGTGGCTGCCATGATTTAAATTCTACGCGTTAGTTACTCCCTCCGGTCGTGAGATCGCTCCGCTAAGTTCGTGGACTCAACCCGCACATCCGTTTCCAATTAAGATTTTACTTTAAAGCCAGACAAGTTTATGGTAACAATTGCCAAATGTTCCGAACTTTCAATTTTTATCTGTTTTGTTAACCTGGCATATCTAAACCAAAAATATAGAAATAAAAAAAGCCCAACTTCTAAAGGTCGGGCTTTTTTAATATTTGATCAGTTTACAAACTAAGCTGTTTGGCCTAGTTTGGCCTTTAAGCCTTTGTCTAATTCTTCGAGGAACTCTTCGGTGTAAAGATAGTGTTCGCCGTGGTTCACTTTGTTACCGTGAATACAAACAGCCAAATCCTTGGTCATTTTACCACTCTCTACTGTCTCTACACATACTTTCTCCAATGTCTGGCAGAAGTTGATGAGGTCTTGATTGCCATCCAGCTTACCTCTGAACTCCAAACCTCTGGTCCAGGCAAAAATAGAAGCAATTGGATTGGTTGAAGTTGGCTTTCCAGCCTGGTGGTCGCGGTAGTGACGGGTAACTGTTCCGTGTGCTGCTTCAGCTTCCATGGTTTTGCCATCCGGAGTTACCAATGTAGAGGTCATTAAACCTAATGAACCAAAACCTTGAGCTACTGTATCAGATTGCACGTCGCCATCGTAGTTTTTGCAAGCCCAAACGAAATTACCGTTCCACTTCAAAGCCGAAGCCACCATATCATCGATCAGTCTGTGTTCGTAAGTGATACCGGCTGCTTCGAATTTAGCTTTGTAATCGCTCTGATAAATTTCTTCGAAAATATCTTTAAAGCGACCATCGTATTTTTTCAGAATGGTATTTTTAGTTGAAAGGTACAATGGCCAGCCCTTTTGCAATGCAGTATTGAAGCAAGAGTGAGCAAATCCACGGATAGATTCATCGGTATTGTACATGGTTAGAGCAACACCATCTCCTTTGAAATTATACACTTCAAATTCCTGAGTGGTGCCATCTTCACCTTCAAACTTCACAGTGAGTTTACCTTTACCTTTGGTAACGAAATCTGTAGCGCGGTATTGATCGCCAAAAGCGTGACGACCTATGCAAATTGGTGCAGTCCAGTTAGGAACTAAACGCGGCACATTGCTGCAAACAATCGGCTCACGGAAAACAGTGCCATCCAAAATATTACGAATGGTACCATTAGGTGATTTCCACATTTGTTTCAGATTGAATTCTTTCACACGAGCTTCATCCGGAGTGATGGTAGCACATTTGATACCTACACTGTATTTTTTAATTGCTTCAGCAGCATCGACGGTTACCTGATCGTTGGTGGCATCGCGGTGTTCCATACCCAGGTCGTAGTATTTAATATCTACATCGAGGTAAGGCAGAATGAGTTTGTCTTTAATGAATTTCCAGATAATTCTGGTCATTTCGTCACCGTCGAGTTCAACGACCGGATTTGCTACTTTGATTTTGTTCATGTCTTTAGGTAATTAGTATCTTTTATTTGTGCAAATGTAAAATTTAAAGTTTGTATTGTAAAGTGCAGCCGACCTAAACAAAGTAGTTTTTACGTTATTTTTTTACACTTATCAGGTTTTTAAAATTTTACTTAAGCAGATGTAAAACAAAAACACCCGCTCAATCATGAACGGGTGTCTTGAATATTTTGATTATGACTGCTATTAAGCCTGGTCTTCTAATACAATACCAGATACTTCTTTATGAGGTGACTGTATGTAAACCATTTTGTTCACATTCTTAAGATTAGTTTTTCTAACCCTTGTCTTCTCTTTATTTCTTCTGTCTTTTCTTTTTAATCTGGTAACAGCCATGATATTTCTGATTTTGAGGGTGCAAATATAGAATTTTCAAATATTAAATACAAGCAAATTCGAAAAATAATGAAAATACCTGTAAATACTTGATTATCTTGACTCCATAACGATAAACGGCACCATCATTTCTTCCAGCGAAATCCCTCCGTGCTGAAAGGTATTGGTGTAATAATTAACGTAATGGTTGTAATTGTTAGGATAAGCGAAAAAGTCATCTTCCTTGCAAATTACGTATGTCTGACTGACATTGACCTTTGGAAGGAAGGCCAGTTCAGGTTTGCGTATTTCGAACACTTCCTTCGCCTCATAACTCAAATTTTTACCTTGCTTGTATCGAAGATTCGAATTGGTATTCTTATCTCCTACTATCTTAACCGGTTTATTGACGCGTACACTGCCGTGATCGGTTGTAATAATGACCTTACAGTTCTTTTCTGCAATCATTTGCAAGGCTTCCCATAAAGGCGAATGTTTAAACCAACTTTCGGTAACCGAACGATAAGCCGCTTCATCTTCTGCCAGTTCTCTTATAATGCTGACATCGGTTCGGGCATGTGAAAATGCATCAACAAAATTGTAGACTATGGCATTGATGCTGTTCTGGAACATATTTGGAATTTTGTCTACCAAAGCTTTACCTCCATCCAGATTGGTTATTTTGACATAACTGCTCTTACCGGTCACTCTGAGTCGCGATAACAAATCCTTAAAGAAATCTTCTTCGAAATTGTTCTTGCCTCCTTCATCTTCATCATTGCTCCATTTATCCGGAAATCTCTTTTCAATTTCACTTGGCAGCAATCCACTGAATATCGCATTTCTACAATACTGTGTTGTGGTTGGCAAAATGGTTAAGTATTGATCTTCCTCTTCAATTTTAAACTTCTCTTTTATAATTGGCGCAATCGTTCTCCATTGGTCGAGTCGAAGATTGTCTATCAATACAAAAAAAGTAGGCGTCTTGTCATTGATAAAAGGCTTGACTTTTCTTCTGAACAGGTTATAACTCATCACAGGGCCATTGTCGCCGGTAGGCTGAAGGTAACCCAAATAATTCTTGGTTATAAATTTACTGAATCCGTGATTGGCTTCTCTCTTCTGGTTCTCATAAACTTCATTCATACTCTTGTCGCTGCTCTTGCCCAACTCAAGTTCCCAGAAAATAAGTTTATTGTATACCTCTTTCCATTCATCCAGACTCAGATTATCCATCAACATATTGCTGATGTTTCTGAAATCTATCTGATAATTCTGATTGGTCTTTTCGGTAACCAAACGACTTTTATCCATCAATTTTTTAATGGAGTGTAAAATCTGATTGGGATTAACAGGCTTAATCAAATAATCGGAAATCTGCGATCCAATTGCATCATCCATGATATATTCCTCTTCGCTCTTGGTAATCATCACCACTTTGACATCCGGTTCAATGGCTTTGATTTGCTTCAGTGTTTCCAGTCCACTGATGCCGGGCATGTTTTCATCGAGAAACACCAAATCCGGTTTCTCACTGATGGCTTTTGCTATGGCTGCATTACCGTTGTTAACAGTTATGAGATCATAACCTTTCTGTTCAAGGAAGAGTATATGAGGTTTGAGCATATCGATTTCATCATCTGCCCAAAGAATTTTGATTTTGTCTCCGTTCATTTTATTTTTTCATTGAGTTACAACTGATGGTCGCCAGCAATTCATCATACTGCATGAACTGATTCTTATTGTAAACCATAATGTGATAGTCGTTTTCAGTATTGCTGTGATTGCCTTCAGTGTATTGCAGGTCGGCTGCTTTCTTGGCATCTGCAGTCACATAAAAGTAGTTGTAATACGCTTGTTTTAACATCACCATTTTCTCGTACTCCTGACTTTTTTCATTCCACTCCATTTTAAATTCGTCTTTCAACTGCCAGTCAGTTAGCTCTCCAAAAATGTAAATATCTTTATCCAGTTTATCGGAAGTAAAAGTGAAGTGAACTGCAGCATAATCACTTTCAATTTCACCTTTAATAGCATTGTCTCTGTTGTCTACAACCATCTTTCCGTTGAAGTCGATTGTTTGCAAATAAGTTTGACTCACTCTGGTTGCATCTCTGTAAAGTACCGCGTGTTTTAAACGTCCTTCAAGGTATTTGTTTCTGACATTAAAACTCAGGAATCTCAAATTTCTGATATCAAAATATCTGAACTCATTGCCTCCCAAAAACACATTGCCGGATTCGTAGTTGTAGTCGAGTATTTTACCATTGACAAAACGCGGTTTCAAGTCGAAAATAGCGTTGTCCCATCTCAGATTCTGCATAATGGTCGCCTTCACATCAATCAATGGATTGGCTACGACATTATCTCCTGTGTTAACACTAAAATCAATTTCCTGTGAAGTGAACCTCTCGCTGGGATTTGTTGCAATTTTAGGTGAAGGGGTGATGATGTACTTATCATCTACCACCATAAATCTTCTGGTTAATACAATATCACTCTCATCAAAATTTCTGTAAATCTTTATGATGTAATTGCCCGATAATTTAGGTTTCATGTCTGTAGTTGGAAATACGACATTGTAATGGGTATAAACCTGAAATGTATTGGTAGAAAACGAGTAATCGGTAATGTTTTCAAACATGTTACCGGTGATAAATTCGTTAGGTTTTAAATTGGAAGGCTTCCAGTCAGAAGAACAATGAATGAAAGTGTACTGGTAATTGTCACTTTCGGGCATCATATCATCAAAAATCAATTGTAGCCTTTGATTGCTGTTGAGGTCGATAGCCGGAAAACGCTCGTAACTGCCTGCCTGACTTAGTAAAACCGTTTTAATATTCGATTCATAAGACATGTTGGTATATTGTATTGGCAGGTAAGCGGCATTGGCAGAATGGCAAAACCACAGGCTGATGGTCGTTAAAATCAAATGATTTAAATATCTGCCTGTTTGACTTCTTAGGGTGTTCTTCATTTCTTGGTGTTATAAACTTAACAGCTGTTCGAATATTGTCTCGAACTCCTGATTTTTACTTTCTATAGACTTTTCGAGTACAGAATACTGTTCAGAAAGTGTGCCAATTCTGTCCTGGTTGTCTTTATCCGAAATCTGCAACTCCAAAGTTTGCTTCTGGGATTTCAAATTTTCGATGTTAGCTTCTATCTCATCCAATTGCTTTTGCAACTGTTTCTTTATTTTATCATTGTCGGCATTCACTGTTTTAACAGGCTCTGCAACTTCTTTCTTCACTTGCTTAACTACCGGTGCTGCTTTCTGAATCTCTTTAGCTCTTTGCGACATAAAGTACTTCCACTCTTCGTATGAACCTAAGTACTCTTTAATTTCATCATCCTCTATCCACCAGATTTTATTGGCTATTTGTGAAATGAAATAACGGTCGTGGGAGACTGTAATGAATGTACCTTCAAACTGCTGCAATGCCTGAATCAGAATATTCATACTCTGTATATCCAGGTGATTGGTAGGCTCGTCCAACAACAGGAAATTAGCCTCATTGACCAATGCTTTAGCTAATGCGACACGCGCTTTTTCTCCTCCACTCAGTACTTTGATTTTTTTGTAAACATCATCACCGCTGAAAAGAAAACAACCCAGTATGGTACGCAACTCATTCTCCAATTTCTGAGAACCCATGTGAACCAGTTCTTCCAGAATCTCATGGTTGATATTCAGAGATTCGAGCTGGTGCTGGGCGTAAAATGTTTTTTCTACATTGTACCCATATTCAACCATTCCTTCAATAGGCTCGCTCTTGTCGATGATTCTCAATAATGTCGATTTACCTTTACCATTAGCACCAATCAGGGCAATTTTATCCCCTCTTAATATTTGTGCATTGGCATGCTTGAAAATGACTTGTTCGCCATAAGCTTTGGTAACATCTTTCATAGTGACCAACACTTTACCCGGTTGCTGTCTTACCTTAAATCGAAGGTTCATGACAGATTCATCGTTCTGAACTTCTTCAATACGTTCAATTTTATCCAGCATCTTCATACGGCTTTGTGCCATAGTCGCTTTACTGGCCTTTGCTTTGAAACGTTCAATTAAACGCTCCTGCTGTTTGATGAATTGCTGTTGATTGTCGAAAGCACGCTGTTGCAGTTCATCTCTTTCAACTTTCAGTTCAAGAAACTTGCTGTAATTACCTGCCCATTGATACACTTTTTTATTGGCTACTTCTACAATTTTAGTGACCATACGGTCTAAAAACTGTCTGTCGTGTGATACGATGATTACCGTGCCGGGATAGGTTTGCAAATATTCTTCAATCCACTCAATGGATGGTAAATCCAAGTGGTTGGTAGGCTCGTCGAGCAACAACAATTTAGGATTCTGAAGCAATAGTTTGGCCAGCATTACACGCATACGCCAACCTCCGCTGAACTCGCATAATGGTCTTTGCAAATCGGCAGTTTTAAAACCCAGTCCTTCTAAAATTTCCTCTGTTTTAAACTGAATGTTATATCCATCCAGTGCTTCAAATTGCTCTTGCTTTTCACCGAGTAAATTGAGTATCTCTTCCGAATGGTCGGTTTCCATTCTCTGTATGATGTCGTCAATTTCTGTTTGTAGTTTTAAAGCTTTATCAAAAGCCTGAAGCGCCACATGGTAAATACTTTCATTGCTCTCGTAGCTGAGCAAGTCCTGATTAAGAAATCCTATAGTACAATCTTTGGCTTTGGATAAAGCCCCTTCTGTAGGTTGATATTCACCGGTAATTATTCGAAGTAAAGTTGATTTACCTGTACCATTCTGACCGACAAGACCAATGCGTTCACCCGGCTTTATCTGCCAGTTGACATCCTTATACAGGTAACGACCACCAAAGTCGAAAGACAAATCATTTAACGTAAGCATGAAACGTGCAAAGGTAATGAAAATACGCCGAAAGAGAAAGCCATATCCGTTATAAGATTTCTCTATAAACCGCAAGCGTATTTGTTGCAACAAATTTCCTAATTTTGCGACATGAAAATTGAAATCTGGAGTGATGTTGCTTGTCCTTTTTGCTATATCGGCAAAAGACGATTGGAACAGGCATTGGAGCAGTTTGAACACAAGGACGAGGTAGAAATAGAATGGAAAAGTTATTTATTGAATCCGGATTTGAAACCTGAATCGGGTCAATCATTATATGAATATCTTTCTAAAGCTAAAGGATGGTCTATGGACTATACCATAAAAGCCAATCAACAGGTATTGGAAATGGCTAAAGAAGTGGGTCTTGAATACCAGCTGGACAAAGTGCGCATAGCCAATACGACCGATGCTCACCGAATCATTCAGCTTGCCAAACAAAAGGGTTTGGGTGCGCAAATTGAAGAGGCTTTTTTTGATGCTTACTTCACTAAAGGTGCGGATCTCGGCGACCACGATGTATTGGTGGATATAGCAGTACGTGTCGGATTAAACGAGACTGAAGCAAGACAAGTTTTGGAAAACCAATTGCTGAACGACAAAATCAGTCAGGACATCTATGAATCGACTCAAATCGGCGTTCGTGGAGTGCCCTTTTTTGTTTTCGACAACAAGTATGGCATTTCAGGGGCACAGCCTTTGGAAGTCTTTACAAGGACGCTTGAACAAACATATGGGAAATAGCAAAAAGCTGAACGCTGCGCTGCTGAAAGGCTGAAAAGCTGAATCGCGTCGCCGTTGAGTTGTTAAGTTGTTAAGTGCTGCGCTGTTAAGTCGTTGAGTTGTTAAGTCGTTGAGTTGTAGAGTTTGTCGATATGCTTTAAGATTCTCTTAATGTATATCTCGTAGCATTCTTGTCGCTTTCGTAGGCGTCGTCGATTTATCGCGACGCTCCTGAAGTTTGAATTCTTATGATTGTCGATAAACTAGAAGTTTATCCTCAATCCGGCTTCTGTGTCTTCCAGTTTGCGTAAGCAAACCTTGGCCGTGTCAATCCCGTACCTACGGGATAAAATTTCTGCGTATTCTGTGTTTTCTTTCCTTATTCTGTGATCTACCTCTTCATATACCCACCGTTCTTTTTAACGCAGAACTCGCAGATAAAAGATATTATAATAAATTATACTTGGTAAAATTTCTAGATTTGTCTTTAATCATTTTCGAACTATCCGCATTAAGCGGAGGGATTAACGCTGATAGATTTCGGAAAGTTCTAAGTTATCAAGACCAGTGAGCTTCTTCTTTATAGTTATCCAACAGAATGTATCCCGTATCATAAGGGACGGGACTGGACATTCCATAATCTCTTCTACCGCGACACAATTCAGCTTTTAAGCCTTTCAGCAATTCAGCAGTTTTCCCTTCTGTGTCTTCCTGTTTGCGCAAGCAAACCAATTGCCGTGTCAAATGAAAAAAAATTTCTGCGTTTTTTGCGTTTTCCGCTCCAATTCTGCGATCTACCTCACGTTGGCATCCGTGTGTTCCAGTTTGCGCCAGCAAACCAATTGCCGTGTCAAAGGAAAAAATCTTTTCTGTGTGCTCTGTGTGTTCTTTCCTCGTTCTGCGACCTACCTCCCCTCAACTCCCCATTCCACAATCATCATCCCAACAACTCACCCCACGACTTAACGACATTTCGACTTAACGACTTAACTGCCCCCTATCCTTTACACCCCTTCTTGCACTTCTTACCTTTCATACAATCCTGACAAACGACAAAGATATTGTCCGCGAATTTTCGACTCACACTCGAAACTTTGCCTTCCACTTCTATTTGCAATAGCTCATCATAAGCATTGCGCGATATAACTTTTATGACGTTGTTAATGCCCAATCCAACACTGATGACATACTGTAAAAATGGAGCCGAATTGTCTTTAACCGCTACCATCATACATCTCTCTCCGGGTGTCATATCCGATAAGCAGACTTTATACTTGATTTTCATCTCGCCCTTGGCATTCGGTATCACATCACCATGTGGATCAAATTCAGGATAATCAAGAAATTTATCCAGTTTTTCTATGAGCTTCGAACTTTGAATATGCTCTAATTGCTCCGCTACTTCATGCACTTCGTCCCAGGCAAATCCCAATTTCACACATAAAAATGTCTCCCATAAACGGTGCTTGCGCAAGACTTCTACACCCGATTTCTCCCCCGCTTTGGTTAATTTTATTTTGCCGTATTTCTCGTAATCAATCAGCTTTTTATCCTTGAGCTTCTTCAGCATATCGTTCACTGTTGCCGGTTTTACACCTAAATGTGCCGCCAGTTCATTAGTGCCGGCTTCCTTCTTTTCCAGCGTCTCACGTGTCAACTGAAACAAGGCTTTCAGATAATTTTCTTCGGTATACGAAAGTACCATTTTGCAAAAATACAAAAAAATATCAAACTATATTTGTTAGACTCATCTAACTTTTGTAGTTTTGAACCCGAAACAGAAAGTCTTATATGCGCCTATTTTTAAAAATTATACTATATTTATTGTTCTATTTTATCTCCAGTAATCAGTCGGTGAGCCAAACTGTTACAGGGAAAGTCCTTTTTAGAAATAAACCGCTCAACCATATTGAAATCTCGATTAGCGGTAAAATTGACACCTCAGTTTTTACAAATCCTTCAGGTAATTTTGCCTTACATATTCAAGATACCGGTGAATATATACTGGAATTGCATTCAGAGTTATACGCAGCCAATAAGCAAAAAATTAAAGTATCATCCGACTCAACCTATCATGTGGTATTTATCACAGAATACATTTCCGACTACGTTGGAGCAACAGTCAAGACAGGTACCATGCGCTCAGTGAACCGATTGAGAAGTCCGATATTGGTAGAACTCTACAGTCCGGCTTTTTTCAAGCGCAATCCCAGTTCCAATATATTCGAGGCCTTACAAAACATCAATGGTATACGACCACAAGTCAATTGCAATGTCTGTAACACCGGAGATATACATATTAATGGTTTGGAAGGACCATATACCATGGTACTTATTGATGGCATGCCTATAGTCAGTAGCTTATCGACCGTATACGGATTGTTTGGCATCCCTAACGCTATAATTTCAAGGGTGGAAGTAGTGCGTGGACCTTCTTCTTCCCTCTATGGAAGCGAAGCAGTTGGAGGTCTCATCAATATCATTACCAAATCACCTTCTAACTCTCCTAAATTTTCAATTGACTTTCTCGCTAATTCATGGGGTGAAATAAATGTAGATATCGCCTTTAAAAAGAGCTTCTCCAAACGCCTGCACGTTCTAAACGGTATTAATTACTTCAACTATTCTCTGCCAACTGATAAGAATGGAGATGGATTTACAGACATCGCTCTTCAGAACAGAATTTCAATATTTCAAAAATGGACTTTAAACCGCAAAAATGCGGAAAAACAATTCAATCTGGCCGCGCGGTATTTGTACGAAGACCGATGGGGTGGTCAAATGAAGTGGAACCGCGAATTCAGAGGAGGAGACAGTTTATATGGAGAGAGCATCTACACTTCAAGAGTGGAACTTTTAGGTGAATACGATTTACCAACCTGCTTGCCATTAAAATTCAGTTTCAGCATGAACCGTCATCATCAAAACAGTTTTTACGGAACTACTTCTTTCAATGCTGTGCAGGCTATAGGATTTGGACAACTGGTTATGGATACTCAGATTAACAATCACGCTATCTTGGCGGGCATCACTTACAGAAAAACATATTACGATGACAATACTGTTGCAACTCAGTTCAGCGATTCGACAAGAACTGAAAACAGAGCTCAAAACATTGATTTACCCGGTGTATTCCTTCAGGATGAAATTGAATTAAAGAACAAACAAAGTCTGCTGTTTGGATTGCGCTACGACCATCACAAAGTTCATGGTTCCATATTTTCACCTCGAATAGCATATATCAAAAATTTCAGTCTGGGTAGCTCTGTCAGAGTCAATCTCGGTAAAGGATTCAGAGTAGTCAACTTATTTACCGAAGACCATGCAGCTTTAACAGGCGCAAGAACAGTTGTAATAAAAAACGAATTGAAACCTGAGAATTCATACAATGCATCTGTCAGTTTGATGCATAAAATTTCGGGATCAAACAGAAATCTGTTAACCATTGAACTCAATAATTTCTATACCTATTTCGACAATAGAATCATTGCAGATTACAGCGACCCTAATAAAATTCAATACGATAATTTAAGTGGTTATTCAATCAGCCGAGGGGCAAACTTAAACCTCGAATACACCCATCAAAGAAACTGGCTGGCTACATTAGGCGTCACTGTCATGGATGTGTATGCAATCAATAATCAAAATAAAATCAGACCACTGCTCACTGAAAGATTTTCAGGCACCTGGTCACTGACCCGCAAAATTAAAAAGATACTTGTCATAGACTATACCGGTAATTTGTATTCACCAATGTTGTTGCCGACCTTAGGAAGTCTCGACCCAAGACCAAAAGAATCGCCCTGGTGGAGTATTCAAAATCTGAAATTCACTTATGACAGAAACAAGCAAACCAAACTGTTCTTTGGTGTTAAAAACATATTGAACTGGACGCCATGGAAAAGTGCACCTTTTATCATTGCAAGAGCCAACGATCCATTTGACAAACAGATAACAACTGATGCTAACGGACAAATTCTTGCAACGCCTAACAATCCTTATGCACTAAGCTTTGATCCAAGTTATGTCTATGCACCCAACCAGGGAAGAAGATTATTTATTGGTTTCAATTATACTTTCTGATGGCCTAAGTTGAATACTCATTGCTAAGTAAATTAAATCAATGTCAATTTTCAATCTGTCTGAAAACTAGACATATAGTCATTTCTACCACATTAAGACAATTTCACTCAATCTTAAAATTCAGTAATTCAGCTTAATATTGCACTTAAGTAGAATCATTCTAATTAAGCATGTCGAAATTAATTCAGGTTAAATGGTACAAAGGTGTATTGGCTTTTTTAATAGTCTTATTTGTTATTCCACTAGGTCATGCCTTAATGGTACTTACGGAACATCTTATACCGGGATACAAATTTGAGTCAGCCGCCGTATTAGGTTTTGCCGGACTTATCTGTGTGTTAATTGGTGTATATAAAAACAAGCGCGCCTTAGCAGCTACTCTGTTTGGATTCATAGGTGGTATTTTAATATGGACGGGGTGGGTAGAATTTTCATTTGTATGGATTGCCGAGAAGCTAAAGGTTCAACCCTTGGTAGAGAACAATGAAGTCACCACCAAAGGCGAATATCTGGTGATGATGTCATCTTTGGGTTTGCTTTCGGTAGTATTGGTATTGTTAGTCTTTTCTAGTTCGCGTTGCCAATTGTTCAGATGGATTCAGAAGCACATGCGATTGAATGAGATTCTCAACAGGGATTCGAAGCGCCCTTTGGCAGTTGTTACCTTTTTTGAAACCATCATGATCATCTGGACCTTCTACATCGTACTCTTGCTGGTTTACGATGAAGACATAGCAGGTTCAAAGCACTGGATGACCTATATGGTGGCCTTTGGTTCCCTTTTCTGGTCGATTTATTTATGCAGAAACCTATTTAAGATTCAGCAATTGGATTATTCAATCAGATATGCCATTCCGGTTGTAGTTATATTTTGGAATTTTATAGAAATATTAGGCCGCTGGAATTATTTAACCGAGATTTGGATTGACCCCTTCGGACACTGGATGGAGAATACTTTGATCCTCCTCATCTTTACATTCTTTGTGGTTCAGGCAGTTTTGAATAGAAATAAAGCTGCGCTGTTGAGTCGTTGAGTGCTGCGCTGTTAAGTCGTTAAGTCGTAGAGTTTATCGAAAAGCTTTAAGATTCTCTTAATTTATGTCTCGTAACATTATTGTCGCTTCCGTAGGCGTCGTCGTTACCTGTCAGCCTCAGGCTGATCGCGACGCTCTACAAAGGTTAAGTCGTTAAGTCGAAGAGATTATCGATAAACTTTAAAGTTAATCCGCATTCCAGTTTCCGCGTCTTCCGTTTGCACAAGCAAACCAATGCCGTGTCAATCCCGTACCTACGGGATAAAATTTCTGCGTTTTTTGTGTTTTCCGCTCCAATTCTGCGATCTACCTCACGTTGGCATCCGCGCCTTCCCAGTTTGCGCAAGCAAACCCCTGCCGTGTCAAAGGCCTCTTCTCTTTCTGTGTTTTCTGCGTGTTCTTTCCTTGTTCTGCGATCTACCACCCTATATTCATAATACCAAACGGGTTCAAAAAAAAAGACCATCAAAACTGATGGTCTTTTTATGCTTGTATTTGATATTTCTTATTGAGCCTGCACTGCTTTAGGAGCAGCATTTTTGATGTCTTCGCTGGTGCCTTCTTCAAACTTCTTGAAGTTCTCATTGAATTTCTCAGCTAAAGCATTAGATGTTGTATCATAAGCTGCTTTATCAGACCAGGTATTGCGAGGATGTAAAATTTCCTGTGGTACGTTTGGACATTCATTTGGCATTAAAACACCAAATACAGGATGTGCAGTATATTCAATATTGTCCAGTTCACCGTTTAATGCTGCAGTTAACATAGCTCTGGTGAAAGACAATTTCATTCTGTTTCCAACACCATAACCTCCACCGCTCCAGCCGGTATTTACCAGCCATACGTTTACATCTGGATTAGATTTCAATTTCTTACCCAACAATTCCGCATATTTAGCCGGATGCAAAGGCAGGAAAGCCTGACCAAAACATGCAGAGAAAGTGGATTGAGGCTCAGTGATACCAGCTTCAGTTCCGGCAACTTTTGAAGTATAACCTGAAATGAAATGGTACATCGCCTGTTCAACGGTCAGTTTGCTGATTGGAGGCAATACGCCATAAGCATCGCAAGTGAGGAAGAAAATATTCTTAGGTGCTTTGCCCATTGAAGGAACAGCGATGTTGCTGATATGTTCAATTGGATAGGCAACTCTTGTGTTTTCAGTAACACTAACGTCTTCGTAGTTAACTTTATTTGTTCCAGGGAAGAATCTTACATTCTCCTCCAAAGCACCGTGTTTAATGGCATGCCAGATTTGTGGTTCTTTTTCTTCAGTTAAGTCGATACATTTAGCATAGCAACCACCTTCGAAGTTAAACACTGAATCTTCATCCCAACCGTGTTCGTCATCACCAATCAGTTTTCTGTTAGGGTCAGCAGACAAAGTTGTTTTTCCGGTACCACTCAATCCGAAGAAAATAGCAGTATCCCCTTTTTCGCCGATATTGGCAGAACAGTGCATAGACAATACACCGCGTTCCTGAGGAAGGATGTAGTTAAGTACTGTGAATATACCTTTTTTGATTTCACCGGTATAACCAGAGCCACCAATTAGGATGATTTTTTTAGTGAAGTTAATGATAGAGAAATTGTGTTGTCTGGTACCATCAATTGCAGCATCCGCTTTAAATGATGGAGCAGCAAGTATTAACCATTCAGCTTCTGCAGGTCTGTCGTTTTCTGCAGGACGCAGGAATAGATTGTTGGCAAACAAATTCTGGTAAGCAGACTCAGTAACAACTTTAATGTTAAGTCTGTATTTTGGATTTGCGCAGGCATAAGCATCTCTGACGAAAATATCTTTGCCATTGAAGTGCTTGACAACTTTATCTAAAAGTGCATCAAATTTAGCTGAGTCGAATTTTGTGTTAACCGGACCCCACCATACTGTGTTTTCAGTCTTTTCATCACTCACTGTGAATTTGTCTTTTGGCGACCTTCCGGTGAATTCGCCAGTATCTGCTGCTAAAGCGCCACGACTGGTGATTACACCTTCTTTTCTTTCCAAAGCCTTGTTGACCAACTCATCCACTGTGAGATTGACAAAGGCATTACCGGCATTTGATACTATACCGCTAAGAATGTCTTGATTCGTCATTGTATTTTGTAATAAAATAGGGGTGCAAAGTTACCAAAAAATCTCAATATTCCATAATATTGCCGTCTTATTGAGTTAAGATGAGGAAAATCATCTTTTGTCTTTTAAATTTGTGTTTTGAACAAAATAAATATCATACTGCTTGTTTCTCTGCTCGTTATAGCAACGACAGGTTTGTTTTTTGTTCCAAATTTAATTTCGCCTTTTAGCAACGATTCAAATGCCGCTAATATTTTTTACAGCATCCGCTTACCGGGTATGCTCACCGCCATCTTTTGTGGTGCCGCCCTCTCCGTTTCGGGTTTTGTGCTGCAGCAGTTATTTAAAAACAATCTGGCAGGACCTTATATTTTAGGTGTCAGTTCAGGCGCCTCTCTGGCTGTGGCCATCCTCATCATTAGTGCCGGATTCTTCAATGTTGAAGCTTATGGAGTCAGTATCCCATTGGCTGGTTTTACAGGTGCCTTTGCCATACTCCTGCTCATTATGCTTGTTTCTGCACGGTTCGGCTATGGGGCCATTATCCTGTTATTCGGTGTGATTATCGGTCAGCTATCAGGGGCTCTCCAAAGTTTGCTGTCTTATATCGCCAACCCCGGCGACCTGAAACTGTTTACTCTATGGAGCATGGGGTCTTTTGGCAATGTGATTGAAACTGACCTCATCATTTTAATCATCACCAGTCTCATTGGTATAATCTGGTGCTTTCTACTTATGCCCTCTCTCTCTGTCATGGTGCTGGGCGATGATGTCGCACGCAGTTTGGGGGTTCATACTTCCAGATTATCCTTACAATTGCTGATTAGCACTGGCTTGCTAACTGGTATGGCAACGGCTTATTGCGGTCCGATTGCTTTCATTGGTATGGCTGTCCCTAATGTTTCTAGGATACTTGTAAAAACAGCCAATTTTAAAGTCTTGCTGATTAGCAATGCTTTATTAGGCGCATTAATGGCCGTTATTAGTCAGATTGTTTCCAATATCGGTATCTTCTCTATCAATATTCCGGTCAATGTAACTACTGCCTTAATCGGTGGACCAATTATTCTGCATATTTTATTAAGAAACAGACATTGAGCCATTCCATATTACATATTGATGATTTGAGTATAGGCAGACAATTTGCGCTTTTTGACCATATTAACGCCGACGTTCAGTCACCCGGATTAATATTGCTCAGTGGGCCAAATGGAATTGGCAAAAGTACCCTTTTGAAAACCATTACGGGTTTGGTACCTGCCCTGGCTGGGAAAGTACTTATTCAATCAGAACAAGTTAAAACGGACAACCGAAAAAAACTCGCTCAGTTGGTGGCTTATGTCAATACAGACAGAGCCAGAGACGAATTCATCACAGTTATGGATTTAGTCAGGTATGGTCAATTCCCATTTTTAAATAATCAAAATCAGGGACTATCTGAACACATTCTGGATGAAGCCATGGACATGCTCAATCTGAATTTAATCAGTGGCAAATACCTGAATACAATCAGTGATGGTGAATGGCAAAAGGCGAATATAGCCAGAGCACTAGCGCAAAATACACCTGTAATCATCATGGATGAACCCAGCGCTTTTCTAGATTATCCCTCTAAATTAAAACTGTTTAAAGACTTGCGCAACATTGCTGAGGCGAAATCAAAGTTAGTAATTTGCTCAACCCACGACATTGAAATTGCCAACCGTTTTGCTCATGGTTACTGGCACCTCGATATCCATGGATTTTCTATCAGTCAGACACCTCCTGAATGGCTGTAAAAGGGCAGTTTATTGTTCTTTTGGGCAACTTATAAAAATCTTGGGCAAATTATAAAACAGCTCCAGAATGACAATTTAAATACGCCATTTTTGCAGTGTATTTAAACGATGAGAAGCATGTGGAAGAAGATAAAATACAAACAAACAACAGAGGAAAACAATAAGGTCTTTGAAGAACAAAAGGGTTACAACGACCAATTAACAAAAATCAATCAAGCTAACAGAGCAAATATCCATACGGATTTACAGGCTAATTCATTGCGCGAGTGGAACAGAATTCGGGAACAATTTGATGATGAACAGTGGGCTCAGGTGCCTGATTAAGATATGACATGGAGCTCGTTGCGACTGAATAGTTAATCTTTAATTCGGTAATGAACACGCAACGACTTCGTGTTGTTTTTAGAATAAGTTACATTCTACCTTTCATACTACTCAATGATTGGTAATTTGGGAACTGTTTATTCCTTCGATTTTAAATAAAATGAGCAATAACGACACTTAGGGAAGCATATCAATTTTTATAAAGCAAATCTATTTGGAGATAAGTGGACATTCTATTGAAAATCCTTTGAATTGCATTAATTTTGCAGCAACATTCAATCACATGCAATCATCTTTTCAACTCGATACAATTGAATCTGCTATCGAGGATATAAAAAACGGCAAACTTATTATTGTAGTTGACGACGAAGACCGCGAAAATGAAGGCGATTTCTTAACAGCCGCGGCTAATGTTACGCCTGAAATGATCAATTTTATGGCTAAGGAAGGAAGAGGTTTAATTTGTGTCCCTCTCCTGCCCGACCGTTGTCTCGACCTGGAATTGGATATGATGGTAAGTTCAAATGATTCTCTTTATGAAACCCCATTTACCGTGTCTGTAGATTTAAAGGGGCATGGCACGACTACTGGTATTTCCGCTTCAGACAGGTCTAAAACCATACAGGCGCTCATCAATCCAAACACTAAAGTCAGTGATTTAGCCCGCCCCGGACATATATTTCCCTTGAAAGCACAAAAAGAAGGTGTGCTCAAAAGAGCCGGTCATACCGAAGCAGCTATAGATTTTGCCAGATTGGCCGGATTTGAACCTGCTGGATGTATAGTCGAAATTCTAAAGGAAGACGGAGAGATGGCGCGTTTACCGGAGCTGCTTGAAATAGCCAAAAAATTTGACCTGAAAATTGTATCCATTGAAGATTTAATCAAATACAGAATAAAGAATGAATCGCATGTTAAACGCGAAATTGCAGTTGACATGCCTACTTCTTATGGCAATTTTGAATTGATCGCCTATTCTCAAACAACGGATGGCACCCAGCATTTAGCCATTACCAAAGGCAACTGGGATAAAGATGAACCTATCATGGTAAGAGTGCACAGCAGTTGCATGACCGGCGATATTTTTGGTTCATGCCGCTGCGATTGCGGAGAACAACTTCATGCAGCATTGCAGATGATAGAAGAAGCCGGCAAAGGTGTCGTGTTGTATATGAATCAGGAAGGCAGAGGGATTGGTTTGCTCAATAAATTAAAAGCCTACAAATTGCAGGAACAAGGTATGGATACGGTTGATGCCAATCTTGAACTCGGATTTAAAATGGATGAAAGAGACTATGGAATTGGTGCCCAGATTCTAAGAGATTTAGGTGTTTCTAAAATGAAACTCATCAGCAATAATCCTAAGAAAAGAACAGGATTAATTGGATACGGACTTGAAGTGGTTGATAATGTGCCCATCATCACAAAACCTAACAAACACAACGAACATTATCTCCATACCAAGAAGGAGAAAATGGGGCATGAGCTTTAATTAAGATTTAGGGAAATAAGCGGATGATATCCCAGACGCCATTGATAAGACGATATTGAAGTCTGTCGTGTAAACGGCTGGTTCTTCCTTGCCAGAATTCCATTTCATTTGGTTGGACTATATAACCACCCCAATGTTTTGGTCTGACCGGCTTTTCATTCTGATATTTTTCCAAAGCCGATTTCATCGCTTCTTCAAGTTCCTCTCTCGAATTTAATCTTTCACTTTGAGTGCTTACTATGGCGCCAACCTGAGATTCGAATGGTCTGGAATAAAAATAACGATCACTTTCTTCTTCGCTGATTTTATAAGCAGTTCCTGAAATTCTAACTTGCCTTTCAAGTTCGAGCCAGACAATGTTTATGGCAACATTTGGATTGGCTTCAATTTGCAAACCTTTACTGCTGTGGTAATTGGTGAAGAATACGAATCCATCGTCCTTAATGGCTTTTAACAAAACAATTCTGCTATCAGGCTGATTACCGTGAACCGTACTCAGGCACATTGCGTTAGGTTCAGCAATTTCGGCGTTCATGGCATTATCAAACCAGATTCGAAACTGATGAATTGGATTCGGATCAACATCTTTTTCCAGCAATTCCGATTTTCGGTAATCACTGCGCAAGGCTGCTATTTCCTCGTTATGCGTCATTTTTTGAAAACAGACTCTTAAGTTTTAATTCTATAACACCAAAGAAAGCTTCTCTGAAGATTTTCTTACTCATTTTAGAAGTTCCCAATGTGCGGTCAGTAAAGATAATTGGCACTTCAACGATTTTAATTTTTTTGAGAAAGGCCTTAAATTTCATTTCAATCTGAAATGCATAACCTTTAAATTTAATTTTATCCAGGTTAATAGCCTCCAGCGTTTGGCGGGTATAACAAACAAATCCTGCTGTAGCATCTCTGATTGTCATTCCGGTAATAAATCGAACATAAACACTGGCGTAATAACTCATTATCACTCTGCTCATTGGCCAGTTAACGACATTGACACCGGTGATGTATCTGGAACCTACTGCCAGTCCTGCACCTTGCTTTTCACAAGCTTCAAGCAAACGCGGCAAATCCTCAGGGTTATGAGAAAAATCGGCGTCCATTTCAAAGATAAATTTATATTCATGCTGCAGGCACCATTTGAAACCAGCGATATATGCAGTACCTAATCCGTTTTTTTCTTTACGTGACAACAGATGCAGTCTGTCTGTAAAAGTTTCCTGAAGTTTCCTGACTATATCAGCAGTGCCATCCGGAGAATTATCATCAACAATCAGCACATCAAACTGAGGTTGCAGGCCCATGACTTTGCGAATGATATTTTCGGCATTCTCTTTTTCGTTGTAGGTCGGAATAATGACAATGTTGTTAGACAAATCAATAAAATTTATATAAAATCGGTGCAAATTAGCATTTTATTTGTAGGTTTAAAAATAGGCTTAGATGCAAAAGGCAATTTTTTTCGACAGAGATGGTGTATTAAATCGTGAAATAGGTGATTATGTCTGTAAGATAGAAGATTTCGAAATTTTACCCGACAGTGCAGACTGCGTTAAACTGGCTAAAGAAAATGGTTTCATGGCGATAGTCATTACCAATCAGGGCGGGATTGACAAAGACTTATACAGTATTGAGGAACTGGGCACTTTTCATCAAAAACTTCAAAACGCCTGTAAGGAAATAGGCACCCAGATTGACGATTTTTATTTTTGTCCGCACCATCCGATTAAAGGCAAATGTCTTTGCAGAAAACCTGATTCGCTGATGATAGAAAAAGCCATTGCAAAATATCAACTTAATCCAGAATTATGTCTGATTATTGGCGATACGGAACGCGACATGAAAGCTGGTGAAAAAGCAGGTATTCAAACATTGCTGATACAACCAAACAGCGAAAAAAAACGTCTATTGGAAGAAGCTATCCGAAATTTAGCTCAAAAGGAAAAGTTGATAAGCATCTGAGATAATTCAGATAAACTGCCAAACTGACCAGATGAAAGATGAAATTTGGTTTGGACTGGATTTTGAGATAGTAGTTAAAATAAGTAAATTTGCGTAATGATAAAAACTATTTCATTTAGTTTAATGGCTGCCTGTCTTTTGTTGGTGAATGCACAAACAAAGCCAGGGGCTAAAAAGCCAGCTACTAGTACCAGTAAACCTGCAGCTAAAACTGCACCAGCAAATAAAAGTACTGCTGCTAAACCAACAGCAGGTACTGTCACTTTTACAATTAAAGGAAAGCTTGAGAACTATGCCAATCATCTGATCGTTCTCAATTTATACCACTACAATAAAATTGATTTGCTGGATTCTGTACGCACCAATGATACCGGAGGTTTTGTATTGAAATCAACAATAAAAGAAAACAGTGTGGTGTTTGTGCAATATTCATCTAACAATGCTGTGCCTTTGATTGTTGAAAATGGTGCAATCATTAACTTAACCATACACACCAATATTTCTGTACTGAACTATGATATCAATGGTAAAAAAGCTGAGAAATCAGTAGCTCTCTATCATTTCCTTAAGGAATTTTCAAGATTAAAAGGCGAACTGGATAATCTAGGTGCTCAACTCAACAACCAAACAGATCCGGTTCAATTTTATCAGATTCAGGAAATAGGCACACTTAAGCAAAAAGAAATGGATGTATTAATGGATTCCATGATACGTTTTAAAGACCCTCTGTCTGCCTATTTTGTTTTGTTTAATTTAATGGAAGAACAAACGCCAAACAACTTTAAAGATATTTTCACTCGTATGGAGCCTAAAATGGTCAAAAGCACCTACTATACAGACCTAAAAACTTTATACGAAAAAAACAAAGGTGTTGAGATTGGAGATATAGCACCGGATATTGATTTACTTCAGCCAGATGGCACTAAACTAAAATTGTCGTCCCTGAGAGGTAAAATAGTATTGATAGATTTTTGGGCATCCTGGTGCGGACCATGCAGAGCTGAATTCCCAAATGTTAAAATTGCATACGAAAAATACAAAAGCAAAGGATTTGAAATATATGGTGTCTCTTTAGACGATAATAACGTTAAATGGACAACTGCAATTCAAAGTATGGGACTGAACTGGAAACACGTCTGTGACTTTAAAGGCTGGGGTACTGCACCTGCTAAAGTTTACAAGGTTTCAGGCATTCCGGCTACATTCCTGATTGACAAAAATGGTAAAGTGATTGCCAAAAATTTAAGAGGCCCTGCATTGGAGGCAAAGTTAAAAGAACTCCTCCCATAATGATTATTTAATATAAGGTTAATCATTAGTTCAGTTTAAATGGTCAATTTTGAACCGCATTACAATATGAGTTCACAATCATCTTACAAAATCTTAATCGTTGATGATGAAATCGATATCATTGAGCTTTTAAGCTACAATCTGAAAAAAGAAAATTTCACTGTGGTGGCTGCTATGAATGGTAAAGAAGCCATCAATATTGCTTCAAAAATTAAACCTGACATCATTTTAATGGATGTTATGATGCCTGAAATGGATGGCATTGAAGCTTGCAGACAAATTAAAGAAATCCCACAGTTAAAAAATATCCCTCTCATTTTCCTAACAGCCAGAGGCGAAGAATTTAGCGAACTGGCAGGTTTTGAAGCCGGAGCTGATGACTATATCATCAAACCGATTAAACCAAGAGTCCTGATTTCGCGTTTAAAAGCTATTCTGAGAAGAAATAATACCGAATCTGCTGCATCTGAGAAAATGGAATTCCCTGATTTAAAAATTGACAGAGAAAGTTTCTCAGTAACCTATATGGGCAAAGTCCTTCAGTTTCCTAAAAAGGAATTCGAATTGCTATCCTTATTGGCAAGCAAACCAGGCAAAGTATTCACGCGTGAACAAATTCTGGAATCTATCTGGGGTGATGATGTGCTGGTAGTGGACAGAACCATTGATGTCCACATCCGTAAAATTCGCGAAAAACTGGACGATAATTTTATTCAAACAATTAAAGGCGTAGGTTATAAATTTGAAGTGTGATTAAAAACCCCACTCCGGAGAGAATAACGCTTCTGACCACCCTGGTCCTGTCGCTGGTTGTAACTGTTATTTTACTTTACTTCCGAATTCCATTCCTTCAATTTTTAATTGCTCTATTTACCTTTGGAACCATCACTTATATTGTCATCTTATTTGGACTGGAGGTCTTTATTTACAGGAAAATTAAACTCATCTATAAAACCATCAACCATTTTAAGACGAGTAAAATTAAAAACACCAAATACATTGACAACTATAATCTCGACCCCATTAAACGTGTCAATGAAGAGGTGATTGAATGGGCCAATGATCAGAAACAGGAAATATCTCAATTAAAAGCTACAGAGCAATACAGAAAAGAATTTCTGGGCAATGTTTCGCATGAGTTAAAAACTCCTATTTTCAATATTCAGGGTTATATAGAAACTCTACTGGATGGCGCTATCAACGATGAAGAAGTAAGGATTAAATTCCTTAACAAAGCAGCTAATAGCGCTGAAAGACTGAATACCCTAGTCAATGACCTTTTAGAAATCAGCAAACTGGAAAGTGGAAGCCTTAGATTGCGTCCATCTGATTTTGATATCTGCGACTTAAGCAAAGATGTTTTCGAATCTTATGCCATGCATGCAGAGGTCAAGCATATAAAACTCCGCATCAAGGA
The DNA here is from genome assembly GCA_963169345.1 of Bacteroidota bacterium. Lineage (GTDB taxonomy): Bacteria > Bacteroidota > Bacteroidia > NS11-12g > UBA955 > JABMMZ01. Next base: position 52,051 of record CAUJCT010000058.1, read on the forward strand.
AGGTTGTGATGAACCTTTAAAAGTGCATGCCGACAAAGACAGAATCAGACAAGTTCTGAATAATCTGATTGGTAATTCGATTGCTTATGGCAGGGAAAATGGTACCACCCAGGTTGGTATCTATGATATGGACGATTATGCCCTGATTGAAATTTCGGATGATGGTGAAGGCATTGAGGCCGAACATTTGCCTCGTCTTTTTGAGCGCTTTTACAGAACAGATAAAAGCAGATCAAGAAACAGCGGAGGAACCGGATTGGGCTTATCCATCGTTAAACACATATTAGAGGCCCATCATCAGAGTATTACTGTTCGAAGTACTGTTGGCAGTGGAACTACTTTTGGCTTCACGCTTAAGAAGGCTGAAAAACAATAAAAAAAAACCGGCTGTTACACCGGTCTTTTCTGTAAATCGATTTATTCTTATTGTTTAATAATGCATGCACTGAGTGATATACCCTCTCCTTCTATTCTGACAATGTAAACCCCACTGGTTTGATTGCTCAAATTAACCTGAGCTTCATTGCCATTCAAATCAGATTCATAAACCATTTCCCCAAGTACATTGTATACTCTGACTTTAGCCTGAGTATTTCCAATATTTGAACTTAGTTTAACTTTAAATATATCCTGCACTGGATTAGGATAAATATTCAATTGATAAACCGCCTTAAAGTCTGGAATATTTGAATTGGATTCTACAAATTCATTTACTGTTGTATTAGTTACTATTGGCGCGTTATAATCAAAATAGATATATGCAGTATTGTTGATTTTCGTTCCTTTAGGCATTCCAGGCAGTGGTTTAATTCTGTATTGCACAAAACCCTGAGAGCCTTTGCTGTCTGTAAAACTATCCGGCAACATGATATTTGGGAATCGGAAAGTCACTGCATTTTCAACAACTGATGTAACCATTTTATGGCTGTAGTTGATAACCTGGAAACTTGAAATATCCAGTTGAGAAGCCAGCGTATCTGCAATTCTGATATTCTCAGCTTCAGCATTTCCGGTATTTTGGAAATGTATGGTATAAGTCAGCCAGTCATTGTACAACGGAGGCACATCAACAGGATACACTTCTTTGATATTTGGGTCGTATGAATTGCGCACCAGATAACGGAAGACCTTTTTGTTGTTGCTTGAATCGTTGTCTCCACTGGTTGGGGTTACTTCTACACTGATAACAATGGTATCATTCATATTGGCAGAAGTATCTGTTCTTAAGAATACCGCAAATGCCTTGTTATTATTTATAGTTCCAAAATTAGAAATGGAATATGTTAAAGTTGAACCGGAAACAGAAGGTGTTAATGCATCATTATGTGCGCCTGTATATGTAACCGGACCGGCAATTGACACTTTAACGGTGCCTGAAACACCATTGGCACAACTAAGTCCATACCACTGAGACAAATCTCCGGCTAACACTCTTAAAGTATGAATGGCACCAGGGAATACCCTACCTTGAGGAACTACTGATTTTGCCCCGATATCGAAACCATTTTTACACTGAACATTGAAATCTATTTGTGCTACGGGATTGCCGTTTGAAATTGAAAAACCTGAATCTATGCCCGGATAAGGACAAGACACCTGGAACGGAATACTGTTGGTATCAATGGCGACAGTATAAGTACCATTGGATATATTGAAATTATAAATTCCATCAGAAGTACTGCTCTTACCAATCAATGAATTACTGTTGTCGAGCAATTCGAACATGATATTATCTAAAAGCTTATCACCATTATCTCTTACACAGTTTGAATTCACATCAAATGCGGCATAACCCATTAAACCTTTTTGGAAAGAAATATACTTGCATACCTTAACAGAAGAATCGCAGCTGAGTAGCTCAAGACAGAACTTATGTGTAACTGTATCTGTAAATTGATATCTCAATGTATCTGTTCCGTTGAATTTAGGTTGTAACACATCGTCAATACTCCATTTCTGATATGAACTTCTGTACTTTTTGTCTCTGTATTTATTAAATACTTTTAATTCAGAAAGAGCGGTAATATGTTCAAGTGTCGGTGCATTGTAACTGCTGTTATACCCCGCTGCGTAATATGAAGCTGCATAACCACTGTCCACTCCTGTAGCACTCGATTTAAAAATCAGATACATGCTATTGGAAGTTGAAGTATAACTCGGTTTAGTTCCGTTGTTAGATACCGAAAGTTTGGCAATCACTTTAGCAGAATTAACTGTATCATCATCATAAATCATGATATAGTCGTTGGTATCTGCAAATCTCAATTGGTGAAACTGAACGGTAACTGGTTTCTTAGCGTCAGGCACAATGGATAAATATGATTTGGTAGCAAAACCTTGATTGTTCCCGTAATTTAAATTTGGACCACCATCGTCGTATATAGTGCCATAATTGGAGTGCACCTGATTGTTGAGTTTAGGTCCATACATGCCATATCCCAGGTTATACATAGTTGGTGCAGATACAAAAATGGTCATTTTTCTGACAACTTTTTTAGATGATCCAACATCATTTTTACTGACTAATTCAACAGTGTATACGCCTGGTACATCAAATTCGAACTGAGGACTTGAACTAAATTCATCATTACCATTACCCCACGGGTCAGCTATAACTTCTCCCGTGTTTAGTGAACCCCAGTTACCGCTTGTTGAATCATATACATTCCATTTCCATTCATAAGGGCCATTGGTGGATTTATCAAATAGCTGAACTACTTCATACTGTTCTATATTTCTGTAACAAGATGTAAAATCTGCAACCGGAATAGCTGTTGGAGATTTAATGTACATACATTTAATGGTATCGTATGTGCCAAAACAATTGGTGCTTCTAAGCTTGATACATTTACCGCCGGTTGTTGTAAATGTATAAGTAAAATCGAGGCTGTTCTGAGATTCAAAACTACCATCATTATTGGCATCCCAGGCATGACTGATATAGCCGCTTCGGTTTTTGTTTTTAAACAATACTTTAGTTTTCACAAAAGCCGTATCCGGCAAATCAAATGCTGCAATAACGCTTGATGGCTGGGTAATTGTTATTTGAAAATCCCATGCTTCACCATAATAATAACCTGTATTACCACAGGCATGATTGCCATTCAACTGATACATCCCCTGAGATCTGACACGCATTCGTGTACTGCCTGCCTTTGCATTACAAGGCACAGCAAAAGTAAAAGTGTGCTTTACTCCTCCGGCAACATTGTTATTGGACATTTTGGAACCAACCAGTTCAACTGAATCAAATGTACTGTCCTGATCGAAATCAATCCAAAAACCAGAAGCGGTTCCGAAATTGTAAGTAGATCTTTCAGTGGTAATTTCCATGGTGTAAGTAGCACCAGCGGTCAATGTGGTAGAAGAGTTCCAGAACCTGTACACATCACTGTCTGCACTTCCGTAACAGCCACTGGTTTGATTCAGTGTGTTGAGTTTAACGGATAAAATGTTAAATCCATAAGAGTAAGTACAGGTCCCTTGCACCATGCCTCCAGTAGTGGGATAACAATATGGAGCAGGATTTCTGGTTTGCGCACCTAAATGAGTTGCTAATAAAAAAAAGCAACTAATTAAGAGGTGCCTGAAGAGTTTTGAATAGTAGGTATTTTCCATAATTATCTTTTTGATATTCGAAATTACCTTTAAATTATTCAATACTTTACATACTTAATTGATAATGACTTAACAATGACATTTTATTGACTTGCCACTGACAAATTCATTTTAATTTTATCAATAAATTCTACTGGTCTTTTAAAAGATATGACTGAAATAATAAAGTGATGTACAAAGAGACAGGTGAGCTTTAATTCATCTTTCGCTGAAACAAATCAGAAAGCAACTGCAAGTTAAAAGAAACTAACGGATTATTCAATAATCACACCGGTAGGTTCGAAGCTGATTTCACCGGCATCGTCTTTTACAAATTTACCTTTAGCAATAGCGTGTTTGCCTTTGCTTTCTTTAGGCATTGTGAATTTTTCGTTTGTATTGACATAAAAGTCAGATTCGCCATTTTTAAACGAAATCCAGCAACCAGAATGAGAGCAAACATTGTCAATTTTACCTTCAATGACGTAAGTGGTATCAACTCCTGACTGAAATTCGGATAATGCTGACGTAAATGCTTTAGCACCTGTTTTGTCAAATTTTTCGCCAAAAGTTCCTGTTACTGGTTGTTGATTGCAGGCAAATAAAACTGCAAGCAGGATAAAATTCAAAAATTTATTCATGACTTTTCTGATTGTGTGAGGCAAAAATACAACTTATTGACAGCAAAATTCAAATATATTGAATTATCTTTGAGGCTCAATCATTATGAGTAATAACAACGAAATCATCGAACAACCTCTAGATATAGAGCTTAGTGAAGAAGTGGCTGAAGGCACTTATAGCAATCTCGCCATTATCACACACAGTCAGGCCGAATTCATTATCGATTTTGTCCGTATACTTCCCGGTATTCCTAAAGGAAAAGTAAAAAGCCGCATCATTATGACACCTCAGCATGCCAAACGTTTATTGTTTGCTTTGGGTGACAATATGAGCAAATTCGAAAATAACTTCGGTGAAGTCGATATTGACAATGGTGGCAATCCGGGCTTCCCTATCAATTTTGGCGGTATGACCGGTCAGGCTTAATTTAGCCTCGACTAGTATCCCAATGTTTTCAGCATACTTTTGTATGTCTGTTCTTTTGAAAACAGCTTAGTGCTGTAATCTCCATTTTCATCAACCGATATAATGATGTGTTTTGGCGCTGGTGTCAAACAGTGTTGTATTCCACCATATCCACCAATACTCTCCTGATATGCTCCAGTGTGGAAATATCCTATATACAAAGGTTCATTTGTATCAAACACCGGCAGGTAAATAGCGTTGGCATGTTGCTCACTGTTGTAATAATCATCGCTATCGCAAGTAATTCCTCCCAACAAAACACGCTCGTAATTTTTATCCCAGCGGTTTAATGGAAACATGATAAACTTTTTATTAATTGCCCAGGAATCAGGTAAAGTGGTCATAAAACTACTGTCAATCATATTCCACTTTTCTCTGTCGTTTTGCACCTTCTGATATTCAACTTTAAAGATGGCACCACCACTTTCACCTACGGTAAATGAACCAAATTCAGTGAAGATATCAGGCTCAGGTACACCATTTGAATCGCAAACTGCCTTCACTTGTGCTACTATCTCTGATGCCATGTACTCATAGTCGAAGTTAAATTTGAGTGAATTCTTAATTGGGAAACCACCACCGATATTCAAACTATCCAGAGATGGACATATCTTCTTTAACTCTATATATACACTCAGACATTTGTGCAATTCATTCCAGTAATAGGCGTCGTCTTCAATACCTGTATTTATAAAGAAGTGAAGCATTTTCAGTTTCATGTGCTTGTTTTTACTGATTTTTTCCTTGTAAACAGGCACTATATCTTTATAACCTATACCTAGTCTTGATGTATAAAAAGGAAACTTAGGTTCTTCCTCCGCAGCAATTCGCATTCCTACGTGAAAGTCTTGTGTGATGGCAGTAGATAGCAAATCTATTTCGCGAATATTGTCTATAACCGGTATGACATTTTTGAAACCCATCTCAACCAGCATGGCTATATTGTCTATATACGGCTGCAGTTTGAAACCATTACAAACGATGTATTTGTCTTTGTTGATAAGCCCCTGTTCGAGCAAAGACAATATAAGATTGATATCGAATGCTGAAGAGGTTTCCAGGTGTACTTCATTCCTAAGAACCTCCTCCAGTACATGACTGAAATGAGAACTCTTGGTACAATAACAGTAGTGGTACTTGGCTTTGTAATCTACTTTCGCCATTGCTACATTGAACCAGGTACGTGCTTTTTTGATGTTTTCAGATATCCTGGGCAGATAAGTAAACTTGAGAGGTGTGCCATACTGTTCTACAATATCCATTAAAGGAATGTTGTGAAAAGTTAGCTCATTGTCGTCATTGAGAGAGAACTCATCAACTGGAAAATCAAAGGTCTGATCAATCAGATCGATATATTTATCTTTCATTTATTAAAACTCAAGTAAGTTACTTTACAAAAGTCGTGCAAATGTAACTAAGTTGGATTTGATAAAAAAGAGGAATTTTTGGAGTTTAAGTAGAGTTAAATTTATCCTATTTTCAAATTAAACAACTCATTTCACACAATATGAGGCAATTACAAATAACAGCTAATTCAATGTTCAAAAATTTTAAGTAAATTACACAGGACAAATGAAGGTATAAAATCGACAACCAGGACGTTCAGGTCTAACGCAATAAAGTAAACGTACCTTCAAATAAATAAGTTGAATTGCTCTGCTGGGTGTCGAAACTGAGTATGAAAACATACACCGATTCCTGACATAACTCACCCTTATATTTGCCATCCCAACCCAGCTTTGGATCATTCGACTCATATAAAAGTTCACCCCAGCGGTTGAAAATCTTAAGAGAATAGGATTTCACATAAGCTAAATAAGGCGGAAAATAATCATTGCTTCCGTCTCCGTTGGGTGTAAAAGCGTTAGGAATAAAGCAGTCGGGTAAGCAATTTTCACCAATGTAAAATACCATAGAATCAGGACAATTACCTGAATCTTTCATCAATACAACACTTACAATACCAGGATTCCATACTTTTAAAGTCCTTGAAGTAGCTCCTGAAGGCGACCATAAATAAGATTTGTACCCTGAACCCGGATCTAATACCACTGTATCAGTTGTCTTTGGACAGATATAATTGGTCCGGTTTTTATATACGTTGTTTGGACCACCACTGAGCTTAACCGTACTTTCAATTATTTTACTGCACTTGTCTGTATAATGCACCGTATCATAAAAAAGTCCGGAATTTTTCACATACTTTTTATTGACATAAACACTGTCTCCTTTGCATATAGAATAGCTCCTTTTCTCTATCGTCACTGTATCGACCAGAACAGTTGTTTCAAACTGAGTACAATTGATATTGACTTTTAATGTATAAACACCACTACTCTGAGGCGTTATAATAGAGTCGGAACTTAATAACTGATTATTGAACCACCATTCACAGGATTGAGGAAAGGGTTTACCTAAAATAGAGTATGTTAACTTATCACCTTTAAACAGACATACTTTTTCAGGCAGAGAGACTTCAAATGAATCCAGTTCAACATTATCAACAGCAATAACACCGGGAGCCGGGCTGGCGCATTTGGCAGGCGGACTGGTTGGAGTGCATCGCGAATGCCCGGTAAGTCGCACTGTCACTTGAGTTGTAACTGGAATAAAGCAACAACTGACTATTTTCTTTTTCCAAAATAATCTCCAGCCTGGCACTTTAGAAAACTCATCATTAAACAGACGATTGCCCAGTTGAACACCATTGATGAATACATCTACGCCGGCATCTTCATCATCCCATTCCGACCAGGTGCCCAAATCAACCCGGATGTAATATATTTTACCTGGAGTGACACGAATATCCTGTTCTATCCAATTGCCATTGCCATAAGTACATCCTGTGATATCAACCCAAAAATCATTGGCCTGAAATAAATCAGAAACCTGCGAATTATTTGTACGCCAACCAGTCGGTCCAACACAGTTATTGGAACCAATATTAAAATCACCGTTGTAAAATTGAGTGAAACACAAATTCTGAGACAATACATTTAAAATGTACAATCCAAGAGCTATTATTTTGTGTATCTCCATTTTAATTTATAATCAAATTTAGGAGATATTTTGCAATAAACGTTATTGAAAATTAAATTATTAGCTCATTTGACATAAAAATGATAAACTGAACTATATAAGGTAAAAGAGCATTAATAGAAGTACTCTTCTTCTCTTTTAAAGTTCTTCATATCGAACAAATAGCTGATACCAATGCCAACATAGCTGCCTCTGTATCCTAATGCAAATAATCTTTGCTGACTTAAATCGCTGGAATTATAGATAGATAATTCGCTCATCTGGGTAAATGATTGTTTGTAATACACGCCAAATACAAACATATTGCCGCTTTTACCTTCACTACCAATCTCAACACCTAAGTTGAGCATTGGATATAGTGTGTTGATGCTTTTCTCGGAAATAACAAAGGTATTGTTGTTGTTTTTTAAAACTTTTTCAGTGCTGCCAATTTGATAATTTAGCGTCAGTCCGGCAAGAGCTCTCATTTTAGATGTTGCCCCGATGCGCATTTTGAAAATGGCATTTACCGGAATTTCGAGGTTCCCAAAATTGTGTTTCAATAAATTGCCGTTGTCATTGCTGTCATTAAAAACCCTGTAACCTTTGTTGGTATAACCTATGCCAGTTCCTAATGTAAACCTGTCTGTGAAACCATATTGCAAAGAAATAGCTGCATTAAAACCAGACTTAAACCTGAAATTAAAATTATCCGGCAATGAATCCAATACATACGAACGAGACGAAACTAAACTGATGCTCGGCCCAATTCTAAAGCCTTTCTGTGAAAATAATGCCTGTTGAAAATATAGACACAAAACAAAGAGTACTACTTTCTTAATCATCGTTACAAACCTATGATAAATTTTCTAAAACCGATTCGATTTTTTCCTAACATTGAATTCCTTTCTGAACTAATGACGACTATCACCTCGTATAAGTTACATTTTCTCGCGATTTGTCAGATTATACTTAATTTTGTCGCTCACTCATGAATAAATCTCAAATAGCCGAAGCATATATACACCTGGGAAGATTGATTCAAATTATTCCGGAGCATATATTGGAAACAGCTTATCTGCAAAACAACTGGTTTACGGTTGCCAATATTCGCAAAGCCGCCGATGGTTGGGCCTATGCCCTAAGACCCGAAGCTGTTGAAAAATGGCTGAGTCATTGTACTTTTAAAGCCGATGACAAAAAAGTTGGTATCATCATGGCCGGCAATATTCCTTTTGTGGGTCTGCACGATTTATTGTGTGCTATTGCCTCGGGTCATCAGGTTCAGGTTAAATTATCATCACAGGATGAAGTTCTGATGGGGCATTTGATAGTGCTTCTTAAAGCTGAATTACCTGCCCTTGAGACACGTTTGCAGGTTGGTGAAAAACTGAATGGCATCGACTACCTTATTGCAACAGGTAGTAATAACTCCTCAAGGTACTTTGAATATTATTTCAGAAATATCCCTTCTTTAATCAGAAAAAACCGCACTTCACTGGCTGTGTTGAATGGCAGTGAGACCGATGATGAACTGTTTGGACTAGCTGATGATATCTATACCTATTTTGGGTTAGGCTGCCGAAATATCACTCATTTGATGCTTCCAAAGTCTTTTGAGCTGAAACGCCTGTACGAAGCTTATGATAAATACATAGACATTGTCAATCACCACAAGTACTACAACAATTATATGTATCACAAGTCGATTCTGCTGATGAACCTCACCAAACATTACGATAACGGGTTTATGTTGTTTCAGGAAAAGGCAGATTTACATGCGCCAATTGCTACATTGAATTATCATTTCTACTCTGAGCCCTCAGAAGTGCAATCCTATATAGAGGACAACAAAAATCAATTGCAATGTGTCGTATCTAAAATGGAGAGTATTGCAGGAGCAGTGCCATTCGGAAAAGCTCAACAACCGGAATTATGGGACTACGCCGACGGTATTGATGTGATGGAGTTTTTGAAGAGTTAAGTATAAATAGGGATTGCCTTTTTTAAGTCTTTCTATTTTTCAATAGTGATATTCTCACTGTTATACTCTGGCAATATCCGCTGAATGCTTGCGTTATTTAATAACTGTTTTTGCATTTAACTACTTGTTTTTATGAAATCCTATTTCCCTTACATCTTTTTAATTGTTTTTTGGGCATGCAGCAATCCCAATTTTTATCATGTGAAGTCTGAACAAAATGATAAAAAACCACTAACTGAAGATGAAAAATACGAACGTTACTATGACAGTGTATATCCTTCATTATTAATATATGGAGGATTACCCGAACCTAAAGACAGGCAAAGGCAAATTGTAGATGAGTGGTATAAATTCAGATTCATTGTCATGAGTTACCAATGTAACAATCCAGCGCCAAATTCTACTTATGAACACAATTTAAAAACAGACCATGTCATGTCAGAAAGATTTGGTTATAACTGGTATCAGAAATTTGAAAATTCAGTTGACAGTTTATATGCCATCGATTCATTCGCAGAAAAAATTGCTATTTCTGACTCCAGAATTCAACGTTGGCTCCAAATACATGATTCATATAATCCGCAATATCAATTCTATCCAAATATTGAATTCCATTCACATTCAACTTTACACGATGATATTAAAATGGTCATATTTTCGGGCTATGCATTCATCTCTAAATCGGTTCAGCGAATTAATATGCTAAGAGCGACTGTCAACCTAAGAAAATCAAAGGTTGTTAATATTGATAGCACTGCTTTTGCTTTCTTTTAAATTGCAGCAGAATCTGAAGTCGTTTAAATCATGAAGCTTAAAGATTAATTACATTAATCACTTCTCAATTTTATAATCCTCTCCTATTTGCCTTCCATTTGACTTTCGTCGAAAATGAATAAAAAAAGTTGTTTACAAAAAATCTATTACTAACTTTGCATTACAAAGTACTTTGATGTAAGTCAATATGAAACATAAAATAAGCACCCCTATGATATTGTCGATGTCAATCGCAATTATTGGATTGATACTTCTGATTTTTATGATTATCTATGAAAGTGAACCGGGGCTATTGCCTTTAGTCTTAGTAGCCCTTGGTACTATATCCTTTTTGTATTTACGCAACTCTGATAAATCCAAATCAAATGAAATTAAATAGAACAAAAATTCTCATCATCATCCCTTTAATCTTTCTCTCTATTCCTGCAATAGCCATGCTGTTTACTGATGAAGTCAACTGGACAATTTATGATTTCGTAATAATGGGTATCCTTCTTTACGGAACTGCTTTTACTTGTGAACTCATTTTGCGAATGAGTAAAAGCATGGCAGTGAAAATTGTGCTTTGTTCAATCACAGTAATACTTCTTTTGTTGGTATGGGCTGAGCTGGCTGTTGGTATATTCAACACCAAATTTGCAGGCTCCTGATTAAATTTTAAATACACTAAAAAACAAAGACCCGAAATTTCTTCCGGGTCTCTGCAATTTATATTGAAAGTAGTATGTGTCTATTGTTTGATATAAGTACCGCCATAGTACTCGTTATTTTCAGTTACTATTCTGACATGATATATACCGGCCGCCAAGTCTTTGGCATTTATCAGTAAGCCCGATTTATCGCCGTTTATTCTGTAAACTTCACGACCATTGTGATCAAGTATGATGACTGTATAACTATCAACTGTAGCCTCAATACTCAGCTGATCGACGATTGGGTTAGGATAAACTTTCAATGCTCCGCTTAACACGTCATTAATGCTGGTTAAATTTGGTACTATGACCGTTTGAGTAGTTGAATCTTCACAACCTCTTGAGTTTTTAACATACAATTTCAGCGTGATATTGCTGTTATTGTAATCGCTCATATCTCTTTTAAAAGTATTGGTACTTCCGATTTGAGTTGTGTTAACAGTCCACTTGTAAACACTCATGGTATCGTTGTCTGCGTTGAAAGTATATTCTTTCCAGTTACGGGTATATCCAAATCCGGCATCTGCAGCCGGGTATAGAGTATAGCTAACAGGGCCATAAGATTTAGAACAACTGTTAAACTTACCGATGGCTGTTAATTGATCACCTGAAACCAGACTTTGGAAGGTATAGAAAGAGTCAGGTGTGGTTTGCACCAACACATTGTTTTTGTAAAACTCGTAGCTGATATAACCTGAAGGCAATGTCATTTTATATGAATTTGAACAAGAGCCTATAGATTTAGCCGTAGAAGCTGTGGAATTATCAACCGGTTCATCAATGGTATATGGAATTTTTTCTACTATTGGCGGGCAAGTTGGACTTAAGCTGTCAACAATAGTTATAATCAAAGTATCCGACGCATTAGGTGTGAATTGGTAGGTTGTATCCTGACTAAACTGACCATTGTTGAAGGATACACTGTATTTGGATTTATATAATTCAAGTAAGCGTACGTTCATTTGATTGCCTTTACAGGTTCTGTCGTTGAAATCGACTATATAAGCCAGATTTGAACAAGCATTGGTGGTGACAGAAACAGTGGTGTCAGTGTAACCACATGGTCCGGGTTGGAAAGACCGAATAGTAATATCGTATTTGGTTGCAGGATTTAAACCGGTAATATTTAAAGTACTATCGGAATCAGGCGACTGGAAATTAATCTTATTCAATGAATACTGGACAAATACAATCTCCTTTTCATTGTCCCATGCCAGGTGAATACTGCTGGTAGTTTTGCTGATGCTGATTGCTTTTGGCATCAGTTTTTTAAAGTACTTTAAAGATATTGAATTCGATTGTGCAGTGACGCATTTATTGATACTCTTACCAATTGCATAAATATTTACATCGGTATTGGTCGTATGGTCATAGGTTAAACTTTTCGACCTTTGAACAACAACACCATTCCTGTACCAGATGACACTATCCAGATTGGCTCCGGAAGCTGTAAAAGTAACCGTACCAGGCGAACAAATACTATCAGAATTACCAGATCTGCTAATGCTGATGCTTGGTTTAGGATACCAGCTGAGCTTAAATGGCCCTGAAGTATTGGAGCATCCTGAAGTAGATGAAGTCACTTTCACTCTGTATTGAATAGAAGTATCTTTCACATAAACACTTCTTGTAGTTGCATTGTTATGTTGCCATTGGTAGGTGATGCTGGCTCCGGTATTGGCGGTTAACAAGAGTGAATCACCCTGACATACCGAACCTGTGGAACCATTGACTATACTGGCAGAAGGTTGAGCCAATACGGTAAATGTAACTGTATCAGGTTCACTGGTTCCTTTGGCATTTTTAACAGTTAAAATCGCTTGTTTAACACCCGGTGAAAGATAGGAAACAGTTGGATTCTGACTGGAACTGCTGGAAGGATTGCCCCCTGTGAGTTTCCATGTATAAGTTGTTGGCGAATTAGTCCCTGATCCATTTAACTGTATGGAGGTATTGGTGCAATATGGAGCAGAACCTATACTGGCTGTAGCAACCGGCAATAGAGTTGAAGGAGATATTTCGAATGTTTTAGCATGAATTTGATCTCCTGCATCACTTGAACCATTGTCATTGGTAGACATTACAATGACATAAAATTTCACTTTTCCAACATTATTGGATGGTGCTTTCCACTGAAATGTCCAATTGGTACTGTCTGTTGCAACAGTTGATGTTCCGGCATTGGTATGTTGTATATACTGCCTGGTTTGACCGCTTATAGTAGCTGTGAATTTGCTGTTTCTGGAACCAACTGCTGTCAATGTCCCAACAGGATTATTATTCAAATCAAGCACTGTGGTTAAAAATCCAAATTTTTTAATACCAGTTTGTTTGTGGCTGATAGTAATGTTGTATGTAGAATCAGGAATATATCCGTTTCCTGTAAAATCTCCTTTTAATAAAACTCTGTTCCAGTTTGTGCCGGAAGTAATCAATGAACCTCCGTGACAAGATGTGCAAGTACTGGGCTCACCGGGAGCATTGGCATAGGGGCCGCTTGGACCAAAAGCACTGTTAACAGCGCTGGTTAAAATAACAATAAAGGATAGTCCAACTAATAAATTTCGAATGTAAAGTTTACTCATAATCGCTGACAAATTTCATCATACTTTGGTAAAATTTGTTGCAACAATTTAAAATTTGACCCATCAATGACAAACAAGGTCGAAAATAACAATTCTATGACAAACGATGTGAAATAATTTCTTCAACTTTTTGAAATAGTTGAACAGGACTGTTTTTGCGCCATTGAAATACATCCAGTTCTCCACCAAAATTCAGATAGTAATCGGCTTTACAGTGTTTAAATTCTTCAATAACATGTTCTCTGAAGTTGACCAATGCGATCCAGCCTTCATCTTCAATTTCTGAATACCATTCTTCGTAATAACTATCATCAGAACTGTGAAAATTCAACACGTTTTCACCTATTAGTATAAATTTAGAAATACCTTGATCTTCCAGAATTTCGATGACCTCTCTTTTTAAGGTCATAATATCATTATGAATGACATCGTTCCATTCGCCAATGAATTCGATGATGCAATAACCCTGTTCATAGTCGGCAAAGAGAATTTTTAAATACAAGGTACCGGAACCAAAATTATCCCACTGAGGGTGTATCAGGTAATTATAAACTGTATTTTCAAAAACAAATTCGCTGTGCACTCTTTCATAAAATGGAGAGTACTCATCTTCTTCGGAGTTATAAAGATGCAACCAGTTATAATATGGCTCTATATCGTGCATTCACTGCAAAAATAAGAAATATAAGTAAGACAAATATGAGCTGAATGAAAAGTTATTCTTTATTAATTGGATTAAGATTAATAGTTTAGAATTTCTAAATTGGAAACGTTCGACTTTTTAGAATTATTATTTAATAATTACGAGGAGGGAGATCGCAGAACAAGGGCAGAACACGCAGAAACCGCAGAAATGTATTTTTTTCTTTGACACGGCCAGGGTTTGCTTGCGCAAACTGGAAGGCGCTGATGCCAACGTGAGGTAGATCGCAGAATTGGGGCGGAAAACGCAGAAAACACAGAAAGAGAAGAGGCCTTTGATACGGCAAGGGTTTGCTTGCGCATACGGAAGGCGCGGAAACTGGATTGCAGATTAACTTTAAAGCTTATCGATAAACTCTACGACTTAACGACTTAACAACTCAACGACTTTACAGCGCAGCATTACGACTTAACCTTTCTTGAGCGTCGCGATCAGCCTGAGGCTGACAGGTAACGACGACGCCTACGGAAGCTACAAAAATGATTCAGGACTTTAATTGCAGATTGTTTAAAGTCTATCGACAAGCTAAACGTCTTAACAGCGTAGCTTTACGACTTAACGACTTAACGACTTAACGACTTAACAGCAAAAGGCTTTAGCTTTTCAGCTATTCAGCTTTTCAGCTATTCAGCCCTTCAGCTATCCAGCTATTCATCTTTTTTTCCCCCAAGTTTGATTTTTAGGTACGAAAAGCATTATTTTGCAAATCTTTTTAAAAATTTTATGGCAGTATTAAATAAGTTAAGAAATTCTACTTGGGTACTCATCGTTGTTCTGGTGTCTTTGGGTCTATTTGTTGCCAGCGACTACTTCAGTTCAAGAAAGTATAGCTTTGGTGGCGATCAGAATGTAGGTGAGATCAATGGTGAAGCAATTTCCTATCTTGATTACGAAGCAAAGTACAAGCAAATCCTGAATCAGATTACAGATGGTGGTCCTGAAACTGAAGAAAAAAAGGATCAAGCCGCGATGTATGCCTGGAATCAAATCATCCAGGAATTTATCATTGACAAAGAATACGATAAATTAGGTATTGACATTTCTGATGCTGAAGCAGGTTCTCTCTTATACTCTGAAAATGCTCACCCTACCATCAAACAATATTTCAGTCAAAATGGTCAATTTTCACCAAGTAATGTGACCAATTTTGTTAAAGCTGCCAAAAAAGACCCTCGTTTGATGAGCCAGTTTGAATTAATCGTTGGCCAAATTATTACTGAGGTTAAATACAGAAAGTACAACTCCCTGATTTCAAAATCTCTTTATGCTACTTCTTTGGACGCTGAAGATGATATCATTTCTTCTCAAAGTCAGTTGAATGGTAAATCCATTACGTTGAACTTTGCAACTATTGATGACAAAACCATCAAGTACACTGATGAAGACCTGAAAACTTACATCAGCAAACACAAAGAAGACTTTAAACAAAAAGCTTCCAGAGATATAGAGTACATCCTTGTGGATGTTTCTCCAACATCAAAAGACACTATGGCTTTGGTTGAAAAACTTAAAGGCGAAATTGCTGCCTTCAATGCTGCTGAAAATGATTCTGACTTCGTTACTTTAAACAACAGTTTAACTGCTTACGACACCAATTATCAGTCACATGGCCGTTACAGCAAAGAAATTGAAGCTAAACTATTCAGCGCTAAGAAAGACAGTGCTTTTGGACCTGTATTTTATGATGGTGCCTATAGCCTATTTAAAGTACTGGATGCCAAGAGAGATACCATTTTCTATTACCATGCTATTAAAGCCGAAGTTTCAATTCCGGGTACAACCAAAGCAGATACGCTTGAAGCATTGGAAAAAGGAAGACGTTTATTAGCTGAAGCTTCTGCATCTGCTAATCCTTTAGATTATCTGAATTCAAAAAGCAATACCGGTGAAATTATTTACGCTCAGGACCTTGGTTGGTTAAGAGACGGCAGTCAGATGGATGAAGTTAACAAAGCCGTAAGAGGCTTATCAGGCACCAGTGGTACTGTAGTTAAAAATCCTTTTGGCATATCAATCGTTAAATTGGTAGAACCAAAATCATACGACCTGGTGAAGGTGGCTGAATTGAGATGGAAAGTGGAAGCTTTAAAAGAAACGGATGAAGCTGCTCTTCAGAAAGCCAGTGATTTCAAAGCTGCTTTAACCGGTAAGTCTAAAGATGAATTCGATCAGATCACCAAAAAAATGGGTCTCAACAAGAGTGTTGCCAACAACTTGAAAGAGTCTGATAAAACAGTTACTGCCATCCCTGGTACCAGAGATGTCATCCGTTGGGTATTCAATAATGACAGAGAAGAAGGTGATGTATCTGAAGTTATTTCATGTGAAAACCTTTATATCGTAGCTAAACTTTCTAAAATAAAAGAAGAAGGTACAGCTTCAGTTGATGACGTCAGAGAGAAAGTAACCAGATTGGTTATCAATGAAAAGAAAGCTGAAATACTGAAAGCTAAATTTGAAAAAGCAATGAAATCTTCAACTTCTATGGAGCAAATTGCTATTGGTGTAGAATCAATTGTACAGCCATTCAATAACATCAATTTCTATTCTACAAGTATTCCATTTGCAGGTAACGATCAAAAACTGATTGGATTTGTATGTGGTTTAAAAGTTAAGCAAATCAGTCGCCCTTACACCAGTAATGAAGGCGTTCACGTTATATTGGTTGAATCTTCTACTACTCCGCAAATTCCTGCTGACTTAAGCATTCAAAAACAAATGCTATTTGGACAGAAAAAACAACAGATATACAACTCTGTCACTGAATCTCTGAAAAGATATTTCAAAGTGAAAGATGAGAGATATAAGTTCTTCTAAACATTCATACCGTTATGGAAACCTTAACTCACACCACCAACAGTTCTGAAACAAAGGATTTTTTACCTTTACACGGAACTGATTACATAGAATTGTATGTGGGCAATGCCAAACAGGCTGCTCACTTTTATAAAACTGCATTTGGTTTTCAAAGTTTAGCCTATGCCGGCCCTGAAACTGGTATTAAAGACAGAGCCAGTTACGTTTTGGTTCAAAACAAAATGAGACTGGTATTGACAACTCCAATGCATTCTGACTCCGAAATAGCGCGTCATCACTGTAAACACGGCGACGGAGTTAAAACACTTGCCCTTATGGTGGACGATGCTTATGATGCCTTTGAACAAACCGTGAAAAGGGGTGGTAAGCCATACATGGAGCCTGTTACCTTAAAGGATGAACATGGTGAGCTTAAAATGAGTGGTATCCATACCTATGGCGAAGTCGTCCATTTATTTATAGAACGCAAAAACTATAAGGGTGTGTTTATGCCAGGTTACAAAGAATGGAAATCAACTTACAATCCTGAACCTACAGGCTTATTATACGTTGACCATTGTGTGGGAAATGTTGGCTGGAACCAGATGAATCCATGGGTGAAGTTTTATGAAGATGTCATGGGATTCAAAAACATCCTTTCATTTGATGATAAGGATATTTCTACTGAATACTCTGCATTAATGAGTAAAGTGATGAGCAACGGCAATGGTTATGTTAAATTTCCTATTAATGAACCGGCCGAAGGTAAAAAGAAATCTCAGGTTGAAGAATACCTCGAATTTTATGAAGGTGAAGGTACTCAGCATATTGCCATTGCTACTCAGGATATAGTCTCTACAGTTCGTCAGTTAATGGCCAGAGGTGTAGAGTTTTTAAAAGTTCCTTCCTCATATTACGATGATTTACTCGACAGAGTCGGTCCAATTGAAGAAGATCTGGAGCCTTTAAAAGAACTGGGCATACTGGTAGACAGGGATGATGAAGGTTACCTTTTGCAGTTGTTTACCAAACCTGTTGAAGACCGCCCGACCATGTTTTACGAAATCATTCAGAGAAAAGGCGCCAAGTCATTTGGTAAAGGAAATTTCAAAGCTCTTTTTGAAGCAATCGAAAGAGAGCAGGAAGTTCGTGGTAACCTGTGATCTTCGGTGTCTGAACTCATAATAGATATGACCGGAAGACAGCTTGAAATTTCAAAGCCTGTCCAAAGAATCGTGTCACTGGTTCCTTCTCAAACTGAATTATTATATTATCTGGGGCTGGACGATAAAATAGTCGGACAGACTGTCTTTTGTATTCATCCAGCTGATAAACATAAAACTTCTACAAAAGTCGGTGGAACTAAAAAAGTTCGTATTGAACAAATCAGGACTCTAAAGCCCGATCTTATTATTTGCAATAAAGAAGAAAACACACCCGAAATTGTAGAAAATCTGTCCAGGGAATTTCCGGTTTGGGTAAGCGATATACAAACAACTGATGATGCTTTCAAAATGATAAAAAGCATTGGAAGCATGATGGATGTTGAGGCTAAAGCTAATGAGTTGCTGGAAAGCATCAAAAAGAGTTTTAGTCAGGTTAAAATTTATAAAAAACTAACTTGTCTGTACCTCATTTGGAGAAAGCCCTATATGAGTATTGGTGGTGATACCTTTATCAGCCACATGATGGAAAAAGGAGGATTTATCAATATTTTAAGGGATTCGGAAAGGTACCCTGAACTGGATGAAGAAACCATCATGGCATTGCGTCCAGAATTGGTTTTTTTATCTTCGGAGCCCTACCCTTTTGGTGAAAAACACATCAGAGAAATTAAAGAAATGCTCCCTTACTCGAAAGTTATTACAGTTGATGGAGAAATGTTTAGTTGGTATGGCAATCGTTTAGTAAATTCGCAGCCTTATCTCAACGAGCTGCAAAGGCGCATACACAAAGGGATTAATTCATAGAAATGGCAATTATTATTAAAACAGCAGAGCAAATTGAAGGCATCAGAAAAAGTAGCCGGCTTGCTGCTGAAACATTAAAATATCTCGAACAATTTGTAAAACCAGGTATCACTACTCTTGAACTGGATACTTTGGCTGAGGAGTTTGTACATAAACACGGGGCTAAAGCTGCGACTAAAGGATACAAAGGTTATAAGCACTCAACCTGCATCTCTCCCAATGATGTGGTTTGTCATGGTGTCCCTAATGATTACGTGGTTAAAGACGGCGATATCATCAACATAGATGTTACATGCATTTTGGATGGGTATTATGGGGATACCTGCAGGATGTATGAGGTTGGTAATGTCAGTCCTTATGCTCATAAACTGGTTGAAGTCACAAAGGAATGTCTTCATCTTGGCATGGCTCAGTGCAAACCGGGCAATCATCTTGGCAATATCGGGTATGTTATAAATGAACATGCTGTAAAAAACGGATACAGCGTGGTATTTGAATTTTGTGGTCATGGTGTCGGCATTCGATTTCACGAGGACCCTCAGGTTGACCATGTGGCAAAAAAAGATTCAGGTCCAATTCTCCGTCCAGGCATGACCTTCACTATCGAACCTATGATCAATGCAGGTAAAGCCCGCTGCAAAGTCGACAGAAAAGATGGATGGACTGCCCGTACTATTGACGGCAAGTTGTCTGCTCAGTTCGAACATACCATTCTTATTACCGAAACAGGGTATGAAGCCCTGACGGATGTCTTTCACGATTTCTAAAAACTGATTACCTAAGCTGGTCTCAAAAATAACCTATAGGCCAAGTAGGTAATGGAAGATATTTATTCGAACGCGTCTTTTTATTCATACGTTGTTGTATTTCTTACTCAGTCCAAGTTAAGTATGTGCTTCGAAATACGCCTGGTCTGAATAAAAAATACTCGTTTTTGGCTCTAAATACTATTTCAGAGACCAGCACCCGAAAATCTCAGGTTCATCCGATTGTCTGAAAATTGGCACATCTTGTGCAATAATTCACCTAATTACAAGTTAATTTAGCAACCTTATGAAATTATTCCTACTCAGCCTTTCTCTCTTATTTATTGTCACCACGGGGAATGCCCAGAATAGCTTCAGCACTGAACCGGCAGTGTTTGTTGATGAATTTGTAAAGTATATGTCTCAGTCTAAAAAAACTGAGATTGTCAAAATGGCTGAAAATTTCTCAAAAAACTGGAAAGCCGGAAAAATCTTACCTGAGCAACAAAAGTTTATCATCAAAATTTGCAATACGATGATATATAAGCAACTTGCAAGAGACCCTTACTTCGAGTTGTTACTTTCCAATCTGGATTTATATTATCAGAAAAAATTCAGCCCAAATTTATTAAAACAATGGCAGGAAATAACCACTGCCCTTCTTGAGAAAAACCCTAAAGACTATATTTTCTTCCTTGAAACTGCCAACTCTTTGTTCAAGGACAATACGTTTACCAGAAATGAAGCTCGTCGCTGGTATGCTTCAAACTCTAATTTTGAATTTGCTTTTGTTAAAAACAGAGTGGTTATCAAATTTAAGAGTCTCGACTTAATGTGCGATGCGGAATTAGATAAAATAAGAATTTTCAATTGCGCAGGTGATTATTATCCGGATAAAAAAACCTGGGTAGGAACTCAAGGAAGAATCAACTGGAACAGAGTTGATAAACCTGAAACTGAAATCTATTGCACCTTTACCAAACACAAAATAGATCTTAATTCGGGCACTTTTATTGTCGATTCAGCTCTCTTAACTTATCCTAAAGTTTCGAGCAGTAAAATTTTGGGCCGATTGACTGAACGCATCTCTCAATCATCCTCTATTGAGCAAATAAAGACGTCTCCTTTCCCGCAGTTTATCAGTTATGAACCTACCATAGAAATTAAAGGCATTGTTGGCGACCAGGCCATATACAAAGGCGGTTTTTCCATTAAAGGTTCCAAAACCAATTCGCAAAGCTTTGGTGATGGTCAGGCGACAATTATTCTCCTGTACAAAGGAAAACCATTTGTTGAAGTAAGTTCAAGTGCCTTTCGTCTCGACTCAGGAAAGGTTATGAGTCAGAATGCCTCTATCAAAATAAAAATCGATACAGGTTACATCACCCATCCGGGTATTATTTTCAATTACAACATTACGAACAAAAAAATGATTGTAACGAAAGGTACAGATGGTTTGATGCGTATGCCTTTCTCTGACAATTATCACGGTGTTGAAATAGACGTAGAACAAGTCATCTGGGATCAGTCGAAACCTTATATTGATTTTGACATGATCAATAACGACAAGGCAGCCTATGTCGAAACCAATACTTTCTTCAAAAAGTTTCTGTTTGAGAAACAACAGGGAGCGCTTAACCACAACCCTCTGGAGAAAATGTTTTACTTTGTAAAAAGCAATGGCAGAGCTTTCAACCTCAACGATTACGCGGCTTCCATCAACACAACTAAAGAATTTCTAAGACAGCAAATCATGGATTTGGCGGACGATGGTTTCATTTACTATTATCCGGAAAATGATTCTATTTATGTCAGAGACAAACTGTATATGTGGAACTCTAATGCTTATGGCGGAAGAGATTACGACGTATTAAGATTTGGAAGTGTGATTGCGGCTAAACCAAATATCACTTATTACTTTAACAACCATGATTTGGTTATGCAAGGTGTGAGAAAATTCACCTTTAGTGATTCTCAGAATGTGGTAAGTATTCCAAAAGATCAGATACTGACTATTAAGAAAAATAAGAATCTGCAATTCGCTGGTCTAATCAGAGCAGGTAGGATTGATTTCTATTCCAAAGATTTTCACTTTAATTATACGAATTTCCAGATGGATAATACCACGATTGACAGCATGGTCATTTATTATCCCGATGTCAACACCAACACATTGAGGAAAGTTGAGAGCGTATTGTCTAATACTTATGGGCGTATTTTAATTGACAAGCCCAATAATAAGTCGGGGTTAAAAGACTATCCTGAATATCCGATATTTATAGCAGAAAGAGGTTCTGAAATTAACTATGACCGTGCGGCAACCCACAATCACGCCTATAAAGCTGATAAATTTAAATTTGAAATTGATCCGTTTACAATTGACTCACTGGATAACTTCACAATTGCCGGTTTTGGTTTTGGAGGTACATTAAAATCGGATGGCATATTCCCGGATATTCAAAATGTAGCAAGGATTCAACCGGATTATTCACTGGGCTTTGTTGACCATGTGAACTTGCCAATGTACGGAGGCAAAGGGACCGGAGATCTTACAATCAATTTAAGCAACAGAGGATTTTATGGTGTCGGTGACTTATTATATGAAACTTCCGTTAGCAAATCGACCGAATATCTTCTATTGCCTGATGCCACAATAGGTAACAGTTTTAGTTTTGTTTTACCTGAAAGTGCAAAATATCCGAAAGTGGATGGACACAATGTCAAAACTGAATGGTTCCCTAAGCAAGACAGAATGTTTCAGACCAAGCTGGACAGTAATTTCAAGGTATTTCAGATGGGCTATGATTTCGATGGTAAACTGACTTTATCACCTCAGGACCTTAGAGGAAATGGTCAGTTGATTTGGAGCGAAGCCATATTTGCAAGTGATGAAATGGTATTCGGAAGAAATAAATCATCTGCCAAACAGTCGAGTATCAAAATATTTGCAGTTGACCCAAGCAAGTTTGCATTTGAGTGTAATAACGTCAACGGAGTTGTTGATTTCGATAAAAAGGAAGGTAAATTCCTGACTAATGTTGTTGGGGCATATACACATTTCCCATTCAACCATTATTCATCCAATATGAATGATTACCGTTGGGATATGCTAAAGAAAACCATGGAAATAAAACCTGGTGCTGCTATGGGCAGTTTGAAACCCATTTTTGTAGGATTGCCTCAAAATACTCAGGACAGCGTTAAGTTTGAATGTCACTTTGCAAAATTTGATTTAGTGACCAACGTATTATACATGGAAAAAATTCCATATATTGATGTTGCAGACAGCAGAGTATATCCTTTTGAAGGAAAAGCAATAGTAAGAGAAAATGCCAACATGGACCAGTTGGATAGTTCAAGAATTGAGGCTAACAGAATTGATAAATTCCATGAAATTAAAAATTGTCGTACAAAAATTCTGAGCGGAAATTCACTGGCAGCTACAGGCTATTACAGATACATAGATAAATACAAACAAGAACAACCACTCTTTGTAGATAGTATACGTATAGACAGAGAAAAGCATCTTGTAGGTTTTGGCAGAATCAAGGAAGACAATATTCTTTACCTCGATAAAAAAATTGGCTTTAAAGGATTGTTCGAAATCATCAGTACTAGACGCCCAATCGAATTCATAGGATATGTCAAGCCATTGCATTCATTTGTGAAAATGGAGACATTGTGGATTCGTTACAAAAATGTAGTAGATCCTCAGAATGTTGTAATAGACATTAGAGACCCAAGAGATAAAGATGACAAAAAACTAAGTGTTGGATTATACTTTGCCAATGACAGTAACCACGTCTACCCTATTTTATTCGACTTAAAGAGAAGATACAGTGATCCGGAATTACAGGCAGATACAGGCATACTCTTTTATGATGCTACTAAAAATGCCTTCTTTGTAGGTGATGAAGCCAAATTGAAAGGCACAGGATTGAAAGGTAATTTTATGCAGTTCAATGACGCCGACCAAAGTGTATATGCCGAAGGTCTGTTTGATTTTGGGATTAAATCGCCAAGGGTCAATTTAATGACCTCGGGAACAGCAGAACACTCCGCAACAGACAGTACATTCAGATTTAATCTGATGATGTGGCTGGATATACAACTGCCAGCCGAAATACGGTCGAAATTGGCCAAGATGCTTATGAATGAAGGCGCGGGCTCATCAATCGGATCTTTGAAAAACGGGGATAATAAAATGGGAATTGCCAATTTAATCAGCGATGAAAAACTTGCTGCTAAAATGGTCAAAACACTTGAAAGTACCGGCAATATTCCTAGTGATGGTGAATTTAAAACTGGTTTCGTATTCACTGAGGTTGATCTGGCATTTAACAGAATCAGAAGAAAATTCATTGCAACCGGGTCGTTTAATATGCCAATCTTCAATGGGGCAGTTATTAACAAGAAGTTTTCGACCACCATTGCTATTGAAAAGAAAAGAAGCGGAGACAAAATTTACTTGTACATTGCCTGTGATAATGGGGATTGGGTGTATTTTGAATATACCAGAAACAGCATCATCATAGCTACAAACAATGAAGAACTGGCAACAGCGGTTAGTACCGAATCCAATAAGGCTGCAGATGAACAACTGATTATACGAATTGGTACTGAGAAGCAAAAAGATAATTTCCTAAAACGCAACGATGCTGACCCTGACGAATAAGCCATATTTATCTGATTATCATGTTTTTATAAATAGGCGATTGAAATTACTCAATTTTACATTATCTTTGTATTTAATTAAAGTTTAAGCGACGTTATTGATGGAATTCGTTTGGATTATTTCGGGCATTATCATCTCTTATTTGATTGGTTCGATGCCTACAGCACTCTGGGTCGGCAAAGCTTTCTACGGAGTGGATATCAGAGAACACGGAAGTGGCAACTCAGGCGCAACAAATACGTTTAGAGTGCTTGGCAAAAAAGCCGGTATTGCAGTCCTCTTAATTGATGTAATCAAAGGTTTAACAGCGGCCAGTTTGGTCAGATACCTCGATTTCGTTGAATTAGGTTCTGTTCGTTTTGTCAACCTTCAATTGTTATTCGGTTTATCATCTGTCCTTGGCCACATTTTCCCAATTTATTGCGGATTCAAAGGTGGAAAAGGTATCGCAACCTTGCTTGGTATGGTAATCGGCATACACTATTTATCTGCTTTAGCTTGTATTGCCTTGTTTGTAACTATCCTGTTTTCTACTCGATACGTTTCTCTCAGTAGCATACTGGCTGCAGTGGCTTTCCCTTTGATTGCAACTGTTATTTACAAAAACGAAGAACCTTTCTTCATTGCGTTTGGAATTGCAGCTGCTATAATGGTTGTACTTACCCACCAGAAAAACATAGTTCGATTGGTGGCAGGTAACGAAAACAAAGCAAAACTTCTGAAAAGACATAGAAGATGATTGACATTTTTAAACATCAGACAAAAACACACGAAGAAACCGAAAGTGATATTCTGACCAGTATAACTGGCTTTGAAGAATATGAGCTGGTACTTTATAATGATGATGTAAATACTTTCGAACATGTCATCAATTGTCTGGTTAAATACTGTCAGCACGATGTCTGTCAGGCAGAACAATGCGCCTGGATTGTTCACACCAAAGGTAAATGTATCATCAAATCCGGTGAATACAGTTTACTCGAACCGATTTGCACAGCACTCAGCGACCAAGGTTTAAGCGCCCAGATTGAACTGGTTTAGGCATTGGTTTTGCTTTATTTTTTTCATCAAACGTTATGAATAGATACATTTTTATTATTGTACTTGCGGCTTTTACTTATTCTTGCTCAAGAGTACCCATTACCAACAGAAGACAAAGTGCATGGGAAAGTGAAGCTTACCTCGAAAAAATGAGTGATTCCCTCTACCGCGACTTTCTTTCTAAAAACAAACTGACCAATAACAAATCTCAAAGTGATCTTGTAAAGAAAGTTGGTACCAATATTTCAACTGCTATTACTGAGTTTTTCAAGACTTATGATAATGGCAAATACTACAAGACCATCTCCCAGTATAAATGGGAATTCAATACCATTGAAGACCCAACTGCAAATGCCTGGTGCATGCCGGGTGGAAAAGTGGTGGTGTACACTGGATTGATGCCTATCACTTTGGATGAAGCCGGACTGGCAGTTGTTATGGGGCACGAAATTGCACATGCTGTTGCCAAACACGGCAACGAACGTATGACACAGCAGATGAAGGCTCAGGGATTGGGCTCTGTTCTTTCTGTAGCAGTTTCAGGTAGTCCTGCCAGTACTCAAAACGTATTTGCAACTGCTTTTGGCATTGCAGGTAATTTAACTTTATTAAAATATTCCAGAAAACACGAAACTGAAGCAGATAAAATCGGTTTGGTATTCATGGCTTTAGCTGGTTATGACCCAAATACTGCAATTGCTTTCTGGGAAAGAATGAGTAAACTGAGCGGAGGAGCACAAGTACCTGAATTCTTAAGTACTCACCCTAGTGATGTTAAGCGTATTTCAGATCTTAAAGAATGGATGCCTGAGGCTTCTAAATACTACAAGAAAAAATCATAGTTGGAACGTCTGTTATTGGATATCAACGGGGATGAGTCCATTCTGTCTGAATTGGTCAACTCTATTGTTGAAAGACTAAAAACCACACCAATACTTTTAATTTCAGGGGATCTTGGAGCCGGTAAAACTACGTTGGCTCAATCGCTGTTTAAACAACTGGGTGTCGCAGACGCTGTAACCAGTCCTACTTTCAATCTGGTGAATGTTTATCACGATGCAAATGGGAATGAGTGTTATCATTTCGATTTATACAGAATTAAACATCCTGCAGAGCTCTCAGATATCGGATTTGAAGATTACCTTGACTCGGGCAGAATTTGTGTCGTAGAGTGGCCTGAAATCATTGGACAAAATTTTGATGTTTACCCGCATCTTCAATTGGAAATTGAACATCAAACCAAAGGACGCCGATACAGCCTAAAAACGACAAGTAATTAATTATTAATAGCTTAATTGAAACAGCACTTTTTCTTTGTGAAAGGGTGCTTTTTTTGTTTAAGTTGATTTTTAAAACAACCTGTCAGGTTGCCTGATTTTCACAAAGACATTTTTTAATTATCTATAAAATAAGCTGTTAACGGTGTTATAATTGAACTACTAAGCCAAATCGCCAACCTGTCAGGTTAATTTTTTTTACAAAAACCAAATCTCAGAACCGTGCTCACTATCATCGATTACAAAATACAATTTATCATTCCAAATTATCATGTAACCAGGTCCGGATTTGTTGCTGGATGAAAATGTTGCTTCCACTATTTCTGTGCCCGATGATTTGCCATTGCTGCGCCATAACTCCGGTTCATTCTCTCCCTCTGAGGCTGTAAAATACAATGATTCTTTAAAAACTGTTATACCTCTTACATCCGAACCATAAAAACCTTTTTTGATATCTTTCACCAAATCCGTTCCCTTACTGCTGCCATCGGTACGCCATAGCTCTACACCGGATTTACCATTTGTGGCAGAAAAATATACCTTTCCATCCAACAGCGCAAAACCGGTAGGATGTGAGTCTTCATTCCCCTGAAAAATATCTGACAGCAATTCTGTCCCTTTATCTGTACCGTCGCTGCTCCATAGTTCTACTCCTTGCTTACCATTATCAGCCGAAAACAACAATTGATTTCCAAACGCAAATAATTCATCCGGATTTGAACCATCTTCTCCTTTATTTATATCCATCACCATGTAAGTCCCGCTTTTACT
This sequence comes from Bacteroidota bacterium, assembly GCA_963169345.1. GTDB lineage: Bacteria > Bacteroidota > Bacteroidia > NS11-12g > UBA955 > JABMMZ01. Next base: position 79,769 of record CAUJCT010000058.1, read on the forward strand.
GCCGTCACTCCTCCACAGTTCATCACCATGCTTCATATCATTTGCAGAAAAATACAATATGCCATTCATCTGAGAAAATGTACCGGGGTCAGAGCTGTGTCCGCCATCTGCAATATCTTTCACTATAACAGTGCCTTTTTCTGTGCCGTCAGTTTTCCATAATTCGTTTCCTTCATTAAAGTTATCGGCAGCAAAATACAAATTGGTTCCTACCAGATAAAATCCCTGAGGGACTGAGGAAGCCTGTCCTCTTTGTATGTCTTTAAGCAATATGGTTCCTTTAACAGTACCATCACTTTTCCAAATCTCGTTTCCTGTAATTCCATCATTCGCATTGAAAATAGCTGTGCCATTCAAATCCCTGATAAAATAAATGATGGATTTGTCTTTCTCTGCATTAAATGTTTTCAGTAAACTCGTTCCTTTTTCCAATCCGTCCGTTACCCATAAATCAATTTTTCCTGAGCCATTGTCCGTCAATAAAAACCATTTGCCACTGACCACTTTCGTGGCTTCAATTTCAATATTGTTTTCTCCTTTATACAACTGTATGATCTCGCTTGTTCCTTTTTCAGTGCCATCTGTTTTCCATAATCTCAAACCATCTATATCCGACTCAATAGCAAAATACATCTGTTTGCCTGCAGGACTTAAATGCGTAGGAGAACTCGAAACACCTTTCCTGTTTATATTGCATAAAAGCTGAGCCGATTTATCTTTCTCTAGCAGCCACAGCTCCGGACCGTCGATACCGTTATCTGCAACAAACAAGAGTTTGTCACTATACAATCTGAGATTCTTTGGCATCGAACCGCCTTTACCATCCAAAATATCTTTTACTAATTTTGTCCCTTTTTCTGACCCGTCGGTCATCCATAATTCACTACCGTGTTCGGCATCATTCATAACAAAATAAGCTGTGTTACTCATCGAAACAGCTTCCATCATTTCATCCATTTTTGACTCTTTGAAAGTATGAAGCTTAAGAGTTCCGCTAGCCGTACCATCTGTTCTGTAAAACTGATAAGCTGTAGCTTTTTTATCCTGATTAAAAAAGAAACAAAAATTTCCGGAAGCAAACAATCCTATTGGGCCTTCGGCATTTTTATCACTGTTGATGTCCAAAATTAGTTTAGTCCCATTAAGAGTACCATCGCTTACATACAATTCTCGTCCTTCTGTTTTAGACTCATTAACAAAAAACAATTTGTCCTTTACTGCTACAAAAGCATTGCCTGCTATAGTTTGATGTACTGAATTCATGGTTTTAAGTATGGCGGTTCCGTTTGCAGTTCCATCGCTCTTCCATAACTCAAGACCTTTTTCTTTATTAGAAGTTAAAAAATAAACACTATTAGATGTTGATACTATCTTACGAGGATACACAGAGCCAACAGGCAGCTTGCTTAATTGAATGGTGCCTTCATTAGTACCATTCGTTTTGTACAAGGAAATTCCATCCTTAACATTCCCCGTAAAAAAATAAAGTTCGTTTTTCCATACATGAAATGAAGTTGGATACGAACCTGCAGATCCTGTTTGAATATCCTTAATCATAGAAGTTCCAGCAGTACTTCCATCTGTTTGCCATAATTCTACCCCATTCTTTCCATCAGTTGCTGAAAAAAGAATTTTATTGCCAAGTAAGGTTAAATCTCTCGGACTGTAATTGATACTGCCGTTGTTAATGTCTTTTATTCTTATAGTTCCATCTTCTGTGCCGTCTGTTTTCCAAATCTCTGTTCCTTTATCACTTTCGTATGCTGTAAATAGGATGTTGTTGCCTAAAACAACCAATTGCTTAGGGTTCGAACCACAATTACCGGAGCAGATGTCTTTGATGATGTTGTATTTTTGGGTACCCAGATCATATTTCCACAATTCTCTTCCATTGATTCCATCATCGGCAACAAAAACAATACTGTTACCAAATAGCACCATATCAGAGGGATGACTGCCCTGTGTCCCGGTTTGAATATCTTTTAAAAGTTTAGGACCTGAAGCAAAAAGACAATTGGTAGTAGAAAAAATCAGAACTGTGGTTATAGAGAGATAAATATGTTTAAGGCTCATTCTGTAAATATGGAATAATGATTTAACTTCAAATATAATTCCACAAAAGGCAATACTCCATAGCAAACTATTTCACAACGAGAAGAAAATTTTGATTTAATGGTCAATAGCAGGTTCAAGACAATCAAAAAAGCTAAATTTGCAGGGTGAATATTCAACTTAAAGGAAAAATCGCTTTGGTTTGCGGCAGCACACAAGGAATTGGCAAAGCAATAGCCATGCAGTTTGCCGAATGCGGAGCCAATGTCATATTAATGGCTCGCAATGAGCAAAAACTTGCCGATACCCTGAAGGAATTGCCTGTAAATGAAAATCAGATTCACGGAATAGTCTCTGCAGATTTTTCAAATCCTCAAAATGTACTGGATACTCTGACTTTACTCAAAGATAAGCAAATCGACATATTGGTTAACAACACCGGTGGTCCTGCAGCCGGAAAAGCTATTGATGCCGATCCTCAGGCATTTCTGGACGCATTTAACGCACACCTCATTAATAACCAGAATTTGGTTCGCTTTTGTACCAAAGGAATGATGGAAAGACAATTCGGACGAATCATCAATATTATATCTACCTCAGTTAAAGTGCCATTGCACAATCTGGGTGTCAGCAATACCATTAGAGGAGCAGTTGGCAACTGGTCTAAAACCATTGCAAATGAACTCGCCCCGTTTAATATTACTGTCAACAATATTTTACCCGGCGCTACTGAAACCGAAAGACTGGGCAGCATCATCAACAATAAATCAGGTAAAATGAATGTTGACAGATCAGTGGTAGAAAAAGAAATGCTCAACGAAATTCCAATGGGTCGATTTGGTCGCCCTGAGGAACCTGCTTATGCTGCAGCCTTTCTGGCTTCCGACTATGCTGCCTACATAACAGGAACTAATATCGTCGTCGATGGAGGTCGCACACCTTGCCTGTAAATATATACATACAAGCAGCCCGACTGAGGACATTACCTCTGGCTATTGCAGGTACTATAACCGGTAATCTCCTCGCCTATTCTGAGTCTGGTTCTCTGAATGGACTTGTCTTTTTATTCAGTGTTCTGACAGCAGTATTTCTGCAAATCCTGAGCAATTACGCCAACGATTATGGCGATTTTAAAAATGGTGCAGATACATCCGAAAGAACTGACCGGGTAATGGCTTCCGGCTTAATGACTGAGAAAAAAATGAAAGGTGCCATTACTTTATTAATCATATCGACTTTGTTCTCTGGTATCGCTTTATTATGGTTAGGTGTTCAGACTTTTAACACTTCTTTCTTCGTATTGCTTGGCCTCGGAATTTTAGGAATCATGGCTGCCTATTTTTATACCGCTGGTAAAAGACCTTATGGTTACATTGGTTTGGGCGATTTATCCGTATTTTTATTCTTCGGATTATTAGCTGTTGTGGGTACATTTTACTTACAAACACAAAGTGTAGAATCTCATATATGGTGGGTTGGAGCAGCCATCGGTCTGCTAAGTGTGGGTGTACTCAATGTCAATAATATCAGAGATATTGAATCCGATAAAAGCAAAAATAAAATCACCATTCCGGTTATCATAGGCTACTCAAGTGCTTTGAAATACCATTTAGTTCTTTTATTTGGAGCTGTCATATTGCTAACTATTTATAGTATTTTTACAATTAAGTTAGGCGTAATATTGGTTTCAAACTATCTGATTTTTTCTTTGCTGATTTATCTCCATTATGAAGCATTAAAACACTGCATCAATCGAACGGATTACAATAAACAGCTGAAATTTTTATCTTTGCTTACATTAGGAATGATGCTGTATTTTTGTCTTTCAGAAATTCTGTTTAACTCAATTTAGTACTGGGATTAATTGCCAATATATCGAAACATGTTTTGTCGTTTAAACGACCTGCCACTACAAGCAGGGGTGTTTATACAGACAGACATATTTACCTGCTCAGCATTCACAATGCCGTCAATCCAAATGTGGTTGGTGTAGGTGAATGTGCACCTCTTGCCGGATTGAGCATTGATGACCGACCAGACTATGAACATGAATTGCGAAAGCTGGTAAAACAAATTAACAATAACAAAGCTGACGATTTCAATTTTTCTGAATTTCCATCTATCAAATTTGGATTGGAAACTGCTTTGTTAGATTTAAAAAACGGAGGCAGAAAAATCATTTTTCAGAATCTGTATGCCATAGGAAGAATGGGCATTCCCATCAATGGTTTGATATGGATGGACAATATTGAAGCTATGAAAGAAGAGGCGATTGAAAAAATCAAACGCGGATTCGAATGCATTAAGCTTAAGATTGGCGCATTAGATTTTGAAAAAGAACTTCAATTGCTTGCATTTATTAGAGAGCAAAAAGGGGGTGAAAAACTTATATTGAGAGTGGACGCCAATGGTGCTTTCAAAAATTCGGAGGCTAAAGATAAACTAAATGAGTTGAAGCCTTTCAACTTGCATAGTATAGAACAACCTATTAAACGCGGACAATGGGAAAACATGCGTGAACTTTGTGCACTTTCACCTGTTCCTATTGCTTTGGACGAAGATTTAATTGGCATACATGAAGAAGACGAAATTGAGCGTATTCTCAACAGCATCCGACCTCAATATCTGGTCTTGAAACCCAATCTGCTGGGTGGTTTTGTTCAATCTGATATCTGGATTAAACATGCTGAAAAAAACAAAATTGGCTGGTGGTTAACCTCGGCACTTGAAAGTAATATTGGCTTAAATGCCATCGCGCAATACGCTGCCAACCATGGCGTTAAAACACATTCAGGTTTAGGAACAGGTCAACTTTATACAGCTAATTTTACACCATATACGCATATCAGAGATGGTTATCTCTGGAGGGATATGGGTTCGGTTGTGACCGATAATGTCTCCGCTCAGGAAGGCATCTAAGCTATCTATCGGCTTATGATTATTGTTTCAGAGAAATTACCTTGACTGGTTTCTATCTGAAGTGTATAAGTTCCCGAAGGCAATACACTTAAATCAAGCTTTCTGTTATTTCCGCTCAGCATACTCACAACTTTTCCGTCAACTGAGTAGACTATAATACGATGAATGCTGATTGAGCTCTCTGATGTCAACTCAAATATACCGGAACCCGGATTGGGTGAAATCACAAAAGGTGACCTTGTCAACTGCTTTATGTCTGTTAATCGTTCAGGTGTAACAACGATCGTATCTATATATAAGGATGGGCAATTGACGCCAGTTTCGTTAAGAGTATGTTCTATATAATATGTGCCTGCAGTAACAAATCTGAAAGTATCATTCATTGTTGTCGAATAATTCAGTGTAGTACCTGAAGTATCCCTGATTAGCCTTGAATAGTTGTAAGTACCTTTAGGATCTGAAGGTGTAATTAAAGTCTTTAACAGTGCTCTGAATTGCCATTGATTGCTGTGTGTAAATTTCGCTTTTCTTTTGACTGTTATAGAAATTGGTTTGTAAGACAAGCGTGGGTCTCCGCAATGGTTATCTCTTGCTATAAGTGTTGAGGTATAAGGCAAACTGCGTCCCTGACCAATTAAAGTTTGCCAGCAAATAAGAGCTGACTTTTCACGGGCGCTCGAATCTACAATTGTAAAGGTTGAACCTGGAATCGGATTAATCTGACTGAGTTCAACTGTATCCCCAATTGTTTGGTTGGGTAAAAATGGATCATCCAATGTATTTATTGTGAAACAAATTTTATTGCCTTCACAAATTGCATAATTTCCATTTCCTGTGAAGTAAGGTGAATTATTGTTGTTGCCACAATTGCTCATAATCAGTTCCATCTCTCTTCTGATATAGCCCATCCGATGCATAACACCGGTACTGTCCTTTTTCCATTCATTTACCTGTATAACCATAACACCAATTTCCGATGAATTGACAGGAGTCATAATCAAATAACCTGTTTTCTTATCAAAGTTAAAACCAGTTGGTCCATTGGCTACTGTAATTGGTTTTATCGGACTAAAATTTGAAGTATAGGTTTCGTTGTTATTGTTATCATTGAGAGGTGCCACAAGTTCATAACTGACACTATCATCATCATCTACATTCATTACACCCGGATCATAACTGGTAATAGTATTGACACATAAATATTGAATGGGAATTGAATTAAAGACAGGAGAACTGTTTTTATTGGCATTTGAAATGCAGATGTTAATCATTGCCTCTGTATAAAAATTGCCTGGAATAATAGTTGTAATTGCGCCATTTCTGCAACATTGCTCAGCACTTATCTTCAGTTCACAGCAACCTGCGTTAATAAATTTATTCAATGGTGCAAAATTGAAATTGAGCATAGAAATGTAAACATGTTCTTCTACCCCACTTGCTGAGACAGTATTGGCAGGTTGGCATGGCAGTGCTGAATCCTTACATCTGAGCGAAATATCATTGATGGCTATGCGCGTAAAATTAAGAGAGGATTCAATGGCAGAATCAGCACACCTGATTTTAAATGAGGGACTGTTCAGGGGAATTCCTTTGCACTCTCTGTAAAATTTAACCGTTACTTTATAAATTAAGTTACCCTCATAACTGTATGAGATATCCGCTCCCATTATATGAGAAGCTTTAAGCGGATTTTGAAGCAATACTAAGATTGCAACTGCGAATAATTTTAGCTTTGAATTCATAATTACTTTATACAAAAATAATGACTTAATTTTTAGTATAGACATCAATTTTACCCAAATAGTGTATTTTTGATTTAAAATAACACAAATTTTTAATGAATAGAATTTTACTGGCTGTTTCATTGTTGTTTTCCGGTATGACTATGGCTCAAACCAAAGGCTGTATGGATCCTCAGGCTACCAATTACAATAAGAATGCAACAGAAAATGATGGTTCCTGTCTGTATAAAAACACTTTCTTTTCTCCTGTAAAACTTTGCCCTGTTTTGTCAGACACAGTGCAGGAGACCAGTGGCCTCTGTTATTTTAACGGCATGTTCTGGACGCACAACGACAGCGACAATCCTCCCCTTTTATATGCATTTGACAGTCTTTCCGGACGGATCTTGCATCAGATATATATTAAAAATGCGACTAATATAGATTGGGAAGATATTACACACGATAAGGATTATGTTTATATAGGCGATTTTGGCAACAACAGTGGTACCCGAAAAAACCTGCGTATTCTAAAAATCAAAAAATCGGATATTCACCTTCAGCAAATGACGGATTCTGTCAACGCAGAATTCATAAATTTCAGCATGAGTGATCAAACTGACTTCAGCGACAGGTTTATAAATAACGATCATGATATTGAAGCTTTAATCTCGTTCAACGACAGTTTACATATCTTTACTAAAAACTGGGTGGATAAAAAGACCAGACATTATGTTTGTCCGAAAGATTCAGGAACTTATTCATTAACACATGTAGAAACTATTGATGTTGGTGGTCAGATTAGCGGAGCAACTGTAAATGCCTCAGGAATTGTCATGTTACTGGGTTATACAAAACCGACATACCCTTGTTTTGCCTGGATTTTTTGGGATTACAGTGGTTCGAAATTTAATACGGGTAATAAACGTAAAATTGATATGGGTAACACCCTGTATCCTGGCCAGACTGAAGGCATTGCGCTTATTGGGAATAGAGCTTATATCACCAATGAATACAAAATCATTCAACCTCAACTTTTGAAAATGGATATCGGTAAATGGTTAGACAGCACTAATACCAACTCTATACAAGATACATTTACAGAACGCACTAAAGTATCCTACAACAATCATCAGTTAAAAATCTGGTCGCTCGACTTACAAAACGGACTTACAATAGACATATATGACAACACCGGGAAAAAAGTGCATTCCTATAAAGTTAATGTTGATGCGAATGGCAATTGCGAACCAGTAGAGATAGAATTACCGGATGGAATTTATTTTGTCAAATGCCAGAAAGTTGTTTTGGGAAAAATAATTTCGTACTAAAAACGCAGTCAGATTGATGGAACTATTGAGCAAATGCAATTGCAAATTTCAAACTAATTTAATCTTTCCATTTAGTAGTTTCAATCATTTTGATGATATCATATTTTAAGAATTCAAAAACAGGTTGAATACTGTCAATTTCTGTTTTTGCATTAAAATACAAAGCACCTCTTAAAAAGTGTTTTTTACCATCACTGATATAAAAATTAAGATTGGTTGCGGTATTGCCTTTTAATTCATAGATGATCCCGGTTGTGTTGGTTGTTGTATTATGAACATCAATCTGATCGATTTCCTCTGCTTTAATATCGTGCTTATAAGCCAGTTTTCGGGTATCTTCAAACAGTTTATCAAATTCCCCTCTGTCTTTAAATTCTTTATAAGACAGGTGAAGAGTAGCATTAAATGGCAGATAATTGAGATTGTACCAGTAAGGATTTAGCCCGCTGAGATAATCTTCATGCTCAACTATCCTGGCATAGGTAGGGTATAAAAAAGAGAATGGAG
>CAUJCT010000059.1 GCA_963169345.1 Bacteroidota bacterium
TTTTTTCATTTGACACGGCCAAGGTTTGCTTGCGCAAATGGGAATTCACAGAATGATTGAGGAAAGTGTAAAATCGAACTATAAGCAAAACGACTTAACAGCGAAGCCATTCAGCCTTTCAGCAGCGAATCGTCAGCTATTCAGCCTTTCCTGCGACTTAACTTTTGAAGAGCGTCGCGATAAATCGACGACGCCTACGGAAGCGACAAAGATGATTCCGGGTTTTAATTGAAGATTGATTAAAAGTTATCGATAAGCCCTACGACTTAACGACTTAACAACTCAACGACTTAACAGCGAAGCCTTTCAGCTTTTCTCCCTTATTTTCATTATAATTGCCTCATGAAACTTACTTTCTGTGGCGCTGCACGCACTGTTACTGGTAGCAAACATCTGTTGACAACTGATAAAGGTAAAAATGTTCTTCTCGATTGTGGTTTGTTTCAAGGCGAAGGTCACGATACATTACCTCTGAATAACCACTGGGGATTCGACCCTCGTCTGATAGACTATGTTATCCTCTCTCATGCCCATATCGACCATTCAGGACTGTTGCCTAAATTATATAAAGATGGATTTAAAGGAAAAGTCTATGCCACTGCCGGAACAATTGCTCTTTGCGAAATCATGTTGCTGGATAGTGCGCGAATTCAGGAGAGTGACCTTAAATACATCAATAAACGTAAAATCGAAAAAAAACAAAAACCAATTGAACCGCTCTATGATGAGGACGATGCCAAACAAGTCCTGAATAATTTTATAGCGCTGCCTGTTAACGGCTCTAAAACAATTGATGACGAAATTACAGTACACACTTTCGAAAGCGGCCATATTATTGGGAGTGTATCGCTACATCTCGAAATAAGCACTGCAGATGGTCGCATCGTTAAACTGACTTTCACAGGTGACATTGGTCGGAAAAATGATGCTATACTTAAAGGACCCGTTCAGTTTCCTCAATCCGATTATATCATTTGCGAAAGTACTTATGGCAATCGTCTACATGCTCCCGCAACTGATGTCGAATCAAAATTGTTGTCAGTTGTAACCGAAACTTGTGTCAAACGCGGTGGTAAAATCGTAATTCCAGCTTTTAGTATCGACCGTACCCAGGAAATTATCTATGCGCTCGATCAACTTTCTCATGATGGTAAATTACCGAAAATAGATGTCTTTGTAGATAGCCCTCTTTCTGTTAAAGCCACAACTGTCATGTCTGAACATCGCGAGTACTTTAATAAGGAAATACTGAATTACATCACTAAAGATGGTGACCCTTTTAACTTCCCTTATTTACATTACGTTGAATCTGCTGAAGAATCTAAAAAAATCAATTCGCTTAAAAAACCTTGTATCATCATTTCTGCCAGTGGTATGGCCGAAGCAGGCAGAGTTAAACACCATATTAAAAATACCATAGAAAATCCTAATAATACCATACTACTGGTTGGATTTGCTTCTCCTTCTTCTCTGGCAGGTCGATTAAAAGCAGGTGATCCGGAAGTACGCATATTTGGTGAGTTTTTTAAAGTGAAAGCTCAAATCGAAAGTATGGAGAATTTTAGCGCTCATGCCGATTACAATGAAATGCTCGAATACCTGTCTAACCAAAATCCTGATAAAGTAAGAAAGATGTTTTTGGTGCATGGTGAATACGAAACTCAAAAAGACTGGACTGAAAAACTGATTCAAAAAGGATTTGTTAATATTGAAATACCCAATAAAGGGGAAGAATTTATAATATGAGAACATCTCAGCTCGACCGTAAAACCAAATTGTTTATCCTATTGGGCAGTTTTTTTCTGACCAACGCCATTGTCGCTGAGTTTATTGGTTCCAAAATTTTCTCAATGGAATTGAGCTTTGGATTCAATCAGGTCGATTGGTCATTTTTTGGGGTTGAGCATCTTTCATTTGACATGACTTGTGGGGTAATTCTATGGCCTTTTGTTTTTATACTGACTGATATTATAAACGAATATTTCGGAAAAGATGGCGTCAAACGTCTCAGTTATATTGCTGCCGGAATGATTACCTATGCTTTTATTGTTGTTTTTCTGGCTATACAATCTGTGCCTGCACCCTGGTGGATAGGCAGTGGTATTGAAAATGGTGTAAACAATATGCAATTTGCTTACAACAAAGTATTCGGTCAGGGTCTGTGGATTATCATCGGTTCTTTAGTCGCGTTTTTGTTCGGACAGTTTGTAGATGTTTATGTTTTCCACTGGATTAAAAAAGCCTCAGGCGACAGATTCCTTTGGCTGAGAAGTACTGGTTCTACACTTGTCTCTCAATTTATTGACAGCTTTATCGTACTGTTTATAGCTTTTAAAATTGGCAGCAACTGGAGTTTCGAAAAAGTACTGGCTATCGGTTTAATGAATTATATTTTTAAATTCATTGTTGCAATTTTACTCACACCTTTGCTTTACCTGCTTCACAAACGTATTGATATTTATCTGGGGAAAGATAAAGCAGAGCAAATGATACGTCAGTCGGATAATCAATATGAAGATTAGAAAGCTGTTTCTATATAATACAATTATTCTTCTGGCAGCTTGCCATCCGAAATCTGCACCCATTCAACCACCTGATATTTCACAAATAATTAGTCAGGATACAATGAACTGGCGTCCACTTGGACCATTTGGCTCGCCAACACCTATGGCTAAAAATAATCAACTTAGTCCACATGGTACTGGTCGCTTTATGTGTCTTTTGACGGATGCCGATAATCCCCAAAAATTTCTAATCGGTCACGCAACGTCTGGTATTTTTCGTACAACCAATTCAGGACATACCTGGGAGCAAGTAATGAATACCGGTTTTGCATCGGGTGTATTCAGAATCATCAGATTTAAAACTGACCCTAAACATTTGCTTGCAGCAACCGCATTGGATATTGGTAACTCAAGACAATATGGCTATGGATTAATAGAGTCCTTCGACGATGGTCTGAGCTGGACAAGAAACAGTCTTCAATTTGATCCTGAAGAGTACAATACAGATCAGGCCAGAGACATAGCGATAATTGAACCTAAAAAAGAAAAAATACTGATTGCTGTTACTGCACATAAAATTCATCTTTCAACTAATGGTGCACTGTCGTGGTCGGTTGTTTATGAGGGTCGTTATAACCTGAAACATGTTATTACAGACCCTAATGACCCTAAAAATATTATTGTATGTGGGAATGGCGTTTTAGTAAGTCGGGATGGGGGTTCTACTTTTGCAGATATTACAGATAAAATCAATTCAACTTATGGATTAAAAAATCATACCCATACGTCTTATCATGCTGCCTTTTCAATAAAAAATAAAAACAGAGTTTACATTCTGGCTCAAAATCAAAATGTCTATTTGCTTAAGTCCAATTCAACAGAATTAAAAGACTTCGAAATTGTCAATACCGGTTTTATGTTAATGAATTCCTCCCGATTGGTTTTTAGTATTCAGTGGCACACGGCATTGAAAACTGAAACGTTGTGGGTAGGAGGGACCCGCTTAGTCAAATCAGTTGACGATGGTAAAACATTTACAGAAGCTGGCAGTCCTTTGAATGGTGTCCCTAATCATGTTCACGATGATTTTAATGATATCGCTTTTTCACCTAATGGTGGAGTGTGGGTATGTACGGATGGTGGAGTCGATTATACCATGGATGCCGGTAAAAACTGGAAGTCTCTAACCGACCAGTCTATCAATCTCAATGCCTCTCTAATGTTTGGTTTCGATAGAAGTTTGGATAATACCATCATGGCAGGTACTCAGGATAATGGGATATTCTCTTATAAGAAAGGCATTTGGAATTGCCTGCCAATTTATGGTGATGGTGGAAGAATTGTAGCTGTTTCGGATACAGATGATTTTTCCGGTGGCGTGGCTCAAATGAATCATTTTGTCAAAGATGGAGGCAAAACCATCATGATGATGCACGCAGGTGCAGACAGAACGGGACATGACTTCAGAGTACAATATCTGAAAAGTTCAGGCTCCCTCTATATTGCCAATATGCATCTTTACAAAAAGCAAAATGGCAAATACTTTGAAATTGTCAGTTCAATGCTGGATGCTGATAGAAAAATTAAGGCTTTTTGGGTGAATCCAAAAAATGAAAATGAAATATGGCTGGCGAAAGATGATCCAACCTGGGGCTCTGTACTCGAGAAAAAATTATATCAAACCATGGATGGCGGAAGAACCTGGATAGACAGAAGTAAATCTTTGCCAATTTTAATGTGGCGTAGTATAACGGATATTCACATCAACCGCAGAGGAGAAATTGCAGTTGCACTCGAAGCATTCGACAAAAAAGGGGAGGTGCTGAACAAAGTATATATCTCAATGGATGGAGGCCGAACGTTTACAAATATTTCTATCGGTTTGCCAAACTTACCTGTAAATACCATTATTGCAGTCAACGGCAAATGGGTTTGTGGTACCAATGATGGAGTCTATGTTTACTATAAAAAATCATGGCAACAGTTGGGCAATCAATTGCCTAAAACCATCGTAACAGAATTGCGTTACTATGAAAATGATGGTATGCTTTTAGCCTCTACTTTTGGACGGGGCCTTTGGTCAATTGCAGTGAAATAACAGATTGTTGTTGTAAAAATGAAACAGAACTTAATTCTGCTGTTGTTCATTTTTCTTTCTGAAAAGCATTAATATTTTTTCAGCCAGCTTCTGATACTTCTCTTTGTCGAAAATGGCTGATTCGTTTGCCGCTCTGTTCAAAACAAAAATACCAATTGGAAATAAAACAAAGGTTGCCAGCCATGCACCAATCCAGGCAGGTACTATGCCCTCTTTCCCCATTTTAATGCCTATCATATTCACGACATAATATAAGATGAACATGATGATTGAAACAACCATAGGCATACCTATTCCACCTTTTCTAATGATGGTGCCAAGTGGTGCAGCCAAAAGAAAAAGAACAATTAACACAAATGACAAAGTGAATTTCTCGTGCCACTTTATGTTAAACATTCTTTCTTCGCTTTGTATATCTTCCAGTTGTTGAGCTGATGACTCAATGATACTTTTTAAATTTCTGGCTGAACCAAGTGCCATTTCCAAAATACTGTATCTGTTTTCTTTTGGAAAATTATTGATGATGGTATCATTGACTAAAACCGGACTGTCTTTAACGCCTGTGTTTTGGATGATTTCTTTAGGATTGGGATAGTATGGACGCAAATAATCACGTGTTGCTGTATTGCGTTTCTTCATCTCTTTCCGGGTCGAATCAAGTGCATCTTGCAACTCACTGATGTTCATCATCACAGCACTTCCCTTGAAAAGCTCTTTGTCGGTCTTCTTTAAATCCAGGTCACTTAAATCAAAAGTCATTCTTTGTTCTTTGAAATAAGTGGTCGTGGCCGGAATGCGTTTGTTGTAATTGGCATTCTCAACAAGTTCTTCGTATCTGACGCCATCATTGAGTGTAAAATACAGCAATCTTTTATCATCACTTAAGGTCATTTTACCTGATGCTGCTCTTGTTATGGTCAATTCAGCATATCCCGGTTTGTTTTCATAAATCATAACATCCCGGATGGTTTCATTGTCCTTGTCTTTTTTACCAACTTTAATTTGGTAACCTTCAATACCCGAATAGAATATACCTTCTTTTAAGTCGAATGCCGGTTTTTTATTTCTAATATCCCATAACAAACTTTTAGCCTCTAAATTGGCTTTGGGGATGACGATGTTCGAAACATAAAAAGTAATTAATGCCAGGAGACAAATGATAGCAAAAGCCGGTGCTAGTGCTCTGTAAATACTAACGCCTGATGCTTTTAAGGCAACCATTTCATAACTTTCAGATAAATTACCGAATGTCATTAAACTGGAAAGTAATACAGCTAAAGGCAAAGCCATTGGAATTAAATCGGCCAGAGAGAAAAACAGCAATCGCGCAACTACGTGCCATTCCAAACCTTTACCCACCATATCATCGATGTACTTCCATAAGAAGAGCATCAAAAATAAAAACATGGAAATGAAGAATGTCCCCAGAAACGGACCAATAAAAGCTTTGACAACAAGTAAATTAACTTTCTTCATGCGCAAATAGATGCAGCACGATTACTGCAAACTGTATTCCACAAATTATGCGCCGATAACATCTTTCAGGGTTTCCACCTGAGTATGCCAGACTTCTTCAATTTCGCGTTTTTCGTCTTCGTTGCAGAATTCGGTGACTTTTAAAGCGACGTCTTCAGTGAGTTCATCTATGATAATTTCCATCTCTATGTACTCCTCTTCCTGTGAATTGGCAAAATGAAAACGGGTGAGCTTATTGTTCACTGAACGCAGTAATGTAGCCTTAACTTCCTGACCGTCGTCGAATGTAAATACATAGTCTGTCCTGCTTTTTGTAACCACTTTGTGGGCAAACCATTCCTGTAATCCCGACGCTGAACTGATATAGTTATAAAGAATACTCGGAGAACACTTTATAGGAAATTCCAGAACCACTTCAACTCTTCCTTGTTTTCTTGACATATTGATCGAATATTATTTTCCTGCAATTTAAATGAATTTTTATTACCTTAAAAAATAAAATTTAGCAATATTTGTAAAATTTTTAATTGAAGAACAAGCTCAGAAATAAACGCGTTTCAATAATCTGCCATCTACTGCTTGCAGTGGTTGTATTGCCTTATGTTCTGCTTTATGATAAAAATACATCCATGTTATTTATCAACAGTCATCACGCTCCATGGTTAGATACTTTGTTATACCATACCACTCGTTTGCCTGAACTGGCCTTTATTGTTTTTGTGGTAATTCTGGGGCTTTTCGCCGAAAGACGCCAGTTTATAGCTATTGTTATAGCCATGGCTGTAAGTGGTTTAAGTATTTTACTTTTTAAGAATATTATATTTTCGGGATTCGACCGACCATTTGTATGGCTCAATTCTAATCATGCTGAATTTCATCATGTGCCGGGTATTCATTTACATTCCAATGGTAGCTTCCCTTCTGGTCATACCATGGCTGCGTTTTGCTCTCTTGCCCTGGTAGGCATTGTTTCCGGTAAATCCTGGATACAGGCTTTTCTTTTCTTAGTTGCTTGCATGGCAGCTTATTCAAGGGTGTATGCTGCTCAACATTACCTGATGGATGTTTATGCTGGTGCTCTCATCGGATTCTTTTACGCCTGGCTGTTTACTTGGCTGGCCGATAAACTCTTTACAACGCCTGTGTGGCAAAAACCTTTGATCAAATTTTCATGAAGACATTTGTCAATCCCATTCATTATATACTGATCATTGTAATCTCAGGTGTTTTGTTCTTCCCGTACATTGGTTCTGTGCACTTGTTCGATTGGGATGAAATCAACTTTGCTGAGTCGGCAAGGGAAATGATACTGACCGGCAATTACAATCAGGTTCAAATTAATTTTCAGGCTTTCTGGGAAAAACCTCCTTTGTTCATTTGGATGCAGGTACTCTCTATGAAAATCTTTGGAGTCAATGAATTTGCCGCACGTTTCCCTAATGCTGTCTTTGGTATTTTAACCCTGCTTCTGATTTATAAAGTTGGCAGACAAAATTTTAAAGGACATCTTGCGCATTGGTGGGTGCTGAGTTATCTAGGTGCTATCACGCCGCAGTTTTATTTCAGAACCGGTTTAATTGATCCTGTCTTTAATTTCTTTATTTTCTTAAGTATACTTCAGTTCTATAAAGTCATTAAAAATGCAGATACAGCCTATAATGCCAATATCCATTTTTTAATGGCTGGTATTTATACCGGAATTGCCATACTTTGTAAGGGACCTGTCGCACTGTTGATTGGTTTACTGGTATTGTTTTCAATGGTGTTTGCTAAACGCTTAGTCTGGTTCTTTTCATTTGGAAATTTGATTATTTATCTTCTTTCTACTTCTATTATTACCAGTATCTGGTTCCTGCCTGAAACTATACAAAATGGACCGTATTTTATTATCCAGTTTGTACAATATCAAATTGGTCTCTTCTCTCAGAATGTAGCAGGTCACGAACAACCTTTTTACTACCACACTCTGGTGCTCCTTTTTGGCTGTTTCCCAATTTCAATTCTGGCTATGGCTGGATGGAAAAAAAATGAACTGTATTCTTACCACGAAAATTTGTTCAGAACAACCATGCAATGTCTGTTTTGGGTTGTCCTCATTTTATTTTCTATTGTAAGAACTAAAATCGTACACTATTCTTCTCTTTGCTGGCTGCCTCTCACTTTTATGAGTGCTTATGCCATTGAAAGTTTTAATCACAGACAACTGAAATTTAAATGGTACTTTAAGGTATTGCTAATTACAATTTGCTTGTTTCTGTCAGCTGTCTTCATTTCGTTTCCATTGATAATGGCATACTCCAAACCATGGCTGCTGGATATGATTCAGGATGATTTTACACGTTTAAATCTCATGGCAGATGTCAACTGGTCTTTTTCAGATTCCATCCCGGGTTTGATATTGCTGGTTTTGTTAGGGGTCTATGTTTTTCATTTGTTCAAAGATAAACCGGTATTGACTTTCGGTACCTTATTAATGGGAAATGCTTTGGTCATTTGGATGTTGTCTCTGAGCTTTACCGGTAAAATAGAACGACATACCCAGGGTACTGCAATCGATTTTTTTAAATCTGTAAGCAAAGAAAAATGCTACATTTTTAATGTAGGCTATAAAAGCTATGCCCCTTATTTTTACGGACTGACTCAACCTTTAAAGTATGCTGATGGCATGAGTTTTATCAACAGAAGATACTATAGAAGTAAACATAAAATCAGCTATCTTCAACTATCGGAAGATGAAAAGGCTGAATTGGATGATTTGCAAAAACACTGGCTCATCAGTGGTAAGGTCGACAGAAAAGTCTATCTCATCGCCAAATCAAATGACCGGGAAGATTTATCCGAATTTCCAAATCTCAAAGTTCTCTGGGATAGAAATGGTTTTGTGGTTTATACAAGAGTGGAATAGCTACGCTGTTAAGTCGTTGAGTCGTTAAGTTGTTAAGTCGTAGAGCTGCGCTGTTAAGTCGTTAAGTTGTTAAGTCGTTAAGTCGTAGAGCTACGCTGTTAAGTCGTTAAGTTGTTAAGTTGTTAAGTCGTAGAGCTTGTCGATTAGCTAAAATATTGTGCACAATCAAAGTCCCAGAGGGACGACGGTTTCATGTAGATATGTTAAGTCGTAGAGCTACGCTGTTAAGACGTTTAGCTTGTCGATATACTTTAAACAATCTGCAATTAAAGTCCTGAATCATTTTTGTCGCTTCCGTAGGCGTCGTCGATTTATCGCGACACTCAACAAATGTTAAGTCGTTAAGTCGTAGAGCTTATCGATTAGCTAAAATATTGTGCACAATCAAAGTCCCAGAGGGACGACGGTTTCATAGAAAACATGATGGAGCACGAATCAAAGTCCCGGAGGGGCGGCGGTTTCATAGAAATATGTTAATTCGTTAATCGTAAAGTTTATAAACAATCTCAAAGATTCTCTTATTTTATGTCTCGAAACATCTTTGTAGCTTCCGTAGGCGTCGTCGTTACCTGTCAGCC